>CAJOEM010000001.1 GCA_905233725.1 uncultured Synergistales bacterium
AACGAATATTCTCGATAACGTAGCCGTGTGCAGCCAGAATTTTGCAATCACGCGCAAGTGTTGCCGGATTACATGACACGTAAATTATTTTCGCAACTCCGAAATTCTTGATTGATTCCAGAACGCTTCTTTCGCAGCCATCTCTCGGTGGATCTAACACTACAAGATCAAAGCCGGATTCAAGCTCGCTGATAATATCTTCAGAACGTCCGCACAGAGCATTCACTTCGAGATTATTATTCCGCAGATTTTTCCGCGCCATGTAGACAGCACTGCGCCATTCTTCAACGCTCGTCACTTGTGATTTTTTCGCCAGATAACACGTCAACGAACCAACTCCGCTGTATAACTCAAGAATATTCCGGGAATCTTTCGCCAAATTACGCACATGTGAAAATAATTTCTCGGCTTGATGCGTGTTTACTTGAAAAAACGACGTTGTGTCAATCATGTAGCTGAAATCCTCAAGCTTCTCGTGAATCACGCCCTCTCCCAGCAAATTTTCGGTTTGAGTGCCCAGGATTGTGTTGCCCGGCTTCGAGTTGTGATTCAGCGTGAGAGTATCAGGTCTTGCGGAATTTCCGAACGCGATAAGATTCTTTACGTTCTTGGCTGACAATTTGCCGTTAATCACGAATGATGCGAGAGTTTCCTGCGTGTTGATCCCCGTGCGCAAAATTATGTGACGCAATTTCCCGGAATTATTTCTCTCGTCATAAGCATTAATCGTCAAATTCCCAAGATTATCCAGCAACTTGTCGTACATGAAATTGATCTTTTTAGCGTTGACCGGACACGTTTTGATAAATTCTAGATTATGACTGCCTGCTCGATAAAATCCTGTCGCAACTCGTCCCCTGAAATCCTGAACTGGAAACGCAGCTTTGTTACGATAGCCCCAGATTTCCGGTGAAGATTCGCATTCAAGATTTTCAAAAAATTTCGCGTCAAATCCGCCAATTCGTATCATTGCGTCTTTCACGATTCGGCTCTTGATTGCGAGTTGTGTTTCGTAATTTGCGTGTTGTAGCTGACAGCCTCCGCAACGTCCGTAATATTTGCAGCGCGGTGTTACTCGTCCGGGAGATTCTTTTTCAATCGAGACTGCTCTTGCCAGTGAAAAATCTTTCTTGCGCAGAATTATCTCGGCTCTGAGAATTTCTCCGGGTAAAGCGTTCTCGACAAATATAATTCCAAAATCAGTTCGTGCGATTCCTGTTCCGTCACTGGAAATCGAGTCTATTCGCAAGCGTAAATTTTCACGCATTTATCACACCATCTTTTCTGGACGGACTGTCTCGTCGAATTTTTCGCCCGTCAAAATCCCAAGTTCCAAGCAAGCTTCCCGTAACGAAATATTTCTTTCGTGAGCAAGTTTAGCAATCTTCGCAGCATTCTCGTAGCCAATTACCGGATTCAGAGCCGTAACAAGCATTAGAGATTTCTCCAGATTTTCGCGCATTTTCGAGACGTTAGCTTTGATGCCTGAGACGCAATTTTTCTCGAACGAGCGCATTGATTCGCTTAATAATCTCACGGACTGCAGGAAATTATACGCGCACACAGGCATGAATACGTTCAGCTCAAAATTCCCCTGAGAAGCTGCAATCCCAACTGTAACATCATTGCCGAGAACTTGAGCCGCAACCATCGTGACTTGTTCGCATTGTGTCGGATTAACTTTTCCGGGCATGATTGAGCTGCCTGGTTCGTTTGCCGGGATAATTATTTCGCCCAGACCGCATCTTGGACCAGACGCAAGCCATCGAATATCGTTCGAAATTTTCATCAGGTCACACGCCAGAGCTTTCAAAGCACCGTGAGCAAAAACTATTTCGCTTTTGGAAGTGAGAGCGTGAAATTTGTTCGCAGCCGGTGAGAATTTGAGATCTGTAATTGCCGATATAACTTCGCAAATCTTCACGTCAAAATTCTTCGGAGCATTCAGGCCAGTTCCGACAGCCGTTCCACCGATTGCTAATTCCGACAGAAATTCCAGAGTTCGCGTTATCATGATTTGAGCTTGTTCGAGAGAATTTCTCCAGCCCGAAATTTCCTGAGAGAATCTTAGTGGTGCAGCGTCCTGTAAATGCGTTCTGCCGATCTTGATTATATTTTGATTTTCGCATTCCAGCTTCTTGAGAGTGCGAATCAGATTTGAGAGTTCGGGTAATAAATTATTTTTCAACGCGAGACTTGCTGCGATGTGCATTGCTGTTGGGAAAGTATCGTTCGATGATTGTGACATATTCACGTCGTCGTTTGGGTGCAGGAGTTTTTCGCCGGATAATTCGTTGCCGCGATTAGCGATGACTTCGTTGACGTTCATGTTGGATTGCGTTCCTGAACCTGTTTGCCAGACTACTAACGGGAAATTCTCGCGTAAATTCCCGGAGATGATTTCGTCGCAAACTTTTGAGATTATCTCGGATTTTTCTTGCGTCATTTTCGCCGGAACCAGATTGCGATTCGCGATTGCTGCGGATTTCTTAAGTATTGCGAATGCGTTAATAATTTCGCCTGGCATGTTCTCGATATTAACGCCTATCTGGAAATTCTGACGGCTGCGTTCAGTTTGCGCGCCCCAGTATTTATCGCAGGGGACTTTCATTTCGCCCATTGTGTCACGTTCGAGCCTGTAATTATTCGTGTTCATGTTCAGAGCCTTTCTGATTGTATTCGTGTTTATGTTCATGTTCGTGTTCGTGTGCGTGTTCGTGATCATTCCATTCGAAATTTTCGCCGAGATAGAATTTTCGCGCTAATTCGTTTTCTGCGACTTCTGATGGCGTGCCGGACAAGAATATTCCGCCATCGTGAATCAGGTACGTTCGGTCTGTTATCGATAGAGTTTCGCGTACGTTATGATCCGTGATTAAGACGCCGTAATCCTGAGCTTTCAAATCGTGAATCATAGACTGAATATCTGCGACTGCGATTGGGTCAATGCCGCTGAATGGTTCGTCGAGTAATATAAACTTTGGCTTCATGGTCAGTGCTCTGGCAATTTCCACGCGACGACGTTCACCGCCCGAGAGTGAATAACCCTTTGTGTCGGCGATATGCGTTATCTTGAACTGTTCGAGCAAATTGTCAGTCAGGGCTTTAATCTCGGATTTCTTGCGCTTATTCTCCTGCCAGACGAGATCGATATTTTCGCGAACCGTCAAATTCCTGAATACCGAGGCTTCTTGCGGCAAATATCCAATCCCGGCACGCGCACGAGCATACACAGGAAGTTGCGTTATAACTGCGCTATCGATTCGAACTTCACCCGAGTCAGGCTTAATTAATCCGACAATCATGTAAAACGACGTAGTTTTCCCGGCACCGTTTGGACCGAGTAATCCGACGACTTCACCGGTATTAACCTGAATGCTCACATTTGAGACGACCAGCCTCTTGTTATAACTTTTCCTGAGGTCATTTGCATAGAGCGAACTCATTTGGATTTTTTGCCGCCTTTTTCGCGAGATAAATCGATCGTAATTTCTGCGCGTTCAGTAGTTGTCGAGCCGTCTTTTTTCTTGGAAACACCGCCCAGAGCCTCGACACGATTTTGTGCGGGGAAATACACGATAGAACTTGATCTCAAAGTACGTCCGCCTTGAACAGCTGTTACGTGACCGTTCACGACGACGCTGCCACGTTCGAGAGAATACACAGCACTATCGCCACGCAGAGTTACGGCTTGATCTTTAGCTTTGGGTTTGCCTTTGAGTAAAACGCGATTTTTCGCCGTCAAGTCATGAACGTTTCCCTGACGCATAACTCCTTCGACTGAGTCCGCACTGAACGAAACGCCCTGTGATCTGTCCTCGAGATTTCGAACTTTCACGAGCCAGAATTTTGTCTGACGGTCTTGAGGTGTTGGTGAAGCAAATCCGCCCGTGCCTATCAAAGTCAATCTGTCAGCATCAAGGAGCATTGTTCCGATTGTGCCTTTGACGCCGTTCTGAAATTTGCATGTCGGGACATCGTTAAATGTTAGAGCTAATTTGCCAGCTGTGAAATTGATTTTTTCGCCCTGCCATTTGCCCGAAGCAGAGATTCCCTGGTCAAAATTTACTTCTCTGCGTTCGACGTTTCCCGAGCCTCTTGGAGCTGAGACTTTCAATTCGCCGGCAGTAATCGTGACGTTGCCATCCGCCAGAAAATCGCCGGTTTTGGAATCAAATCGCATTCGATTCGCTGAGAGAGTTGCCTTGTCGGGTAAATCTTCGTTCGCATTCACTGCCGCAAAAATTTCGGGTTTACTTGCGAGTGATAATATTAATATCAACACTGCGAGAAATATTTTTTTCAAGTTACGCCACACTCCTTCTCATGTAAATTAAATATTTAAGTAATCATAACATAAGTTTTTTTCGCGTGAAATGCAAATAATTCCAGAATCAAAAACAGCCCCCCAATTTTTTAAAATCAGAGAGCTGTTCTTGTGATTTATAATTATGATTTGTGTTTCGTGATTTGCGATTTATGATTTACAGGTAAAGTCCTCTCATATCGACGACATCGGCAACGCGCTTGATTGCGTTCACGTAGGCTGAGCGTCTCATTGTGACTTTGTTTTCCTCGGCGTAATTCCAAACTTTGCAGAAATTGTTCTTGATTAAGTCAACGAGTCTTGTGTTGTACTCTTCCTCGGTCCAGGACCAACCCTGCAAGTTCTGCGCCCACTCGAAATATGATCCGATAACACCGCCGGAGTTCGCCAAAAAGTCCGGTACTAAAATCACGCCGTTGTCCGTCAAATATTCTTCTGCTTCAGGAGTTGTGGGACTGTTCGCGCCTTCAACAACGTATTTCGCTTTTAATTTCGGAGCTGAGTCCTTGTTGAGAACGCCCTGTAACGCACATGGGAAGAAGAAATCTGCGTCTAATCCGATAATTTCATCACCAGGAATTTTCTCGCAATTCTCTTTCTCGAAGCCGCGCAATTTTCCGCCACGCTGAGCCGGGTTTGTGTTCATGTACTCGAATGCTTTGTCGATGTTAATGCCGTTCGGGTTGTAGTAAGTTCCGGTTGTGTCACTGATTGCGACGATCTTCACGCCAGCCTGCTGCAAAATCTGAGCCGTGTAACTTCCGACGTTTCCGAAGCCCTGAACTGTTGCCGTAATTTTCGATGGATCAAGTCCGCGAGCCTTCATGAGTTCGAGACCGCAAGTTGCTGCTCCACGGCCGGTTGCTTCAGTACGACCAATCGCTCCCCAGTAGCCGATCGGCTTACCTGTTAAGATTGCCGGTTCGAAATGTCCGAGCATTTTGCAAATCGTGTCCATAATCCAGACCATTTCCTGACCGCCCGTGTACATATCCGGTGCTGGAACGTCGCTCCATCTGCCAACGATCGGTGCGATTCTTGCGCCATAAGTTCTGGTCATGCGTTCGCGTTCTTTTTTTGAGAGTTTTGTTGAATCGCATTTGATTCCGCCTTTGCCGCCGCCGTAAGGAATGCCGCCGAGTGAACATTTCCATGTCATCAACATTGCAAGACCTTCACACTCTGCGCCAGTAACGTCCATTGCGTAACGAATACCGCCCTTTGACGGTCCGAGAGCTGTGGAGTGTTGGACTCTGTAGCCTTTGAAAACCTGAACTGAGCCGTCGTCCATCTCAACTGGAACAGAAACGTCAATTCTGCGTTCAGCAAAACTGAGAATCGAGACCAATTTCTCGTCAAGATGCATGTAATCCGCCGCGCTGTAAAAATCGCGCAATGCTGTGTCGAGCAACTCGTTATCTGACCTGCGTCTGCCGGTTCCTTCTTCGATTAAATCTGCCATAAAAAAACACCTACGATTATTTATTTGAATGTAAAATTTTCACACACTCGAATAATAGATTCTTGTGAATTGTCTAAATATTCGAATATGTTTTGCAATTTCGCGGGGAATTATATACGGGAAAATTCGTTTTGTCAAATCCTGTTTTGAAATTTACGCATGAGTTTTCAGAGTTTTGAGTTCGTTCATGAGATTTTCGAGAATCGTTAGTGTGTCTGAATTTCCGGATTCGTTTTTCGAGAACATGTTATATAGCTTGTCTTTCTGTGAGCGCGTGAGAATTTCTTCGAGGCTGATCAGGTCGTGGCGCAGATTTCGGACGCGTTGGCTTGTGTTTGAATCTGGATTCGGATTCGGGCTTGAGTTCGTGAATAATTCCGGGATTTTCAAGGCAGCGGATTTTGCTGCGAGATTGTCGTGAAATTCTGGAGTTTGCGTGAGAATTTGTTTTGCCGATTCGAGAATTACTGGCAATTTGCACGAACTTCCGGTGAAGAATATTTTCTCGGGTGAATATTCGCTTTCCAAACGTCTGAGTGTGTGAAGGATTTTTCGAATCTGGAAGCGTATCAGGCGTTCAAAATCATAGCGTGAGATTTTAGCGTGGCGGTAAATTACGTGTTCTGATTCTGAGAGAGCAATCTTGAGATTCTCGGCATCGTGTAAAACTGAGCTGTCAATCGAACTCAACAAGAATCTCTCACGCAGCCATTCAGCAAAAATTCTGTCGAACGAATCGCCGCTTAAATCCGGGAATAATATTTTCTCGTGAACATGATTATCTTTCGCAACGATTGCCCGGGAATTTGCTTTGCCGATGTCGAATACTAACGCCGTTTTACACGCAATACTGGAAATTATCGCGTCGTCGGGGTCAATAACTTTCACGCTGTCAAAACCCGAAGTCTTCGCACTGAGCAGAAATTTGTCACGTTCGAGTTTGTGTAGATTTTCTGAGAGAGACAGCACGCAAGAATCCACGAAATCGTTGAAGAATATCTCGCAGTTTTCGCGCAATTCGAGAAAGTTTTCGCACGCGCAAATAACTTCCGCACGAGAATTTTTCGGGTTCACGTACGCAGCTCTTAGCCTGAAATTCCCGGCATCAATTCCGATTGTCAGGTGTGTTAGGTGTGATAAATTCTGCTTCAAGTCTTGCATCTGAGAAAGTTTTCGTACTCACAAATAATTTCCGCTTCACGACGAGAATTTTTCGGGTTCACGTGCGCAGCTCTTAGCCTGAAATTCCCGGCGTAAATTCCGATTGTCAGGTGTGTTAGGTGTGATAAATTCTGCTTCAAGTCTTGCATCTGAGAAAGTTTTCGTACTCACAAATAATTTCCGCACGAGAATTTTTCGTGTTCACGTGCGCAGCTCTTAACCTGAAATTCCCGGCGTAAATTCCGATTGTCAGGTGTGTTAGGTGTGATAAATTCTGCTTCAAGTCTTGCATCTGAGAAAGTTTTCGCTCTGAGAGTGATTAGCTGATTACGTTCGAGATTTTGCGGGATACTGACTTCGATGTAATGCCGCGAGTGACCGATTGCGTAATTTGCCCCGGATTTCTCGACTAAAACTTCGATTTCGCTGCCAAGAAAATTTCGCGCGTAATCCGTGAATAAATTTTTGCCAAGTTCGATTGCCTGATTTGTGCGGGAATTTTTTGTCTCGGGAGCGATTTGTCCGGGAAATTTTGCAGCGAGAGTTCCGTTTCTTGGCGAGTATGGGAACACGTGAACACGACCGAATTTTGCGGATTTCATGATTTGCAGCGTGTTCTGGAATGCGCGATCGTCTTCACCAGGGAATCCCACGAGAATGTCGCTTGATATGTGCAGATTTTCCCCGAGAAATTTCCGTGCGTTTTCGCATATTCTGAGAAATTCGCCGGAATTATAGCCGCGCCGCATTGCTTCGAGAATTTTATCGTCGCCGCTCTGTAACGGCAGGTGAAGGTGTGGGCAGAAGATTTCGCACTCGGATAATTTTCGCAGCAAGTTTTCGTCGAGTGAGAACGGTTCGAGAGACCCAAGTCTCAAACGCGCAAGATTTTTCACACGTGAGATTTTCGCGATTAGATTTGCAAGTGACGAGTTAATATCGCGCCCGTATAAACCCAAGTGTATTCCCGTCAGGATAATTTCACGGCAACCGTTGCTGATTAGGCGTTCGATTTCACGCAAAATATTTTCCTCGGGGCGGCTGATTGGCTTGCCTCTCAAGAACGGAATGATACAGTACGTGCAGAAATGATCGCAACCGTCCTGAATTTTCACAAACGCTCTCGAATGCAAAACCGGATAATTAATCGCGAGTTCTTCCCAGGAATTTTCCCGAGAGACTTTGCGCAAGTCACGAAATTCACGTTTCCCTGTCGAGAGCATTCCAGCAATTTCGTTCGGAATGAAAATTTTCCCACGTGAGCCTGCGATAATATCAATCCCGAAATCCCCGAAATCCCCGAAATTTTCACGCTCAGCCCAACAGCCACACACAGCCAACACGCCGTCATCGCCCAAAATTCTGCGCGCACGTCGGATAATTTGCCGGCATTTCTTGTCAGCCTCGGACGTAACTGAGCATGTAACGATTACTGCTGCCGATAAATTTTCAGCGTTGAAATCGTCCGTGATATTCGCGCCCATCAACGCAAGTTTGCCAGCGATAAATTCCCCTTCACACAAACTCGAACGACAGCCAAGAACTTTCACGAGAATATTGCGATTTTCAAGAATCATTCTAGCCCCAAGATCTAACAGCTCTGCAGCCCCACCAATCGCCGGATTTTAACTCGCGCTCGATTTCCAGACCGGACGAATTTAGCACCGAGACAAACGTAGCTTTTTCTACGACCGTCATTCCCGAGAATATTGCGTAACCTTTGGGTTTGAGAACTCCTGCAACATCTGGCAGCATTGCGATATTCGGCATTAATAATATATTCGCCGTGAGAATATTCGTTTTTTCTTTAACGCCTTTGAGCAAATCTCCCTCGGATAGATCACAGACGTTCGGACTGATGCCGTTCAGAGCCATATTGCGCCGTGCTTCGTCGAGTGTTGACGGGTCAATGTCGCGTGCGATTGCGTGACCTGCTCCGAGTTTCAGAGCCGTGATGAATAATATTCCTGTTCCAGTTCCAACGTCGATGATAACGTCACCGAATTTTACGACGGGTTCGAGCAATTCCAGAGCGATTCGCGTGCTTTCATGATAGCCTGTGCCGAATGCGCTCGCCGGGAAAATATAAATCGGCATTCTGTCGCCCTGAATTTCTTTTGTTTCATGCCACGGTGCCATAACGACCAGAGACTTGCCAATATTCAACGGTGGAAATGCTTCGATATGCTGAGTGTCCCACGCGCGATTGTAAGTTTTGTAGCAGCGTGCGAGCTGGATTTTGCTGAAATCTGGTTCGTGCAGAATTTCGTCGAGCATGTAAGCTAACTCGTCAATTTCGACTGAGCTGTTGTACTCGGCTTTGAGAAATAATTTGCCTTTTGTTCCGGGTATTTCCTCGAAAAATATTTCTGAACCACGTGCGCCGGAAATTGCTGCAACGGTTGATAATCTTTCTTCGTCTTCAGAGCCGTTAATTCCTGGTACGATGCTAAATTCGACAGTCCACCAGTAATCGCGTTTTTCTTCTTTGGGTTTTGCGGCGTTTTTGTCATATTCAGTCAAGTAATCGCTCATTTGCGTAAACCAATCCTTTAAAAAAATATTTCGTTCTTGTTTGCTTAGAATTATACGCGAGAATTTCTGCACGTGTTATCATAAACGTAATTTATCCAGATTTATTCAGGGAAGGAACTTGTAATTTTGCAGCATTATTTTGACGAGATAGTGAATATTATGGCGAGATTGCGCGCACCGGACGGTTGCCCTTGGGACAGGAAACAGACGTTCGAAACTTTGCGCACGCCGATTACAGAAGAAGCATACGAACTTGCGGACGCGATTACTGACGCAGTTGCGACGAAAAATTTCCAGCACGTTCAGGAAGAAGCTGGCGATTTGTTATTGCAGGTTGTATTCATTGCACAGCTTGCGAGTGAACAGGGATTGTTCGACATGAAAGACATAGTCCGGGGAATTTGCGACAAATTAATTCGCCGTCACCCACACGTTTTCGGAGATGCCAGTGCGAATGACAGCGATGAAGTCCTGCGTAACTGGGAGAAAATCAAGACTCAGGAGCGAATCGCAAAACACGAGAACACTTCGATTTTATCCGGAATTCCAAACGGATTGCCGCCGCTGCTCAAAGCAAATCGCATTCAGGGAAAAGTTGCACACGTTGGCTTCGATTGGGAAGGTGAAGATTCTGCGCCATTGTTCGCGAAACTTGACGAGGAAATTTCTGAGTTGAAAGCTGCCGTTGCGGAAAATATTCCCGAACACATGTCCGATGAATTGGGCGATGTTTTGTTCATGACGGTGAATTTAGCGCGACGCTTGAAAATTGATCCGGACGCGGCGTTGTCGAGCGTGTGCGAAAAATTCAAGGCGAGATTCGCTCTGATGGAAAAATTCGCAGCTGAAGAGGGCAAGTCTATCTCGGATTATTCGCTCGCTGAACTTGATGAATTCTGGGATCGTGCGAAGGAGATTTTGCGTAAGAATTAGATTCGCGATTCAAGATTAAAGCCAGAGATTTTGCCGTTGCGAATGGTAAAACTCAAGCTCGTGTTGTCGTCTGCGCGGTAAATATATTTCTCGTTATTGCGCCTGTCAGGTTTGCCGAGAAAATTCGTGAGTGTTGTTATCGAGTCGCCAATTCTCAGAGCTTTCGCCATGATGTCGCCTTTCGAGATTCTGAGACTCGTCAGCCAGCCGGATTTGAATTTCGCGTTCGGATTGTTTGCGTGATTCTGGTTCAGGTGCAGCAATAATTTCATGATATTTTCCTGCAATCGTTCGTCGTCGTAAAGCGGCGTGATGAAATTCCCGAATACCCAGGCAGTTTCGACTTTCTCGGAATCATCTACGCTATCGTTCGTGAAATTTTTCAGTGACATGTCGATTTCGTACCAGGATTCGCCGTCGATTGAAGTTTGGCTGAGAATTATCACACGTTCTGAGCCGTCCAATCGCCCGACTACACGTGTTGAATTTGAAGTGTCCGGGTCTTCGCGTATTCTGACGTTTGTAGCCGTGCAGATGCCGAATGCCGGGAAATTTGTGAAGCTGGCGAATGCGCTGTTGCTCGTGAGAAATATTCCTGCGAGAATTAATGCGAGTTTTTTCATGGCTAGTCCACCTCTGCAAGTCTGAAATAAATATTTCCTGTTACATTTCGGATTATGTTTTTGACGCGAGGATTTTTCATGACGGCTGAATTGTAGAAATATATCGGCAGAACGGGCAAATCGTTCATCAGGATTTTCTCAGCTTCGATTAGATACTGAGTGCGTAATTCGTGGCTCATTTCGGACGATGCTGCTGTTATGAGCGAATCGAAATCTGGGTTTGAATAGCCTGTGTTATTTTGCGGACTGTTGCTTGTGAAGCATTCGAGTAAACTTGCTGCGTCAACGAAATCCAAAATCCAAGCGTCACGTGCGATCTGGTAATCCTTGCGATTGCGTGTCTCGATGAAAACTTTCCATTCTTCGTTGTGTAATTCGACTTCGATGCCGAGATTGCGCTTCCACATTGCCTGCAAAACTTCCGCGAGCATTTTGTTGCCGGTGTTTGAATTGTACTTGTACGTGACTTTCGGGAAATTTTTGCCATCCGGGTAGCCAGCATCAGCCAATAATTTTCGAGCAGCGTTTACGTCAGCAGTTTCCGGCAGAAATTCTCCAGCCTCACCTCTGAAATCGTTTTCGAAATCTGAGCCTGGTACGTTATACGGCACGAATCCTACAGCTGGTTTCTGACCGCCGAGCAAAATTCTCTCGACGATGGCTTTGCGGTCGATTGCGAGTGTGAAAGCTTTTCGAACGTTTATATTATCAAATGGAGCTTGTGTAATATTAAAATCGCAGAAAGCAGTCCCGAGTGATGGCAGCGAAATTGCCTCTCCGGATTTCAGCAGCATAGGCAGCATTTGTGACGGAATGCTTGACATGTAATCAATTTTGCCAGCTTTGAATGCAGCAAGAGCGGTGTTCTCGTCGTTTATAAAAACCATGCGCACACGATCGAGTTTTACTTTCGGAGCTTCCCAGTAGAAATCGTTTTTCGCGAGCGTAATTTCTCCACCGTCGCCGTGTTTCCAGTTTTCGAGTTTGAACGCGCCATTCGAGAGCAGAGTTTCTGGACGAGCAGCCCAGGCTCTGGAATTTTCCTGAATAATATCCTGACGTGCCGGCATGAAAATCGGGAAAGCTAAGTATTCGAGCATTAACGGGTTCTTGAATTCAAGTTCGATCACGAGTGTGCGATCGTCGATTGCTTTTAGACCGAGAGAATCTGCGTCAACTTTGCCGTTATAGAAAGCCTCGCCGTTGCGTATGAAATATGCGTAGTAAGCGTAAGGTGAAGCGACGTTTGGATCGAGTATGCGTGTGAAGCCGTATTTGAAATCCTGAGCCGTTAAATCTTTGCCGTCCGACCACTTGAGATTTTCGCGTAATTTGAACGTCCAAGTCATGCCGTCGTCGGAGAAATTCCAGCTCTCAGCGCAGGCAGGTTCCGGAACATTATCGACACCAAGCCTGACAAGTCCCTCGAAAATATTTGCGATAACGTGGCTGCCATCGATGGCGTTATTCAGAACTGGATCGATAGTTCGCGGATCAGCTCCGAGATTGAAAACGAGTTCGCGATTTGATGCTGCAAAACTTGCATTTGCGATTAATATTGCGAATATTAGCGCGTAAAAAATTTTTCTGGTCATAGATTTTCCTCCGTTTTTTGTGAATTGTGTTGTGTATATTTATAGCACGAAATGACACGCACAGAAATGATTTTGCGAGATTTGCCTGAGAAGCGGCTCTGAGTTTTTGCAATCTGGCTTAGCGTTCGGGCAGCGGGTGTGGAATTTGCAACCTGACGGCGGATTAATCGGACTTGGGATTTCACCCTGAAGAATTATTCGTGATTTTTTGTCGGACTTATCCGGATCAGGGATCGGCACGGCTGAGAGCAGGGATTTTGTGTAGGGATGTTTTGGCTGTGAGTATAATTCCTGACTTGTTGCGAGTTCGATAATTTTCCCGAGATACATAACTGCAACGCGATCGCTTATGTGTTTCACGACGGATAAATCATGCGCGATGAATAAATATGTCAAGCCGAGTTTTTTCTGCAAATCTTCGAGCATGTTCACGATTTGAGCCTGAATTGACACATCCAGAGCTGATACAGGTTCGTCGCAAATTATGAATTCCGGTTCGACAGCCAGTGCCCGGGCAATTCCGATTCGTTGACGCTGACCACCTGAAAATTCGTGCGGATAATGTGACGCGTGTTCAAGATTTAAGCCTACGAGCTGCAGCAAATTTTCCAGCCGGGATTTGTGTTGTGACTTTGGGATTTTGTGAATTTTCATCGGTTCGCAGATTATTTCGCCAGCGGTCATTCGTGGATTCAGTGAAGCGTAAGGGTCTTGGAATATCATCTGGATTTTTTTTCTGAACGGCAGCATTTCGCTCTGAGATAATTTCGCTATGTCGTGTCCCTGAAAAATTATTTTGCCTGAATCGGGTTCGTATAACTTTATGATTGTTCGCCCTGTTGTAGTTTTTCCGCAGCCAGATTCGCCGACTAATCCGAGAGTTTCGCCGCGTTTAATCGAGAAGCTAATATCATCGACGGATTTCACAAGCCCGGATTGAGTGTGAAAATACTTCCTGAGATTTGTTACTTGCAGCATAATTATTTCGCGTAATTTCTCGCGCCGAAAAGCAATGTGCCAATTCTGACCATCGTGCTGCCTTCGAGTATTGCCAGTTCAAAGTCATCGCTCATTCCCATTGATAGTACCGGAAGTTCCAGCCCCGTAGAAATTTTTGCGCGTTCGGAAAGTTCGCGTAAATTTGCAAACGCAGTCCGGATTTTTGCCTCGTCATTTGTCAACGGAGCTATTGTCATTAAGCCCTCGAGTTGTAAATTTTCCAGCGTGAGAATATTTTGTGCGAGTGAGTCGAAGTTCTCGAATGATACGCCGGATTTGCTGGCTTCGAGTGAAGTGTTGACTTCGATTAAGATTCGCGTTTTTTTCCCGAGCTCGCCGGAGATTCGATTTATGCGCTGAGCAAGTTCGGCTGAATCAACTGAGTCAATCGTGTCGAAAAGTTCGATTGCTTTACGAGCTTTGTTAGCTTGCAGATGCCCGATTAATCGCCACGGAATTTTTGATGCGCCGTAGATTTCGCGTTTAGATTCGGCTTCCTGGACTTTGTTCTCACCGAATGCATCGATGAAATTTTCGGCTTCGTGCATTTCCTGAGGCGTGTGAGTTTTGCTGACCCCAACGAATGCAATATTATCTTTGCGATTTGCGCGTGATTTTGCAAGAGCGATTCTCTCGCGGATTTTTTCTGCGTTATCCTGAATAGTAATCATGACAGATTTCTCCCTGAATAATTTTTTGCAGCTATTATACTCGAATTGTTGCGATAAAAATTCAAGAGTACGTAATTTTGACTATTGCGTTTTTCGGGAAGTGGGTTTAATATCTCTCGCGTTGATTGATTAGCACTCGCTAAATTTGAGTGCCAGTGAAGAGAAAATATTTTTGAAAGGGTGTATATCAGTTATGAAACTTAAACCACTTGGCGACAGAATCGTCGTGAAAGTAATCACTCGTGAAGAGAAAACCAGAGGCGGAATCGTTTTACCGGACACAGCGAAAGAGAAACCAACTGAGGGCGAAGTTATTGCAGTCGGCTCAGGAAAAGTTCTTGATAACGGACAGAAATTGCCCGTTGAAGTCAAAGTCGGAAACAAGATCATATTCAGCAAGTACGCGGGCACAGAAGTAAAAATCGATGATGAAGATCTCGTGATTTTCAGCGAGCGTGACGTTCTTGCGATAATCGAAGGCTAATCGGCTAAGCAAATTTTGGAAAAATATCTGGAAAATATCTAAGGAGAGTAAATTATTATGGCGAAAATTCTTTCATTTAACGAGGAAGCACGTAGAGCAATGCTCCGTGGAATCGATAAAGTTGCGGATACAGTAGGAGTTACACTTGGACCCAAAGGACGCAATGTTGTTCTTGAGAAAAAATACGGTTCACCGACAATAACGAATGACGGCGTTACGATTGCCAAAGAGATCGAACTTGAAGATCCGTTCGAGAATGCGGGCGCACAGCTTCTGAAGGAAGTTGCATCAAAGACGAATGACATCGCAGGCGACGGAACAACAACAGCAACAATTTTCTCACGCGCAATTATTCGTGAGGGCATGAAGAACGTTGCAGCAGGTGCTAACGGAATGTTAATGCGCCAGGGAATCGAGAAAGCTATTGACTTTGTTGTGAATGAACTCAAGAAGCAGTCAACACCGGTCAAAGAGAAAGAGAAGATCGCTCAGGTTGCGTCGATTTCAGCGAATGACTCAGCAGTTGGCAAGTTAATCTCCGAAGCAATGGAAAAAGTCGGCGAGGAAGGCGTTATCACGATCGAAGACAGCCAGACCGTCGGAACTACGCTTGAAATGGTCGAGGGACTTCAGTTTGACAAAGGCTATATCAGCCCCTACATGGTAACTGACAGTGAACGCATGGAAGCTAATTTCGATGACGCATATATCCTGATTCATGACGCGAAGATCAGCAATATTAAAGACCTGCTGCCTGTTCTCGAGAAAGTCGTGCAGACGGGCAAGCCGTTGGTAATCATTGCTGAAGATATTGAAGGCGAGGCTCTTGCAACGCTGGTTGTGAATAAGCTGCGCGGAGTTATGCAGGTTGCAGCAGTGAAAGCTCCTGGATTCGGCGACAGACGCAAAGCAATGCTTCAGGACATCGCAATCGTCACGGGCGGCACAGTCATCAGTGAAGAAGTCGGCTTGAAGTTCGAGAATGCTGAGTTGAATATGCTCGGTCGTGCGAAGAAAGTCAGAATCACGAAAGAAGATACTACGATTACTCAGGGCGCGGGCAATTCCGAGGAAATCAGAAAACGCGCTGCCCAGATTAAGAAAGAAATCGAGGACTCTACGTCAGATTACGACAAAGAGAAATTACACGAGAGACTTGCGAAATTGGTCGGCGGAGTTGCGGTTATTCAGGTTGGCTCAGCAACAGAAACTGAACAGAAAGAACTCAAGCATCGCATCGAGGACGCACTTAACGCTACACGCGCAGCAGTCGAGGAAGGCATCGTAGCAGGCGGTGGAGTTGCAGCTTTGAATTGCGCAGTTGCTCTTGAGCCGTTCGTCGAGAAATTGAGCGGTGATGTCAGAACCGGCGCAAGAATCGTTCTTGACGCGTTGAAAGCCCCGTTGTATTTGATCGCTGAGAACGCAGGCTATCAGGGTGACGTAGTTGTTGAGCGCGTGAGAAGTGAGAAGCCAGGACATGGACTTAACGCCGCAACCGGTGAGTATACTGACATGGTAGCAGCCGGAATCATTGACCCGGTGAAAGTTACACGCTCAGCATTACAGAACGCAGGCTCAATCGCAGCAATGGTACTCACAACTGAAGGCATCGTCGCTGACAAACCTGAGAAGAAAGAAGCTGCTCCAGCAATGCCCGGTGGAATGGGCGGAATGGACGGCATGTATTAGAGCCAGAATTTCGGCTATAGATCATGTATTAGAAAACGAATTTCGAGAATCCCGGATTAACCGTTCGGGGTTCTTTTTTTATTTTAACGCGAGACGAAAATCACGAGAAATGAGGTTGACTTTTGAGATATGAGCAACATAATTCATAATATTACCAGAGACCAGAGACCAGAGACCAGAGACCAGAGACCAGAGACCAGAGACCAGAGACCAGAGACGCTTAATTTGGCTTCTTACGTGCTTTGTGTTTATGCTGGGCGTGTTCATAAGTTACAGGTTCGTTCGACATGAACTCAATCAGAATGCTAATATCCGAGACTTACAAGCTTCTGTTGCCAAACTCAGTGCAAAGTTGAGGCACATATCTACTGGAAATGTTCAGTGGCTCGAAAGTGGCTATAATTACTTGGCTATCGGGAACAGCATTACGCTGCATGGCAAGAGCAGTTTTTGGTGGAATGAAATCGGCATGGCTGCGTCAGACGCAAAACACGATTACTTTCACTTAGTTGTCTCTCACTTGAAGATTAGTAATGCCGAAGTTATGGCGAAAGCGTTCAATTTTAGCGTGTGGGAAGTTCAGGGACATGATCGTGACGAAACTCTGGATTTCTTGGATCCATACCTGAGTCAACGTTTGAATCTGGTAACGATACAGCTCGCGGAAAACGCGTCAGACTTAGCGACCTACGAGGAAGATTACGTGTCTTTAATCGAATACGTGAAAACGAAAGCTCCGAATGCCAGAATATTGGTAGTTGGTGATTTCTGGAGCAGGGGAAATCGCAATGAGCTGAAAATCAATGCTGTGAACAAGACAAAAGCTGAATATGTTTCGCTCAATGGCATAATTGACAACAAGCGTTACTACTGCGGATTAAACATGATAGTTTACGATGACGACGGTAATGAACACATTGTTGAACATAACGGTGTCGCAAAGCATCCGGGCGATATAGGGATGAGAGCAATCGCAGACAGGATAATTGAGGTGCTAGATAAATGATTTTTGCATTATAATTGCAGCATGAATACGAAACATGAACACATAAATCGCTCGCTGCGGAAAAAAATCGGTCACGCAATTTCGCAATGGAATATGATTTCGGAGAATGATCGGGTTTTAGTTGGGCTGTCTGGTGGCAAAGACAGCTTCTTGCTATTGCACGCGCTGCATGAGTTGACAAAACGTTCGCCGGTGAAATTTGAAGTTGCTGCCGTAACGGTTGGATTAACAGGAATGAATCTTGAGCCGCTGCGTGAATATTGCGCCTCGAAAAATATTGCTCTGGAAATTATTTCTCAGCCCATAATCGAGATAATCAAGCTGCGTGATGAACGTTCGCCGTGTTCGTTCTGTGCGAATATGCGCCGCGGAATTATTAGCTCTTTCGCAAGTGAGCATAATTTTAATAAACTCGCACTCGGCCACACGATTGATGACGCGATTGAGACGTTCGTCATGAATATTTTATATACTGGTCGAGCAAAAAGTTTCAAGCCGCTTGCTCTGATGTCACGAACAAATGTTACGGTGATTCGTCCGCTGGTTCTTGCGAGTGAGAACGCAATTATCGACGAGGTGAAAAGATTGGAGCTGCCGATTATTTCGAGCCCGTGTCCTTTCGCAGGTCACACGCAACGTCAGAAAGTTCGCGAATTAATCGCAAGCCTGAGAAATTATATTCCGGATATTGACGGCAAAATTCTTCACGCATTGATGAGTATCTCGCAAGATGATTGCTGGTGAGAAAATGATTATTCCAGATGACGTGAAAATAACTCCGTGGCTCGAACAATATCGCAAATTCAAAGCCGAGTATCCCGACGCGATTTTGTTTTTCAGAATGGGCGATTTCTACGAGATGTTTTTCGAGGACGCACGAATTGCAGCTTCGGTTTTGGAAATTGCTTTGACCGCACGAGATTCTGAGAAAAAAATCCCGATGGCAGGCATTCCGCATCATGCGCTGAATCAATATTTGGGACGATTGCTCAAAGCCGGCTACAGAGTCGCAATTTGTGAGCAGTTGGAGCAAACTGGAGATTCTAAAATCGTTAAGCGCAAAATTGTTCGAATAGTTACCCCCGGAACTTACGTACCCGAAGAGAATGACGATAATTCCGGACACCTGGCTGCGATATTGCCGCTGAAAAATCATGTTGCTGTAGCATTATTATCTGTTGATACGGGCAGACTTGAAGCCGGGACTGTTTCTGAACGTGAAGCTGCTGCGTTGATTGCTGCGTTTTCACCCGGGGAAATTCTTGTGCCTGCGAGTGTGCGAAAATTTCCGGAGTTCCTGAGCGAGAATAATTACGCGTTACGTGAAGTCAGCTCAGAAAATTTTAAGATCCAGAATGCTGCGTCAAAACTCAAGAGAGCGCTTAATGCCAGGAATCTTGAATCGTTCGGGATTAGCGAGAATGACGCGTGTGTAGGCTGTGCGTGGGCTGTGCTGGAATATCTTTCGGCAACACAGTTCAGTTCGCTGAATAACGTGCTGAAGATTGCGCCGCTAAAATCGACTGAATGCATGATTCTTGACACGTCCGCGCAGAAAAATCTCGAGATAATTCCTGAAGCGAAAATTTCCAGTGATAGCATTTCGCTTTTTGAATCGCTTGATAAGTGCAGAACTCCGATGGGGCGACGAACTCTCAGAAATTGGCTTCTGCGACCGCTGATTGATGTGAAGGCGATTAAACGCAGGCAAGATTCGATTAAGATATTATTCGACGAACGTGAGAAATGTTCAGAACTTGCGGATTTGTTGGCTGGAACTCGTGACGTTGAACGCGCGTTATCAAGATTGGCTCTGGGAACTGGCAACCCGTCGGATTTGGGAGTGATTCGTGACACTCTGAGAATAATTCCGGATTTGAAATCGCTGGCGTTTCATGATTCGCGTGATTCGATTTCTGAGATTTTGCGAACGTTGCCGGACTTGAGTGATTTGAGCGAATATCTTGGGAGAGCGCTGCGTGATAATTTGCCAAAAATTCTGGGAACTGGCGAGCTGATTCGTGAGGGATTTAACTCGGAGCTGGATAACTGGCGGAATTTTGCGCTTAAAGGCTCGGCTTGGCTGGAAAATTATCTCGAGAAAATGCGCGCCTCTTCCGAAACACCGAAATTGAAAGTTGGCTATAATCGTGCGTTTGGCTATTATCTTGAAATCGGCAAGACCGGCCTCGTGAAAACTCCGCAGAATTTTCAGCAGCGTCAGACACTCGTGAATGCGAAACGCTACGTAACGCCTGAATTGCAGAATTTTCAGCTCAAAATGGAAAACAGCGAATCGGAAATTTCACGGATTGAGAAAGATTTATACCAGGAAATTTTGTCGCGAGTGATTCAGGACAGCACGAATTTGCAGCTGACTGGGAAATTGCTTGGGATTCTTGATTGCGCTTGTTCTGCAGCAATAATAGCGCGTGAGAGAAATTATGTCTGTCCGGAAATCGACAACTCCGAAGTAATCGCGATAAAATCCGCAAGACATCCAGTAATCGAAGCCGAAATGCGAGACTCAGTATTTGTTCCGAATGATGCGAAACTCGATGAAAAATCCCGTGTGATAATTCTGACTGGACCGAACATGGCTGGGAAATCGACTTGGCTGCGAATGACTGCGTTAATTGCGATAATGTCTCAGGCTGGCTTGTGGGTTCCTGCTGAGAGTGCGAGGATCGGAATTATAGACAGGATTTTCACACGCATCGGCGCACGTGACGATCTTGTTCACGGCAACAGCACGTTCATGATCGAAATGCTCGAGACCGCGAATATCTTGAATAATGCAACAGATCGCAGCTTGATAATTCTTGACGAAGTTGGGCGAGGTACGGCGACTTGGGACGGCATGAGCATAGCCTGGGCAGTTCTGGAATATTTGCAGGCGAACTCGAAAGCGCGAGTATTATTTGCGACGCATTATCATGAACTCACGAGGCTTGAGAAAAATCTCGATGGTGTGAAAAATTTCAGCATGGCAGTTTCTGAGGCCAAAGATGGGATATTATTCCTGCATCAGGTCGTAGCCGGCGCAGCAGATAGATCTTACGGGATCGAAGTTGCAAGATTAGCAGGTTTGCCAAATCCGGTCTTGAAACGCGCGTTTGAATTGCTGGAAATTTTCGAGCGTGACGGTTTGCAAAAAATTCCCTTGTCTGAGCCGTTGCCACAGAATGCTCTCAGGCGGCAAATCTCGTTATTCTCACCTGAAGCTGACGGCATAATCGAGGAAATTTCGAATCTTGATCTTGATAACACGACACCCATGCAGGCTCTGAAAATTCTCGGAAAATTCAAGAGCAAATCTCAGGAAATCCTACACTAATATGCATACTCTATAGCGATTAAAGCGATTAAAGCGATTAAATAGTATATAATATCTTCGTAGTATAATACTTTTGGTTCTCACTGGAGTTTGTCGCATAAGTGGAGAGTCCGTTTACCGCTTTGTGTGGATTTAAAGAATAAAAAATTATTTCAGGAGGTTTTTGTTGTGGGAATTTCTAACAAGATTAAGAATATCGGAATCATAACTTCGGGCGGAGATTGCGGCGGATTGAATGCTGTTGTGCGTGGTGCTGCGAAAACTGCTCTCATGCGCGGAATGAAAACGTATATTATTCCGAACGGCTATGCTGGACTTTATAATCTCGTCGAGTTCAAAGAGCTTGTCGGACTTGATGAGGAACGCACGGATCATGTCAACTCGTCATTTGCAGGCAGCGATGCAGGTCACAGCCGCGTGAAAATCTCGAAAATTTCTGACCCGGACAAATATGATCGTATCATGATGGGTTTGCGAAAATTCAATCTTGACGGCTTGTTAATTTCCGGCGGTGATGATACAGGCAGCGTCGTTGTAGACTTGGCCGAACACGGGATCCCTTGCGTACACGCTCCCAAAACTATGGACATTGATCTTCAGACTTATTCAGTCGGTGGAGATTCTGCGATTAACAAGATTGCTACGATTGTTGACGATTTGAAGACTACAGGAACTACGCATAATCGAATCATGATAATCGAAGTTTTCGGAAGATACGCTGGACACACGGCATTCAGAGGCGGAATTGCTGCGGACGCGGATTGCATTTTGATCCCGGAAGTTCCTGTTGATTTCGATGCAGTTTACGCTCACTTGAAGCATTATTATATTCGCAGGATTTTGAATTCTGACGTTCATTCAGGCACGTATACAATCGTTGTAGCTGAAGGTGTCAGAGGTGCGGACGGTGAATTATTCTCTAGCTCGAACAAGAAAGACGCGTTTGGCCACGTGAGACTTGGCGGAGCTGGTGCGTATGTTCGCGACAAAATCGAGTCAATGATGAGGGACGATCCGGAGATTAAGCAGTTCATGAAGACTTCAGGAATGTACGTTCCGGGCGTTTTCGAAATTCCTGAGATTCGCGAAATAGTCCCGAGCCATATCGTTCGCAGCGGCTCAACTTCAGCATATGACGTCAGCTTTGGAAAAGAAATCGGTTCTGCAGCGGTGCTTTTGCTTGAAGCCGGTATCAGTGGCGTTACGGTCATGAATGCTTACGGCGGGACAATACGTTATATGCCAACGTCTGAAGCAATCGAACAGAGACTCGTAAGTCTTGAGAACGTTGCGTTCTATGAGCAGATGGACATTTGTTTCGGTCGCAAGCGCCAGGATTTTGTGCCGAAGTTCAAAGAGCATCACAGCGCGAGTTCTATGGGGCGTTGGACGTACTCAACAGAGGTCGAGGCAGAAGCCAAAGCCGACGCTAGAGAAGCACAGGAACACAAGCAATAGTTTTTACATGTGAGAGACTCGGAGCGTATCCGGGTCTTTTTGATTCATGATTCGTGTCACAGGATTTCGCCGAATAAATCGCCAGCTTCACAGTCAAGAATTTTCACGTTCACGAAATCGCCAGGCTTGAGTTTAGAAATATTACCCGAAGCACTCGAAGCACACGTCATGCCGTCAATCTCCGGAGCATCTCGGAAAGTCCTGCCCCAAACTTCGCCGGACTCGCGATCAATATCTTCAACCAGAACTCGCAATTCGTGATTCAAGAATAATTCGCTGCGTTCGTGAGAAATTCGTGATTGCAATTCGGATAGCTTATTCGCACGGAAATTCGCAACTTTTTTCCCAACACGCGCAGGTTTGCGGAGTTTTGCTGCAAGAGTGCCTTCTTCAGGTGAATACGCAAATGTCCCGGCAAAATCAAAGCGTATTTCCTCCAGAAAATCCAGAAGCCGATCAAATTTCTCGTCCGTTTCACCATTGAAGCCTGTCATAATCGTAGTTCTCAGCGCAAATTTTTCGTCGCATTCACGAATATACCTGAAGATTCTCTCGATGTGTCCGGGTTCGCACGGGCGATTCATGAGTGACAAAATTTCCGGATCGATATGCTGAATCGGCACGTCTAGATAATGCAGAACTTTCTCGCAACTCATAACGAAATCTACAAATCTCTCGTCAACGCGCTTCGGGTGCAGGTAAAACAATCGCAGCCAAGTATCATCCGGAATCTCTCGCTGCAATTCGCGGATTAATCCCTGCAAGTTCGTCCCGTCCGAAAAATCCTGCCCGTAAACCGTCAAATCCTGCCCAACCAGACACAACTCACGCGCACCAGCTGCACAGAGAATCTTCGCCTCGGAAATTATTTTCTCAATCGGCACACTTCGCAATCTTCCACGAATCAACGGTATCGCACAGTAAGAGCATAACGTGTTGCAACCCTCGCTGATTTTCAAGTAACGCGTCCAGAAATTTTTGTTGAGAGCTATAACCGAACGTTCGCAGTTTTGCATATTATGATTATGCGTCCCGTTCAGGAAATTTATTACACGCTCCCATTCTTCGGAACGCACGAATAAATCAACGCTGGGCAATTCTTTTCGCAATTCTGATTCGTAGCGGTTAACCAGACAGCCAGCAACGATTAATTTTTTCACAAGCCCGTGATTCTTGAGTTCTTCAAGATCGAGTATTGCGTCGATATTCTCTTTCACAGCGTCCTGTATAAAACCGCAAGTGTTGATTATCGCAACGTCTGCGTGTTCAGATGCTTCGGAGTCAAGTTCTGCGACAACTTCGTGACCGTGAGCGATGAGTGTGCCGCTTAAGTACTCGCTGTCAACGGAATTTTTCGCACAACCCATGCTCACAAGAAATATTTTCATGAATTACACGTACTCGTTAAAGCTTTCTTTGTCGATGGATTTTATCTGAACGACTTTCTCGACACTGACGCAGAAATCTTTTGCAATCATTAGCTGCGATAATTTCGAGCCGTCAATTAGCATCAAGTGTTCATCTTCGGCGTAATCTTCGGCTTCTTCGGAAAATTCTGCTGTAGTTGCGAACAGACCTTTGCCGCCACGATTTGAAAGCACACGCGAGAATTTCTGAAGTTCAGCTCTGCCGACTGTAGCATCTGGTGAATGCTTCCGAGCCTGAATGTAAATCGGAGTTAAACCGGCGCGGTCCTCGAGAATTACGCCGTGAATCAGATTATCTCCGGAGATTTCGTTTGTGTAGCGCGCATTTCTGAACGCACGATAGCCCATTTTCGAGAGCAAGTCTATGACCAAACGTTCGAATGATTCTTGATCGAGATTTGCGAGTGTACTCAGAATTTTCTCGGCTAAATCGTTGTTCATGCGTTCGATTGCTGCGTCGAGATTTTCAAATGAGACTTTCGGCAGAGTGTTTTCGACCGGGACAAGTGTGCTGTCGGATTCAGATTTTGCTCCAGGTTTAGCTTCGGATTCTTGCGTGGAATTTTCGTTCACGAGTTCGTCGTTTTCAATCGGCACATCAACGCTTTCTGTATCGACAAATTCTGGGTCATCAATTACGATCCCGTCGTCAGATTCTTCAGCTTCTTCTGAGATACCGTCAAGAATTTCCGAAACATCATCGCCAGATTCATCAATCGCTTCGAAATAATCCTCGTCGAAAACTTCCACATTTTCGAGAGCGTTTTTGCCGTCGTCGTTCAGTGCGTATTCTGGGAATTTTGGGCTGTAGAGTAATCCGCGTTTTTTCAGGAGTGTTCGTGCGGTCTTGATGTTTTGCTTGAAATAGTTCTTGTCAGTTGTCGTCAATTCCGAGAGAGCGATACCCAATTTTTCCGCGACATTTTCCTCGAGATATTTTGCGCTGAAATCGTGAGGCTCACCGTCAGCGTAAAGTTCGAGGAACGGCCTGCAAATTTCATAAGCGTCTGGAACTGAGATTGGCATTTTCTAATAATTCACCTCGTGTAAAAAATTATTCTTTTCGCAAAATTATACCCCAAAACTAAGTTGCAGCAAATTTTTCAACACGGACAACTTGACGAAAATATTCTGTTCGAGTAAAATTCCAACTTGTGCGGGCTTGTAGCTCAAGTGGTCAGAGCCACCGGCTCATAACCGGAAGGTTCCTGGTTCGAGTCCAGGCAGGCCCACCAAATCATAATCGCGCACATAATTTACACTTAATAAATCAGACAACAATGAACTCGTCATTACGGCGGGTTCTTTTGATTCTGCAGAAATTCCTGTTTACATGTTGTGGCAAGTGAATGAAAAAATTGTAGGAATTGCGTTTTGTGCTAGTATTAAATAATGATTGACGTTAAAAATTTGAAGTTGCATTTTAATAACAAAATTATTTTCAACGACGCAAGTTTGCAGATTCAAGATAACGCACGAATCGGCATTGTTGGAGCAAACGGTTCCGGGAAGACAACGTTATTGCGCGTACTCGTCGGGAAAATTGATTTCGATGACGGGACAATCGAACGCTCGAAGAATCTATCAATCGGCTATTTGCCACAGGACCTGATCGAGCTCGAAGCGATACCGTTAATGTCGCTGCTTAAAAATCGTGCCGGGATCGACTCAGTTGAGAAAAAATTACGCGAACTCGAAGCCAGACTTGAAACACAATCTCCAGAATCAGTCTCGGAATTATTATCTGAACATTCCAGATTAGAGCGACGTTTCGAGAATCTCGGAGGATTTGCTTTCGAGGCAATGGCAATGAAAATTCTGCACGGTTTGGGATTTGCTAAGGGAGACGAACTCAAGAATTGCGCGGAATTTTCCGGTGGCTGGAAGATGCGAATCGCGATTGCTGCGCTGTTGATTGCTTCACACGATGTGTTATTGCTCGACGAACCCACGAATCATCTCGACACAGAAAGCATGGAATGGCTCGAAGGCTGGCTCAGAACTCACAAAGGCGCGGTTGTTGCAGTTTCACACGACCAGAGATTCCTCGAGAACATAGCTTCAAATATCGCCGAAATCGAGAATGGCAAGATAATTTTCTATCCGTACGAATACGATCAATATCTGGAAATCCGCCAGCAAAGACGCGAACAACTTGAGAAATTATTCACTCAGCAACAGAGCAAAATCCAGAAAATCGAGTCATTCGTGAATCGCTTCAGATATAAAGCTACGAAAGCTGCACAAGTCCAGAGCCGAATCAAACAGCTTGAAAAAATCGAACGCCTCGAGAAAATCGAACTCTCACAAAATCCCAAGTCCGTGAAAATCGCAATTCCAGAATCAGAGCCAAGCGGCTGGGAAGTTTTGAAAGTCACGGATATGTCTAAAAATTACGGAGCGTTGCAAGTCTTTCATGATATAAGCTTCACACTCAATCGTGGCGAACGTGTCGCTTTAGTCGGCGTAAACGGTGCCGGGAAATCTACGCTGCTGCGGATTATCAGCTCAAACGAATCTGCAACATCTGGAAATCTGAAACTCGGACATAACGTGAACTTCGCGTATTTTTCACAAGAAAGCGCGAATAATATTACATACACTCGCACAATCTGGGAAGAAGCCAGAGCCGTATCTTCAAAGCTCAATGACATCGAACGCAGGAATTTACTCGGAGCTTTTTTATTCTCAGGTGAGGATATTCACAAACAGGTTTCTGTTCTATCCGGCGGTGAAAAAGCCAGGCTCGCACTATACAAGTTAATGCTGACCGAGACGAACTTTCTGATTTTGGACGAACCTACGAATCATCTTGACCAGAATACGCGCGAAATTGTTGAACGGGCGTTGCTGAAATATCAGGGAACGCTGCTAATCGTGTCGCATGACCGGCATTTCTTGGATACGCTGGCTGAACGTGTGCTGGAAATTCGTGACGGAAACTTGTACGATTACCCGGGGAATTACTCGTATTTTCTGGAGAAACGTGAGGAAACTCTGGCTGCAAAATTGCAAATTCAAAACCCAAAGCAAAAGCCCCAACTCGACAAACAACAACGTGATGAACAGCTCAAACTCAAGCGAGAACTCAGGAAAAAAATCTCCCAAACCGAGCAGCTAATCTCAGAACTTGAAGCCCGAAAGCAAGCTATAGATTCAGACTTGTGCAATCCGGAAATTCTTGCAAATTCTGAGCGTATTAAAAACTTGATGATCGAACGTAACAAGCTGGAATCTCAACTCGAAGCGCAATACTCAATCTGGGAAAATTTGTCTCAAGAGCTCGAAAGCGTCTCCCCAAAATAATCTAGTATCCACGAATTATCAGCCTGTTAGATGAGCCTTTTTCCTGATAGATTTTGCTGGGTGTATTTATCTCCGGTTTTTTGTGAGTATCTTGTGTATCTTGCAGTGGTTTTTGCGTGCGGGAATTTTCTGTCTCAGTTTTTTCGCGAACGTCTTCAGATTCAAGTTCAAGAGATTCAAGAATTGCCTTTTTCTTCCTGGCTCTTAACCGTTGCTTGCGAGTTGATACATATTCTCTCACACTTTCGGAGCTTGCTGCATGAGCGTCCCCCACGACCGAATAGCTACAAGCCGTCAGCACGAACACTACCATAATTACAGCCAGAACTCTCTTTCTCACGATTAAACACTCTCCCCTGTTGCGAATATTTTCGCGCATTATATCACAGGAGCTCGCAGACATGAAAAAAGGGGCGTGATTACCCCTTGACTATTTCCGTGAAATCCGACCAATCTTCAAGCTTGAACGCTCGAATATCACAAACGCTTTTCTTGAACCAGTTTATATTAGATAACTTGTTGATCGCCCTGTAAACTGTCGCTAAGTTATTTTCCTGTCCCTGGCAGATTTAAACGCTGCCCTGAGTCCATTCAAAGCCAACGTTCTGCAATTCTTTCTTGATTTCGTCATAAGCTTGATCGTACAGATCGCCGTATTCCCGCTTCAAAACGTCAATCTTTAGATCAAAAGCTATAGCACACAACGTAACACCTCAAGTTATATTTCTAACACATTACGCAACTTTCTTGAAGCGTGCTCTGTGAACGTGTTCGGGTAATGCTGGTTCGATTTCTCCGGCTTTGGTCAGCGAAATTCTCGTCAACATTGGTCCGACTAACTCGTAGATCAACACGCTGAACAGGATTATGTTGCGAATCAATCCAGCCATCTCAGAACCCAAAACTTGCGAATTAACAACCATTCCTAACGCAACGCCTGCTTGGGGAAATAACGTTATGCCCAAATATTTCTTCACGTTCGAGCTGCAATTCATGATGCTGCTGCTCCATAACGCTCCGATATATTTGCCCAGACATCGCGTGATAATATAAACTGCTCCAATTATCACAATCGGCACATACTGGAACACGCTCAGCTCCAAGCGCGCTCCGGATAACACGAAAAATACTGCATACAACGGCGCGGACCATTTCTCAGAACGTTTCATAATATCATGTGAGTATTCGCTCAAATTGCAGAACGTCGTTCCAAGCATCATGCACACAAGTAATGCTGAGAATCCGATTTTTACGCTGCCAAGCTCGAATTTCTGACTTGATAACGCGATCGTCATCAGGATAAACGCGATCGTCATTGAGAGTCTGTTCGTGTTCGAAAAGAATAATTTCTCAATCTCAGTTAATACGAATCCCATGAAAGCTCCCAGTGCGAGTGAGCAAATTATTTCCAGCAACGGGTTAATTATAATCGAGATAACATTCACGCTGCCGCCGATTAAAGCCTGAGCCAATCCAATCGACACCGCAAATATCACAAGTCCGGCAGCATCGTCCAACGCAACTATCGGCAATAACAGATCCGTAACAGGTCCTTTCGCCTTGAACTGTCGAACAACCATCAAAGTCGCAGCAGGTGCGGTCGCAGCAGCAATCGCTCCCAAAGTTATCGCAACTGGCAACGGCAAAATATCCGAACCCAAATACAGGCTCAAACTCACAAGTACTAAATCTACAAGCAGCGTCGT
This sequence comes from uncultured Synergistales bacterium, assembly GCA_905233725.1. Taxonomy (GTDB): domain Bacteria; phylum Synergistota; class Synergistia; order Synergistales; family Aminobacteriaceae; genus JAFUXM01. Next base: position 28,723 of record CAJOEM010000001.1, read on the forward strand.
TATCACAGCCTGAAAAATTCCGATGAATGTAGCAGCTTTTCCCATAGTTTTCAATCTGCCAATGCTGAACTCGTTGCCAATGTCAAACGCAATGAAGCCCAACGCAATATTCGACAAAATACCAACGTTCGCTAAATCCTCAGGCGTAGAAAATCCCAGATTATATTTTCCCAACACATACGGTCCAACACACACACCTGCTATCAAAAACGCCGTAACGTCCGGGAATTTGAAGCCCAGAATCTTGAACACTCGCGTCATAATCAATCCGGCAAATAACGCAAACGCTGTCTCCAATAAACTTGTCATGTAAAAAAAACATGTCCTTCTTTCGCAAAATATTTTTCAAACGCGGAATTATAGCACAAATTTTCACAAGAGCAAGAATAATCCCGAAATTATTACGCTGCAAATTATGAATGGCAAAATCGTCAAGAGATTCATGATTAGCATTTTCGCAGCAAGTTTTCGTTCGAACATTCCAAAGTAATAGCCGGCATTCTGTCGCAAAATTCTCGTCACAGTTCCCAACGCACTGCCCAATATCAACATGAATACGGCCTGACTGACGCTCAAATCTCCGCGCTCAAGACTTCCTCCAGCCAATGCCAACGCCGTCGTCACGTGAGCAATCGACCCAGCAGCAATCGCCCAAGCCGAAATCGGAATCATGCTTCCTGAAAATCCCCCGACAAATTCTTCGAGCCAATCATTCATGAACGGGATTAATGCGTAAGTCAGAGCGAAGAATATCCAGCAGAAAACAAGATTCTTGAACACGTACTTGCAAAATCTCGCGAAATTCCTGTTTTGTGATCCTGGCAGATTCGCAAAATCTCCGGAACTCGAAAAATCCCCGCTTCTCAAAAATATAAATGCAACGAAAAATCTCGCAGCACTCCGCAATAACAAGAACACCGCGAAAATTCCACCGGCTAATCCAGCAATGCTGACAGACAGCGCAAATGTCGAGAACCATCGCTTCAGATATGACGGGAACGGCAGCATTAACACCGACCAAATCGCATCACGTTCGGAAATAATATTTTTCTCAAGAGCAGACGCAATTATTCCGGCACCGGTCCTGGATGAGCCAGCACTAAGCGAAATCGCGAGAGCTGCAACCGGATTCACGCGCAGAAATCTTGACATGAATCGCAAAATTCTCTCGGAAATCCCTGAACGCATGATTAACTCACCGGCAATACTCCCGAATATTACGTCAAGAGTCAATCGCAACTCACCAGATATTAATCCAGACATTTTACAAATTTTTTCGACATTTTTGACAATAGCAAGATCGACAAGTATGCGTGAATATTTTCCAGAGCAGCTTCCCCGTGAAAAATTTTCTCGTTCGGCAATCCAGCGTAATCTACTCGCGAAATTTCCCAGAGTTCCGGATTGATTATCTCGCGAATGTTTCCCAGAGCCGTCGGTTTGTAAATCGCAACACAATCCGAATTTTCCAGAACACGCGCAATTTTTGAAACTTCAGCAGTCCCCGGAATAATTGCCAAGATCTCGTCACCAGCAGCCAAGAATTTTCTCGCACACGCAGCCGCAACTGAATGAGCCGAAATCCCAGGAATTAATCTTAATTCGAAATCCAGATTCAAATCCCGCAAACTTTCGCACAAATATTTTCCGGTCGAGTACAGACTTGAATCGCCAATCACAGCAAAGAAAATTTCACTCGCAACTTGCAATTCATGGCGCAAATTCTCGAGTTGAGACTTGATCAGCGAGTTTCGTTCGGAAATGTCCAGAATCATCGGGAACGTTAGCGTGTGATATTTCAGCTCCGGAACATGCGCAAGAATTATTTTCTCAGCAACGCCGCTTTTCTCAGGATTAGCTCTCGGCAGCAAGACCAAATCCGATCTTTTCGCCGAATTCACAGCTGCAAAACTCACGAGTTCAGGATTGCCAGTTCCAAGTCCAGCGATTGTTAATATTTTTGCTTTTCCCATAATCTACACCACCTGCAATTTTTCCCGTATAATATCAGATATTGTTTTATTATTTTGAATCACGAATTTTAATCATAAAGGAGTGTGTTTGATTTGATAACGATATTCGTATTCATTGCGTTGACGATATTCCTGTTCGGCTTGTATCAGTGGGCACGAGGCGGTGCGACGCTGTGGCAGATTTTCCAGCTCAAACGCTCTGAGAAAGGCTTGTCACGTGATGAGCGTAAAAAACTTGAGAACCAGGTTCAGCAACTCGAACGTGCGACAGATTCGATTTTGCGAACGAGTTTCAGGTTGGTAGCATTTTTGGCGGTGTTTCTGTGGGCGGTTTTGGGAGTTACGATTGTGCTTGACATGATGGGCATTGATTGGGTTGGCAGATTGACGACGAAGGCTCAGCAATACTGGTCGCAGAATCAGGAAAATACAAGTCTGACTCAGAATCGCTCGAATATGTTGCGCAACATGGGCAATAATTTGCGGAAATAATATCTTGCAAAACGTTGTAACGAGTGCAAAAATATATTATTCGAGTATTATTCGAAACAGAATAGAGGGGATTTGTAGATTTGATTAAGATAATGATTTTCGACCACGACATGACAATCGTAGACTCGAGTTACGCAATCATGGAAGGCTTCAATTCCGTTGCGCGCCACGAAGGATTGCCCGAAGTCGATCACGATAAAGTCATGGAATATATCGCGACACCGATTCCGGTTTTTTGCGAGGGTTTGCTCGGTGAATATCGTCCGGAATGGGTCAGGCTTTACAGGGAAAACAGCGTTGAAATTGAGAAAAAGCTGATTCGCCCGTTTTACGACACAGTCCCGACAATGAAGAAATTGCACGAAATGGGAATCATTCGCGCGGTTGCATCAAATCGAGAATTTCCGAGCCGTGCCATGGTTCACAGTGGGATTGCGAAATATTTTGACGTTATCGTCGGAGCTGAAGAACCGTGGGGACATTTGCCGTACAAGCCTAATCCGGCTATGATTAACGAGATTCTCGAACATTTCAGCATAAATCCTGATGAGGCGGTTTACATCGGAGATTCTGACGTTGATATTCTCACTGCGACTGCTGCAGACGTTCGCGGCATTGGGATCACGCTGGGGAATTTTGACGCGCAGGATTTCAAGAAGCTCGGAGCCTGGAAATGTGTGAATAATCTGAGTGAACTCGTGAAAATTGCTCAGGACGAGAACGCATAAACATGCCTGTAAATAATTTCGCCAGCAATCTAATAAGCGAAACCAGCCCGCTCGCAGCATACGGAGAATATTCGGAAGAAAACAGTGTAGCAAAATCTCGTCAGGTTATCGTGCCTGTAAATCATTTAGCAGGTTCGATCAGCCCGCATTTGTTGCAGCACGTGAATAATCCTGTCGGCTGGTATCCGTGGTGTCAGGAAGCTTTCGAAGTCGCAAAACGTGAGGATAAGCCGGTGTTCCTGTCGATTGGCTATTCGTCGTCGCATTGGTGTCACGTCATGGAGCGAGACTGCTTTCGTGATCAGGAAGTTGCGCAATTAATGAACGACGCGTGTGTTCCGGTGAAAATTGACGCTTCAGAACGCCCGGATTTAGACGCGCTATTCATGGAAGTTTGCAAATTACAGAATGGAAGCGCAGGTCACCCGTTGAGCATATTCTTGACACCTGAGGGATTGCCGTTTTTCTCGACTACTTGGCTGCCGAAACGAACCGCTGGACAGATGCCCGGCATAACGGATATTATTCCAAGAGTGAAATGGCTCTGGTTAATGCAACACGATGATATTGACCGAGCTGCGAAAGAATTATCGACAATGATTTCCGAGCGTGTGAAAAATATCTCGGGTTCAAAAGTCGGCACGAAGATCAAGAGATTTTCTGCTCGTGAAGCGTTCGAGAATTTGCGCAAGAATTTCGATGTTCGATGGGGCGGTTTTGGGATTGCGCCGAAATTTCCGGATTATGTGAAATTGCTTTTTCTGCTGAAATATGCTGACGAGAATAAAGACTCGTGGTTTCATTCGACGGGTCAGGAGCGTTACGATGCTTTCACGATGATTGACATAACGCTGCGTAGAATGTGGCGCGGTGGCATTCATGATCATTTGGGCGGAGGTTTTTCGAGATACTCGACTGATGAACGATGGCTTGTGCCGCATTTCGAGAAATTTCTGAGTGATCAGGCTATGATGTTATTTACGGCTGCGTTGGCTCAGGAGTTAAAGCAAAATGCCTTTTACAAGTTATTGGCGGAAGACATAGTTTTTGCAGTTACGCGGGATTTTTGTGATTCGGATTCGCATTCACAGGGCTTCAGGAGCGCGATTGATGCTGACACGATTGAAGGCGAGGGGCGCTATTATCTTTGGACAGAGGACGAGATCAAAGCTGTTTTGCCTGAAGGTGACGTTGGATTATTCTGCGCGGCGTATGCAGTCTTACCCAGCGGAAATTTTGGCAATGAAGTTGCTGGCTCTCAGTTAAGTTATAATATTTTATACGAGGCTTCAACTGTGACGGAACTTGCACGGCGGCATAATATCAAAGGTGCGGAAGTCGGCGTGAGATTGTCAGCTTGCCGGAAATTATTGCTTGATGCGCGTGACAGGCGACCAGCTCCGATGTATGACGATCAAGTTCTGATGGATTGGAACGGCTTAATGATCGGCGCGTTGGCGAGAGCTTCAGTTGCGTTTGAGAATCCGGATTGGCGAGCGATGGCTGAACGAACGGCGCTGTTTTTGCAGAAGGTATTATATGACTCGAAGGCGAATATCTGGCACAGGCGCTGGCGTTTGGGAAAATCTGGCGTAGATGCGCTCGCTCAGGATCATGCGGCGTTGCTCTGGGGCGTTATGGAACTGTACAAAGCCTCGAACTCAGCTGGAGCAGGTGAGAAGCAGTTGAACGACTGGCTCAAGTACGCGCAGAATTTGGCGGATAATTTGCTCGAAAAATTCTGGGACGAGAAATCCGGCGGGCTTTTCGCGACGTATGCGAATGAACAGAACGTTTTCCTGAGATACAAGTCTGCGATTGATGTCGCGATTCCCTCGGCAAATTCTCTGGCAGTGATTGCTCTGAACGAACTTGCGCAAGTTCTGAACCAGAAGCTCGAAACGTCCGAGAATGCGAAGAAATACGCCGATTACGCGAAGAAAATTCTGGATTGTTTCTCTCGGGAATTGACGGAAAATCCTGGTGAATATTTGTCGCTGATAGTTGCAAATTCGCTATGGAAACCGTTCAAGCAAAAACAAGAGCCGAAACCCGCAAAGATTCTCACGGACGAGGAATTGAATCGTGAGGAAGAATTTGAAATTACGAATCCGGAATCTCAAGCCCAAGTTCAGCCGGAACGCGAATCACGACGCGCAAGGTCTTCACGACGAGCAAATTCTGAGAGCAGATCGCCTTCGGATAGATCAGAAAGATCAGATAGACCGGAGAGACCGGAACGCAGAACGAGATCACCGCGCAGAAGTTCACGTGCGAGATAATATAGATCATGCGAAAAAAATTTTTAGGAGGTATTGAAGTTGAAGTTTTTTAACAGGGCTGCAAGTGTAATGATTATGCTTGCAATTTTTGTGGCGTTGAGTTTTGGCACAGCTGAGGCTCTATACGAGTTTCAGAACGTATACAAGACTGGCGGCCTAAACACTCAATGGATGGTAACGCGAGGTTCAAGAACAGCCGGAGATAACGTTTTCGAAGATAGCGGCGGCTCATCGACTTTCAACCCGATGGTGATTTCCGGAGATTTGATAAATCGCGCTAACGTCCGCAGATTGTACGTTTCAGGCGGCAAGGGCGAGAATTCGGATTTGCAGGTCGAGAAAATTTTCCTGGCAATCTCGAAAAACGAACGCACTAAAGAAGAACAGAACAAGTTAGCAATAACTTTCTACGCACCACCGACTGATGCCGGAGAACCAGTTACACCCGAAGTGAATGTGGAATGGCGGGATAATCGTGATTTCGCGATAATCAAAAATGATATTTCCACTGAAACACCCGTTTTGAACGGCATGACCGGCAGAACGTTCGAGTTCACGTTTAATGGCTACACAGCTTGGAATTACGGCAGCTACATAGGCAATATAAAGTTCCAGCAATCACCCAGTGAAGAAGGCAACCCGTTGAGAGATTCGCAGACTCAGGAGATCCCGTTAATCCTGGCATATGTCTACGGACACGAAGCAGATACTCTTGAGCCATTAAGATTCCGGACAATTTTGCGCGATAACGTAACTCAGGAAATCGTCGGCACAAATAAATTCACGTGGGCAGTTCGTAACGTTGAGAGTGGCGGTGAGGCTGAGAAAATCGTCGGCAAGTTTGATCAGGCTACTAAAGGCAGCGATACTCAGTGGGTGTTTACGCCCCTGAGAACGATTGACGGTTCAGAAAGTGCGAATCAGTACACGCTCACGACGCGAATTATAAACAGAACTGGTGCGAGATATGACACGTACAACAGCTCTGGGAAAAAATCGTATTTAGCGGCCTCGAAATGGTATTTTGACATTACGCCTACAACTGAGTCAACATACAAAGAATTAACGCAGCCGTTTATACTGGATCAGCGAAGTCATATTGCTCCGGGACTTGCGACGGTTTACGAGACAGCGTTTGATTTATCTCCCGAGCGTATTAACACGGTTATGTGGCTTGATTGCGTCGATCCGAAAGGCAACGGCGGATTGGGCTTGACGGTGAATTATCGCAACGTTAGCGGCGTGATCATGAATACAGTCGATGGCGATTTGTACAACGATGAGTCTGGTCCAGTTCCGTTTAACAGGCTTACGGCATTCATTCACAGACCGATTGACACGAATTTTTTGACTAAAGTAGCTGATGCTGTAAGAAATGATAACGCTGGTGTACTCAAGACAATCAGAACTCAAACGACACCGGGGAATTTTATAGCTCAGGGCGATATTTCCGGCAACGAGCTGAACTACGACGAGATAATCCGAGCATTCACGCTCAAGAAAGCTATTCCGTCGAATTTGCGCGGCGATGATTATGAAGCTATGGTTCCGCTGCTTGTTACGTTTAACATTCCGTTTGGCTACAGGAATACGGGAACATGGGTCAATGACATGCTCTGGTCATGGTACAAGAACGGCGAAGGTGACGATGATCTTGTGAGCTTGTTCCTGCAGAATTTCAGCGTCGGATTGCTCAGCACGGTCAATGTTGATAATACGCGAAGATACTGCAATTTGCGCGAGGAACTTTCACTTGATGATTACAAAGACCAGATTAAAATATTCATGGACGAAGACAGGCACGTAATCACAATCAGCTTTATCATAATGTTAATGGACGGCACGGCAACTCAGGGAAAACCTACGATCAGACTTGTTGAAGATTCCGGAACTAATCGCAGCAACAAGTTCATGATCGTTCGTGATGGCAAAGCTGACGACGAATGGAACTTGACATTCTACGTAGCACCGGCGAATTTCCAGCCCGTCGATGAGAATCTTGCTCCTGAAGATAATAACAATCGCGGTTCATGGAGAGACGACGATTACGAGGACGAAGTTGTTTACACAGGCGGCGGCAATGGCGGCAGCAGTGGTTGTGTCGCAAATTCCGGCTTGAGCTACGTGTTGGTTTTGGGTCTTGCGTTGTATGTCTTGCGCAGAAAAGGAGCATAACATGAGAAAAATATTATTTCTCGCACTGGCTTTTGTTTTGCTGATTGTTTCGAGTGCAAGTGCGTTGGAATTGCCATCGTATTCTGGAACGAGATTGACAAGTTCGGATATTAAAGCATACGTTGAGGATTTCTACAACGGAATATCTTTTGACGAAGAGCCTGAGATTGACAGCGAATTTTCTCTGACGGTTGCAGGTGCAAATATCAATGTTCCAAGTGCGTTGAACATTCCCTGCGATCTCGGAGCGTTCACGATTCATTACAAGATTTTGTCAGAGGACGTTTCAGGCGATGAGACAGTTAATACTTACGTCGACACCAGCAAAGAAGTAAACATGATCATGATGCAGCTCGCGCTCGATTCGGGAACTTTCACTAAGGCTAACGGCTCAGATCGGCATTTTGTCGTGAATAATTCCGGAACACTCACTGTCAACAGCGGCGTTACTTTGGACGGAGGCGGCACTGGCGGAGGGATTAGATATAACGGCGGAAATCTGGCTATCGAAGGCGTGACTTTCAACAACAATCACGCAGATAACGGCGGTGCGCTTTATCTTGGTTCCGGGACATCACTCATGCTCAACGGCAGCAACACGTTCACGAATAACTCGGCTTCTGAATCAGGTGGAGCAATTTACAACGCTGGGACTCTGACATTCTCTGAGGCGATAACTTTTTCGAAAAACGAGGCTTCTGGCAATGACGGCGGCGCGATTTACAGTTCTGGAAATTTGACGTTTTCCGGGACAGCAAACTTCGACACGAACAAAGCTAACGGTTCAGGCGGAGGGATTTATAACGCGAGTACACTTACATTTGCAGATTCAGTTACGTTTAGCATAAACACAGCTTCAGGCGATGGAGGCGCGATTTACAGTTCAGGGATTGTCAGGCTCGTCGGGACTGATAACAAATTCACGACGAATACTGCGACAAATGGCAGCGGTGGTGCGATATATTACTCGGCAACGGGGTCTCTGGAATTTGGCAGCAATTACACGTTCAATGGCAATAATGCGAGTGCCGATGGTGGCGCGGTGTATTCTCAGGTCAATGTGACGGTTAGTGGCGCGAATTTCACCGGAACTGGCAGTAATGCTCGCGGAGGAGCTGTATATTCAACCAAGACTGTGAACGTATCAAGCGGAAATTTCGTGAGTTTCAACACGTCTGAATCAGGCGGCGCAATTTACGCGGACGGAGCAGTTAATATCGAAGGCGGAAGTTTTTCGGAATGCACATCGGGGTCAGGTGGCGCTATTTACTCGAACGGACTTGTGACGATTTCGAGCGGAGATTTTTCTCAGTGTGGAGCGACGAATTTCGGCGGAGTGATTTACGCGAACAGTTCAGCGAAACCAAATCTGAAAATCACGGGCGGAACTTTCACAAAGGAGACTGCGAATTATGGCGGAGTTGCGTTCTCAGCTAGCGGCGTTGATATAGAGGGCGGAACTTTCGGAGGCTCGAATACTGACAAGAACTCAGCATTGAACGGCGCAGTAATTTACGCGTCTGGTGACGTTGATGTTTCGGGCGGAACTTTCGACAGCAATGAGAGCACGGGCAATAATGATTCTGGTTCCGGCGGCGGAGTTATTTTTGCTGCGGGAGAAATTGGCGTTTCGGGCGGAACTTTCACGAGGAATACAGCTGATTCAGCAAAAGGCGGTGTATTTTACGGATTGTCGAACATAGATATTTCGGGCGGAACTTTCGGCGGCTCAAAAGCTGACAAGAATTCAGCTTCATCAGGCGGCGTAGTTTACTCGGATTCTGATGTTAATATCAGTGGCGGAGAATTTGTCTCGAACGATGCGACAGGAACTGCAACTCGAAGCGGTGGTGGAGCAATTTACGCTTCTGGCGATGTTTCAATCACAGGTACTCCGAATTTTGCGGGAAACTCGTCTTCAAGATACGGCGGTGCAATTTACACGAACGGAGACCTCACGTTGAACGGCAATATAATTTTCGAGGGCAACAAATCCGAGTCGTACGGTGGAGCGATTTACGCGCTTGGAACTATCAGCGGCAACACGTCGAGTTACTTGCCAATTTTCACTGGTAACGTAGCAGAATCTCGCGGTGGAGCAATCTACACGGATGCAAATATCACGCTTGAAAACGTATCGTTTGACAATAACAGTTCAAATGAAGGCGGCGGTGGTGCAGTTTACACGTCTAAGAAAGCTACATTCACAAATTCTACTTTCACGAACAATATTGCAGCAGGTGATGACGCGCGTGGAGGAGCAATTTTCGCAGACGGCAGCGTTTCTATAACAAGTTCTACACTTACGAACAATTCAGCAATCAGTGACGGTGGCGCTATTCACACTGGCCTTGATGGTACAAGTTCAATCACGAAATCAGTTTTCAAGAATAATATCGCAAGTGAGACAGGCATCGGCAGCGGTGGAGCAATTTATCTTGACAACTCGAATCCTCAGCATAATTTCACGATCACAGACAGCATTTTCCTGAATAATCGCGCTCAAGCTCAGGGTGGTGCGTTACGAATCGACGGAAATTCTGTCACGATTACACGCTGCTATTTCTACGAGAACCAGAGTGATTCGGCTATGAATGGCGGTGCTGCGTACTTGGCTGCTGCAAAAATCGTTGTCGTAAATTCCACGTTCTACAAGAATACTACGCTTGGCGGTGATGGTGGAGCATTGTATCTTGATGACCTGTCGGACCCGGGTGACGCTACGACTTCAGCGGCACTCCTGGTGAACACGTTCGTTGGGAATAATTGCGGAGCTGGCAGAGGCGGTGCGCTTTATGTTACACGAGAGAACGAGACTGAGATGTTCGGAAATTTGCTTGTTGGCAACGAAGCCCCTGAACGTTCAGGCAAAGACGTTTTTGTCGAACAGGGCAAACGCATCAGAAGCCGCGGCTATAATATTTTGACTAACATCGGAGTTTTGACGAGTGGCTCAGCAAGTACGGTCAACTGGAAAAATACATCGTTCGTAATCGGAAATTATGCGAAAGACGAAATTACAGGATATGACGTTACGTATTTCTTCGAGTACAGTGGCGAGGAAATCGTGCGTGACACAAGCCCTACGATCAAAATCGGAGCAAATGATACAGAGACACTTTACGCGCTGCACTTGAATTACGGTGACGGAGTTTCGAACGTTGCTCTGGGATTCGTTCAGAATGACGCAGCAAAAGAACAATTCAGGGCGAAAAATATCACGCAATACACGGACGCTCTCGGAAATTCCCGCCCGGCAAGCTACAACTGGGACGCAGGTTCACGCCAGTTATCGAACGGCATCAGTTCCCCGGAAGAAGAAGAGGTGAAGAACACAAATCTCATCACGGCGATAAAGATCAGCGGACTTCCTGTAACTTTGCGGCGCGTTGGTCAGACTGCGAGTTTGGTTGTGTATGGACTTGACGCTGGCGGAAATGTAATCTCGCGAGACATGAACGTGACTTGGACTTATGATGATTACTTCGTGAGAATTTATGACGATAACACGATTGTTGCTATGAACTTGACAACACAGGAACCCGGCGGTTACACGGAAATTACAGCTACGGCGGCAACTCCGGCTGGCGATCGTGTTGACACACGGCGAATCAAAATCACAGAGGCAGCATCTCAGGGACGTTACTCGAATATTAGCAGCAAGTATCTCGAAGAAATCGGCGATTTTAACGCATCAAGCACGTATTCAAGTGTAGCGATTGGAAATTCTGCGGCAAAATCTTCAACGCTTGATCTGGTTCAGGCTGCGAGTTTCCAAACGGCGTTTCAGGAGACGTACCCTGGTGCAGCAACACTCGTAACTCAGGTCGAGAATATCGGCGACGATGTAGATTTCGCGGTCGAAGCAAATTCTGACGTTGTAGATTACTCGGATTCTGAAAAATTCGTTGCGGCAAAAGACGGCATTGATATTATGATCAACGGACGCAGCAAAGGTGATGTGTTGCCGGTCGAATATTCCTGGATTTACACGCGCGAAGAATTGCAGAACTTGTTGGGCACGAAATACTCGCCTGAAAATCTCAACGCTGAAAATCTTCAGGACGTTCTGAGAGTCGCATTCAAAACGGATAATTCTGTTTATGTTCCTGTGATTGGCTCGAACGCTGTTTCACTTCAGGACGCTTTCGCAGCAAACTCACTCTCGATTGACACTGATAACGAAGATAACCCGGGTGGAGCTGTAATTCGATTCACGGCTTATCTCGCAAATATCGCGTCAAACAAAACTCAACTCGTAAATTCCACGGCGAATAACAAGCTGCTGATTGTCCCTGACGGAATTGATTCAGATACAAGAATCGCTGGCACAATGTTCATGCTTCAGAAAAAACTCGATGTTGCAAATTCTGGCGGCGGCAGTCATGACGGTTCTGGAGACAGAACTAATGACGGAAGCAGCGGCGGAAATTCCATGAGCAAATCCGGCGGTGGCGGTGGCTGCAATAATTTCGCGATGAGTGGATTACTGGCACTGTTGTTCTTACTCAGGAAATCTAGACGGTAAATTATAATTCGTGATAGCAATCTTGTGGCGGGTGTAACAGCCCGTCATTTTTTTGTTGACGATGTGCGCGTGTGGTGATAAACTTGCGACGAAAATTGATTGGTTAAATATAATCAGATATAATTCAGAAAGAGATGATAACATGTCAGTGCAATATAAAGATTATTATAAAATTCTTGGAGTGTCGCGAGATGCAAAACCAGACGAAATTCGCAAAGCTTACAGGAAATTAGCGAAACAATTTCACCCGGATGTCTCGAAAGAAGCCAACGCCGAAGAAAAATACAAAGAGATTAACGAAGCCTATGAAGTCCTGAAAGATCCGGATAAAAAACAGAAATACGATACACTCGGAATGAATTGGCAATCAGGTCAGGATTTCACACCGCCGCCGGGTTGGGGAAATATGAACGGTCAAAGCTTCACATTCGAAGGAGATGTCGGAGGCTTCAGCGATTTCTTCAGAACGATTTTCGGCGGAATGTCTGGTGCGAGAAGTTCGGGCTTCGGAAATCTGAATGACCTGTTCAATCAGACTGGCTATTACGATTCTCACAGACCAATGCGCCAAGACTCAGAAGTAAATCTCACGCTCACACTCGAGGACGTTTTCAAAGGCGGCTCTCGTAACTTGCGCTTGAGATCAAAAACCGGTGAACGCGAAATTAACGTGCGACTTCCCAAGGGCATAACAGACGGCTCGCAGATAAAATTACCCGGCAAATCCGAAAATGGCGGCGATATTTACGTGAACATTCACATTGCGAAACATAATATATTCACGATTACGAACAAATTTGATTTAACGCGCGAATTGAAAGTTGCTCCGTGGGACGCGGTTTTGGGCAAAGATATTCAGACGGATACGCTCGACGGAAATGTAACGGTGAAAATGCCGCCAGGTTTTCAAGACGGTCAGAAATTGCGCCTTCGTGGGAAAGGTCTGCCGAATCGTGACGGAGGTTTCGGCGATATGTATATCCAGATTAGAATCGAAATCCCCCGTCATATTAACTCGCAGCAAAAATCTTTGTGGCAGGAACTCGCAAAATTAGGCTAAATTCTTCAAATTCTTCCGTGAGTCACGCGCAATTATAACGGAAATTAACTGAACATCAGTCGGCGTAACTCCGGAAATTCTCAATGCGTGTCCGAGTGAATCAGGTCTGAAAAACTTCAGCTTCTCCCTACACTCCGCACGCATGCCTTTTACTGAATCATAATCGAAATTATCCGGAATTTTCGCGCCGTCAAGATTCTGCATTCGTTCAGCAATTTTCGATTCACGCTCAAGATAACCCGAGTATCGCAGCTCAGTCTCAACGTGAAATCTCTCGTCAGGTTCCAGTTCTGAATCATGATCCAGATTCAAATTCAATATCGCACGGATCAATTCATACGTAACGCCTCTGTGTCGCAAAAATTCCGCACAAGTCATGGACTCACTCAGAATTTCAGAGCCGAATTTCTCACACAAAGCTTTGTTCTCGTCACTTGGGATTATTCGCGTGTTGTGCAATCTCGCAATCTCAGAATTTTCACGCTCAAATTTTCGTTCAAGAATCGCAAATTTCTCGTCATCAATCAAACCAACTTTTCGCCCGTAATTACTCAATCTGTGAGCAGGATTATCCCAACGCATTAACAATCTGTGTTCGCAGCGGCTTGTCAGCATTCTGTACGGTTCATCTGTGCTTTTCGTCGTCAAATCGTCAACCAACACGCCCAAATACGCTTCGGATCTTCCCAAAATCAGCGGCTCTTTCTCCTGCACGAATAATGCAGCGTTAATTCCTGCGAGCAATCCTTGAGCAGCAGCTTCTTCATAGCCAGAAGTCCCGTTGACCTGACCGGCGCAGAAAAATCCTGAAATATTCTTGTTTTCGAGATTGTGCTTGAGTTGATTCGGGATCAAATACGCGTACTCAATCCCGTAACCCGGCTTGATAATTTTCGCGTTCTCACAACCGGGCAGCGATTTCACCATTTCAACCTGAACGTCATAAGGCAGGCTCGTCGAGAAATTCTGAACGTAAACTTCATTTGTGTTATTCGACACCGGCTCAAAGACAATCGGGTGCGTTATGTGATCCGGAAATCTCAGAAATTTATCCTCAATCGAAGGGCAATATCGGGGTCCATGCGAAATTACGTCTCCGGTAACGAGCGGCGATCGCTTGATATTTTGCGCTAGAATCTCGTAAGTTTTCTCAGTCGTCCGTGAAAACCAGCACGCGTAATCCGACCTGTAAACTTTCCCCTCACCGAATATGTCAAAGCATAACGGCTCATTCTCTGAACGTTGAGCTTCTGCGAGCGAAAAATCTATCGTGTTAATATTTAGTCTCGGTGTAGTATCCGTTCTCATTCTGCCGGTCTGAATGCCAAGATTAGTTATAGAGTTCAGGAGTTTCTCGGAATTATTCTGACCCATCGGTCCCGATTTGAACGAAACGTCCCCGACAAAAACTCTGCCTGAAATATACACACCTCCGCACAAGACAACAGCTTTGCAATTATATTTCGATCCGTGACGAGTGATTATTCCTGTTACGTGATTATCCTGAGTTAAAATTTCGATTGCCTCGTCCTGATGTATATCCAGATTTTTCAAGCTGGTCAAAATTTTCCGGTAATATGTGCTGTACTGAATCGGATCACACTGCGCTCGCAACGCACGAACTGCCGCACCTTTGGAAGTGTTCAGCCAGCGAATCATCAGTGTAGAATTATCCGCAGCATTCGCCTGTTCACCGCCCAACGCGCTGACTTCCCGTACTAAATGACCTTTTGCTGGACCGCCGATTGATGGATTGCATGGCATCAGAGCTGTGTTATCAACGTTCAGATTCAGCATCAATACCCGACAGCCAATTCTCGACGCGGAAATTGCAGCCTCACAGCCGGCATGACCTCCACCGATTACAATTATGTCGTAAAAATCCTGATACAAAAACTTTCCTCCCAAATAGCTAAATAGCAAAATATTATTTCACAAACTGCGCGAGAAATTCTACATCAAGATTCTCACGCAGCAAATTCGCGATTGAATTATAAACGCTTTCACGATCATTTTCGCAATCACAATCACCAGGCAAGTCACTTAGCGAATCTTCGGACTCAAGATTTATGTTCATGTCATACGGGATCACGCCGAGAACTTTCACGCCCGTATAATTCTCCGTCCAATCTACAGCCGATCTGAATAAGTCGATTTCACCGCGAAACTTGTTGAAAATAATCCCCTTCACACGCTCGCGATCTTTTCCCAGCAATTCCAGCGTGCCAATGACCGAAGCTAACGATCCGCCCCTGTCAACGTCAGCGATTAATAATACAGGAACATCAGCTTCACGCGCAATTCTCATGTTCACGATCTCGAACGCGTTGAGATTTACTTCCGCCGGACTTCCTGCGCCCTCGATTATGATTGCGTCAAAATTACTCGCGATAATATTCAGAGCTGAACGAATCGCATTTATTCCCAAATTCTGCGTAAAGTCGCGAAAATAATTTCTGCCGGATTCGATTGCGAATTTCCTGCCGTTCAAAAATATCTCGGACGTTGAATTATTCCTGGGTTTCAGCAAAATCGGGTTCATGTAAACTTCGGGCGTTAATCTCGCAGCCAAAGCTTGTTCATATTGAGCCGTGCTGATCTCCAGACCTGAATCTATCATAACTGAATTATTCGACATGTTCTGAGACTTGAACGGGCAAATTCTCACGCCTAAATCCGAGAATATCCTGCACAATCCCGTCACAAGAAAACTTTTCCCGGAATTTGAGCATGTACCCTGAATCATTACACCTTTCATGAAAACTCTCCTGCAAAAAATTCTAATACTCAGCTAAAATTATATTTGGATATTATATTGTATATATTGGAAAGGAGCGATTAATATGTATTTGATAACCAGTCACTTGAACACGGATTTCGATTCACTCGCAAGCATGGTCGCAATCAGCAAATTATATCCCGATGCTGTGATTTGTCCGCCGGGCTCAATGGATAGAAAAGTCAAAGATTACATGACGCGAAACGGTCATCTTTGGAACATCACGAAGCCAAAGAAAGTCAAACTCGATGATGTAGACTTGATGGTCGTAGTTGACGCACGCTCACGACAACGAATCGGAATTTTCTCAGCACTCGCAGACCGCCCGGATAAAGTCGCGATTCACGTTTACGATCACCATCCGCCAACACTCGACGATTTGCCAGCCGAAGAAATTGTTTGCGAACCAGTTGGAGCAGCAGTCACGATGATTTTCGAGCATTTATTACAGGAAAAGAAAGCGATTACTCCCGAAGAAGCTACGTTATTTGCTCTGGGAATTTACGATGACACCGGAGCTTTGACTTATGACAGCACGACTGAACGAGACATTGCAGCACTGGAATATCTCAAGCAGCTCGGCGCGGATTTATCGCAGGTATTATTACGGGTTGAGAGCGCGATTTCGTCCGAAGACCGCCATATTTTGGACGCTTTGGCAGAAAATGCTCGTGAAAGTTATATCAACGGCGCAAAAGTCTTTCTGAGCTTCATGGAAACCGAAGAATATGTTCAGGGCTTGTCACTGTTCGTGCAGAAATTAAAAGATTACTGTGCAGCACACGTTACGATTATTGTCGTAAATAACGGCGGCAAAAAAATAAATATAATTGCTCGAAGTGCTCCGGACGTTCTGAACGTGAAGAAATTTCTCGAACCATACGGCGGCAGCGGACATTTACAGGCAGGCAGTGCGACAGTGACTGAGCGTGATCCGGTTGAATTACTCGACGAAATCGAAGCGCGTCTGTATCAGGAAATACCGCCTATGTTAAAAGTCTCGGATATTATGGACTCGCCGGTTATTGCCGTAGATCCGGATTCAAAAGTCGACGAAGCTTACAGAACTATGCTGCGTTTCAGGCTGAAATCTCTGCCGGTTGCAAATTCTGACGGTGAAGTTCTTGGAATGATGACTCGAACGGATTTAGACAGAGCACACTTACACGGACTTGATAAAGCCAGGATTAGCGATTTCATGACGCGCGGAGTTATCACGCTTGACTCAGACGCATCTATTGACGAGGCTCACAGGATCGTCGCAATGTACGGATTTGAGAAAATGCCTGTGCTTGAGAACGGGAAACTCGCTGGAACTTTGACGCGTGCAGATTTGCTTCGGGCGTTGTACAGGTCGGGACAATTTGCGCGGAAAAATTCTCAGGATAAAAAATCGGATTTCATGTGGCGTGAGAATATTGCGCACTTAATGCAGGATTCTTTCCCGGACAAAACACTCGCACTCTTAAAACGCCTGGGAGCAAAAGCCGAATCAATGGGAATGCGCGCGTATTTAGTCGGCGGAACTGTTCGAGATATTCTGATGGGAGTTGAGAACACTGACATAGATATTTCGGTCGAGGGCGATGCTGAGAAATTAGTCCGAGCTTGGGACGAACCTGGCTGCAAAAGCACAGTTCACGGGCATTATAATACCGGCACGATTACGTTTCCTGACGGTGAAAAAGTTGACGTAGCTACAGCACGACGCGAATTTTACGAACATGCAGGAGCTACACCGATTGTACGCAGCGATTCGCTAAAGCAGGATTTAGGACGGCGGGATTTCACGGTGAACGCTATGTCGATCTCACTCAGCGAAAATGATTGGGGAACTTTGACTGACAGCTTCGGAGGCAGAACGGATTTGCGCGATGGATTGCTGAGAATTTTGCATAATCTGAGCTTCGTTGAAGACCCATCGAGAATTTTGCGCGGAATCAGGCTTGAACAGAGACTCAAAATGACGTTCGAAGACAACACGCTGAGATTCTTGAAAAGCGCCGTCAAAGGTGGCTTACTCGAATGCTTATCAACGCCGCGAATCAGAGCCGAACTCGAATTAAACGCGAAAGAGAAATGTTTCAACGAGATTGCGCTACGAATGCAGGAGCTGAATATCTGGCAATCGTTATTCCCTGGGATTTACATATCCGAACGCTTCGAGAAAAGATTAAACGTCATGAAAAGTTTCCTGCAGTATTTCAGGAAAAATAACGCGCTTGACCTGAAAAATCTGGAATGGATTCTTAAAATGGCGATTGTTTTGCATGACTCAGAACCCGAGATCAAATTTGCAACGATGGATCGCTTGAGCTTGCACCCGGCTGAGCGTGAAGAGCTGACAAAGTGTTTCTCAAAATGGGACGTTATAAAAAATCTTTGTGAACGTTGCGAACGTAAAGACCTGAAAAATTCTGAGGCGTATTCAGTCCTGAAAGATTATAATTCCGTGCCGCTGATTTACTGGCTGATATGTCTTGACACGCAGGAATCTCGCTCAGTAATTTTCAAGCACATCGAGAAATGGCAGAATCTCAAAGGCGAATTAAACGGCGGGGACTTGCAGAAAATGGGCTTGAAGGGCAAGACAATCGGCGAAGTTCTGAACGAGATCAAGCTCGAAAAAATCGATGGCAAATTAACAACTCGCGATTCTGAGATCGAATACGTGAAAGAATTTATCGAGCAGTATTTCATCGAACGCTGATTACGCAGCAAAAAAGCCACCGGTTATGATCAAGCATCAAGCATCCAGTGGCTTTATGTTTCTATAATTGCAAATTACGTTAGCTTTCTCTTAAATTCCTCGTGGTTTTACGTCAATTCCGCGTTCTTCAGGAGTTCCAGGAATTAACGAGTCGCAAATCGCCGCACAAACTCCAGCTACAGCCATCGGAGTCTTCAGAATTGCCCAGACCATTCCGCCGATCGTGTGCAAAACCTGATTATAACTCTCGCTCATGAACAATTCCTGATTCTGCTCAACCCAGCCAGGAAGTCCTAACGCCATCAAGAAAGCAAATCCTACGATTAAAATATTTCTCTGGCTGCCCATGTCCGCGCGCATCAAAACCTGAATACCCATTGCGCCAATCGTGCCGAATAACGCAATATACGCACCGCCGATTATCGGTGAAGGCATCGTCGCAATCAACGCGCTCAATTTCCCGACGAAGCTCATCAGGATTAAAATCACTGCTCCGGTTCTGACGACAACTCTCGAAGCAACTCCAGTCAAGCCGATTAAGCCGATATTCTCAGTATACGAAGTCGTGCCAACTGAGCCAAAAACACCTGACAGCGCACAGCACAGACCTTCCGCACCAATTCCGCGGCTGATAGTTTCTGAATCCGGATCATCAACGCCTGAAGCATACGAAACTGAATGATAATCGCCAATACTCTCAATCATGCAAGCGAAAAATCCTGCGAGTAATGCAGCAAAAGCAGTAAGCCCGAATTTCGGCATTCCCCAAGGCATGATAATATTTTTCAAATCCTCAACGCTCGAAAATCTCAGCCAGGACGCAGCCTTCACAGTTTCAAGACTGATATACGCAGGGTGTTCCGGTGTAAAAACTCCGTTCAACGAAAGTCCAAGGCAAGCGCAATACGTGATTATTATCGCCAATAATATCGCAAAAATATTAATATACTTGTTCTTGATTACAAGGCTAAACAAGAATATCAGGATTACAACTGCGAGTGATGCCGGCCAGAATTTTGCTGCGTTGCCCTGAACTGCTGTGCCTGCGAGTGAGAAGCCGATTGCCATGATTACCGGACCGATTACGACAGGTGTGATTACTTTGCGAATGATCCCGACCAGGCGACTGTAGCCAACTATTGCGAGAATTACGCCGCCCGCAATTAATCCGCCGCCCAGATATTGCATGACGACATCTGCACCGGCAGCTTTATATAGCGCGATAACCGTCATGACCGACGGGATAAACGAAAAGCTCGATCCCTGAACTATTGGAAGTCCTGAACCGAGCTTTTTGCTTGTCTGAATCAACGTTGCAACACCCATTCCGAAATATACACATGAAATTAACGAAGCAATTTGTAACGCGTCCATTCCCATCGCTGGACCAAATATCAACGGAACGAGAGTCGTAGAGCCGAATAGCGTCAACACGTGCTGAGCTCCCGACAGAATCGTTATCAAAAACGGCGGTTTGTCATTAATTCCGTATACCATGTTTCTTGCCATATTACTAAAATTCCTCCTGAGCAAAAAAAAATTTTTCCGAGCAAGAGACTTTACAGCTAAAATTCGTTTTTGTCAAGTGCTATAATGCTTGCGAATAAATTATTAACTCGAAAGGTTGTGTAAAAACTATCATGAAAAAAAATCTCGCTTCAAAATTACTTCTCACGCTATTGGCATTACTCGCAGCATCGACGGCTTTTGCTGGAATAACCGTGAAAAATTACGTCGACGGTGATGTGATAATCGTACTCAAAAATCCAGATTCAAATCCAGATTCAAATTCAACGCTGACACTTGCATCTGCAGGCGAAATTTCTGGAGCGAAAATCAGGCGCACTTTCGCAAATTTATCGCGCGCAAAAAATCAGACGTTCGCACTAATTCACTCCGATAATCTCTCGACTCAGGAATTAATCAGCGAGTTGCAAAATAATCCCGACGTGATCGCTGCAAGTCCGAATTACAAAGTCCGCGCTGCAAAATTGCCAAACGATCCTGTAATTCCATCGGATTCAGACGACAGACTCTGGTCTCTCAAGAATATTAACGCTCCGGAAGCCTGGGAAATTTCAACAGGTTCAGATGACATTTACGTCGCAGTAATCGATACAGGAATCGATCACACACATCCGGATTTGAGCGGCGTAATTGCGACTGAATACGCTTACAACACAGTCGATAATAATTACGATGCTGCTGATATTCAGGGACACGGAACTCACGTTGCAGGCACAATCGGAGCAAGAGGCAATAATAATCTCGGGCTTGTTGGCGTGAACTGGAACGTGAAAATAATTCCTGTGCGCGTTATGGACAGCGATGGTTATGGCACTCTCGAGGACGTAATCGAAGGCGTAGATCACGTTATAGATCTCTTGCAAAAGAATCCAAACATGAAGCTCGTAGCTATGAACATGTCGCTTGAATATTACGCTTACACTGTGCCGTCCGAACGTCAATTAAAAAGCGATGCTCTTTGGCTGTCATTCAAAACTCTCGATGACATGAACAGAACTGTAATGGTCGTTGCGGCGGGAAATATCAGCGTTGAAGTTGGGAAACCTGTTCCGAGAACGATTAACGACAGCGGCTATATTATCCCGAAGAACTCGTACGTTTACCCGGCATCATTCACTGGTCTGAAAAATCTTATCTCAGTTTCGGCGACGAATCAATCCGGGGAACTCACGAGCTACACGAACACGAACGCGACAATCTCAGCACCGGGCGGCGATTATTACGGCGACGGCAGTTTAATCTTGAGCACGTGGCCAGCTAACATGTACGATTCTGGAAGATACACTCTCGATGACGGAACGACAGTCTGCGAAATGCAGGGAACTTCTATGGCGACACCGCACATCGCTGGAGCAATCGCTCTATTACAATCAGCAGCGGGAATTTCCGGCAAAACACGCTCAGCATATCAGCTCAAGATGGCGTTACTAGGCGGCTGTGACCCGAATTATTCTGCAAGCTCAAATTCATACGCGAAAATTTCTCAGGGCGGCGACAATTTCAAGTTGAATTTACAGGACGCGATCGAATATCAAGAACAACGCATGAGTGATCCGTCGAACGACATAAGCGACACGGACGCAGTTTCAACGGAATTTGCTGAGGATTTCGACAATACGCAATACGATTATGATTACGATTACAATATTCCACGTGCCAGACATTCCAGCAGCGGTGGCGGTTGTAATTCAGGTTTCGGGATAATACTCGCAGGGATTTGCCTTCTCGCGAGAAAAATACGCAAATAATAAAATACCCGGGGGATTTGCTCTCTCGGGTATTTCGCTAATTATTCCAGATTATTCCAGATTAATTAATCCTCGTGATGTTCAATCGGGATAACGTCCATTCCGTGTTTCGCGCGATAATCATTCAGTGCTGTGTGAATCGCTTCCTCAGCCAAGACCGAACAGTGCATCTTAATCGGCGGCAATCCGTCCAAAGCTTCAGCAACCGCGCTATTCGTCAAGTCCCAAGCTTCCTGAACAGTCTTGCCCTTGATCATTTCCGTAGCCATGCTTGACGACGCAATCGCCGATGCACAGCCGAACGTCTTGAACTTCACGTCCTCGATAATTTTCGTTTCGTCATTGACTTTGAGATATATTTTCATAATATCGCCGCACTTTGGATTTCCAGCTTCACCAACACCGTCTGCGTTCGAAATTTCCCCGACGTTTCTAGGATTCATGAAATGATCCATAACTTTTTGACTGTAATCTAATGCCATGATAATTTTTCCCCCTGTGATATATATAAATTTACGCGTTACTCTTCAAAAAATCTTCCCATAATGGCGACATTTCCCTGCGTCGTGCTACGATTTCCGGCAGAACTTCCAGCAAATATTTCACGTGATCATGTGTCGTCAATCTCCCGAGAGTGAATCTCAGCGAGCCGTGAGCCATCTCGTGTTTCAAACCCAACGCCAGCAGAACATGTGACGGATCCAAACTAGCCGATGAACACGCGCTTCCAGTTGAAGCAGAAATTCCGCGATAATCCAGATCGAGCAAGAGCGTTTCGCCTTCAACACCGATAAAGCTGCAGTTAATATTATTCGGCAAACGTTCAGAACCTGTCGCACCGTTTAATTTCGCGTAAGGAATTTTCGCAAGTATGCCGGAAATTATTTCATCGCGCCAACTCGAGATTCTGCGCATGTCATCATCAAGTCTCGTCTTCAAGATTTCCATTGCTTCACCGAGTCCGACGATCCCCGCTAAATTTTCCGTGCTTGCCCTTCGAGCGGATTCTTGACCGCCGCCGTGCATGAAATTTTCGAGCCTGATGCCCTTTCGAATATACAATGCGCCGATGCCTTTTGGAGCGTACATTTTGTGACCGGAGATTGACATCATATCAATATTCAGGTCTTTCACGTCGATATTCAACTGCGCTGCTGCCTGAACTGCGTCCGTATGAAACAAGACTTTTTTCTCGCGACAGATTTCGCCGATTTTCTTGATTGGCTGTATTGTGCCGACTTCGTTATTCGCGAACATAATCGAAACCAGAGCAGTCTTGTCATTAATTGCGTTTCGCACATCTTCGGGATTAACTCTGCCTTCAGAATCTACTGGCAAATACGTTACGTCGAATCCGTGAATCTTGTGCAAATATTCCGCCGTGTGTAAAATCGCGTGATGTTCGATTTTGCTCGTGATTAAATGCGTCTTGCCCTTGGATTTCAAATTTTCCAGCGTGCCTTTCAATGCCCAGTTATCAGATTCAGTGCCGGAACTTGTGAAAAATATTTCGGCTGGAGCTGCGTTGAAAGCGTTTGCGACTTGCATTCTTGCCTTCTCGATAGCTGCGCGGCTTTTCTTCGAGTACGAGTACACCGATGACGGATTGCCGAAAACTTCCGAGAAATATGGCATCATAGCTTTCATGACTTCGGGACTGACCGGTGTTGTCGCGGTATGATCCATGTACACAAATTTTTCCTGCATAAAAATCCTGCCTCCGTAAAATTATTCTTTGCTTTCCTGTTCGCGTTTGACTGCACGATTCCTGACTTCTTCTCTGACTGGATCGACCTGAGTTTGATTCAACAACGCAACTTTCTCGTTCAACAAATCTTCAAGCGACGTTTCATCAAGAATTTCATCAACAGAATCTTTCACCCGCTGCCACAGAAAAAACGTTGGACATAGCGGGGCGTTCTTGCAGCCAACTTCAGTCTGACAATCTCCGAATATCAGCGACTCGTCAAGCGCGTTCAGAATATCCGAAATGCAAATCCCGCTCGCGTCACGTGACAAAACATAGCCGCCCTGAGCACCTCGAACACTCGTCAACAAACCTTTCTTTCTGAGTTTCGCGAATAATTGCTCAAGATAATTCACCGGTATATTCTGACGTTTCGAAATATCACTCACACTCACGGGTTTGCGATTCGAGTCCGAATGCGAGTACAAATCCGATAGCGCATTAATCGCATAACGTGCCGTAACTGATAATCTCAAGATCTCACACTCTCATTCAATAGCAAAAATTTTTCACGCGAAATAATATTATATGCAACCTGCAAAGTCAAGATTAATTTCTCGCGCAAAATTTTCAGATTTTCGCATTGACACATTCCGCCCAAAATTTCGCAGCATTCTCGCTACCCATGAGATTTTTCACACGCATCAAGATCCTGTCCGTTTTTAATTTCACGTCTGGATTATTCAAGTACGCGCACAATTCATGAATAATATTCTCAGGCGTGACAGAATCGCAAATTAATTCCGGATAGACTGCTTCTCCCGCCAGAAAATTCGGGATCGAAATATTCTTCACGTGAACGAGGCTTCTCAGGAGCAAATACGTCAGCTTCTTCATGTTATAAATCACGACCATGAACTTGTTCAGCAACATCGCTTCGACCGCAACAGTCCCGGAAACTCCGACTACAGCACACGAACCGGACATCAAATCGCGTCCCTCACCCTGCCAAATCTCGAAACCAGAACTTGCGACACGTTCACGAATATCACGCGCCAAATTCTCGGATAAGCCACTCGAAACCGAAAATACCGGAACATAATTTCTCTCGCGCAAAATCTCAGCCGTACGCAGCAAAATCTCCAGATGAAACTTTATCTCATTCTTGCGGCTGCCGGGCATTAACGCTATAACTCTCGCATTGGCGAATCTTTCGCGAAATGTGCCGGGTATATCAAAATTGCGAAAATCATTCACCAACGGGTGCGCTTTCCAGTACGAATCAATCCCGTGACGCTTCAAAAACTCATGCTCAAACGAGAACAACGGCAGGCAAAAATCAAAATCACGCTTCAAATTCTTCATTCGGCCAGCACGCCATGCCCAAACCGTCGGGGGAATTAACGAAACAATCTTGCCATGATAACCAGACTTGCGCAAATGTTTCGCCAGCAGCAGGTGAAAATCCGGACTATCGATCAATATTACAGCTTCAGGTTCTCGGCGCAAAATTTCTCGCGTAATATCATCTCGTAATCGCAAAATCCTCGGTAACGCCGGAATCACCGCAAAAATTCCCATTAATTTCAAGTTCTCGTAACTCCAGAGCAAGTCACAACCAGCTGCAACGCTTTTGGGACCGCACATGCCGAAAACATGACCGGCAAATTCCGGACGCAATCTCAAAAATTCACTCACAAATGCGCTCGCGTACAAATCACCGCTGACTTCACCGCACGACACGAAAATTCCTCGCATTATAAAATTCCCCTAAATACCAAAAACAGCAATATTATATTTCTCAGCAAGCGCAAAAAATTTCTCGGGTTCAAGTATAATCGTACGTCCAGCTTCCACAGCCAGGCACGTCAAACCAGATTTCCGCATGTTCTCAAGAGTGCGCGTTCCTGTCGTAGGCAAATCGTAGCGCAAATCCTGAGTCTTCTTCATCATCTTGATTAATACGCCATGTTTCACAAGATTTCCGGCTCTTTGAATCATTGCGTCTGTGCCTTCCATTGCTTCAACTGCGACAACTGCTCCGTCAGCTACAACTATTGCTTGCCCAAACGAACACGGCAGCGTCACTTGCAAAATCTCACAGCCATATCTCACGTCATACATTTCGCGCTCACTTGGAACTCGTTGCGTCAAATTTCCTTTAGGGGCGAGAAATTCCGGGATTATTTGCCAGTACGGAATCACTTTCACACCGTTAGATTCAAATTCACTAACAATCGCTCCCAACAGTGAGTGATCATCGTGCAAGCTTTTTCGCAAAACTTTCCGCGTAACTGAGTCAAACAGCATCGACGAGAGAAAATATATCGTCTTTTTGTGAATGCCGCCTGCCATAATTAATGCGTCTGCACCCCAAGCTTTCACTTCACGAATCGCTCGACCCAACGCAGGTGTCCTGAACGACATGAACTTCTCAGAGTACAAACGCAAATCTTCAGAATTATTGCAATTCGACATATTCATCGTAAAAATATTCTTGCCCTGCTCAGATAATTTTCTTGCAATCTCAACAGGCAAAACTCCATCGCCGGCAATCAAAACTATCTTGTTCATATTCTGTCAACTCGCCACGAGAAATATAACGCTACGATTAAAAACAATACATTCGGTCCCCAACCTGCAACCACAGCCGGCAAATTTCCAGCTTCACCCAACGCCCTACACAGCGACATCACAACGTAATACGCGAACACGATTAAGACGCTAATTCCGAAACCAACGCCGCTGCCACCGGAACGACTTTTTCTCGACGCACCCAGACCAGTTCCCAAAACCGCCATGATTACGCACGCCCAGGGAACAGCCAATTTCAAATGAAACATCACCCATAATCGCGACAAATCCGTTCCCGTTGTCAAAGCCTGATTAATATAATCCCATAATTCATGCGCACTCATATCCGATGGCTTTCGAGTTGAACGCTGTAATTGTTCCGGAGATAATTTCAGAGCGAGTCTTTGCCTCTCAAATCTCAAAAGCAAATTCACGTCTCCCTGAGAATTTACGTCATACATTCTGCCGTCTTCTATCCACCATTGAGAATTTCGCCATATGCCGCGCTGAGCTGTGAGTGTGTTCGATAACGCGCCAGTGTCATTAAATTCGTGCATCATGATCCCGTTCATGATACCTTTTTTCGTGTCGAGTTGATCAATATATAGCACGCGCTTTAATTTCTTGTTCTCCTCTTCGCGCAAGAAAACTTTTTCCTGAACGGCTACGGCTTGATTCTTGAGAATCTCGTAACGCATTAATTTATCCGCAGCAACTGACGCAAACGGCACTATAGTCTCGTTAAACGCGAGCGCACCGATTGAGATCAATATCGAACTCAGCAAAACTGGACGCAAAATTCTCGTGAACGGAATGCCAAGTGACTTCAGCGCGATCAGCTCACTTGACGAATTCAGGCCGGACATTCCCAACAACGTCGCCAAAAGTGAGGACATCGGTATCGTCATCACGACGACTTCCGGCAACCTGTAGAAAAACAATCGCACGACAACTCCCAAAGCAATCCCGCGCTCAATAATCAATCTCGCAGCCTGAAACAGCAAATCTCCGGCGACAAATATCAGCACGAATATCAACACTCCGAAGACAAACGGACCTGCTGTTGCTCCCAGAATCAATCTATCTAGTAATTTTGGCTTCATAATTCGCTAAAACTCCGACAGAGCTGTAGCCGAATATTTGTGCGTCATGTCATTCTTGAGCCTGTCAAGCAGGGATTTCGCCGTTGGAACATCTGACGTTCCCGAGGGATAATACACCGACACACTCAGCATCGTCACGTTGTAATACACGTTGTAAGTCTCACAAAGCGTATTCACCAGAGACATCAATCTTTCAGCTACGTTCTCTTCCATGGGCTTGTCACATTCCGGCAAAATTACCGCGACTTGCGTGTCATCGAGTTGAACAGCCGTGTCCGACGCACGAATATCTTTCTTGATCAGCGCACAATACGCATTAAACGGCTCTGTATATTTGCTCATGTCCTCATCAGGCAGCAGCTTCGGGAAAACTACGCGAATCAGAATCGCACAGACAGATCTTCCGTAGCGCTCCAACCTGTACAAATCATCGCTGATTCTCGCCATCGCATATTGATACGTGTGAAGCTTCGTCTCAGGATCAAAGAACGTAACAGCATTTTGCGACACACTTTCACCGTTCTCAGTTTGCGTAGATTCGTCACCAGTCGGCAAGCCCTTCTGATGAAGCTCGAAATAATATCTGTGTCCACCATCGGTCATTTTGCGCGTAATATCCCAGAATTTGTCTTTTATCTGCGCGGTTTTGCTAACCGGACTGAAGAACTCCGAGATATTTTTCCCGACAACATCATCGCGTAACTCGTCAATCGCGTCTAACATTTCATTCGTAACGTTCAAGATTACGCCGGTTTCATCAGTTATCGCAAATTTCGCAGGGATTCGCTTCACGTCATTCTCAACGCCCTTGGGGATTCTCGCCTGAGCGTTCTCGATTTGTTCCTGATTATACGCCACGACAAGCGCAACAGCTCCACACACAGCAATCACAACTCCGAGCCACTGTACCATTCGCGCGCCGTAAACTATCGCCAGCGGACACAGCAATATTCCCTGAGTAACAGCCTGCAACGAGATTAAGCCCACATTGAATCCGTGAGTTATGAACATTCCGTACAAGAAGCTCAGTACGATGAATAATAGCCAGATTAACGCCCAAATCGCAAGATCAACTTCACCGATAACGCTGCCACCGCCCATAACCTGCGCAAAAAACACAGTTCCAATCGCTACGACCGGCGGCACAGTTATCCATTTGAAAAAATTATTCTGCCCCATAATTCCTATAATTAGCTATTAACGCCCGTTGAATTGCAACGTTTCGTTCGACGGATATTTCAGCGAGTAATCAACAGAAATTTCTACACTTTCGCCAGCTTTGACATCGAGTTGCCAAGTCAGAATATTATCTTTGTCGCGAGATTTTTCGGCGGGATTAATTGACTTTACTTCGAGCGTAATTTTGTCATTCGTAGGGATTGGCAGGCGGTCTTTCACTGTGATTTTGCGATCCTGATTCGAGCCATTCGTAATTTTTATCACGTAGCCGCTTGTGCGTCCCTCGTTATTGCTGAAAAACGTACTCGAACTGACTGTCTCCGTCATCAAGTTGCGTTCACACGTGATTTGCTCGATATATCCGAACGGCATTTCACGCTTGCTCAAGCTGTTCTCGCTCAGAACGATTTTCCCAGACGGATTGCCATCGACGCGCAACTCAGCCTGTCCCGGAATCAATCGCGTATTATTCATAACGTCCATGTTCGCAATTATCCAGGCGTAACGTCTTTGCTCCGGGATTAATAATATCTCAGGCTCGGACTTGAGATTAATTTCATTCGCGTGAATTTCGAAATTTGCTTCTCTGCCGTCACCAGTTAATTTCGCGAACAACTCGATCGCACGATCCGATAGACTTTCCGTCATTCTGTGTTCTGGAGTCCCTTCAAGACTTCCGAGTACGCGCATCATATCTTCAACGTCGTAATCCTCTTCAGCCTCTTCAGCCTCTTCAGGTGCAGCAAAATAATCCGCGGCCGCATTCGTTTTCATTTTCAGCATTCTTCTTCTCTCAACCATCGGAGCAGATGCAGCACCATACGTTCTCTCGACTTTGGGTTGGAACGACGCTTTCAACGGTAAGATTTTCGGCTCGACGATTCTTTCATCAGGAGTTTTCGTGTGCAGGATTATTTTCCCATCGTAATCAAGACCCGTGCACTGTGAAATTTGCGCAAACATTTGAGCTTTAATATCGCCGCTCTTTGAATCAAGATCGAGTGTGTATTTTGCGTCCCAATCTGCGTTTGACGTGAACGCCTCGAACAGAAATTCAGCTTTAGCCTGACCCGTTATCAAAACGAATTTGTCATTACGTGCCGGAAGCCTTGAATTACGCTCAGATTCCAGAACTTTGAGAATTTTGCGCTCCGAGTTCAGCTCGTTATTAACCGCAAGCAATCTGTTATTCGTTTCCTGACGCAAAACCTGAGATTCTTTTATAAAATTCAGCAAGCCGCCAGCATCAGAATCTTTTGGCTTAGTATCTTCCAAGAACGAGATCGTCTGATCCAGAGCTTCTTTCTCGTAATTAAGCTCCTGAACTTTCTTGCTATGTGCCTCAACCTGTGAATTTAACTCGCGAAGATAATCCGGAATCCACGAATCACGTGTTACGCTTCTCGCCTGAATATTCGCATTGGAATTTTTCGCGTCAACAAGTCTGACTGAATCTGCGTCAAAAGCTCCTGGGATTGCGAACTCAAAATCATTTTCACGTGGCTTATACTTGAACGTGAATTTTGCTCCGGACGGATAAAAATCTACGGCTACAATCTCTGACACGTAGTCATACTTGAATACAGGCTCATCTGCAAACGCGACATCAATTTCAAAAAACGACAGCACCAACATCAGCGCTACGATGCAAAAAAAACTCATGAATAAAACCTCCCGTTAAAAAATCAGCTATTTTCGCAAATTATACCATAATAAAAAACGGGGAACGCGCCCCGTCTCAAACAATCTCAATACTCTGGTTATCATTCAGCGTCAGACATTCGCAAGAGTCCTCAACTATCAAATAATCGTCCTCGATTCGCAAGCCGCCCCAGCCTTCGATATAAATTCCAGGCTCAATCGTTACGACATCGCCGATTTGCAGAACATCGCTGGAAATTCTCGACAAGCGCGGTGACTCGTGAACTTCAAGCCCAAGACCGTGTCCCAAGCCGTGAACGAATTTGTCAGCATATCCGTATTTCGAAATAATTTCCCGAGCACGTGCGTCAACTTCTCGACAAGAAATTCCCGGGCGCAAAATTTTCGCAGCTTCGTTATGTGCTTCGAGCAGGATATTATTTATCTCAAGAGCTTTCGAACTCGCATTGCCAATCGCAAAATTCCGTGTAATATCGCTCATGTAGCCCTCGAACATCGCACCGTAATCAACCGTAACAACTTCGCCGGCTTGAATCTTTCGCAACGTTGCCGGAGCGTGGCACATCGCACCACGTTCGCCCGACGCTACGATAAAATCATCGTGAGCCCAGCCTTTTTCCGCACCGAGTTTTTTTATTTCCTGATTCAGCAAAATATCAAAGTCAATTTCCGTCATATCAGGCGCAACTTTCCTAAGAACATTTCCGTAAGCCATTCGCCCAATCAACGCAGCTCTCTTGATTAAATCGACCTCGTGAGAATCTTTTTTACGGCGCAAAATCTTCATCAAGTCCGACGCATCTTGCCAATTCACGCAAATTTTCGCGAAATATTTCTGGAACGTGTAATGCGAAATTTTCTCAGATTCGAAACCAGCAGTCTTATAACTCGCAACTTCACGCGCAACATATTCCGGCAAAGGCAATTCAGCCTGAATCGTAATATCAAACGGCGATTGCATAAAAACCTGAGTCTGATAGCGTCCGTCAGTTATTAATCTAGCTCTGTCGCGATCGATTATCAACGCAGCAGAACTGCCGCGAAAGCCCGAAATATAATGGCAGCTCTCAGAATTTGCACGCTCATCGACAAGCAGCACGAACACATCAAGTCCACGCTCACTCATAAACGCACGCAGCTTTTCAACACGCGCATTTACGATTTCGAAATTATTACTATTATTACTATTACTCATGATGAATCTTCAAAGCCTGTCCGAACGTTGAAGTCTGATCTATATCCTGAATTACGCGACCGTGTTCGAGAATGATTTTTCTCTGAGCAACGTCACCAACTTCCGGGTCATGCGTGACGATTATAATCGTAACTCCCTCGTCATGTAATCGCCTGAAAATATCAACGACAATTCCCTCATTTTCCTCGTCAAGATTTCCTGTTGGCTCATCACCCAGCAAAATTTCCGGAGAATTTATCAACGCGCGCGCTATACAAACTCTCTGCTGTTCTCCACCGGATAATTGCGCAGGCAAATGTCTGGCACGATCTTTCAAGCCGACTTTCTCAAGAGCTTCCATTGCTTCAGCCTCGTCCGGCATACTGTGATAATATTGCGCGACCATTACGTTCTCGACAGCTGTCAGATAACTAATCAGGTGAAACTGCTGGAATATCAGGCCGATTTTGTCACGTCTGATTCGCGTTAAACTCGAAGCATTTTCGCGGCTAATATCCACTCCGTCAAGAATCACGCTTCCAGTTGACGGCGTATCCATGCAGCCGATTATATTTATCATCGTAGTTTTTCCCGAACCCGACGGACCCATAATCGACAGCCAATCTCCAGCGTTCACTTTCAAATTTATATCCGCCAGCGCCTTCAACGATCCGTAAATCTTCGAGACGTTCTTCAACTCAAGAATCTGTTTAGACAAAATTATTCTCCTTTCAAGACTATAGCCGGGTGAATGTCCATAACTTTTCGTACCGGCAAAATCGACGCAAGCACCGTTATCAAGATAAATACCGCAATCGTTATCGGGATTAGCGCAACCTGAAAATGAATCGCGCGTCCGAAAACGTTCAAGCTGACACGTTGAGCAAATTCGAAGCCAAGAAATACTCCTGCAGCTCCTCCCAGGAATCCCAGCAAGACACCTTCACCGAGTAATTCACCCATGATCAAATTATTTTCAGCTCCGAGTGCTTTCTTCAGGGCAATTTCCCGACGGCGTTCAGCGACCATTGCCATCATCGTCGTATAAACCGAAATCATCGTGATTATTAACACAATAAGCGTAACTAATAATACTAGTGCTTGCAATTTCCCCAGGACTATATCCTGAGATTGCGTCAATCTGCGAACGGCTCGCGGCAATAAATTACTCAGTTTCGCTTCGATTACGCGTGAGAGATTTTCGAGTTCCTGAGCATCTGCTATTACGCTGCATTCGACAACATCAGCGCGGAAAATATCGCCGACAAGTTCATCAAGCATATTCGAGTCCGCAAAAATGAATCCTTCTTCTGCTCCACCAGTCGTAATAATTCCTTTCACAAATAGCTTCTTGTTGAAATTCTGGCTGGCTTTGTCACGCTGCAAATTCTCTTTCGCGGAATAATCCTGACGTGAAGCTTCTGCTCTTTCGCCGTATTTAACGCCCTGAACGACGAACGAATCTCCCAATTTCAGATTCAGCGTCTCTGCTATCTCGTGGCCAATCATTACGTGATCTGGTTCATCGGAATTTGCCCAAGTGCCCTCGATATACCAGAACGGACTGTTTTTCTCAGCTTCGGGTAAATCTGTTCCTGCGATTATGTACGGCTGCTCGTTAATTTTAACAGTTTGGTAACGATACGGAGCAATCCCGACAATTTTTTCGCGCCCGATTATATTCTCAAGTTCAGCAAGAATTTCCCGTGTAATTTTCGCGTCCCCTTTCGGCAAAACGATCAAATTCGCCCCGTATGATCTAAATTCTCGTCCCAACTGCTCTGGAATGTCATAATAAATCGTAACAAGTCCGGATAAAATCGTCGCACCGATCGCAATCGCCAACACTGCAATTATCAATCTCGACGCGCGCCTGATTAGCGAACTCGTTACCATTCTGAAATACATTTTGCGCCTGCTATTTGCCATGTAATACCTCCGTTGGTTTCAAAGCCATCAAGTAACGAATCGCCGGAATGCTGCCAGCCAACGTCACGAAAAACAAAATCACGCCGACAATCAAGATTACCATCTGAGCGATCTCGATATACGATCCAAAAACAGTTTGACCGATTACCTGAGCAAAGCCTATTCCAAGAAAATATCCGAAAATTCCTCCGAATAATCCCGTAATCATAACTTCAACCAGAACTAAAAGCGCAATCTGCCAGTTATACGCGCCCAACGCTTTCAAAAGTCCCAATTCCTGACTGCGTTCGATAACACTCGCCGTGATCAAATTCGAAATTGCTAGAGCTGAGCCAATCGAACTCAAAATCGTAATCAGGATCATCAAGAGCGTAGTTTTGTTCAAAATCGTGCCCTCAGATTCTGCAACTTGCCTGACTGGTTTAGCAACTCCATCGCGAATGACTTCCTGAATCTGGTGACATATCGCGCTGACATACGCCGTGCAATACCAGGTTTCGTACTCGTCCGGAGAGAGGCTTTTCGGATTCTGAGCAGCTTTCTTAGCAAGATCATTATCCGGTGTCGTAAGAGCTGAGACTTCTATACTTGAAATTTTCCCGCTAAGTTTCAAAACACTCTGAGCAGCCGCCAACGTCATCAAAATTTCCTCGTCAGCATCTCCACCGTCTGTGAATATTCCTTTCACGATAAAATTTCTGCCGTTCAACGCAATTACATCGCCAATTTTCACGCCGGATTTTTCAGCGAGCAAATTCCCGAACATAACTTCATCGTCGCGAGATTCGTTCAGCCATTCGCCTTTAACATCCCACCAAGTTCGCAAAGCTTTCAAGCCTGTGTCGAGTTCCTCACCGGTTGAGAGCGTGTTGTGTTTTGCAATCCAGGTCCCGTTAATTTTCACGTCAACAGCAGGAGAATTTTTCCCTGGAAGATTCATCACAGCTTTGCCCTCCAGCATTGGTGCGAAGTCTAATATATTAAATCCCCAGAAAATCGTCTTGAGCTTTAGAACGTCCTCTTCGAACAAGAATTTGTCATTAACTCCGACACCTTCATTCAATCCGTATAAATCGTTCATTAACGCAGCGTCTTTGTGCCTGACCGTGATATTTGCTCCGTAGACTTTCAGCTCACGATTAACTTTGTCGCCAACTCCCAGCATAACGTTCATCATAGCCGTCGAAAGCGAAACTCCCAAAATTACCGTGAAAGCGATCATAAGCATTTTGCTCTTTTGGCGGATTACCGTTTTGAAAACCATGTGCCAGAACATTACTTGAATCTCCTTTCATGCTCGATCAAATTCTTCACGTCGATATAAATTTTCGCGTTCCTGACTTCGTAATCAAACGGTATTGGATTGCAGCCGCCTTTGAAGCCAATCGTGTTTTTATTCATGACGACATCGCAGCGACGACACACGACTTCTTCATTGCCGCGCTCGTAATAACCAGCAATGCCGCAAATTTCGCACGCATCAAGCCCAACACCGTAAGCAGTCCCGGTAGGTTTTTTCACGATCAGGAATCGCACGTCAAAATTATTCGGCGTTACATACGAGAATTTGTGCAAATGTCCGTCAGAAACTTGTGACAACGGGATCGAAATTATATTCTCAGAAATTTCGTAACTTTCGGGCTGAATTTCCGCTGGGGGCTTTGTGTCGTAATAATGCACAACTACGACTATGAACACGACTATCGCACCGAATACGCACAAACTCCACGACCACCGGCGACAATCTCTCAATCTGGCTTTCTCTTTTCGCAACAAGGCTTTATTCGCAAAATCTCCCCTTGGTTTCGTATGCGTTATAATCACGAACGCGAACATCAAAACGCCCAAAGCTAGCTGCAAGTACAAGAACGCATTCGGATTCTCTCCGCGCCAGATCATGATCTTGAAAATATTATCCGTCAACGGTATCAGCTTGAGTCTTTGTAACGCAGAAATTGACGCTGCCGAAAATTCCAGAGCAAACGCACACGCGCTCAAAAACAAAAACGTAATTTTCTGAATTTCAGTTTCAAGCGAACGATGAACTTTATACGAACTCAGCAGCAATAACAGGCAAACGAATATTCCGATTACAAAGCCTAACGCACGCAACATCGCATTAGTACTTATGCCAGCCTCGCCGAAATACACGAACTCTCGCGTAAACTGAATCACTGGCGGGATCAAATACATAAGCGAACTCGTAACCAGAATCACTGCTACGAATAACTGCGTGTAACAAAAAATCTTACTCAGGAAATTATCTTTCTTAAACACAAACGCACGAATCAAATTCAGCAACGCCAACGCGCTCGAAACAATCGCCGCTCCAGCAATGAAAATTATCAGCTTTCGATTGAACGCCAGTAACGGCAGATTCATTCCTTTGGGATTATGCATTCTGATCCCGAAAATCACGAATCCGGAAATTATTCCCAAAATCGCCGCTAAATATATTATTCTTGAGAGCAATTTATTCCCGGATTTACGCGCAAAATAACTGAACGCAATTCCCAGGAAAAACATGAACGCTGCTAAATGATCCGTCACTGCTACAAGATACTTAAAAATCGCAAATTCCCTCCCAAACATAAAACGGGCTGTTCGCAAAATCGCAAACCTCCCGTAAAAATATTCTTAGCTTTGAATGTGAATCCTAATCGCGTTACTAGTCCTGAAGCTGTTCCGCCGTGTAATTCCAGTTGAACTCAACAGTGTGAGTCTGGAAGAAATTCTTCGCATCTTCTTTAGCTGGAACGCCGGTTTCTGGATCAGTGTGAAGCAAGTAATCTGTCGGCGGCTCAATGATGAATCTGAGCTTGTACTGTCCAACTTTCAAACCCTTCGCAATATTCGCGCCGTAGTGAGGACCGTCATCTGCGTTCATGGGCATGAAGCTTCCGTCCATAACAACTGTCTTGCCATCCATAGAGAGAATCTGATACTTAACAGTTAAATATGCCGGCCAAATATTGTCGCCATTACCGAAACCGTAAGCGATTGCGTACATGGGCTGCAAATGAATGTCTGCTTCGAGGTGCATATCAGAATCTTCTTTTGCGAGACCTTTGCCAACCGGAATCATGTCAACAGCCTGGAAATAAACTGCTGCTACGTTGTACGGTCCAACCTGCGTCTCACCAATCGGAATCTCTTCGAAGCCAACTTCGCCGGGACGAACAGAAACTGCCTCAGCTCCAAAAGCCGCGCCTGAAAAAACGAGTGAAAGAATCATTACTGCGAAAAAGCACTTTTTCATGAAAATAACCTCCTGAGATTAAGAAAATATTTTTTAAATGCTTTTTATAAATCTCCCCGAAAAATTTCTCTCGGGGCAATTTATCCGGTTAAATTATTTTGCTGCCTTGTTCTTGCGCTTGAAGAAATGCGGCAACGTCGTCCAAAGTGCAGCGATTACGAGCATGATTTGCGGAATTAGCGTCTCGGCTCTGTCATAAATGCTCAGAATCTCAATCGAGAAGCCCTTCATCGCAGGAATAACTGTTCGTCCGGTGATTACGTCTGCTTCGGTGAGTTCCGTAACGCCCTTGCCCATGAACGAAATGCACATCAAGAAAAGCAAGATACTCGTAAACAGGAAAAACGCTTTCAACGGCAACTTAACGCTGAAATATCTGAACGCGATCCAGACTGCGACTAAAACTGCGATTCCTGCCAAAATCCCGTAAGTAATATATTTCGGATCACTCATGCCGCCCGTGAATGCAGCTTCGTAAAACAAAATCAATTCCGCTCCCTCACGCATGACCGCTATAAACGCCGCGAAAATTAACGTCCATTGGCTTTTCGAATCGATTGACTGCTGAACTTTGCCGCTAATATAATTTTCCCAGGCGATCGTGTCTGCCTTCGATAGCATCCAGTTACTCACGTAGAACAACACAGCTACAGCCAGGAACATCGTCCAGCCTTCGAGCAATTCACGCGCAACTCCGCTGGCATCTCCCATCAAGTATTCAAGAATCATCGCCAAGATTACGCTCGCAATTATCGCAGCAAATGATCCCCAGTAAACGCTTTTGAGCATGTGTTTATTCCCGGTTTTAATCAAATACGCAACGATAGCGGCAATTACCAGTATAGCTTCGAGACCTTCACGCACAAGCAATCCGAACGCCGTAACAAACGTCAGCCAATCACGGCTAACCGGCGCAGTTTTGGGTTTTGATTCCTGAACTTGCTCTTGAGCCGGTGATTCTTGAACGGGAACTTGTGTCGGAGTTTGAGCTGCTGCAACTGTAGCGATTGCCGGTCGTGGAATTTGCGTGTCCGTGTAAATTCTCTCGCCGAAATTATCCGGGTCATTCACTTCAGCCATTCCATCAAGAACCATCGAGTCCTTGTAAACTTTGATCTTCAAATCTTCAATCTGTCTGATCAAATCGTCCTTTGCTTTCTGAGAATTTCCGAGCAAAACGTGCTTAATGTCGCTGAATTGTCCCTCGATATGATTCACTCGTGCAGCAGAAATCGCGATCATAACAGTTCGTTCGACACCCTGAACTTCGTAATATCCGAAATACGCATCGTTCACGTGTTTATAAGCATCCTGATATTTATCGTTCTGAACGTCTTCAATCGCCGCGTTAAATTCCAGTGCCATATCCGCAGCAACTGCCCGCCAGTCTGCATAACGTTTTTTCTTTTTTGCAGCTTCAGCGTCCTGAGCAATCGCGCATATCAACAACGCAAAAATCATCACACACACCGAAACTGTTATAAATCTCTTGTTCCTCAACAAGTTCTTTCGCTCTCCTTAAAAATTTTCACAGTCAAACTTTTCCGAATGTTTGAATGAGCAAATTCTACCAACAAATTTTTTTGCCGTCAATATTTAATTAGAATTCGAAAATTATTCCGACAATCGCCGAGAATATTATCCAGACAACCGGATGAAGATTTTTCGTTCTGTTGATTGCGTTCGTGAGTATAAGCAAAACAATCGCAAGAATTATCGTCTTGAAATTAATTTCCGGATTCAGAAACGTAATTCTCGCCACGATTAATCCAGCCGCCGTTATCATCGCCGTAGAAGCTGGTCTCAATCCGTAGAAAACACTCTCCACGTAAAAATTTCCCCTGAATGCTTGCAAGAAT
Source organism: uncultured Synergistales bacterium (assembly GCA_905233725.1). GTDB lineage: Bacteria > Synergistota > Synergistia > Synergistales > Aminobacteriaceae > JAFUXM01. The sequence goes on from CAJOEM010000001.1 coordinate 67,151, forward strand.
GCGTAAATTATCAGGATTACGATTATGCTCGGGGTAATCAATCCCAAAGTTGCGGTTATCGCTCCAGAAATTCCAGACGTTAAAAAGCCTGCGTAAGTTGCCGTGTTTATTCCGATTGGACCCGGTGTTGACTCAGAAATTGCTAACATGTCGGCTAACTGCGAGTGCGTGAACCAACCTGTTCGATCCGAAATGCTGTACAAAAACGGAAGCGTTGCTAATCCTCCGCCAACTGCAAATAATCCGGTCTGGAAAAATTCCAGGAATAATCTCACGTAAATCATGATTTTTTCACCTTCCAAACATTCACAATTACGCCAGCAATTCCAGAGATCAGCACGAATATCACCGGTGAAAGATTCAAGAACACAGAGCCAGCCAAAATCGCGAGATAAATTCCCAACGTGTAAATATCAATCACGGATTTTCGCCACAACTTGTAAACAGCATTGAAAATTAAAACGCAAACACACGCTCTGATTCCTGCAAACGCATGTTTCACCCAATGAATTTCAGCGTAAATCTGAATTACTCCGGCTAAAAGCGAAATTATCACGAGTGACGGAAAAACAACTCCCAATGTCGCAAAAATTCCGCCAAAAATTCCAGCTCGCTTTCTTCCAATGAACGTCGCAACATTCACAGCGATAACTCCGGGCGTACATTGTCCAATCGCAAAATAATCTGCTAAATCTTCGTCCGTTGTCCAATTACGTTTCCTGACGAGTTCGTACTGCAAAATCGGCAACATCGCATAACCGCCACCAAACGTCACAGCTCCAATTCGTGCGAACGTGAAGAATAACTCGAATAATTTTCCCAAAATAACTCTCCTCCCGAAAATAATCTAGCATAATTCTAGCAGTTTTAACGAGCCTGTTTTCAAGAGCGCGTGTTATTATAACTTGCGTATTATACATTTCTTAGGAGGTTTAGTTTGTTATGAAAAAGTTATCCGTTATTGCTGTGGCATTTGCCATGATTTTGAGTTTCGCATTCAGTGCGTTTGCTGCTGGAACTATTTATATTATTACTCCGTCAGCATCAAATCCGTTCTTCGCAACTGAACAGAGAGTCGGTGTCGCGAAAGCTCAGGAACTCGGCTACGAAGCAAAAGCATTTTCACACGATGACGACGCTGCAAAACAACTCGAATTGTTTGAGGCTGCAATTTCTGACAAAGCTGTCGCGATAATTTGTGACAACGCCGGAGCAGATGCTTCAATCGAGGCAGTGCGTAAAGCTGTTGACGCGAAGATTCCGGTTTTCCTGATTGACCGTGAGATCAACGAATCCGGACTTGCAATCGCTCAGATCGTCGCTGACAATGCTCAGGGCGCGGCTGCAATCGCTGAAAAATGGGTCGAAGCTATGGACTATCAGGGCAAATACGCTGAACTTCTCGGACTTGAATCAGACACGAATTGCTGGGTTCGTTCGCAGAATTATCACTCCGTAATCGACGAGTATCCTGATCTCGAAATGGTCGCTCAGCAGTCAGCAAACTGGAGCCAGACTGAAGGCTATTCAAAAACCGAGGCAATTTTGCAGGCTCACCCGGAAATCACAGGCATAATTTGCGGCAATGACACCATGGCTTGTGGAGCAGCTCAGGCTTGCGTAGACGCGAAGAGAACTGACATCAAGATTATCGGACTTGACGGCTCAGACGACGCAGCAGCTTACGTTGCGAAAGGTCAGATGGTAGGCACAGCGTTACAGCAGATCGCAAGAATAACAGAAATTTCTATTGAGCAGGCGGACGCTTATCTCAAAGACGGCACGAAACCAGCCAGCGAAAAACAGTTAGTTCCGTGTATCGCTATAACAAAAGACAACGTAGCAAATCTCTCACAGTTCGTTTACACAGAGAAATAATTTACGAAAATATTCTGGGAGGTGCAATGCCTCCCAATTTTTATAATGCAGCAAATTTTTAAGATAGGAGCGATTCAATCTTGAAGGCAAAAATCATTGGCGTATTAATTCTCGTTGCAATCGTCGCGTTCGTTTCGAATCAGGTTCTCGTTATCGAGAAGGGAACTGAGGGACAATACACGGGCGTTGTCGCATTCGACGCAAACGCAAGTTCCGGCTCTGACTGGCAGCATATCGCAGCAGAAATTTCCGGCAATGCAGTTGACATTAACACTCTTGATCTCGCAGAATTGGGCGCGGGAAAATCTGTGAAGTTCAAAGCTACGGTCGAGGAATTTACTTCCAAAGCTAACGGCAAGAGAAACTCAATCACGATTAAACCCGAAAATTATTCCGGCAATTACAAATTCACAGTTCAACTCGGCAGCATTTATTCCGGCACAGCGATTCGCGATGTTCAGACTGTGAAAAAATTCGGCGATTTCACAAACCAGACCGAATGGAGCCAATACGCAAAAGCTCTGAATAATCAGGTTCATGAGAATGTCGTAGCACCGTTGGGCATAAATTCCGAAGTGAAGGGCAAGAATGTGAATATAACCGGAGCAGCAACTGCAACAGGCTCAGAAGTTTTGATTACTCCGGTCGAAATGAGTTTTGAATAATCGGGGGGATTAGCATGTTTGACGATCCCAATGTAGTTTTACACTGCGAGAAAATTGACAAGATTTATCCGGGAACTAAGGCTCTCGATCAAGTTTCGTTTGATTTACTCAAAGGCAAAGTGAACGTTTTAATCGGCGAAAACGGCGCGGGGAAATCTACGCTCATGAAAATGATCGCAGGCATCGAACAGCCATCTGCCGGCAAAATGTACATGGACGGTGAAGAAGTCTATTTCAAGGACACAAACGCTGCACGTGCTCGCGGAATCGGAATTATTCATCAGGAGCTGAGCTTGTTCCAGAATTTGACAGTGTACCAGAATATTTTCATGAATCACGAGAAGACAAAAGGCTTCTTTCTGGACGATGCGCAACATATCGAGGGCGCGAAAAAAATTCTCAAGCGACTTGAACACGAAATCCCGCCGGATACGCTAGTCGGAGATTTACGCGTTGGTCAGCAACAAATGGTCGAGATTGCGCGTAATTTGGTCGAAGATGATTTGCGCGTTTTGATAATGGACGAACCGACTTCATCACTTTCTGCAGCCGAAGTAAAAGTCCTGTTCAAGATTATGCGTGAATTGTTGGAGCAGGGACTCTCGATTGTATATATTTCGCACAGACTCGAAGAAATCATGGAAATCGGCGATCACGTTACGATTTTGCGCGATGGAAAATACGTTGCAGACGCTGACATAAAAGACATTACGCTCGAATGGATAGTCGAAAACATGGTCGGGAAAAATACCCAGTATCACAGATTCACTCGTTCGATCGATCTAGACAAGTCCGAAAAAATCCTCGAAGTAAAAAATCTTTCGCTGCCAAAAACTGGCGGAGGCTGGCTGCTTGATAGCGTGAATATGTACCTGAAGAAGGGCGAAGTGCTTGGGATTTACGGCTTATTAGGCGCTGGACGCAGTGAAGTTTTCGAGTGCTTGATGGGAATGCGTCCGGAACATTCAGGCGAAGTCATTTACAACGGCAAGCACATGAAAATCGGCACAATTTCCGATCAACTTAACGCAGGATTCGCAATCGTACCTGAAGATCGACAGCGTCAAGGATTAGTTCAAAGCCTGGATATTTGCAAGAACGCGTCACTGGCTTCACTCTCGGATTTTACGACTGGTTTCCTGATGAATTACCCGGCTGAAGAGAAAGCTGTTGACGAAGAGATCAAAGAGCTGCACATAAAAGTTGCGGACAAACATTTGCCGATCTTGTCATTATCCGGAGGCAATCAGCAGAAAGTTGTAATCGCGAAAGGCTTGATGACGAAACCGACGGTTTTATTAATGGACGAACCATCACGCGGAATCGATATCGGAGCAAAGACCGAAGTGTTCGAGATCATTCACGAATTTTCGGAGCGAGGCTTATCTATAATCGTAATCTCGTCTGAATTGAAAGAAATCATGGCAATCGCAGATAGAATTTACGTGTTATCGAATGGCAAATGTACGGCTGAATTATCCGGCTCAACAATCACTGAAGATAATTTGGTTCACGCGTCGTATGCCGGACTTGGAACTGGCAAGAGTGCTGCTTAAAAACATATACAGAATTGGGAAGAATACATCATGAAGAAAGATAATAATCAACTTGTAATGACGCTCTTGAAGGGGCGAACGTTTATCGTATTAATATTGCTCGTAATATTTTTCAGTTTTGCGTCGTCGTCGTTCTTGTCGCTGAACACGCTCACGATGGTAGCGAAACACGTTGCGTTATACGGAATTTTGGCTCTCGGAATGACGTTCGTAATCATAACCGGCGGAATCGATCTGTCAGTTGGCTCTGTTGTTGGATTAGTCGGAATGTTGGCGGGCGGATTGATTCAGGAGGGCTTCACGTTCGGGGACAAGACGTTATATTTCACAGTTCCGGCGATAATCGTGTTAATGTTGTGTGTTGGCTGTTTGATCGGCTGGATTAACGGGATCATAATCACGAAATTGAACGTTGCAGCATTTATCACGACGCTTGGCACGATGTATATTTGTCGAGGACTTGCGAATTTGCGTTCAAACGGCGCGACATTTGCGAGCATCGGCGGCTTTGAGGGACTTGGCAACGTTGGATTAAAGGCACTCGGCGCGGATTGGCTTGGAATTCCTGCAGGAGTTTACGTATTTGCGATTCTGTCTTTCATGGCTGCGATATTGCTGAACAAAACTCCAACGGGCTGGCATTTCCTGGCAGTCGGCGGCAACGAGAAATCCGCGAAATTATCCGGAATTAAATCTGATCAGGTTAAGATTTGGGCGTATATAATTTCCGGCTTCTGCGCTGCATGGATCGGCTTAATCAACACGGCGCAATTATCGGCTGCACATCCTGCATCTGGTGACGGTTGGGAAATGAACGCGATCGCTGCAACGGTTTTGGGCGGAACGTCAATGTCTGGCGGATCTGGAACTATAATCGGAACAATCGTCGGCGCATTCGTAATCGGTGTAATTAACGACGGCATGACTATGTGCGGAGTTTCGGAATTTTGGCAGAAGATAATTCGTGGCGCGGTAATAATTCTCGCGGTAATAATCGACCAGACGCAGAGAAATTTACAGGCTAAGATGGCGTTACAGGCTCGTAATGAGAGCAAATAGTTTTTTCACACATCAAACACAGGGGGTAAAACATGAGCGCAAAAATTAAGATCGGCTATGCTCCGACTAGACGCGCAATTTTCAGTGCACCGGCTGCTGTTGAATATCGCAAATTGACGGCTGACAGGCTGCGTGAATTGAAGATTGATTTTGTAGATATTGACGACGTAAATGACGAAGGCTTGTTGTACGACGACGCTGGACTCGAGAAAATCATCGCGAAATTCAAGGCTGAGAAAGTTGCAGGATTATTTTTGCCGCACGCGAATTTCGGGACTGAATACGAATGTGCGAGACTTGCAAAAGAATTAAACGTTCCGGTTTTGCTCTGGGGACCTAGAGACGAAAGACCAGATGAAAACGGCATGAGATTGCGTGACAGTCAGTGCGGATTATTTGCTACGGGAAAAGTCCTGAGAAGATTCAGAGTTCCGTTCACGTACATGAATAACTGCAATTTGACAGACCCGGAATTTGAGAGAGGCTTGCGTGATTTCATAGCGGTTTGTAACGTTGTGAAAGTTTTCAGACATACGCGAATTTTGCAGATTGGTCCCAGACCGTTCGATTTCTGGAGTACGATGTGCAATGAGGGCGAGCTGCTCGAGAAGTTTAATATCCAGTTATCGCCGATCCCGCTGCCTGAATTATACGCGGAAATGCGACATTGGCGTGACGAAAAATCCGAAGTTCAGAAAGTTATTGATTATTGCAAAGCTAACATGTTCTGCAAAATCGAGGACGAATCACTCGCGAATGTTGCGTCGTTGAAAGTTGCGATGAAAAGTCTTGCGGAGAAATACGGCTGCAACGGTATCGCGATTCAGTGTTGGAACGCGCTTCAAGACGAGATAAATATAATGCCGTGTGCAGCGAATAGTTTATTAAACGAAGAGGGCATTCCTGTAGTATGTGAGACTGATATTCACGGGACAATCTCGCAGTTAATCGCAGAAGCAGCTTCAATGAATGAACGCCGCGTAATGTTCTCTGACTGGACAGTTCGACACCCGGATAATGACAACGGCGAATTATTGCAGCATTGCGGTCCATGGCCTATATCTGTCGCGAAAGAAAAGCCAAGTATTTGTGTTCCAGTTGCGTTCCCTCAGAACGGAGCAGTCTCTGCTGAGGCAAAACACGGTTTGATGAGTCTGGTTCGATTTGACGGTGACGCTGGCGAGTATTCGATTCTGCTTGGACACGCGCGCGGCATTGATGGCCCGTACACTCGCGGAACTTATGTCTGGATCGAAGTGAATAATCTCAAGCGTCTTGAGGCGAAAGTTGTCGAAGGTCCGTATATTCATCACGTTGCAGCAATTCACGGCGATGTTGTGCCAATAGTCTACGAAGCTTGCAAATATATCGGAGTGAAGCCGGATCTTTATGACCCGATTGAAGATAAAGTGAAAGCTTACTTACACGGCGAATATGTCGTATTTAACGAAGTGTAGTTGAAGTGTAAAGCATAAACAAGAGGTGATTTTGAAAATGCGAAAGTTAGGAAATGTGAAGAAACTCAGTGCAACAGCGTTTGATATTCGACGCAACGCGCTTGATATAATCATGGCTGGCGGTGGCGGACATATCGGCGGTGATATGAGTGAGGCTGAAATTTTGCTGACGTTGTACGAGCGCATGAATGTTACACCAGAAACTCAAGATTCGCCGGATAGAGATAGATTCGTGCTGAGTAAAGGACACTGTGTTGAGACGTTGTACGCTGTGTTATCATACGAGGGCTTCATGAAGCTTGATGAAGTTCTGGCGAAATTCTCGCGTTTTGGCTCAGAATATATCGGGCATCCGCATAATACTTTACCCGGGATCGAAATGAATTCAGGCTCACTCGGTCACGGATTGTCAGTTAGTGTCGGAATGGCGTTGGCTGGCAAGATGGACAAGAAAGCTTATCGAGTTTACACGTTGATGGGTGACGGCGAATTAGCTGAGGGTTCTGTTTGGGAAGGAGCAGCTGCTGCCGGACATTACAGGCTTGATAATTTGTGCGCAATAGTCGATCATAATCATTTGCAGATTTCCGGCAACGTTGACGAAGTTTTATCGCCCGGGGATATTGGCGCGAGATTTGCTGCGTCAGGCTGGAACGTCCTGAAAATCTCGAATGGCAATGACATTGCGCAAATAAGTTCAGCTCTTGATGAAGCCGAGAAAACGAAAATTCACCCGACTGTGATAATTGCAGAAACGACGAAGGGCAAAGGCTCAGCGTTAATCGAGAACAAAGCGTCATGGCATCACAAATTGCCGACACAGGAAGAATACGAGAAAATTGCTGCTGATATTGCTGCGTACAAGGAGGCTGTTTTGAATGGCTAATAAAATTGCGAATCGTGCAGTTATGTGTGAAGTTCTGAAGGAAGCTGCCTCGAAAGATAAAAACGTTGTCGTATTGTGCAGTGACTCGCGTGGTTCAGCGTCGTTAGCGTCGTTTGCTGACACGTATCCGGAGCAGTTTGTTGAAGTCGGAATCGCTGAGCAGAATCTTGTGAGTATTGCAGCAGGTTTAGCGTCGTGCGGAAAAATTCCGTTTGCAGTTTCGCCAGCATCGTTCATTTCGACGAGAAGTTACGAGCAGTGCAAAGTCGATTGCGCGTATTCGGACATGAACGTGAAATTAATCGGAATTTCTGGCGGTGTGAGCTACGGAGCGTTGGGAATGACGCATCATTCGGCACAGGATATAGCGGCTATGTCAGCGATACCGAACATGCGCGTGTATTTGCCGTCGGACAGATTCCAGACTCGCTGTGTGTTCGAAGAGCTGCTGAAAGATCACAAGACTGCATACGTGAGAATTGGGCGCAATCCCGTCGAAGATGTCTACTCAGAAGGCAATGTTCCGTTCAAGATGGACAAAGCTACGGTCTTGGCTGAAGGTTCGGATGTATTAATCGTTGCGTGCGGTGAACTTGTGAAAGCTGCGAAAGATTCTGCGGAACTCTTGAAGGCGAAAAATATCTCAGCCGGAGTTCTGGACATGTATTGCGTGAAGCCGCTAGATTCTGAAGGCTTGTTGTCAGCAGCGAAGGGCAAGAAATTAATTATCACAGTTGAAGAGCATTCCCCGTTCGGAGGATTGGGCAGCATGGTTGCGCAGGTAATCAGTGCGAATGATCCGAAGAAGGTCGTGAATCTCTCGTTACCGGACGCGCCAGTAATCACAGGAAAATCTCAGGAAGTTTTCGCGCATTACGGAATGAATGCAGAAGGCATTGCGAAGAAAGTCGCGGAAATTTTAGGATAGATTTTTGAGTTATAAAATCAATCGTCTTGGCAGAAAATGTCAGGGCGATTTTTTATTCAGGGAGAAATTTGTATGAGATATATTTTGGGAATAGACCAGAGCACTCAGGGAACTAAAGCATTATTATTCGACGCGAACGGCAAATTATTGTGTCGGACGGATAAATCACACAGGCAAATCGTGAATGACCGCGGCTGGGTTGAGCACGATCCTGAAGAAATCTACGCGAACACGCTTCAGGTTGTGAAAGATCTTGTCGCGAAATCCGGGATCGAAAAAAATAATATTGCAGCGTTAGGCATAAGCAATCAACGCGAGACTTCAGTATGTTGGGAGAAATCTACGGGCAAAGCTTTGTATAACGCGATTGTTTGGCAATGTTCGAGGGCTGCTGAATTATGCGAAAAACTTGAATCATATTCGGAACTTGTTCACGATAAAACCGGTATAAAATTATCGCCGTATTTTCCTGCAGCGAAATTAGCCTGGATATTTCAGAATGTCGCCGGAGTTTCAGAACGCGCGAAGAAAAACGAAATTGCATTTGGAACGATTGATTCCTGGCTGGTGTATAAACTTACGCACGGTGAAAATTTCAGGACAGATTATTCGAACGCATCACGAACGCAGCTGTTTAACATTCATGAGCTTGATTGGGACGATGAGCTGATCAAGATTTTTGGTCTTGAGAGAAATTGCCTGGCTGAAGTTACGGATTCGGACGGGAATTTTGGCGAGACGGATTTCGAAGGCTATCTGGACAAAAAGATTCCGATTTGCGGAGTCTTGGGAGATTCACATGGCGCGTTATTCGGGCAGGGCTGTTTGAATTCTGGAATGGTGAAAGCTACGTATGGAACGGGTTCGTCTGTCATGATGAACATCGGCGAAAAACCAGTGCTGAATCAAAATATCGTAACGAGTTTAGCCTGGAAAATTTCTGGCAAAGTGAATTACGTTCTCGAAGGCAATATTAATTACACCGGAGCTGTTATAACTTGGCTGAAAGATGACTTGAAATTAATAGCGAATCCTGCTGAGACAGAATCTTTTGCGAGATTGGCGCGTAAATCTGACAGGACGTATTTAGTGCCGGCGTTTTCTGGACTTGGTGCGCCGTATTGGGACAGCCATGCGAGCGCGTGTATTGTCGGCATGACGCGTGCAAGTGGCAAAAATGAAGTCGTTCGAGCTGCGTTGGATTGCATTGCGTATCAAATTGCGGACATAATTTTCGAAATGAAGAACAGTGCTGGGATTGCGATTAACGAATTGCGCGTTGACGGAGGTCCTACACGTAACGCGTACTTGATGCAGTTTCAGAGCGACGTGTTAAATATTCCGGTGAAAATTCCTGATGCTGAAGAATTATCCGGAATCGGCGCGGCGTATTGTGCTGGAATTTCTGCAGGAGTTTTTGACGCGAAAGTCTTCGAGAATCTCAAGCGAGTGTCTTATAATCCGAACATGTCAGAGCCAGAACGCAAGGAATTATACTCAGGTTGGAAAGACGCTGTGAAAAAAGCAAGATAACTTGAAGCCGGAAATTTTACGCAGAAAAGCCCTCCCAAATAGCTAATCACTAATCATGGGAGGCTTTGATTCTCTGCAAGTTATTTCAAATTTAGCAAATAGTGAGCAGCAGCTTTATCCCCTAAATCAGCACCTTTTTGATACCATTCTCGCGCCATCGGGATATTTTTTTGAACGTAATCCCCGCACTGATACATAAATCCCAAATAAATCATCGCTTGAGTATGTCCCATTGCCGCAGCGGGTGAAAAATATTCGAATGCTTGTTGATAGTCAATCCCAAATAAATCATCGCTTGAGTATGTCCCATTGCCGCAGCTTGTGAAAAATATTCGAATGCTTTTCGATAGTCGTGATCAGAATAATATTTTTTACCGAGTTCGAAAAGTCCGTGAGCCTTTTCCGGATCAGGAGCAGTTTTTTCGGGAGACATTTTCAAATCACGCAAAGTTTGAGCAGCAAATTCATTTCCTAAATAAGCAGCTTTTTGATACCATTCTCGTGCCATCGGGATATTTTTTTGACCGTAAAACCCGTACTGACACATAATTCCCAAATAAAACATCGCTTGAGTATGTCCCAATTCCGCAGCTTGTGAAAAATATTCGAATGCTTTCCGATAGTCGTTACCAGAGAAATATTTTTCACCGAGTTCGAAAAGTTCGCGAGCTTTTTCCGGATCAGGAGACGTTTTCAAGTCACGCAGTTTTGAAAATTCGCCGTTCAAGATCACGTATTGCGCGTAAAAATTCCCGTTCTGAGCAAGTTCTGTGAATAATTTCTCAGCCTTCCCGGGATCCTGTTCAACTCCCCAACCATGAAGGCACATGTCAGCGGCAAATAATTTCGCGTTGTTGCTTGATTGTGAATATTTCTCGATTAACGGCAGAATTTCCGAATATGCCTGATGAATCGTGTCCTTGAGATCATTCTGTTTCTCGAACAGGTTCATGGCGCGTTTATAGTTCATGTTCGAGCCTTTGCTGATCTCCAGAATTTGCAGCGCGTGAAAAATTACGGGGTTCGGAGAATTTACGCTGAGTTTTTCGAGAGTTTGTTCGGAATTTGGGTCGTTCTCGAAATAATCTGCCATTGCTGTCAAAGTGTTCTTGTCCGTGAAAGTTGCAGTTTTCAATAGCGAGTCGAGTTCAAAATTGCGAATTTCACGCTGAATTGCCGTGCCGGATAAGTCGTCGCGCTCCATGCAATCAAGAATCATCGAACTAAATTCACGCTCATATCCGAAATCTGTGTTGATTAAGACGCAATCTCTGCCGGAATTTTTCTCGCCCAAAATAAAAAACGTTATCCCTGCAAAAAGATTATTCGCCCAATCTTCTTTCGGAGTGTGTTCGCGGATTACTTGTAAGTGTTGCAGAATTTCAGGAGCTAACTCGTCGAAACTTTTCCCGGATTTTGACAGCTGCAACAGAGAAAATTTTTCGGCTTCGACTTTGTACGGGTCACGTCGCAGAACTGGTCGCCAAACTTTCCCGAACTGTTCAAAGCAACGAATTGTCTCGTCAGGATTTCCGGCTTCCTGAGCAGCCCTCGCTCTGAAATACCAATACGGCGGATAAACGCTGAACTCGTCCTCCAACATTCGCAGCATTCGCAAACGTCTATGTGCGTCCGGTTGATTGCACGCCTGTGAGAAATTCTCCAGACTTTTCTGAGTGAGGCGATACGAATCCGGCAAATGATACTGTCTAAGCAGATTCCAGGATGATTGCAGCAGTCTTTCCTGTAATTTTTCGCAATCCTGTAAATCCTGTTTTTCGAGAAGCCACTGTGAATTTTTCAGCTCTTCCTGAAGAAATTTCGCGTCGGCATCGTTTTTGGAACGCAGATTTTGCAGCAGAATTTCGTTACGTTCACGGATATTTTGCAGATTTTCTAGGTCGCGCTGAGAGTTTAGTTTCTGAGCTTCGAGTTGAACGTTTTGATCGAATTTTTCGCTTGTGTCCTTGGCAATCCCGAAAATTTTCCCGACGATTCCCAGATTTCCCGTGAAAAACATCGACGTGCATGAAATTGCGGTATTCCTGATCCAAGCCCATTTCAAAGAATCCTGAGCAGCTTGTAACTCTTGAATATTCGCGTTTGTGTTCTCGATTTGCCGCTGAGTGTTGCGTAAATCGAGTTCTGCAGTTTGAACATTTGCGAGTGCGTAGGTAATTCTGCGTTTCTCTGCAGCGTCGAAAAATTCGTTAATGCGTTTGCTGTCGGACTCGCGTAATCTCTTGTTGCTGATAACGGACATGAGTTCGCGATACAGAGCCATCATATCCGAATCTGATTCTATATTTCCCAAGCTGAGATTATTAATTATGCTGTCGTATTCCTGATCCAAAACTACGCGGCTTTTCGTCGTGAGAATCTTATGTATGGAAACGATCGCCATGTTAAGAGCCGACATTGTGTGTTGAGGATCGTAATCTTGAACAGCCAAGACCGGCTCTGTGAAAAAAATCGCGCACGCAATCATTGCGAGAAAAATCTTTCTCATGAAAATCACCCCTTTACTAATCAAATCAAAAACGGGAGGAAAATTTTCTCCCCCCGCTTAATTTTTCTAATCTCAGAACTAGAACTAGAATTAAAACTAGAACAACGGTGCAAGTACCAGAGCTACAACTGTCATTAACTTGATTAAGATATTCAAGCTCGGGCCTGCTGTGTCTTTGAACGGATCGCCGACTGTATCACCGACGACTGCTGCTGCGTGCTGAGCCGAACCTCTGCCGCCGAAATG
>CAJOEM010000002.1 GCA_905233725.1 uncultured Synergistales bacterium
AGAGCGAACTCTCAATCACAGAAACGTCTAGCTGATCGGCAGAAGAAACTTGTAAACGAGAACTCCGATGGGAAGAAATTTCCGTCGGGGTTTTTCATATTTTCATACTGGTTTTCATACTTGATGGAATTGCGGCGGATTTTGGGGTATAATTAGGCGTGAAAAAAGTGTGCTCCGGCAGGTAGAGCAACACTTCTAAAATGTGGCTGCCGAACGGAGGGCTATTCCGCATCGGACTTGCGCCACTAACGGAACAGGACTAATACTTCAGAAGCCGGATGATCTCGGCAATTACTCGTAGGAGCTCAGTCAGGGCTTTTACGAGTTTTATAATTTCCTTCATTAGCCTCACCTCCTTTCCAGTTACGTACTCGGAGGCACCCCACAGGCACCCCTCACGCGAAAAACACGTGACCTGCCTGAACGCATTATAACAGATTACGCAAGAATAAAGCTTCAGAGCGAACTCTCAATCACAGAAACGTCTAGCTGATCGGCAGAAGAAACTTGTAAACGAGAACTCCGATGGGAAGAAATTTCCGTCGGGGTGATGGAATTGCGGCGGATTTTGGGGTATAATTAGGCATGAAAAAAGTGTGCTCCGGTAGGTAGAGCAACACTCAACATCGGGCGACCGATGAATGGGGCGGCTTCCCCACCTCGGATTTATGCCCGAAATCGGAAAGTTTTAGTCAATGAATATCCGAACTAAGTCGGTGATGGCTCGTATTAGCTCAGTCAGGGCTTTTACGAGTTTTATAATTTCCTTCATTAACTCTCACCTCCTTTCCAGTTACGTACTCGGAGGTACCCCACAGGCACCCCTCACGCGAAAAACACGTGACCTGCCTGAACGCATTATAACAGATTACGCATTGGAGTGAAATTTACGAGATTGAAAGCAGTAAGACTTTTCTCTCAGGTTCTGTAATTTTCCCGAAAGATTTTTCAGCGTTATATTCTTATCTAAAATAATCGCATTATGATAGAATTTTCGTGTTTACATAACGAACATTCAGGAGGTTTTTGTTTATGAAAAAGTTTTTACTAGCAATGTTTTTGGTTTTGTCACTGGTTTTTGGAGCGTTTGCTGCTGATTACCCAACTCAGAATATCAACGGTGTCGTTCAATGGGGTGCTGGCGGCGGTACTGACTCGTTGATGCGTCCGTTGTCTGCAATCGCTGAACAAATTCTCGGGAAATCAATCATCATTCAGAACATGACCGGCGCGACTGGTTCAATCGCAACTCAGTACGTATTCGATGCTGCGGCTGACGGCTATACGCTCTTGATGGGTGCGGAAAATCCTGCGTTGTACGATGTTCTCGATATTAGTGAACTGACTTACGAGAATTTCGATTGCGTGTATTTAATCGGCGATGAAGTTGTCGGAATAGTCGTTAATAAAGATTCAAAATACAAATCATTCACGGAAATAATCGAAGCTGCGAAAAAAGCTCCGTGGACGATCAAGCTTTCAACGACTGGTGCGGGCGGATTGCCTTGGGAAGTTGGCGCGTTCATAACGGATATTACCGGCGCGATGTTCAACGAGATACCCTATGACAGCGACGCTTCAGCAAAAACTGCGGTCATGAATGGCGAGTGCGATTTCACAGTCTGCAAGATTCAATCCGGGATCGAGGACTACAAAGCCGGCGATCTGAAATTCCTGTGCTTATTCTCGACTAAAACAGTTGATTTGATGCCAGAAGTTCCGTTAGTTACAGTTGAGTATCCTGATTTCGCGAAATATTTGCCGTGGGGACCGTTCTATGGCGTGTTCGTGAAAAAGGGAACAGATCCTGCGATAATTTCCAAACTCAGCGACGCGTTCACAAAAGCTGGTCCGGTTGAGAATTATCAGAAAGTACTCGCGAACTTCAATATTAATTTCTTGGGATATTCCGGCGAAGATGCTGCAAAATATATCTCGTCATGGAGAAACAACACGATTAACGCGCTGAAAAACAGTGGTGCATTGGACTAGCACACAAAATTTTTGCACGAAACCCTGATAGTTAATTAACGCTGTTGGGGTTATTTTTTTTGCACGAGGTGAATTGAATTGTCAGACCAGAATATTAATGCTCAGGCTCAGACTGAATACGAAGATCTGAATCCGGCTCTTGAAGTCAACACAGATGATTTGATCGTCGTGAAAGAACATTCGCTCGAAGCTGGTGAAAAAGTTTTCTCGATTGTCTTGCTGGCATTCGGGATTATCGCGCTGTATTTGTCAATCGAACTTTGGTTCAAGATTCCGCTGCGACGTGGTCCGAGAATTGCATCGGCTGCAGCTGTTCCAGTATTTGTGAGTGGCTTGTGGGTTTTGATGGCTGCGTGGACGGTTCTGGAGAATTTCAAGCTTACAACTCCGCTCTCGAATATCTCCGGAATTGGCAGGAAAATTATCGAGGCGATTAAATACGCGTTGCCTTTGAACGTTGTGATTATGTTGGCTGCAATCGTAGCATATTCTGCAGCGTTGTTGATGAGAGTGAGTTTCTATATTGCGACATCGGTGTTTCTGTATTTCTCGATGTGCTATTTAACTCGCAAAGATTTCGTGAAAAATATTCTTTGGACAGCGATTGTGATGGCGTTCATCGTCGTAGTGTTCAGGTTATTATTCAGCGTCGTATTCCCGTAAAATTTGCATTCAAAATTTGCACTCAGAGAGGAGATTTGTAGATACATGTCAGCATTATATTACATGTCGGTTATATTTCGTGAGCCTTGGCTGATTGCGTTGGTTGCGGCTGGGACTTGTGCGGGCGTTTACGTTGGAGCGATTCCCGGGCTTTCTGGAACTATGGCGGTTTCGCTGCTGGTTTCGTTCACGTTCGGCTGGGAACAACACAGTGCGCTTGCTGTAATGGTTGGCGTATTTGTCGGCTCAGTTTTCGGCGGATCACGTTCTGCGATTTTGCTGAACATCCCCGGAGCTCCCGCAGCAGTTGCGACAGCTCTTGACGGTTACGCGCTCGCAAAACAGGGGCGTGCTGGTGAAGCTATGGGGCTTGCTACGTCACAATCCGTAATTGGAACTTTGCTCGGAGTTCTGGCACTGGCAACGTGTGCGCCATTAGTTGCTGGTATTGCGCGAAACTTTCACTCGATTGATTACCTGATGCTGTCACTCATGGGTCTTATGATGGTCGGCTCATTGAGCGGGCGTTCTGTCAGGTTTGGATTAATCGCCGGTTGTATTGGAATTTTCCTGGGATGCGTAGGCGTTGACGGTCAAACAGCTGTGAAAAGATTCACGTTTAATATCGTATACTTGAACTCGGGAGTTGATTACGTTGTCGCTATGATTGGCTTGTTCGGAGCGTCTGAAGCTTTGAGCCAGATAACGGACATGCGCGCTACACCGGTCAAACAGAAAGTTGACAAGATTTTGCCATCGTGGGCTGAATCTCTGAAATATTTGGGACTTACGATTAAGTCGTCGATAATTGGCGTATTAGTCGGAGCATTACCCGGAGCTGGTGGAGATATTGCAGCGTTGTTGAGTTACGATCAGGCAAAACGTTCGGTCAAGCATCCTTCTGCTCCGTTCGGGAAGGGAGCTGTCGAGGGAATTATTGCGCCTGAATCCGCGAATAATGCAGCAATCGGTGGCGCATTTATCCCGATGTTGACGTTAGGAATCCCTGGTGACGCAGTGACGGCAGTTTTAATCAGCGCGTTGACTATACAGGGCTTGAGACCCGGTCCGAATTTAATCTCGCAGACTCCGGATTTGTTCTGGTTAATCGTTGCGTGCTTGTTGGTTGCTTCGTTCTTTTTGCTTGTGTTCGGATTGACCGGAATCAAAGCTTTCACAAAAATTGTCGAAGTTCCCAAGGGAATTTTGATGCCGACGATTTTGATCTTGTCCGTAATTGGAGCGTTCGCGATTCGTAACAGTGTTTATGACATTCTTTGGATGTTCGGATTTGGCGTAATAGGCTATTTCCTGAAGCGATACAATTACCCGATTGCGCCGATAGTTTTGGGAGTAATTCTCACCAGACTTTGCGAGGAAAATTACAGGCGTGGAGTAATGCTTGAAGGCGGTTCGATTCTTGGAATGTTGGGGAGCATTTTCACGAGTTATATTTCGATTGTGTTGTTCGTGCTGTTAGTATTCCTGTTTGTAACGCAGACTGAATTTTACAGGCATTGGAAAGAGCGCAGACACTCGAAAAAATCAGCGTAACATGAAACATGACTGGTAATTTTTTGCTGTTAATATTAGCCTTAATACCCTTATTGGGAGGCTTGATCTCGTTCGTAATCGGCAAATTCAGTCGTGACGTTCGGGATTATTTTGCGGATTTTGTGTGTTTGCTGGAATTTGGACTTGTTATTTTCGCGTACGAATCTATTGGATATAGCTGTCATGTTGATAACGTTTGCGGATTCGGCTTGAATTTCACGCTTGACGGATTCAGATTTATATATTGCGTAATAATTTCGTTCATGTGGTCAGCTACGACGATTTTTTCGCGGGAATATCTGGCGCATCATCATAACCGGAATCGCTATTACCTGTACGTGTTAATGACTTTTGGCTCGATTATGGGCGTATTTTTGTCGGCGGATTTGTACACGACGTTCGTATTTTTCGAAATGATGTCGTTATTCTCGTACGTTATGGTCGCTCAGGACGAGACACCCGAAGCTGCGCGCGCTGCACAGACGTATTTGGCGATTGCAATAATCGGCGGACTTGTTACGTTGACGGGATTGATTTTGCTGTATGCCAAGACCGGAACTTTTGAGATTGCGAAGTTATCAGAATTTGCGAATCAAGATTTGTATTTGCCCGGAGCGTTAATCTTCGTGGGATTTGCTGCGAAGGCTGCGATTTTCCCTGCGCACATTTGGCTGCCGACAGCACACACTTCAGCTCCAGCACCGTCGAGCGCGTTGTTATCAGGATTGCTGACTAAGTCCGGATTATTTGGTATTCTGGTTTTAAGCTCTGGAATTTTCCTGCATGATTCGACTTGGGGAATGTTGCTGCTAATCCTGGCATTAATAACGATGGTTTTGGGAGCGGTCTTGGCTGTATTCTCGGTGAATATCAAGCGAACTTTGGCGTGTTCATCAATGTCTCAGTTGGGATTTATTCTGACTGGAATTTCTATGCAGTGTTTTCTCGGGCATGAAAATGATCTGGCAATTCGCGGAACGATTCTTTACATGATTGGTCACTCGTTGATTAAGCTTGTTTTATTTCTGTGCGCAGGTGTCGTTCACATGAACACTCACAAGCTGAATCTCAATGACATTCGCGGATTCGGCAAGGGCAAATTCGTGTTTCTATTCGCGTTCGTAATGGGTGGACTTGGCTTGATGGGAGCGCCGCTGTTGAACGGATACTTGGGAAAAACTCTGATTCACGAGGCAATCGTTGAGCAGATTCACTTGAGTGACGCAAAATATTTGTTCCAGATTACTGAGTGGCTGTTCTTGATTTCTGGAGGCTTGACGACGGCTTATGTTTTGAAATTATTCTACGTGTTATTCATCGCGGAAAAATCTCCGGATATGCACGAGAAAGCGCGATATATTTCTCCGGTGAACGCGATAGTTCTGGGAATTTCGGCGTTGACGCTGCCAGTTTTTGGATTCATGCCGTATTCGATTGCGGACAAAATCAGCGTATTCGGCGCAGGCTTCATGAACGCTCCGGAGCATCATCACTTCATAAATTATTTCTCGTTCGAGTCGCTTGAAGGTGCGATAATTTCAATCACGATTGGTGTACTTGTGTATTTCCTGATTGTGCGCAAATTCCTGATTCGAAAAACTCGTGATGGCTCGATTTATCTGCCGGACTTATGGAATCCGAAATTAAACATCGAGAATTTATTTTTCAGACCGTTGCTCGGGACAATTTTGCCATTTATCGGCTCACTGTTCGCGAAACTTGTTGATCTATTCACAGCAAGCCCCGTCTCGTACATTCTTGAACACGCCGCAAAAATCAAGTTCATCAGGTATTACGAGAATCCTGATTTCGGCTTTTATCACGACGAGTCCCAATCCGAAACTCTGAGTTCGCTTTTGCCTTCGAGTTTGGCGTATTGCTTGATGACGTTCGCGTTTGGATTCTTGATTGTGTTGGCGTTCCTGTTAATGTAGTTAATGTGAATGTGTAAATTCTCGTTTTTTCGCAAAATTCACTTGTGAAAACTCGCACAATTATTTACAATTAATAGCAGCATAATACGAATCAGGATTTCAGGATTTGAGGAATTGGGAAAGGTCAAGATATTCAAGAAACGCAAATTTCAAAGGGAACAGCGGGAACAGAATTTTAAGCTCAGCACGTCCAGTAATAACAGTGTAAAATTATTGCTCGATGGTGCTGAGACTTTTGCTGCAATAACAGAGGCTCTGAGCAATGCGCAACACAGAATCAATCTCGAATATTTTATATTCAGTGACGACGAAATCGGGCGAAAAATCAAGAATATTTTATCCGAACGTGCAAAATCCGGTGTGAAAGTTCGCGTGATTTTTGACGCGCTCGGAAGTTGGCGGCTTGGACGAAATTTCATCTCAGATTTGCGAAACGCCGGCGTAAATGTTCATGTGTTTTTACCACCAAAGCTCTTCAATTTGCGACTAAGCCTCACACACAGAGACCACAGGAAAATTATCACGGTTGACGGTCACACAGGATTGCTTGGCGGCCTGAATATCGGCGACGTGTATCTCAAACGATGGCGCGACACTCATTTGCAGATTAAAGGCGAGGCAGTTGCAGAATTAGATCGCATTTTCTTCCGAATGTGGGACAGGCTAAATCTCAAGAAAAACAAAATCACTCCCGAAGAACTCAACAGCAAAATAATCGACATATCAAATATAAACATAAACAACAGCGTTCCCGTGAAAATTGCAGCGAGCGGTCCTAACGAAGAATTTCGCATAATCGCCGACGAATATATCAAGATAATTTCCAACGCGAAAAATCGTCTATGGATTACAACGCCCTATCTCGTTCCAGACGAAAAATTACTCAACGCGCTTTACCTGGCTGCTTCGAAAAACGTCGACGTGAGAATAATAATACCGTTCAAAGCGAATCACACGCTCGTGTCATGGGCATCGCAATATAATATCGACCGCCTGCTCGAACACGGGATCAGAATTTTCGTGTATCAGGACAGATTCATTCACGCTAAAACTCTAATCTCAGACGAAAATATAGCCTCAGTTGGCACGACGAATCTTGACATGCGGAGTCTCGAAATGAATTACGAAGTCCAAGCGTTCGTGTATTCCGCAAAACTTGTAGCCGAACTCGAAAACGCGTTCCTGAACGACTTGCGCCACTGCTCCGAAGAAAAACTGAACGACCGACTCAAGAATCGATCGCTCTTGCAAAAATTACAGGCTAAAATCGGCAAATTCTGGTCAGCTGTGCTATAAATTATTTCTCGCGCTTAACGTTCACAACTCGATAAATCCAAGCTTCGACATATTCCCAGAAAATCCAAAGCACAACGGAAATTACCATCATGACTCCGAACAAGGCGTATGCAGCAGCAGTCAATCCTGTTGCGAAACCTGCTCCTACCAGCGACAGAATCAACATTCCAGGAGCGCGTCCGAGCAAACACACAATCGATAACGGCAGCAGCTTCAATTTCGTCAAGCCTGCGAGAAAACACACTGCGTCATCAGGCAACGCTGGCAGCAAAAATATCATGAAGAACGTCATGTAGCCTCCTTCAGAAATTACTCCGTCAAATTGCTTGATAATCGAATCCGGCACGATCTTTCGCACAAGCTTGAAGCCCAAAATTCTCGCACCAGCCATCGCGATAAAACTCCCGATCGCAAGTCCCAGCGTCGTCAAGAACCAGCCCTTCCAAAATCCGAAAATAAATCCGCCAGCCAACGCCGCAGCCTGTCCGGGAATCGGCGCAAATACAACCTGCAAAACCTGAATCAGAATAAATATCCATTCAGCGTCCGCACCTTTCGCAAGCAATAAAGCTTTCAACTCAGCCGGATTCGTCGCGTAAAATTTCAGCGTTTCCTTCCATGACGCGAGCATCTCAGCCGGCAGAAAATACGGCAACAATCGCAAAATCAACGCAAGTATCAAGAATATTATTCCCGTCGGAATCAATATCATCAACAACGAGTAAAACTTGCGCCTTAACAATTTCCAAAAATCCTGTGTACTCATAAAATTCTCTCCCAAAATTCCGCATGAAAAAACGTCAGCAAAAATCTCTCTTCACTGACGCTCTTCCCCGATATTAAATTAATTTCCAGCGCAAAAATTATTTCCAGTTATTTCCAGTCCAAACTCGAAAGCTCAACCCAAGAATTTTCTTTGAAGATCTTGTTGCCCGTCAAATTCGCACCGTTGGAATCCTGCAAAACTGCAACTTTAATCAGTCCATCGTTCGGGCGCAAATCCATCTGAACGAGCATCGAATGCTGCTTGAACCAGCCCTTGTAGAAAATATTCACTCTTGCTGAAACTATGCCGTCTTTTTCTTCCGGTTCCTGATAATAATCGGTCTTTGTGTCAGGATCGTCCGGCTTGGCTGTCGGGTGGAAATCCGTCAAAACTTTTTCCTTCGCGAATCTCAAGAAATCGAAATTCGTCCACGTTGCAGCAAACGCGCTTCCTGCAAAAACAAATACTAACGCTAAAGCTAATACACTGAGTAATGCACTCTTCTTCATAGCAAAATTGCCTCCTGAAATTACGGATTATATTATAATTTTATTATTATAACTTGATAACTTGAGATAATATTTCATGAGCCGAAAATTGTCAAATTCAAAATTCAAATCCGAAAATTAACCGCGAATTATTAACTCAAAAAAAATTTTTCACAAATCGCTTGACAGAATCACAAACTTAGTCTAAAATTCCTAATTGTGTTCGTTCCATGATAGCTCAATCGGCAGAGCGGGTGACTGTTAATCACTAGGTTCCAGGTTCGAGTCCTGGTCGTGGAGCCAATTTTTTTATGTACTTTTTTAGGACGCAAATCTTACGAAGAGAATCAGGGGTTACCCTTCATGTATTTACACGCGCAATCTCAATCAAAAAATCGATTTAGAATTTTCTTCATGTTCTGCATGATCCTCTTGTTTGTTATATGCGAATTTTCTGTTGTAAATGCCAGTCAGCTCGAAAACGTTCGCATTGGCTTCTTCAAATCTGAGAAATACGGTTACGTCGGAACTCATGGGGATTTGCGCGGTTATGACGTTCACCTGTCAAAAGTTATCGCTGTGTACGGGGACTTCGAGGCCGAAATGATTGGCTATGATTCCGTTACCGAAATGGAAAACGCTCTCAGAAATCATGACGTTGATGTCCTGATAGATTTTCTCCACACAGACAAGCGTGATCACGAATTTATCTTCACCGAAACCCCAATAATGCAGGAAAAAGTCTGCCTGTACACGATAAATTCTCCGGACGCACCAACTCCTGACCAGCTCACAAAAATAGAATCGCTGCGTGTGGGTTACGAGTCAAATTCCGGTTTCCTGGATTACTTTCTGGACTACTGCGCCGAACGCAAAATTACACCTCAACTTGTGAGCTTTGATCACGAATTTGAAATGCGCAACGCAATGCTTCATGGTGAGATTGACGCATGTTTGACTGGCAGTTCCGTGCCGCCGGGTTATCGCCTGTTATTATCAACAGTTTCTCTAGCGTCGTACATGATGCTGCGTTCTGACGATGTTGCGCTGTGTAAACGAATCGAATTTGCTACACAACAACTCGTGACTGATAATCCGAATTACATGAACGAGCTTTACAATCAATACATAACTTCGCGTGAAGAAATATTATCGCCACTGACACTTCAAGAGCGTGAATATCTCGCTGCACACCCTGTGATTTCTGTTGCTTTAGTTCGTGGGGCTGAGCCGTTCGTTGTTGAAAAATCTTCTGGGATTTTGAGCGGAGTTGTTCCGGATTATTATCGCGTTCTCGGGAAAAAATTGGGGATCTCGTTCACGTTCGTAGCGTATGCCAGGACAGATGAAGCAATCGACGCAGTTTCAAAAGGCAAAATAGACATTCTCGGGCAATATTACGGCGACATAATCATCGCTGGACGTTACGGTCTGATTGACACTTTAAAATACGGCATGACTTCATGCGCGCGTTTAACTCGCAGTGGCTTCAATGCCCAAGCGAAAACAGCCTCAGTTACGGATCGCACGTTCTATTCGCTAAGTGACCAACTCAATCAGGATATTACGCTCAAGACTTATTCCAACGTTGAAGATTGCTATCAAGCTCTGATGTCACGAAAAGTTGACTCAATGATTGGTTCCATGCCTGCTGTGACATGGCTGATTAATCAACACACGCTGCGTGGCGTAAACTTGTCATTTCTGCCGAATATCTCGCTGGGACTTCGGGGTGCTGTCTCTCAGGAAAATCGTACGTTGCTGTTCATTCTAAATAAAGTCATTGCTTCTTCGAAAACCGCTCTTGATCTTGCAATTCTTGAAAACGCTGTCAGTGGTGAAACGAGTTTGCGAACTGCTATCGAAAAAATTCCGCTGGGATTATCGCTCTCAATCGTTGCGATTCTGGCGATTCTTGTGATGCTGCTGATAATCACGCTGGTTAGGCTGAATCATAATAATCGGGAACGTGTTGACATGCTGAACCGCGAAATTGCACGGGACACTTTGACCGGTGCAGGCAGTCGGCGTTACGGCATTGAGCTAATCAATCGCGAATTATTGCTGAATCGCTATCAAGGCGAAGAGAATAACACGATGCTTGCGATGCTCGATATAGATTTTTTCAAAGACAAGAACGACACATTCGGTCACGAGTACGGGGATTTCGTCCTGAAAAAACTCGTGCAGATACTTCACAAGACTCTGCGTCAATCTGACGTTGTAATCCGTTGGGGTGGTGATGAGTTCATTCTGGTATGCTCGCAAATTCACGACAACGGCGCGCAAATCGTCCTCGAAAAAATCATTCACGCGATAAACAGCTCAGAATTTATCATGAACGGCAAGGGTGAACAGGTCACGATCTCAGTTGGGGCTGCATTCTTCAGACATGATGACGAAAACATCGAAGCAATTCTCAGACGCTGTGACGAAGCATTGTATGCTGCAAAAAAAGTTCGCAATTCCTACAGAATTTTCCCGACAAAACCAGATTAAGCTAGATTAGCGTTTGATTTGAGTGCGTGTGAGTTTATAATATACCCAGAATTTTTTAGGGAGGATTTTTACGATGGCTAAATTTAAGTGTTTGGAATGTGAACACGAATTTGAAATCGACGATAACGAGAATAACAAACGCTGCCCTGAGTGCATGAGCCGTTACCTGCAATTACTCTCAGGTGAGATTAAGCGTGGCAAATCCTGGAGTGCGAAAACTTTTTCCGCGAGATAAATCATGCCTGATCCACTTGCTATAACAGACGTTCGCGACATTGCAGCCGAAACTGCCGTTTCCGAAAATCCACCTGCGCCAGTTCAGGAAAATTCCGAACAACCTGCTGAACGGCCCGCGTATTTGGCTCTGAAATTCACGTTCGTGCCAAGTCGTGGCGATATGGGCGGAGCTTTCTGCACAATTTTTGAGGGCAGCACCGGTAAAACGATTTTTCAGGTGTTCTGGCTCGCAAAGCCTTATGCCGGAAAAATGCTCAACGAACCTTCAAAAGAATGGCGCAAATTCGTGAAAAGATTCCCTCAGATGGGACCTCTCGACAAAACTTGGGGCGACAGATTGCAGATGCAGTTACGCGAGTTATTACCGGCTGATGACAGGCGCAAATTATTCGAGAATTACACGCGTCCGAGATTGCGTCAAGTCGAAAGCCAGATTCGCCGTGGCTTCGAACAAATTTCACAGTGCGTATTCAGTGCTGCAACTGATGCAGAACCGGTCTCGCGTCATGAACTCGAACGCGCAAAAGTCCTCAAGCCCCTGAACCCAACGCCACAACAACTCGAAGAAGCTGAAGCCGCCGCAAAAGAAAAAGAACGCGAAGAAAAAGAAAAAGAACGCGCATTCCTGAACGGCTCACAATTCGAAGGCACGATTATCAAATGCTCACCACATGTTGATCCCGTCAAAGGCAAAGCATCATCTGAGATTGCTCCGGGAGATATTATCGAAGTCGGCATTGAAGGCGAGGGAACCAGTGCACTGGTCCGGAAATTCCTGGAGGAAAACGATCAGCAGCCGCTATTCCCAGTCGAAGAAATCGAAAAACGCGACGGCAAAACTTATATATACGTGCGAATCAGTGACGAAATTCGCGGACTGTTAACTCTCAACAAGGACCTAATGCTCAGAATAAAAGAACAGCCCGTTCCCGTCAGTCAATCAATCGGTCTGGCTGCTCTTGAAGATATATTATTCTTCGGGATTTTGGGAGCTGCTCTCGTTGGATTAATATTCGTAATCAGGTATTTCTTTATTTAGCATTTAGCTTTTTCTGGACTTGCCCTGATAACGCTCGAGTAATTTCTTGAACACATCGGGCGGCACAACGTTCTGAACCGTTCCACCAAAACTGAAAATTTCACGAATGCTGCTGCTCGACACGTACGAATATTTCGGGTCAGTCACGATGAAAAACGTCTCAATCTCCGGAGCTAATTGCCTGTTCATCAACGCCATCTGGAACTCGTACTCAAAATCCGACATCGCACGCAATCCACGAATTATTACACGCGCATTTACTTGCCGAACATAATCGACTAATAACCCGTTGAAGCTGTCAATCTCGATATTCTTGATCCCGCTCAGAGCTTCACGAGCCATCTCACAACGTTCCTCGACTGTAAAAGCTGAGGAATTTTTTTGCCCGTTCAACAGCACGCTGACGATCACTTTGTCGAATATTGCAGCTGCACGGCGCGCGATATATACATGACCGTTCGTAATAGGGTCAAACGATCCCGGATAAACTGCTATTTTCATCTATCAAATTTCACTCCTGATTCGCAATTTGTTTTCTCAAGAAAGTCAGGCAGGTCTCACCGTAGATTTTTTCCTGCAGAATTTCCAGATTATACGGATTATTATTCAGCGCAAATTTCTCCCGAACAGAATGCTCGAGTATTATCACGCAATCATCACTCAGAATTTTATCAAGATTCTTCAGGCTCGCGAAAGTTTCACACCAGCCAGAATTATACGGCGGATCCGCGAACACGTAATCGAATTTCATGTCACGTTTCGACAGCCAAGATAATGCACGGCGAATCTCCAGCGACAAAACCAGAACAGAATCAGGATCAGAATCATCGCGCAAATTTTCACGAATCGCTTCTGCACGATCACGCACACTCTCAACAAATACTACACTCGCTGCACCGCGCTTTAATGCCTCAAAACCAACACGCCCGGTTCCTGCGAACAAATCCAGAAATTTAGAATCCGGATTAATCCTGCCAATTACGCTGAACAATGCTGACATAACACGGCTCGAAGTTGGTCTAGCGTCCTTCATGATTCAATCGCTGCGACAAATCCTCAATAGATGACCTGACTGCCGGTGTCAAAAATGCGTTCGCGAATCTGTCAATCTTGATCAAAGTTCCGTCATCACGCTGCGAAATCTTGAAGTAAAATCTCTGCTCAAATTCCTCGTCACTCGTGAAAGCCTCAAGCAGAAATTCGTCGTTAATACCCGAGTTAATACCCGAGAAATATCTGCCAAATTTCCAGAATGCGCCACTTTTTTGCCCCGAAATTCCGTTCATGTTCGTAATATCCTGCTCAGAAATTTTGCTGCTAATCTTTACGTGCATGTTCTCAAAATCCTCCGTAAAATCTATGCGTCTCTTGCTCGTGAATTTGCCAACTTTCCTGAAAATCAGCCTGTGAATATTCTTGCCCTCATCAAGCCATTTGCGTTCGTATTTTGTCTTGACGGGTCTATGCGGATTTAACTCGAAAATCTCGCCGCTCAGAGCTTCGTGACCTGATAATTTTCCCCAGACTTCACGTGAATAATTCTCATCATCGCTCAGAAACTCGAAAATTCCGCCGATTTTCAGAACCGTAGCCAAACTGTCCGAAAAATCTTTCGCTGTAACTCGCCGATGTGCTGCCGAATTGCTGCTCCATGGGCACGGGAAATTCATAATGATTTTCTCAAGCGATTCGTCCGGGAATAATTCTCGCAACATGAATCTCGCGTCCGTGCATAATATGCGCAAATTTTCCAGGTCAGCCGCCCGTCTGGCACAGCGCAGGACACATGAGCCGGAAATTTCCAGACCGTAAAGCATAATATCCGGATTCATTTTCGCATATTGAACCGTGAATAAGCCATTGCCAAAGCCAATTTCGAGTTGCGTGTGTTCGTGAATTTCCAGCGGTAATTTACAGCCGGCGTTGATTATTATTTTATACTGTGGTCGTGCGTCTAGAATGTCCATTTGAAGTCAGGCAGTTTCTCGGCTAAAACTCGTTGTTTAATATCACTCATGATTCTTTCGAGCGATTCTTTGTCACGTCCCTCGCATCTGAGCGTGATTACCGGTTGCGTGTTCGAGGCGCGAATTAATCCCCAACCGTCCGGATAAATTATTCTCACGCCATCGATTACGCTGCATTCGTGATCTTTCAAAGCTGCGTTCTTGATACGTTCGATTACTGCGAATTTCTGCGAGTCATCACACGGAACGCGGATTTCTTCGGTTGACGGATACAAAGGAATTTCCGCGCAAATTTCAGATAGCGATTTCTCTGGATATGCGTCCATGATTCGCAATAATCTCGCAGCAGCATAGAACGCGTCATCGTGTCCGAAAAATTCATCAGCGAAGAACATGTGTCCGGAATATTCGCCAGCGTAGAGAACTTTCAACTCGCGCATTTTCGCTTTGATCAACGAGTGCCCTGATTTCCAGTAAATATATTTTCCACCGAATTTCTCGACAGTTTCCGCAACACACATGCTGCATTTTGGTTCGATTATCGCAGTTTCACCCGGATGTTTTTGCAGAATTTCCCGCCAGTACAGCGCCATGAGCCTGTCCCCGAAAATTACGTTGCCTTTATCATCAACAACGCCGATTCGATCTGCGTCACCGTCAAATGCGAATCCAACATCAGCTTTTTCGCGCAAAACTCTCTCGATCAATAATTGCAAGTTCTCGCGCTTCTGTGGGTCAGGGTGATGATTCGGGAAATGTCCGTCGGGAGTCTCGAATAATCCCACACAATCACAGCCAAGCATCTCAAAAAATTTTCTCGCGTTCGAACCTGCCGCACCATTGCCAGAATCCGTTATGATTTTAAACTTTCGCTTGAACGGCGTGAATTTGCCCGTGAGCATATCAAGATATTCCTGATTAATATCCAGCTGAGAAATTTTCCCGGGATTCTCAGATTTTGAGAAATTTCCGGATTGCGCGATTCTCAAAATTTCCTGAATCTGTTCGCCCCACAGAACGCCGCGATTAAATCCCAATTTCAGCCCGTTCATTTCCGCTGGATTGTGTGAGCCAGTTATCATTACGCCTGCGTCGAGATTCAAATCTATCATGCTCCAGTACAACATCGGCGTAGTTATCAATCCCAGATTTATCACGTCAAAACCAGTTTTCGCGATCCCGTTCATGAATGCGCTGCGGATTCGTTCGGTCGAAAGGCGCGCGTCACCACCGATTGCAATTTTCGCAATTTTAGAATTTACGCCGTGATTTCCCAGCCAAGTTCCGTAAGCTTGTGCTATTAACTCTACGACCTGATCATTCAGCTCGTTCTCAGCATTGCCACGAATATCATACTCACGGAAAATATTTGCCGGCAAATTTTGCATGTTCAAAACAACTCCTTTAATATAATAGCAGTATAATTTTAGAAAAAATTTCGTTAAGGAGCAATCATTACATGGACGATAAAGGGCAAATTATCAGCAGCTTTGACATAGACGAAAACCTCGCGCTGCAAATCTGGACAAAGGGCAAAACTCCCAGACTCGTTATATTTAACAAGAACAAAAATTCCAAGAAGCTCATTCACCTGAGTTGGGTCGAAAAACGCGATCGTAAATTG
The DNA here is from genome assembly GCA_905233725.1 of uncultured Synergistales bacterium. Taxonomy (GTDB): domain Bacteria; phylum Synergistota; class Synergistia; order Synergistales; family Aminobacteriaceae; genus JAFUXM01. The sequence goes on from CAJOEM010000002.1 coordinate 16,060, forward strand.
TCGATTAACGGCAAAACTCGCGGTCAAACGATCTCATATACAGTTCAGGATTTCGAGACGGCTATTCAGAAAATCTTGATGGAATACGTTTTAAGAACGAATTTCAAACCGAAATTTTTCAGGCTGGTGCTTGATCTCGAAAAAGCTGTTTTCAATCCGGAAATTATCACGAGTTCAAAAGATATGACGCTCATGACCGAGGACAAACGTTCGTCACTTTGGATCTCAGATTGCACGGGTGAGGATAAACGCTTCGGAATGTTCAGACCGTTCTTTCCCGTAAGCGAAACCGAAAAAAACGCGATTCAAGAAGACAAACTCAAGATCATCGGCAATAATTCACGCAGCATAGACACACTGCAAAAATCCGGCGTAATCGAGGCCCTGAAGAAAGCCAATCCCGAACGCTGGCATAATCCGATCAGAGTTACGGCAGCAGCAATGATGCTGGTATTCTCGTACTGCAACGAGGACGGCTCAAAATTTTCGGAAAGTCTCTGGGACGACGGCAGCAACAAAAATCAACCGCAACAATTCCAGCAATTCGGCACTCAAATGATCCAGAAAGCTTCAACTCTCCCAAAGAAAAACAAAGCTTTCTCGATTCATGACGCGAATCTTGTGAAAATCGGTCACAAACTCGTTGCTTACATGAGGCATTTCTACGAGGCTGACAAAATTGATTTAACTTGCGTGCTAGACAGCGACAAAGAATTACAAGATGCCGCCTATGTAAGATCACGACGCGTTGACTTTCACACAGGCTCAATCGGCGATGTGCCATACAAAGTCACGTTTTACGAGAACGAAGCCGAAAACATGATCGGACTTGGCTGCATTCCTCAATTACCAACAGCGAAACATTCCGGGCATTTGCTCATGAAAATTCCGACTGATATTTACAAGCAGGCTCTGCAACTCGACACAATGGGCGGACCAGACGACGATTACTACACAATCACTCGCTTACTCTGGACGCGCCAATTCAAAGAATGGTACGATAACGTCATGCCTTACGTGAAAAATTTTGCAGGTCTGTCCAAATAATAATAAATAATCATGAGAAAGTTATTACTGGCATTATTCGCAATCGCAATTTTCGCAGGAAGTCTCGAAGCAGCAGATTCTCCCAGAAGATTCTCCGTCGTGATATTCCCAACGCAAAATTCAACCGGTCTGGAAATCTGGGAAAGCAAATTCTACCCGTATAACGTGCTTGAGAAAAAAATCTCGGAGTATTTCGAAGTGTTATTCAAGCGTTCACCGTTAGTTGACGTTCGAGTTCTGGATGAAGCAGGCATGAATCGCTGGCTGTCTGGTCCAAGACGCGGTGATGACATGGCTGTTCAGCTCGAATTATACCGCGCAATCATGAAAGAACGTCACATCGTCGGTAATGTCGAGACTGGCCGTGCGGAATTGCGCCTGAAAATTTTCGACTCAACACGCGTGCGGCAAATTGCAACACAATCTACTCAGGGCAAAAGCGGCAGATTTACGTTTGATTCAGATACGGATCTGTTCATGTTAAACGCTGCTGTGAAAACTTTGCCAATCCCGTTCGATGATGGTCTGGATTTGTTCGGGCTTACTCAACAGAATTACAAAGGTCAGAAAATGAGCCGCCTAACATGGGATCAGTTCAAGAACACGTCACACTGGCAAGCTATAAAAAACGCCGTCGATGTAGCATACCGTGAAGCAATGAGCCAAACCGGAAACGCAATTCGCAGCAACAATCCGGACGATATAGAAGGTTTTTCGCCAACGTTCTCAACAGTCGGAAGAATTTTGTCGCCAACTGCTGACTCGAAACGCAGAAAACGCAAATACATAATCTCGCTCGGCTCACAAGCTCAGGGTTCTCTCGAAGGCGTGCGCGTAGGTGAAATTCTCGACGTGATTCGCAGCGACACGTATGTTACAGTTGTGCCGGAAAATCCCGTGGTCGTTTTGCCAAAAGTTATCGGCAAAGTCAAAGTCATAAAAGTCTACGAACAAAACGCAATCGTTCAGGTAATTCGCGACAACAAGAAAGAGCCAATCACTCTCAAAGACTTAGTCGTGAAACGTTCCCCGATGGTGCGAAGATAAGATAATTTTTTAACGAGAAGGTGTATCATGAAAAAAATAGTTTTACTCGGCATGTTGGCAATTTTTGCGAGCTGTTGCGTGTCATTTGCTGCGGAAGTTCCTGATGATGACAGCGCAATTTTGATCCCGGTTCCGGAAAAACCAGCTTCAGCGTCTCAGAAACCGAAGCCTAAACCTAAACCAAAACCTAAGCCAAAGCCTAAACCAAAGCCAAAACCCAAACCTGCTCCGAAGCCAAAACCTGCGAAAATTTCCTCACTCGAACGCGGAATCGAACTGATGAAACAGGAACGCTACGAGGCTGCAAAACCTTGGCTGATTAAGGCGGTTCAGGAAGAGAAAAACAATCCGAACGCCTGGTACTGGTACGGCGTGTATTACGAGAAAACCGGCGGATATTCTCAGGCGCAACATTTCTATTCGAAGGCAGTCAAAATTGACCCGAATTTCGATCCGTTGTCGCGAGTTGTCGTTTATCCTGACGATCCTAACGGCAAAATTCCAGTCTGGGATCCTAAACGCCCCGCACGAGTTTACCCAATCTCAACAGAAAATCACGGCATAGTTCAAGTTCCGCAAAATTCTCCGGAGTCCGCGCAACTTCCATCGAGACCCGGGACTGATCCAGAATTGCCGCATGTTCCAGTTTATACGCCACCTGACCCGGGTTCTTCAGCGTTAGACGGCGACGATTGGCGCGCAGGAATTTACGTTCCACCAACGGCAGCCCAAGCTCGAGAAAATCAATCCAATCAATCCGCGCTTTACGTTCCACCGAGTTCGAATATCATCGCGAATCCCGAACGTTTGCAAGTCACAGCTCCGAGAGAAATTCTGAATCCTGAGCCTGAATCCGAGAGTGCTGCGAATCCTGATACGATTATTCGTGCGGATAAACCAGTCTACACGCCGCCGAAACCCGGTGAGAAAGTCCAGCCTGCTCCGAAAGTTACGCGACAGAAAACTCAGCCAGCTCAGAAAAAATCTGCTCCAACTCCGCGCAAAGTTGTCAGGAAAGAATCTACTCAGCAGCCCAAACAGCAGCCAAGACAGAATCAAAGACAGAATCGACAAGTTGCACAAGTTCCAGCTCCGACGCAAACACAGCCGCGAAATTCTCAGGTGAATCGCAATGTCTCACGCGACGTTACACCGACCAGACCGCAAACTCCAGCTCCGACACCGACACCGACACCAGCTCCAGCTCCAACGCCGCAGCCGCAAGTTCGTGAGAATCCGCCGCAACGTCAGCCAGAGCCACAGCCTCAGCCACAGCGTCAACCAGAGATTCAGCACGAAATCCGCAGAAATAATCGTGAGGATAATTTGCCACCAGTCGGACAATTCGCGCCTGATCCCGGGACAATTTCAGATGCTCCGTTGCCGCCAGTCGGTCAGGGACGCTCGAATTAATACGGGGGTGAAATTATGAGAAAGTTCGCGAAGATATTTTTTGCATTTGGGATTTGCGTTTTATCCGGGAAATTTGCGTTTGCAGCTCAGCCCATACTCGTTACTCAACCAGTCTATCAATCAATGCAGTTCTACGTTTACAAACCAGAGAATTTGCCCAGCGATTGGCGCGTTACGTATGATGGCTATCTTGTTTACAAAGATCGTGACGGCGTTTGGTATTACGGCTCCAGTCGTGAGGCTCAAGCCATATAACAAGCGAATCTCGAACATAGCTCCGATTCTGAACACAAACGCAGCTAGCTCAAGTTCAAGTTCCAGTTCAAGCTCAAACACACGCATCACTAACATGAACGTTACGCCCAGAATTTACACGCCACCGTCGAGTTTTTCTGAGAATTTTTCGTCGAGATTCACAGCTGTCGGTTTATGGGGAGCGAGTGTTGACCGGATCGGAGTTCTTGATAAGCCAGCGATCCCCGTCGCTTGGAAAGGTGATAATCCAGAGATAATTTACGCCTGGACGGGTAATCTTTGGACGCAATTATTGCCGCTGAAAAATTCCAAGGCTATCAACACGCTGAGAAACGCAGCATATGATCTCAAACGTGAAGCTACGAAAACGCGCATGAAATGGACAGATGATGACACGCACGCACTCTCGAATTACGCAGCGTCCTGGGGTTATGAATGGCTCGGAGTTATCAAGCTGAGTGAGAGCGATTAAGAAAGGAGTTTTGTGAAGTGAAGAGAATATTCGTGATTGCGATCATGAGCATGATTCTGGGATTCTGGACTTGCGAGTCTCAGGCGAAATTGTACGTTGCTGAACCGTTGCTGGTGAATCAGCCGCCGTATGCCGGAATGCAGTTTTATGTTTACAAGCCGTATAACATGCCAAAAGGCTGGTACGTTACGTTCGATGGCTATCCGGTGAAGAAGAATCGCGATAATATTTGGGTGTACGGAACATCTGAAGGTCCGAATCTTGTTGCGACGAATTATATCGTAGGATCTGTTGTGCCGGCGATGGCTGGGATAACTCGCTGGATTACTGACGCGCAAATTTCCGAACTGCGAAAAGTCCCCACGCAGGAAATGATCAACGTTCGCCAACCCGGGATCCCAGTTCGACAACTCACAGCAGGTCAAACGCACTCGACGTATATTCCGGATTGGACGTTCAACGCGCGATTCATGGCAATCGGCAACTGGAAAGGAACTGTTGATCGAATCGGAATTTTGCATAATCCTGTTATCCCAGTCGCATGGAAAGGCGATCACCCGAAGTTGATTTACGCGTGGACTGGCGAGACCTGGTATCAGATTAATATGCAAGAGAACGTTTCACCGGCGCGAATGTTGAAGCGTGAAATGCTAACGTTGCGTAGATTTTTGCGCAAGTCGAATTTCAAATGGTATGAGCAAGATACACCGATTTTGTCGCAGCAATCGAAAGCTTGGGGTTATTACTGGCTGGGGGAAATAATGCCGCGATAGTTGCGATGAGAAAAATATTCGAGATTTATATGCGTCACGTCAAGGGTGCGAGAAATTCTTGCGTGATGAATGCTATGATGATTCCATTTGAGGTCTTGAATGGAATTATTATTTTGTGCAGGGATTTTTGCTACAATCACGGATTGCTGAAAGTTACTGAGCCGCCGTTGCCTTTGATAAGCGTTGGGAATCTGAGCTACGGTGGAACGAATAAAACGCCGTTTGTTGAGATGCTCGCGCGCTACATGACGAGTAAGAATTTGCGTGCAGGGATCGTAAGTCGAGGTTACACTGGCAAATCTCAGGACGTGATTCTGTTGAATAATTGCTCGGCTGAGCGTGAATTGACCGGAGATGAGCCGCTGTTACTGTCGCAGAGTTTGGGAAATGTTCCGGTTGCTGTCGCGAAAAAACGAATCGATGGCGTGATTGCGCTGAAAAATTCCGGCGTAGAAATTGCGATTGCTGACGATGCTTTTCAACACAGGAGTTTGGCGCGTGATGTTGATATTGTGCTGATAGATTGTGCGTGCCCGTTTGGCTCTGGGAAATTGATCCCTAACGGCATATTGCGCGAGAAAATTTCGGGTTTAACTAGAGCGTCGATGGTTGTGTTGACGAAATCGAATCATGTATCGCGTGAAAAACTTCTGGAACTGGAAAATTCTGTCGCGAAATATATCCCGCGGGAGAAAATCTTCACGTCAAGCCTTGAAATAGAATCCTGGCTGAAATTTGGCAATGATTCCGGCAAAGCTTTGATTAGAGTATTTGCGTTCTCAGCGATTGGCAGTCCTGAGAGTTTCAGAAAGTCGCTTGAGAAATGTGATTTGACGATTTCGGCTCAGAAAATTTTTCAGGATCATCACAGGTACACGCAAAAAGATCTTGACGAGTTGATAACTGCTGCGAGGGATTGCAATTCTGACGCTCTGACATGCACGGAGAAAGATTTGTATAACATGCCGGAGAATTGGCGCGAGAAATTTTCACAGATGCCGTTAATCGTGCCGAAGATCAAGATCGAGATTCATGAGCCGCAGAAATTTTTCGGGCTTTTGCGAGAGTGTTTGCAGCCAAGAATAATAGTTGCGTCGAACGGCTACGGTGAAGATTCGATTGGCGTGATTCTGGCGAAGAAATTGCGCAAAAAATTCCCAGACTCGAAGATTTTCGCATTCCCGTTAGTTGGCAAAGGTGACGCTTATTTGAAAGCCGGCTTTGACGTGAAATCTGCGCCATCAGTTACGCCGTCTGGAGGAGTTCTGAAGTATTCGCTGCGAGATTTATGGGGAGATATGCGCGCGGGACTTCTGCGGCACGTTGCGAATCAGTTGCGCGATTGGCAGAATCTTTCGGGGAAAATTCGCACACCGATTTGTGTTGGAGATGTTTATTTGCTGATTCATACGCTGTTCGGCTCGGGAATGCGCCCGTTGTTTGCTGCCACGGCTAAGACTGTTTACTTGAGCGGTCACTGGCGCTCTGAGAAATTTATCATAAACAGCTTCACGCAACGAACTTGGACACGAGATTTGGAAAGTGCGCGGCAATTAGGCGGAAAAGCTGTGTATTCTGGAAGCCCGATTATGGATTTGCTTTTCGAAGCCGAAGATTTTGAATCAGAACTTGAATCTGGATATGAATCTGAGAATTTGATCTTGCTATTGCCCGGCAGCAGATTGAGAGCGTGTAAAGATGTCGAGTTGTTGCTGAATGCTGCGTTGATTTTGCGCGAGAAAATATCTTGCGATTTCAGAATGGTGTTAGCTCCGACGTTGCCAATGCGAGAATTTCTGGAGAGTTGCGAGAGTTACGGCTGGAAATTCAGGGATAATTCTTTGGAACGTGACGGCGTGAAAATTCGTTTGACGAATCAGGGAATTGCGCGTGCTGCATCGGCTGTGAAAATTTTGCTGGGTCTGGGCGGAACTGCGAATCAATTATGCGCTGGCTTGGGCATTCCTGTTGTTTCGATTGATGAGAAGGGAAAGCGCGTTCAGAAAAAATTGCTCGGTGATTCAGAAATTCTTGTTAATGCGGATTCTAAAAGTTTGGCGGAATGTGTGCTGAGGATTTTGTCGGATCGTGATTTGTACGAGTTCATGAGCAATGCTGGGCGTGCGAGAATGGGAAGTCCTGGAGCTTTGGACAGCATTTTGAATTACGCGTGCGATAATCTTGGCTGGGATATTCGCGAGAGGGTTTATAGAATCCTGAAAAATAATTTGCTATGATTATGCGTAAATTTTGAAACGGAGGTTTTAATCGTGCCTGTAAATTTGAAGGGACGCAGCTTTTTGACATTGATGGATTTTTCGCGTGATGAAATAGATTACTTGCTGAAATTGGCGGCGGATTTGAAGGCGAAGAAACGTGCCGGGATTCGCGGAAATACTCTGGCTGGCAAGAATGTAGCGTTGTTGTTCGAGAAGGCTTCGACACGCACGCGCTGTTCGTTCACGGTTGCGTGTATTGATGAAGGCGCACACCCGGAATTTCTGGGTAAGAATGACATTCACCTGGGAGCAAAAGAAGATTTGAAGGACACTGCGCGAGTTTTGGGACGCATGTTTGACGGCATAGAATTTCGCGGCTTCAAGCAATCTACGGTCGAGACGCTGGCGAAATATTCAGGTGTGCCGGTGTGGAATGGCTTGACGGATTTGGATCACCCGACGCAAGTTTTGGCAGATTTTTTGACACTGCGCGAGAATTTTGGCAAGTTGTCTGGCTTGACGCTGGCGTATTTGGGCGATGGGCGAAATAACATGTCGAACGCGCTGATGATTGGCTGTGCGAAAATGGGCGTGAATTATGTCGTAAGTTCCCCGAAAGAACTCGAGCCGGATAAAGATTTACTCGAGAAATGCAGAGCTATCGGCGGAAATATTCGCGTTGTAAATTCTCCGATTGAAGCTGTGAATGGAGCAGACGCAATTTACACGGACGTTTGGGTCTCGATGGGTGAAGAGGACAAGAAAGCTGAACGTTACGCATTGCTCGGAGATTGGCAGGTTAATTCGCAAATCATGCATGCTACGGGAAAAGACAGCACGATATTCTTGCATTGCTTACCGGCAGTGAAAGGCTGCGAGGTCACGGAGGAAGTTTTTGAATCTGAACGCTCGAAAGTTTTTGACGAAGCTGAGAATAGAATGCACACGATCAAGGCTGTAATGGTGGCGACACTCGGCGCATGAGAACGAGTTTAGACGGCAGAAATTTTGTCGAGAAGACTAATCCCAGAATTATTTTGCGCGGCAAGCTGGATTTTTTGAACGCACAGATTATTTTGCAGCAGATTGAGTCGCGGGATAATCAGGAATTTGTTAATGCTCTCGAGGAATTTCGCGGCGTGATTTTGAGATTAATGCGCTGTGAAGTTACGGGTGAGGATTTCGGCGAGTTGAATCTCTGGGGAATTTCTGAGCACGAGATTCATGAACGCTCACATAATCCTGAGAAATATTACTCGTTACCCGGGCATATTTTGCCGCATTATTCGATGAAGCGTGAGGCTGCGAGTATAAATTTGCTGCGTACGATTGTTCGTGAAGTTGAGATTTGCGCGTACGAGGCGTTTGGCTGCGATAATAATTTCACGCATGTTTTGAATCGCCTGAGCAGTGCGCTGTATATTTTGATATATGATTATTTGCCGGAAGATTACGATATGATTTTGCGATTTAGTAACAGGAGATGATAATTTTCGCATGAAGGCATTAATTGGAATGTTGGGTGCGTTGTGTGCGGTCTTGTTGTGTTTTGTGCTGAATATTGCGAGCGGAGTTTTTATCCCGATGGTTATAGCCTGGTTTATATTGCAAGTTCTCAGACCGGTTATACAGCTTGGAAAGGCTCTGAAATTTCCTGCGTGGGTGAACGTGATTTTGGTTTTTACGATTTTGTCCGGAGTAGGCTTGTTGTGCTTCAAGTTTTTCACTGCGCAGGTTGTGGAATTTGGCAACGTGTACTCGCTGTATTCTGAGAGATTAATCGAGGGATTAATGCAACTGATGGAAGCTTTGAGCATTCCGACGGAGGCCGTGAGGAATTTCAACTGGCTAGCTTTGTTGCGGGATAATGCGCGGAATATTTCGGCGTTTGTTATAGCGTTTGCGAGTAAATTCGTAATGACGTTTGTGTTCCTGATGTTCATGATGCTTGAGGCACCGTTTCTGAATGTGAAGATCGAGCGTGCATTTGGCCGCAGTGCTGAGCGCGTGAAAAATATTCTCGAGACGATTTCGAAGCAGGTCAGCCAGTATTTGGGAATGTTGACGCTGATAAGCCTTGCTACGGGAGTGTGTGCGTGGTTTGTTCTTGCGGTTTTGGACGTGAAACTCGCAGCAGGCTGGGGAGTCTTGACGTTTTTGCTGAATTTCATTCCGACGGTTGGCTCGATTATTGCGACGATTCCGCCGGTAGTGATGGCGTTGATACAATTTTCGCCAGGATTTTTCAAGCCGTTTCTGGTGCTGGTATTGCTCACGACGATTCAGCTTACGATTGGAAATATTATCACGCCGAAAGTTGTCGGGGATAGATTGGGAGTCAGTCCGGTTGTGATTTTGTTGTCGCTGTTATTATGGGGCGTAATCTGGGGAATACCCGGAGCCTTGTTGTCGGTGCCGATTGTTTCGATTATCAAGATCGTTTGCGAGAATTTCCCGTCATTGCGGCCGATTGCGATATTGATTGGCAGCGGAGAATTTGTCATGAAGATTCCGGACCAGAAAAGCCTCGCGAATAAGTCAGATCCGGTTCAAGAAGTTCAGGATATTGTGCAGTCGGTGAAGACGCGATTTATTGCAGTTCGGAAGAAGCGTGCGAAAAAATAATAGCAAGAATCTAGAATCTCTCTGGATCGTGAATTGATCTGGAGAGATTCTTTTTTAGATTTGCAGGTTCTGGATTTTTCGCGTGTCGTATGGTGTTTGCTGGTACACGAAATAATTCAGCCAGTTCGAGAATAGCAAGTTCGCACACGATCGCCACGTGCAGATTGGAGTTTTGGAAACGTCGTCGTCGGGGAAATAATTTTTGGGGATTTTTGTGTTTACGCCAGCTTTTTGGTCGCGCCAATATTCGTTCGCAAGAGTCTCTGGATCGTATTCGGAGTGACCTGTGATGAATAACTGTCTGCCTTCGTCGGTTGAGATTGCGTATAAGCCAGCTTCGGGACTTTCGGCAAGAATTTTCAGAGCCGGAATTTTGTTCACGTCGCTTTTCATGATTGTCGTGTAGCGTGAGTGCGGAACCATGAATTGATCGTCGTAGCCGCGGAATAAGATCGAATTTTTTCGAGTGACTTTGTGCCTGAAAACGCCGAATAATTTCTCGTGCAAGTAAATTTTCGGAATGCCGTAATGATAATATAATCCGGCATAAGCTCCCCAGCATAAATGAAACGTGCTGTGAACGTGGCTCTTGCTCCAGTCCATGATTTCGCATAACTCGCCCCAATAGCCGACCTGTTCGAAATTCAAGTGTTCGAGCGGTGCGCCGGTTATGATCATGCCGTCGTAGTAATTCTCGCGGACTTGTGAGAAGTCTTTATAAAATGCGATCATGTGTTCGATTGGAGTGTGTTTGGGAGTTTTTGTCATTGCGATTAACTCGATCTCGACTTGAAGAGCCGTGTTGCCGAGTAATCTTGCGAGCTGAGTTTCAGTTACGATTTTTGTCGGCATAAGATTCAGGATCAGAATTTTCAGCGGGCGAATATCCTGAGATTGTGCGCGGCGTTCTGTCATTACGAAAATATTTTCACGTTCGAGAATTTGCGCTGCTGGCAGGTCACTTGGAATATTAATCGGCATCTGATTTCACACTGAACATGTTCACAAAAACTTTGTGGGTTTCACGCGGCAGTACTCGATAGCCCTTTTTTTCTTTTGTCATCCAGATTGAGTAGTCCTTGCAGAATGATTGCGAAAGAGCGACGAGGGATTTTTTGCGGTTTTCTTTTATTTGCTGCTCGTATGGAGTTTTGAGTTTGCGGTCTTCGTCGGAGTCCCAGCGGAAAGTTGCGAGTGCATAGCTGAGTGATTTGTCATCGCCGCCGATTGGGAATGCAGGAATTAATAGCGAATGATCTGACCAGTCATAAGTTCCCAAGCCCTGACCAGGCACGAAAATTGCGTTAGGGATTCCGTACATGCGAACTCGTGGGACGTTGAACATTTCGATGTCCATGCTTGCCATATTTTCGAGTTCAGCGGAATTTTTCGCGTAATCAATCGGATTCGAGTCCGGTTGGCATAATAACGAAGTATCAGCTCGTGCATTTTTCGCTGGAACGGTGAGATATTCGCGTTTTTTCACGAGTGCGTCGCGGAGTTGTGCGCGTTTCATTTGAGGCGTCATGCTTGAACAAGTGTCGCTGATTTTTTTTGAGCGCCGTGCGATTTTGAGTTTGTCGATTTGCGAGTACAGAATTTCTTTCGCGAGAATTTTTGTTGAGTCGTGCAGAGCCGTGAATTTCTCGAATTTAGGCAATGGCAGAGGATTTGCTTCGTTTTTTTGAGCTGATGAAATAAATAGCAGGATCGATTTTTCAGCGTCGAGATATGCTTTGCGCTGGCGTGCGAAATTTACGCGTGTAGCCTCGTCGCCTTCACGATATTCTGGAACGCGCATGTTGACTTTCGTTGCGCCAATCAGGTTCGCATTCAAATCGGAAATTAATTGGCTCAGGTTCAGATTTGTCGCGTAGGATTTTGAAATTTCGAGTAAAAATTCGTCGCGTTCGGCTTGAGTTTTTTCGAGATTTTGTGTCAAAGCTGAAATTCTGCCGTCAAGATTCGGTGCGAGATTCGTTTCTGGCGGAGTTTTGCCGTTAATCATTGACCAGTAATACGCGATGTACTCGGAGAAAGTCATTGTCGGAAAAATTCCCCCAGGACATTTCGCATTCAGGAACAAGTCCGCTCTGAAATCTTTGCTGATGCTTAGAACTCCGGGAACGAAGCCAAGATCGATGAAAAAGCGCTCTTCGTTGTCGAATGATAAAGTGTCGCTGTTTTTTGCCTGAGCCTCGATTATTGCGAATAATATTTCCCAGTAACTGCTGGACATTTCGCCCCAGATTTTTTGCGCCTGGATTCTGTCCTCGGATTTTCCGGAGCTGAGTAGTTTCGTGAATTTGTAGGCTCTGTCGTCGAGTTTTTCGAAAGCCTGCGTGACTTCCGGTGTGTTTTCCCAACGCTTGAACATGTAAAAAACCCTCCTGTGAAAGTTCGATTTGAAATATAATGTGATTATTATAGTATTTCAATCCACGCAAAGCGGTAAACGGACACTCCACTTATGCGACAAATAAAATTACCGGGAAAAATAACGACCGTTCGATAAAATTATTTTTTATACTTATATCAGACTTTATCTTTGATTTCAAGCCATTTTAATTATAAAATAGAACTAAGCTTTACCGTTTTAGGAGAAATAAACGATAGTGAAAAAATTTTTTTAGAAAGGCAGTTTGAATTTGCGTATGAGAAAAATATTTTTTAGCGTGATGATTTTTTTCGCGAGTGTGAGTGCGTCGTTTGCAGCTCAGACAGTTCCGCCACGAGTTGTTATTGAGTATGTTTTTGACGAGGCGCGGGATTTTCACGAGGGATTAGCAGCCGTTCGTTCCGGAGATTTCTGGGGCTATATTAATAATCTGGGACGCTATGTTATTCCACCGACAAATCGCATTCCTGAAGCCGGAGATTTTTCTGAAGGAGTTGCGTTTCTGGGAGATCATTATATTACGACGAGCGGCGCACACGCATTTTTAACGGATGAAGATAACGAGCCAAGATTTTTCGTGAATGGCTTGGCATTTTCTGAAGGATTCGCAGCAGTGCAAATTGGCGGTCAATGGGGCTTTATAAATCTCACTGGGAAATTTGTTATTACGCCGATTTATGAACGCGCGCAGTCTTTCTCTGAGGGATTGGCGGCTGTGAGGCGTAACGGTCTCTGGGGCTTTATTGACAATGAGGGCGAATTAAAAATTCCGTGCAAATTTGTTAATGCGAGATCTTTTCACGAGGGTGTTGCAGCGGTAAATCTGAAGGGGCGCTGGGGATTTATAAATCCTGAGGGAAAATTTGTAATGAAATCGCGTTTTTACGAAGCCGGGGATTTTTATTACGGCTTAGCACCAGTTCGCAGCAAAACGAATTATCGAGGCTGGGGTTACGTGAGCAAGTCCGGGAAATTTCGCATTCCGAGAAAATATAACGGCGCGAGGAAATTTTCTGAGGGATTGGCGGCTGCAGCAGCTGATGCGCGTTGGGGATTTATAAACGTGATTGGCGAGTGGGAATTTTCACCTGCATATGACGAAGTGCGAGATTTTCACGAGGGCTTCGCGGCTGTGAGACAGGATCACAAGTGGGGCTACATCAGGCAATAATTAATTGGGCATGAAAAAACTCCCCGGGAATTGATTTCTCAGGGAGCTTTTTTTATGTATTGCTGGGATTATTATTTCTTGCCTTTGCTCGGTAACGCTTTGTTTGCTGGTTTGCGAGTTTTTGCGGAAGCTTGAGAGTTGTTGAGTTCGATCTTGAACATTTCGAGTGAAGTCGTCAAGCTCTCGGACAATCTCGTCTGCTCATTAGCACCGGCTGCTGCACGTTCAGCGATTGTCGTTGTGTCGTTCATCGTGACGCGGATTTTTTCAAGTTCGTCGAGAATCTGTGTTACGGACTTGGTTACGTTGTCGATTCCGGCTGCGATTTCACGGCTTGAAGCTGCCTGTTCTTCAGCGACTGCTGCGATGTTCTGGACGCGGTCGTTAGCTTTGTCGATCTGACCGATTGCCTCGGAGAGTGAACCCTGAGCGTTTGCTGCTTTCTGAGTTGTTTCTTCGAGTAATACGCCTGTCTCATCACTTGCGGTCTTGGTGTCACGTGCGCTGTTCTGCAAGCCCTCGATTAAGCCACGAACATTTTCTGCTGCACGGCTTGATTCTTCGGCGAGTTTACGTACTGATTCTGCGACGACTGCAAATCCTCGTCCTGCTTCACCAGCTCTTGCGGCTTCGATAGCTGCGTTGAGTGCTAACAGGTTCGTCTGATCAGCGATTGATGTGATGTCACCGATGAATTCGCCGATCTTGTTGACTGACTCGACAAGTCCCTGAAGTTTTATGCCGCTTTCGGTTGTCTTTTTCTGGAGAATGTCGATATTTGAAATTGCTTCTTTGACTGTTTCGACTGCCTTGGCTGTAACCTGAGTCATGTTGGAAATGAATTCCGCGCAATCCGTAGCTGCCTGAGCCGAGGTCATTGATGCTGCTGACATTTCTTCAGTTCCGGCGTTAGATTCCTGTAATGACGACGAGTTCGATTCCATGAGTTTGACGACCTGAGCGACTGAATCACGGACGTTGCTCGCGTACTCAAGGTTTGTCTGAGAATCTTTGTACATTACGCCGCATTTTTCAACGCTGTCGATTGCTGTAGCGCGAATTTCTTCGATTGCGGTTCTGAGCGAGATGAACATTTCGGAGAGAGAATCGCCGAGTTCGTTAAGTTCGTCTTTGCCATAATAACGGAAGTCCTCACGAACGATTGCAAAATCTCCGTCTTTGGCGTTGCTAACGATTTCAACGACGCGTGCGAGAGGCGTAGAAATTGATTTCGCGATGTAAAGTGCAATTCCAATACCCACAACAATAGATATTATTGCAAGAACAACTGTGAGCAGCATAGTGCTTCCGAGTGCATCATAACTTGCCTGGGTTAAATCAACAAGTCTCTTAACGCCTGCTGCGCTCATGGTGTCAGAAACGGCTGTAAGTTCGAGACAGTCTTTAATTAAGCTGTTAAACAAAGGTTCTGTTTGATTGAATGCCGCGAGAACTTCGTTAAATCCGGTTCTGAAAGTCGGGAAAATGGCTCTACCTGCGTTCATTCTTTCTTTTACTTCTGGGAAACGTGCGCGATTATAGAAATCATTGTAACGTGTTTCGAGGTCGCTTAAAAGATTAACCACGTCAGAGAGCATTGCGGTATTTCTTTCGCCAAGTCCTTTTGCGTAATTTCTCGCTGCGATGTAAAGTCTTTCGCGCAAATTTTCCATTGTTTTCAAACGCTCAAGAGAATTCAAAATATTAGTTTCAGCATTTCCGCTTTTGGCTTCTTCGTCAGTTTTTTGGTGCTGAATTTCGATAGCGTCACCGAAAATAGTTATCAAAGTGGTAGCATTATCATCAAGTGTTTTTGATACAGCTCTTTTTGTTTTTAAAAGTTCCGCAACTCTGTCAAGTGCCGTGCTGGTATTTCTTAAAACATTTTCCATGTCGTTGACACCCTGAACAGCTACGAGTCTTGGTTCGGCGTCTCTGAGTTTTTTACCGCGTTCGATATCAGCTCTTAAAATGTCCATGTTTTTGCGAATTGCGGTTATATCTTCGTCGCTTTCTGAGAATTTAAGATCTCTGATTCCTCCGCTGATTAAGCTTATTGTAGTTCCGAAGCTGTTTGCAAGGCTCATTTGGTCAGCAACTCTCTGCAAAAACTGAGTATCGCTCTGAACTGCTGAAATACTCGTCCAACTCAAAAATACTGCGACTCCGAAAAGCGCGAGTACAATTCCAAAACCGATTGTTAATTTCCCTGTTATTTTAAAACCGTTCAACATAAATAATTACACTCTCCTTTTGAGATTAAATGAGATTAAAAATAAAAATTTGGATTAAAACTTTTTTGAAAAACGTTTGTGCGCAATTTTGAAAACATTTAGCGAAGACTAAAAAATCCCCTCCTTCGCCATGAGCCAGACAAGAGCTGCGAAAGTCTTTGAGTCCCGAATTTTGCCGGACGACAGGAGAGCGGGAATCTCAGAGAAAGCAAATTCACACGCAGAAACGTTCTCGTCCTCATCTTGCGGTAAAGAAGACTTCACAAGATCTTCGGCTAAGAATATATCGACGTATTCGGTGCAGAAGCCCGGGGAAGCGTAAAATCCACCGATGTGTGTCAATTTACGGGGCTTAACACCGAGTTCTTCCTGTAATTCGCGTTCTGCTGCAAGTTTGGGATCTTCACCAGATTCGATCAAGCCCGCGCAGATTTCGAGTGTCAATTCATCGACGGCGTACCTGTACTGTTGAACGAGCAAGATTGATTTATGATCCGTAACGGCTAACATACCGACGGCAGGTTTATGTTCAACGACTTCACGCTTTGCGATGCGACCTGAAGGAGTTTTAACATCGTCGTTTCTGACGCTCAAGATGCGACCGTCAAAAATTCTGCGTTCCGTGACGCATGTTTCCCTAAGATTTTCGATTAAAATTCCCGACATAAAAACACCTGTCTTTTGCAAAAATATATTTATGTTTCACACGTCAGAATTATAGCGCATAATCCGTAACTTTTGCATTAAATTACGTCATGAATTTTCAAGCGCAATCCGTCCGACCACTGTTTGCCGGTCATGATTTTTTTCGCTTCCGGCTGAACTTGCAATAATTCGATCGCAAAATCCGCACAGGAAATTACGGGATTATTCTCGAGTGATAATATTTCGCCGCAAATTCGTGATTCGGATCTGAGAGAATTTTTCTGAGCATTCCAGATTTTCAGGCGTTTACCGGATTTCTTGAGCGTAATATACGCAGCTCCGGACATGTTCAAAGCCCTGACTGAGTCAAAAAATTTCTGAGCGTCAAGTTCGAATGATAACTCAAATTCGGATTTTTCGAGTTTGTTCGCGTAAGTTGCCAGAGAATTATCTTGCGGGATTTCGTGAATATTTGCCGGATTTGCGTTTGCGAAAGTTTCCAGAGCCAGATTCACGCCAAGATTTGCGAGTTTGCCGTACAAATTTTGCGCCGAGTCCGAGTCATGAATTTCAAATTCTGATTGTGCGAAAATATTTCCAGCGTCCATTTCTTGAGCAAGCCTGAATAAAGTCACGCCAATTTTTTCATCTCCGTTTAATAACGCGCGCTGAATCGGAGCAGCTCCACGATATTTTGGCAGCATTGACGGATGAATGTTCACGCATGTTGTGCCGGTCAATAACGGTTCACGGATAATTTGCCCGAAATCGATTACGAAAATTAATTCCGGAGTATTTGCGCTGAATTCTGAGAGTAAGTCCTGATTTTGCGAAATTTTTCCAGTGCGTGTAACTGCGAGATTTCTGGAACTTGCGAGAGCTTCGACATGCGACGGATTCTCACGATTATTGCGCCCTGAACGCGTCGGTAATCCAGTGATGATTTTCGCGAAATTCACGCCATGATTCAAAAAGTTTTCAAGACAGAGTGCGGCGAAATTTCCAGTGCCGATGAACCAGGAATTTTTCGGTATCACGTTACGAATTGCCTCCGGGATGTTTCGAGATTTTTTTTCGTATCATGGAACGTTTGAGCGGCGAAAGATAATCGATGAATAATTTTCCGTCCAAGTGATCGATTTCGTGCTGGAATGCTTTTGCAATATAGCCATCGACTTCGAGAATTTCCGTGTCGCCTTTGAGAGTTCGTGTTTCGACTTTGATTTTTTCCGCGCGCCGCACATCTGCGTAGAATCCCGGAAAACTCAAGCAGCCCTCTTCGGATTCTTGCAAGCCCTTTCGCTCGATGATTTTTGGATTGATTAGCGTGTAGGATTTGCCCTCGTGTTCGATAACTGCGATACGCTTTAGAACGCCAACTTGAGGAGCAGCCAGGCCAACACCTTTGTTGATTCGCATTGCCGTGAAAAGTCTGCGAACAAAATCCGCGAGTTCCTGGTCAAAAATTTCAACCGGCGTAGATTTTTTCTTGAGCGTAGGGTTCGGATAGCATAGAATTTTTAACCCGCCATCGAGTAAATCCAACGGGTCTTGTGAAGTACTGTTTGCGTTTGGAATTTGTGATTGTGATTTTGATTCTGTCATGTTGATTTCGAAAATTCGTCTCCTGTTAAGTTAAATTATTAATAATATTATATCGTCAAAAATATTTTCGTGATGATTGCGTAGTTGTGGCATTGATTTTTGTTGACCTATTGTTATAATGCTACGTGAGAATTTAAGAATTAGAATTTATTGCTTGAGAGTAGGGGAAAATTTTTCATGCAGGATTTGCATACTTTGACTCAGAATATTGAGCGCTATATTCTCGAAATGCTGGACGCAGAAGAAGAGGATTTCGTGCAATTACGCCGCAAAGAACTCGCTGAAACTTTCGGTTGTGTTCCGAGCCAGATAAATTACGTTTTACGCAGCAGATTTACGCCGGAACAGGGATTTTTGGTCGAGAGCAGACGCGGTGGAAACGGCTTTATTCGGATCTTGAAAATTTCGTGTGAAAGTTCAGAAGAGAAACTCGATCATATTGACGATTTAATCGGGGATTATATTTCAGAACGGGGTGCGCGGAGAGTTTTGCAGTCGTTACAGGAACGTGACTTGATCACTATGCGGGAGAGATTATTAATGGAAATATCGTTGCGAAATTCAGAAGAACTCAGCAGAGATGCTTGCGGCTTATCGGTGCGTGAACGCGGAATAATAACTGCCGAAATGTTAAAGAGAATGTTACGAGGAATCATGTTAGCTTAATTAAGGCTTAATCAAAGGGAGAAAAAATTATTACATGTGGCAATTTTACACAGAACGCGGAAAAAGAATAATCCAGTTGGCTCATCACGAAGCTCTGAAAATGGGGCATAACGTCGTTGAACCGGAACACTTGTTGCTCGGATTGTTGCAGGAAACTAGCGGCGCTGCTCGTCAAGCACTGGTCGAACTGGGAGTGAATCCGGAAGATTTGTCGCAGCGAATCCGTGACATAATCGGTCAATCACACGATGCTCCGAACAGAATTACGGATTTGCCGCTGAGTCCTAGAGTTCGTCGAGCGTTGGAACTTGCAATTATCGAGGCTCGAAAAATGGGCGTGAATTACGTCGATACAGAGCATATTTTACTGGGGATCCTGGCTGATGATTCAGGATTGGTCGTGCAGCAATTCCTGGCGATGGGTCTGACACCGCTGGCAGTCCTGAAGCAGGTAAACGAAATTCTCGGGAATACGAATACTCGTGCGCAGAATAATGACTCGAATCACTCAGCGAATGCAAATTCCAAGCGCAAAACTAAGGTCAAAACACCAACGCTTGATTCACTGGGAACGGATTTAACTCAGATGGCGTTGAACGGCGAATTGGATCCTGTAATCGGCCGCGAGAAAGAGATTAAGCGCGTTATGCAGGTGTTGTGTCGCAGGACGAAATCGAATCCGGTTTTAGTTGGTGACCCTGGTGTCGGCAAAACTGCAATCGTTGAGGGACTTGCGCGCCAAATTGCTTCAGGTTCAGCTCCAGACCCGTTGAAAGACAGGCGAATCGTGCAGCTGAATATGGGAACGCTGGTTGCCGGCACGAAATATCGCGGAGAATTTGAAGAAAGATTACGCAGAATCGTAAAAGAACTCACGGATAGCAAAGGTGACGTGATATTATTCGTCGATGAGATTCACACGATGATAGGCGCAGGAAATGCAGAAGGCGCTACGGACGCAGCAAATATTCTCAAGCCAAGTCTGTCTCGCGGAGTTTTCCAGTTAATCGGCGCTACAACTCAGGACGAATATCGCAAATACGTTGAGAAAGACGCAGCACTCGAACGAAGATTCCAGCCGGTTCAGGTCGATGAGCCAAGTATCGAAAATTCTGTTTTGATCCTGAAGGGATTGCGTGACAAGTACGAAGCTCATCATCAGGTAGTTTTCACGGACGAAGCTATCGAAGCAGCAGCAAATTTGTCATCGAGATATATTCAGGACAGATTTTTGCCGGACAAAGGCATAGATTTGATCGACGAAGCCGGTGCAAGAACGCGATTGTTATCACTCGAGCCACCCGAAAGCATTCACGAAATCGAACGCAGACTCGAAACAGCCAAGCAGAAAAAAGAACGCGCCGTAATGTCCGAGCAGTACGAACTCGCAACGAAATTACGCGACGAAGAACGCAGAATCTCAGATGAACTCGACGCAGCAATTCACACCTGGAAAATCAATCGCAAAACTGAGAAGATTCGCATTGGCTCAGAAGATATAGCGTCAGTTGTAGCAGAACAAACCGGCGTGCCAGTCCAGCAATTAACAGAGGCAGAAACTCAGAGATTACTCAAAATGGAAGAGGAAATTTCCCGAAGATTAATCGGTCAGGACGAAGCTGTCAGTGCAGTTGCAAGAGCTATCAGGCGCGCGAGAACCGGATTGCGCGATCCCAAAAGACCAATCGGCAGTTTTCTGTTCATGGGTCCAACTGGTGTCGGGAAAACTGAGTTAGCTAAATGTCTGGCGAGATTCTTGTTTGGAAAAGACGACTCGATGATCAGGATCGATATGAGCGAATTTATGGAACGTCACGAGGTCGCAAAATTAGTCGGAGCACCCCCGGGCTACGTTGGTCATGAGAGCGGCGGAAAATTAACGGAACTGGTCAGACGCAAGCCTTATAGCGTGATATTATTCGACGAGATCGAGAAAGCTCACCCGGAAGTGTTTAATATCCTGCTGCAAATTCTCGACGATGGCAGATTAACTGACGGTCAAGGACGCAAAGTCGATTTCAGGAACACGGTTATAATCATGACGAGCAATGTCGGCGCGAAAGAAGCTCAGCAGGGAAATTCGTTGGGCTTTGGAATTTCAGAAGCAGCTCAAACTCAACGCGATTGGGAACGTTCAAAGAGCATAATTCTCGAGGAAGCGAACAAGACTTTCAGACCGGAATTTCTGAATCGCATTGACGAGATGGCAGTGTTCAAGCCGTTGACACGCGAAAATCTCCTGAGAATAATCGACACGATGCTGAACGAATTATCCGAACGACTCGACACGAAGGGCGTGAAAATTGACGTTGATGACGCAGCCAAGGAGAAAATTCTCGAGAAGGGTTTCAAGCCTAAGTACGGTGCCAGACCACTGAGACGCGCGATTCAATCTATGCTGGAGGACAGGCTGGCGGATTTTATGTTGACTGAGGAATTGCCGGAAGGTTCGGAAGTAAGCATTCGAGTTGACGGAGAAAATCTGAAATGCGAAAAAAATTTCCAGGAGACGCTGGAGCAAGTGTAATTTTCGCAGCGTTTCGTGACACGTTGCCGGTTATGACAGGCTACGCTGTGTTGGGAATCGGCTTTGGGATTTTGCTTAGTTCGAAAGGCTACGGAGCAATCTGGGCATTGCTTATGGGATTGATGATTTACTCAGGGACGATGCAATTTGTGGCGATTGACCTGATCACAACACACGCAACACTCGCGACGACTGCGATTACGGCATTGATGGTTGGTGCGCGGCATTTGTTTTACGGGATCTCAATGCTGAAGCGTTACGAAAATTCTGGGATCCTGAAGCCATACTTGATTTTCGCTTTGACCGATGAGACGTATTCGCTGGTATGCAATTCTGACGCTGATTTGAAATATTGTTTTCTTGTCTCGTTGCTTGATCACGTTTACTGGCTGAGCGGAACTGTAATCGGAGCAATTCTTGGTTCGCTTCTGGAATTTGACGCGCGCGGCATAGATTTTGCGTTGACGGCGTTATTCATAACGATTTGCACGGAACAGTGGCTGAATGAATCAAATCATGTTTCGGCTTTAACTGGATTTGCAGCGAGTGTTTTTTGCCTGATGATTTTTGGCAGCGAGAATTTTTTGCTCCCGTCGATGATTTTGATAACGATTGCGTTATTTGCGCTCAGGGGAAAGATTGAATATGAATAATATGAACATGAACGTGAATGACACGCACGCATTTTTGATAATCGCGATTTCAGGATTAATGACGTTTTTGCTGCGAGTTCTGCCGTTTGTGGCGTTCGGGAAAAGCGAACGTACTCCGAAGTTTGTGATTTACCTGGGAAAAGTTCTGCCGTTTGCTACGATGGCTATGTTAGTTGTGTATTGTCTGAGACACACGGATTTTCTCGGGAACACGCACGCATTGCCGGAAATAATTTCGAGTTTGACAGTCGTTTTGCTGCACGTTTGGAAGAGAAATACGCTCTTGAGCATAATATCCGGAACGTTGCTGTACATGTTTTTGATTCAAGTCGTGTTCTGAGGCCGGAAAAATTTTTTTTGAAATGCGAATCGCCTGTGAGAGAAATCTTGCGGGTGATTTTTTTTGCGAATAAATTTTTCACGAGTGCTATAATAGCTCACAAAAATTTACAGGGGGAGAATTTGTTTTTAAAAATGCAAGATTCAAGAACTTTGATGTCAGGGAATGCTGCTGCAGCTCGGGGATTATACGAAGCAGGCTGTTGCGTCGTGTCGAGTTATCCCGGAACACCCAGCACAGAAATTACGGAAGAAGCCGCGAAATTCGATGAGATTTATTGCGAATGGGCACCGAATGAGAAAGTCGCAATGGAAACGGCGTTCGGAGCGTCGTTGGCAGGCAAGCGCAGTTTTTGCGGAATGAAACACGTCGGCTTGAACGTAGCTGCTGATCCGTTGTTTACGCTTGCTTACACGGGCGTGAATGCTGGCATGATTATCGCAGTCGCTGATGATCCGGGAATGCACTCGTCGCAGAATGAACAGGATTCCCGGCATTATGCTAAATCCGCGAAAATTCCGATGCTTGAACCGTCGGACGCGTCAGAAGCCCTGGAGTTTTTCAAGATTGCGTATGAAATTTCAGAAAGATTCGATACGCCTGTGTTGCTGAAAATGTGCACAAGAATCGCTCATTCGCAGTCACTTGTGAAAATTTCGGATCGTGTTGAAGTTCCAGTGAAAGCTTACGGGAAAAATATTTCGAAATACGTCATGATGCCAGGAAACGCGATTAAACGTCACCCGATTGTCGAGCAGAGATTGCTGGAGCTGGAAATTTATGCTGAAAGTTCAGAATTGAATCGCATTGAGAATGGCAAAGATAATTCGCTGGGAATAATAACGTCGTCAACTTGCTATCAGTATGTGAAAGAAGCTTGCGGCGATTTGTATCCGGTGCTGAAACTTGGAATGATTCACCCGTTGCCAGAGAAAAAAATCCGTGATTTCGCGTCGAGTGTGAAAAAATTAGTAATCGTCGAAGAGCTTGATCCGTTCATCGAAGAATACTGCAGGAATTTAGGATTAAGCATAGAGATTGACGGCAAGAATTTGTTCTCGCTTCAGGGAGAGCTTAGCCAGAATATTATTTGCGAGAAACTTGGATTGACGCACGAATCCGGAATTAGCTTGGAGGATGTGAAAATTCCTCCGAGACCGCCGTTAATGTGTGCAGGCTGTCCGCACAGAGGATTATTTTTCACGCTGAATAAATTAAAGTGTACGGTTTTGGGCGACATTGGCTGTTACACACTCGGAGCAGTTGCGCCATTGTCCGCGATTGAGTTGACTTTGTGCATGGGCGCGTCAGTAAGTGCCACTCACGGATTTAACAAGGCTTTGGGACATGACAGTGAGAGCAAAACTGTCGGAGTAATCGGCGATTCTACGTTTATGCACTCAGGCATGACCGGGCTTGCGAATATTGCGTATAACCAGAGCA
This sequence comes from uncultured Synergistales bacterium, assembly GCA_905233725.1. GTDB lineage: Bacteria > Synergistota > Synergistia > Synergistales > Aminobacteriaceae > JAFUXM01. Next base: position 39,593 of record CAJOEM010000002.1, read on the forward strand.
ATTCTACGATTATAATTCTGGATAACTCGATCACAGGAATGACAGGACATCAGCAGAATCCTACGACTGGTTATAATATTAAAGGCGATCCGGCCGGTAAAATCGATCTTGAGAAATTGTGCCGCGCAATGGGAATCGAACATGTTAGAGTCGTTGACCCGTATAATTTGCAGGAATGCGAGCAAGTCATCTCGGAAGAATTGTCGATTGAAGCTCCGTCAGTGATAATTTCGCGCAGACCGTGTGCGTTGCTGAAGTACGTGAAGCATAATGCGCCGTTGAAAGTGAACGAGAATAAATGTGTCGGCTGCAAATCCTGCATGAAAATCGGCTGTCCGTCACTGTCGATCAAGAATAACAAAGCGTGTGTTGACAGAACATCGTGTGTAGGCTGCGGAGTTTGCAAGCAGTTGTGTAAATTTGGAGCGTTCGAAGAGAGTGAGAGTGTGAAATCATGAGAACACAGAATATTATGATCGTCGGTGTCGGTGGACAAGGCAGCGTTCTTGCGAGTAAATTGCTCGGGAGATTGCTTACGTCTGAGGGCTACGATGTGAAAGTTTCGGAAGTTCACGGAATGAGCCAGCGCGGCGGCAGTGTCGTTACGTATGTAAGATATGGAGACAAAGTTTACTCGCCAATTATTGACAAGGGACAGGCGGATTTTATCGTGTCGTTCGAGATTTTGGAGGCTGCACGATGGCTTGAGTATTTGCGCCCGGGTGGTCAGATCGTAACGTCAACGCAACAGATTGATCCGATGCCAGTATTAACAGGAATGATGACTTATCCGGAGAATTTGTTAGAGAAGCTGAGAAATTCTGCTGTGAAAATTGACGCGCTGAATTGTCTTGAACTAGCTGAGAAAGCCGGAAGTTCTAAAGCTGTGAATCTTGTCTTGATGGGACGCTTGAGCCATTATTTTGATATTCCTGATGAGAAATGGCAACGCGCGATCGAAGAATGTGTGCCTCCGAAATTCCTGAATTTGAATAAAAAAGCGTTTGCACTTGGAAAAGACGCTTGATGCAATAAATAGATTTATCGAGGTGATTTAAACATGGGAATAGATGAGAAAAGATATTTCCAACCAGAAATCGAGTGTATGCCGCACGACGAAATTGAAAAACTTCAGAACGAGAAATTCCTGAAGCAGGTTCGGCATGTTTGGGAGGATGTGCCCTATTATCGCAATAAAATGCAGGAAAAGGGCGTTACTCTTGATGATATTAAGTCAAAAGATGATTTATATAAACTGCCGTTTTTAACGAAGGACGATTTGCGAAAGGCTTATCCGTACGGGCTGATGGGCAAGCCGCTGAAAGATTGCGTGCGTATTCAGTCAACGTCGGGAACAACTGGTCAGCGTGTTGTAGCTTTTTACACGATGCACGACATTCAGATTTGGGAAACGATGTGTGCGCGCGCTATCGTAGCTGCTGGCGGAACGAATGAAGACGTGGTTCAGGTCTCGTACGGCTACGGATTATTCACTGGAGGTCCGGGACTTAACGGCGGAAGTCACATGCTCGGTTCGCTTACGATCCCGACATCGTCAGGAAATACGGATCGTCAAATCATGTTCATAAAAGATTTGTCAGCGACGATTTTGTGCTGCACACCGAGTTACGCTGCATTCATCGGAGAACGCATGAAGGAAATGGGAATGAAACCCGAGGATATTCCGTTGAAGGCAGGAATTTTCGGAGCAGAAGCCTGGAGCGAGGATATGCGCCGTGATATTGAGAAAACTATGGGAATTAAAGCGTATGACATTTACGGATTGACCGAGTTATGCGGACCCGGAGTTTCGTTCGAGTGTTCGGATCAGCACGGAATGCACATAAACGAAGATTATTTTATCGCGGAGATAATAGATCCCAAAACGGGCGAAGTTTTACCCGATGGAAGTTTAGGCGAATTAGTTTTCACGACGCTGGATAAAGAAGCGTTCCCGTTGCTGCGATACAGGACGCGAGATATTTGCTCGTTGACGCGTGAGAAATGCCCGTGCGGCAGAACTCATATTCGCATGACCAGGTTGAAAGGACGCAGCGATGACATGTTGATAATTCGTGGCGTGAATGTCTTCCCGTCGCAGATTGAAACGGTCTTGCTGAACAAAGGCTACCCGGCGAATTACCAGATTATCGTCGATCGCGTGAATAACACAGATACGCTTGATGTTCATGTTGAGATGACACCTGAAATGTTCACGGATAATTTGGGCGAAGTTACGCAGCGTCAGAAAGATTTAGTCGATGGCTTGCGTTCGATGCTTGGATTGACAGCGAAAGTTACGTTGGTTGCGCCGAAGACTATCGTTCGCAGTGAGGGAAAAGCTGTTCGAGTGATTGACAAGCGAAAATTTTAGGAGGTGTTACACGTGAAGCAGATTTCGATTTTTCTCGAGAACAAACCCGGCTGCCTTTACGAAATGACGAAGGCTCTTGCGGATAATAATATCGATTTGCGCGGCTTGTCGTTGGCTGAAACCAGCGATTTTGGAATCGTGCGATTAATCGTTGACGATGTTTTGGGAACGGCGACGGTCTTGAAAGATGCGGGATTCGTTAGCAGTTTGACGGACGTTTTAGCAGTTGAAGTTCCGAATGTTCCGGGCGGATTGAGCAAAGTTCTCGCAATTTTGCATGATCAGGAAATTAACGTCGAGTACATGTACGCGATTTTGGGAAATAAAAAATCCGAGACGGCGTACATGATATTCAGAGTGAATGATAACGCGAAAGCCGAGACTGCGTTGAAAAATTCCGGCGTGAAAATCATGGAGCAGGAAGAATTGTCAGCTCTGTAAAAATTTTTGAGCATGAAAAAGCCCCCTGTTGAATTTTGAAATTTGAATTTAACAGAGGGTTTTTATTTTGCGCTAGTCTTACTCTTGAGTATTTTCGTCGGTGTTGTGATTTGTTTCGTTCGGATTATTATTCTCAGGATTTATGCGCGAGAGATTCAGCAGCTTGATCCGGTGTTCTTCGATTTCATCAACGCGAATCTTCCAGCCATCGTAGAAAAATTCCTCGCCCTCTTTTGGGAAGCCGCCGGATAATAACAGCACAAAGCCTCCCAAACTTTCAGCGTCATCACTCTCAAATTCAGAGCCAAGTTCCTCGCTCAAATTCTCAAGACTTATGCTGCCATCGACTGAGTAAGAATTATCGGCGTTTTTCTGAATCTCCGGTGTTTCCTGATCGTATTCGTCCTGAATTTCCCCGACGATCTGTTCGAGAATATCTTCCATTGTAGCAAGCCCCGCAACTCCGCCGTACTCGTCAACGATTATCGCGATGTGAATGTGTTCTTTGCGCATTGCCTCGAGAACTTCAGACGTGCGCATAGTCTCCGGGACAAAAATCGGTTTTCGCAGCAAATCCCTGACCGGACAATTCAATTCTGAATGCAAAAGATTCTTCAGCGTGTCTTTCACGTACAAGATTCCGATTATATTATCAAGATTTTCTTCGTAAACCGGTATTCGCGAATGTCCCTCGTCGATAAATAATTTCACGGCTTCATCAAGAGTGTCATTTGCTTCGAGCATTAACATGTCAGTTCTTGGGATCATGATTTCATGAACGCGTCGTTCGTCAAAATCTATTATCCCGTCGATCATTCTGCGTTCGCCTTCTTCAAGTGCGCCGCTTTCCGTGGCAATTTTCACGACCTGTTCGATCTCGTCGCGCGTCACGAAAACCTGTTGAGCTACAAGATCCAAGTGAAATAATAATCCGATATATTTCACGCAAGTCTTCATCGCCCAGACAAACGGACTCAGCACAAACGCCAAAATTCTCAGACACGGAGCAGCGAATATCAGCACGTTTTCCGAGTAAACCATCGCAGCACTCTTCGGCAGAATTTCCCCGAATATCACGATTAAGACCGTTATTACAGGCACGACTATCACAACGCCGCCAGCTCCGAAAATCCCGACGATCAAACTCGAAGCCAAAGCACTGACCGAAATATTCACGATGTTATTGCATATTAAGCAGACCGTCAAAGCTTGTTGCTCGTCATCAATCAGCCACTGAAACGTCGAATGCAGAAATTTGTACTTGTCCTGTTCCTGAAGCGTTCGCAATTTCCCCGTGCCAGTTGTAGTAATCGAAGTCTCCGCACCGCTGAAAAAAGCCGACAGCAAAAATAACGCAACGAAGCCAATTATTACACCCAGCATTTACACAACCTCCGAATTATTCGCGAGAAATTTGTTCTTGATAACTTCCTGACGCTGCCACATCTCAGATTCTTTCTCGCGCGTGTCGTGATCCCAGCCAAGCAAATGCAAAAACGAATGCGCAATCATCAAGTACATAGCCTCGTGAAATTCCAAATCCGGATGCAATCTCGAAACTTCTGACGGGCAAATCACTATGTCTCCCAACGCCAAAACCGGACACACAAAATCCAAATCCTGATTAATATCCTGATTAATATCAATCATCGGAAATGACAAGACATCCGTAGCTTCGTCGATATTCCTGTACGTTCGATTCAATTCGCGTATGTTTTCCGGAGTAGTAATCATGACTGAAATCTCGCACGAATCAAATTCGCAAAAATTCGGCATTAACTCGTGAATTTCCTGTTCGAGTACGCGTTCAATCCTGTTAATATTTTCGTCCGTGAATATATTCGCGTCACTGTCGCCGGAATCTTCGCTAACATTCAAAGCAACTTTCAAAAAATTTCCCTCTCTTTTGCAAAAATTATTTCTTCTCGATCTTCTTGACTCTGCGCGTGTGATACATCGACATCAAGACCGAAATTAGCGTTTTCTCGACTATCATGAGATCTTTCTGCGTGAAATTTACCTCGTCGAATTGTCTCTCATTGCGTTTACTCGTGATAACCTGCTTAACGATTGCCTCGATCTTGTTGAACGTCTTGATTCTGCCAGAATTATCCGATTGCAATTCCCGAATATTCGCAGCACGCACAGCCGCTTCAACCGAGTCCACGATCATTAGCAGCGCCGTCTCTCGTGATTGAGGCTTCGGACCCGGATAGCAAAAATCGTTCCATTCGACACTTTCACCGAGTGATACAGCTTTGTTATAAAAATAGCGCGTACTGGTTGTACCGTGATGTTCGGCTATGAAATCCCGGATACGCCTGGGCAATTTCGCTTCCCACGCAAGTTCTAAGCCGTCCTTCACGTGATTTATAATCGTAATCGAACTCATCATCGGGGACATTTCATCATGTGGATTGAATCCGCCGCCCTGATTCTCGACGAAAAACTGCGGTCTGCGTAACTTGCCAATATCGTGATAATACGCTCCAGCTCGCAGCAAGTTCACGTCCATTCCCAATTCGATTCCGACAGCCTCGATTAACGTCGCAATCGTGAAGCAATGCTGATATGTGCCTGGTGCATGACGCTGCAAATCTCGCAACAACGGGCTTGACGGGTGACTGATTTCTCGCAGTGTCAGAATCGAAAGCGAACCGATATTTTCCTCGATAAACGGCAACGTAATCAGAATTATGTGTGTAGACAGTGCCTCGAATATAAAAAACGCTCCAGCCTGTTGCCAAAATTCTCCCAGCGGAATAAACAGCCTGAACGAATCCCGAACTAAAAACGGATCCTGCAGCCAACGCATAATCATTCGCGCTCCCGTCAAGACAAACGCCATCGCAAATGATCGCCTCGTGACCTGTGGACGCGATTCAAGATTCCTGAGCAAATAAAATCCCGCCGTCGATGCAACGATTGCCAGCGTCTCAAGCAAAATATAATTATTAAACGACTGACCATTAATCAAAAACGCTCCCGAAACTGTGGCAGTCAACGCCGTACAAAACGCGAAATAATTCTGAATGCACAGATACGCAGCCGTAACCGCCGGCAAAATTCCAGCCCCACGTACATTCAAATGCGCCGCGAGTGTCTCGAAAAGCCACGCAGAAATTATCACAAACGCAACACACCACCAAGTCGGGCGTTTCTCATCTGAACCGTGCCAGAGAATATTCAGCCACAATGGCAGCATAATCACGAATATTATTAATACACAGAGCTGATTCTTCGGGAAAACGTCCTCGATATAACCCTGACTTCTAAGAATTAGCGCAATCTGTTCAGTTATGATTTCTCCGCGCGAAACAATTATGTCGCCTGGTTCAAGTTTACGCTCAATCGCCGGCACATCTTTCGCGGCATATTGTCGCATCAAATCCGTCAACTCGTCGTCAACTCGAAAACTCAGATTCCCAAGGCGCATCAAAATCTGGTAAATTAAATTCGCCTGCTCAGATGACAGCGAGAGCTTGTTAATTTCCTCCCAAAGAACAGACGCTGCAATCGACGAATCATTCGCCTGAGCAACAGCAAGACGATCCAGAACTTCTCCGCCAACCTGCCACGTCAAGTTAAATAACTGCGCACGCGACTCAGAACTCAATTTAGAAATCGCACTAATCAATCCCTCGGGTAAACTCGACAAATATTGCGCACTCTGTGAATTTGCCTGAGAATTTTTGCCCTGATTCGAATTGTCCGTCATTTCCGCAAGAGCCGAGAGTCTGCGTTGAAGCCGTGATTTTGCCGAGACATCTCTGAGCGTAACGCCTACAATGCTGTCACTCACAAACGAGCGCAAATATTCCGAAGATTCTGCGTCATCAAAGCGCAACTCCGAAATTACGCGATAAGTCTCCGGTGCAGGATTTCCGACCGAGAAATTATCATCACGCTTGCTCAGGACAAACCATTGAGCCATGATTATCACAACGCCGGCTATCAGCAAGAAAACAATCGGCGCGATAAATTGCCACGAAAATTTCAGGTTCTCAGACAATCTCTCACGCAAAATTTCCAGCGAAAAATGCGAAACTCCCGGGATAAAATTCCTGGGACTGGTCTTATTTTTTCTGCTCATGTTCGTTCATGTTCGTGTTTGCTCTCGTATGCTGCGTACGCCTGAACTATTTTCTGCACGATTTCGTGTCGAACTACATCTGCGTCCGTTAAGTCAAAAAATCCTATGCCTTTGATGCCGCCAAGAATATTTTTCACGCCGCGCAGTCCCGAAACAGAATTTCCGGGCAAATCCGTCTGCGTAATATCTCCAGTGACAACTGCTTTCGAGCCAAAGCCCAAGCGTGTCAAGAACATCTTCATTTGTCTAGGTGTAGTATTTTGCGCCTCATCGAGAATAATAAAGCTCTCGTTCAAAGTCCTTCCGCGCATGTAAGCTAACGGCACGATCTCAATAACGCCCTTATCAACATAGCGCAAGAATTTCTCAGGTGAAAGTAATTCATAAAACGCATCGTACAACGGTCTGACATAAGGCTCGATTTTCTCCTGCAAATCTCCGGGCAAGAATCCCAAACTCTCACCGGCTTCAACAGCAGGACGAACAAGAATTACGCGGCTGATTTTCCCGGCTTTCAACATAGAGACGGCCTCACACACTGCCAGATAAGTCTTCCCAGTTCCAGCAGGTCCGGTTGCGAACAGAATATAATTATCGCGAATCGCGCGTATGTATGCTCTTTGACCCGGAGTTTTCGCTCTGATTGGTTTTCCTCGCGCGGTTGTGCATATAACTTCCGAGTACAAATTCCCGAGATTCAATTCACGTCCTTCAGCGATTGCGTCCATTGCAACACGAACGTCCTCAACTCGAATCTCATGACCTTTTTCCGCAATCGAAGCCAATTCACGCAGCAAATCCCCGACGATTTTGACTGGCTCTGAATCCGGGCCGAGTATTTTCACGAGTCCATCTGAAACCGAAAGCGAGACTGGATAACGCGCCTCTATTGCCTCGAAATTTTCATCGTGTTGACCTAAGAGACGCGCTAAACCTTCACTTGATAACGGAATTTCCATTAAATTTTCGCATTACGCCGGATAAGCTGCCGGATCTGCCTGTTCTTGAAGTCCTGTGTCACGCTTATTAACTTTAGCGTATTTTTTCGGCAGGAAATCTTTCGCAACCTGTGGGAACATGATCCAGGTCAACGCATCTTCCGGTTCTGTCATCCATGGCTGAGCGTCTTTGCGAGCCTGTTCCATTTCAGGAGCGATTTTCTCACCGGGTCTGCATGTAATCGGCTCTTCCTTACCGATCGCTAATTTCTGGACTTCCGGATCAACTGGCGCAGGCGGCATTCCGTAATAACCCAGGAAATACTGGCGAATCTCTTTCGGGAAAATCTTCCAACGTCCGCGCAAAACATTCAACGTAGCCTGAGTTCCGACCATTTGGCTGCTCGGTGTGACCAACGGAGGATAACCCATCGCTTCACGAACAACCGGAACTTCTTTCAAAACGTCCTCGAGTTTGTCTGATGCGTTCATTTCTTTCAACTGGTTGACCATGTTCGAGTACATTCCGCCCGGGATTTGATAGCGCAAAATATTAATATTAACGCCAGCGATTTCGGGTAAAAGATTCTTGTATTTCTCGCGAACTTTCTTGAAATGCTCGCAAATCGGCAGCAATTTCTCAATATCGATTCCGGTGTCCCATTCACTGCCGGAGAGTGCTGCAACCATTGATTCAGTCGGCGGCTGACTTGTTCCGAGAGCGAACGGTGAGATTGCTGTGTCGATAATATCCGCTCCAGCTTCGATGCCTGCGAAATAAACCATGCTGGCGAGTCCTGTTGTGTAATGGCTGTGAAGTTCCAGTGGCACACTCGTCTTGGCTTTAATCGCTTTCACGAGTTTTATGCAATCGACCGGATTAATCAAACCTGCCATGTCTTTAATCGCGATCGAATCCGCACCCATATCCGTCATTTTCTTCGCCATGTCCGCAAAAGCTTCGAGCGTGTGAACCGGTGAAATCGTGTAGCTTATGCACAGCTGCAAATGTGCGCCCTCTTTCTTAACCTGATCAGCTGCAATCTCAACGTTTCTCAAGTCGTTCAGAGCGTCAAAGCATCTGATAATATCAATTCCGTTTCCAACAGCACGCTTGACAAACTCACGCACAACGTCATCAGCATAATGTCTATAACCGACCAGGTTCTGACCGCGTAACAACATTTGCAATTTAGCATTCTTGATTCTCGCGCGAATTAATCTCAAACGCTCCCAAGGATCTTCGTCTAAGAAACGCATCGCGCTATCAAACGTAGCACCGCCCCACATTTCTAACGCCCAATAACCAGCTTCGTCCATCTTGTCGAGTATAGGCAGCATATCATTCGTTGACATTCTCGTCGCAATCAAAGACTGGTGAGCGTCACGCAGAGCAGTTTCAGTTATACGAACTTTTCTTTCTCCTGACATATCAAAACCTCCTGAAATATTTTGTTATTATGTGTAAATTATAACGTAAAAAGCTATTTTTTGAACGTAACGACCGTTACGCCGAATCCACCCTCTCCTTCGCCACCTAAGCGAAATTCCTTCACGTATTTTAAACGCGCGCACAACGCGTGAACTTCCCGACGCAAAATTCCCTCGCCGCGCCCGTGTATTATCGTGACAATCGAGTGACCAGTTCTGTACGCACGATCCAGATAATTCTCGACCAACGGCATAGCTTCACCGACATACATGCCGCGAACCATTATTGACGGCGGAACACTCTCTGATTGCGTTAATCTCTTGTCCAGATCTTCGAGGCTTGCTGCAGGGATTGCGACTTTAGCTTTCTTATCCGTCGCGATTAATTGCTCAACTGGAACTTCCAAGTGCATTGCGCCTGCCAGCATGTGAGCTTTACCGTTCTTGACTTCCTCGACTAAGCCGACAAGATTACTGCCCGCAACCTGTGCCGTAACTCCGGGTTCAACAACGAATGGCTTCGGAGCATTCTCGATCTCACGCTTAATTCTTTTCCCACGACGCGAATCTATTTCTCCGCGCAATCGCTTTAACTGAGTTCTGCGGTGATCCAGACTTTGGCGCGCCGTAACTCTGGCAGTTTCCTCAAGTTCTCGCAGCATATCACGTGAAGTTTCTTCGGCATGTGAGATTACACGTTCAGCACGACGATCCGCAGCTTCCATTATTTTGTCACGCTGCAAATCAATTTCCGCTACACGTTCCTGATAAGCTTGCTTCAAATCCTCAGCCTCGCGCATTGTCTCGTAGAATTTTTTCTCTTGAATATCCAGAGCTGCCTTACGTTCGTTCAATTCGCTGATAATATCCTCGGACGTGATTTCGCGCTCATCGAGTGAGCCTTGTGCGAGTTTGAGAACTTTCTCGGGCATTCCGTAGCGTTTTGCGATTAATAATGCGTTGCTGCGTCCGGGAACTCCCATTAGCAATTTATACGTCGGCTGCAAATTATTCACGTCAAATTCTACGCTTGCAGTTTCTACGCCGTGAGTTGTGAGAGCGTATTGTTTAATCGGATTATGATGCGTGTTCGCGATCGTCAAACAGCCGGATTCTTTCAGCGTTTCGAGAATAGCTATCCCCAGCGCCGCGCCCTCCTGAGGATCTGTGCCTGAACCCAACTCGTCAAGCAAAACCAATGACGAATCCGTAGCGTTCTTCAGGATAAATATTATCTTGCGCAAGTGTGAACTGAACGTAGATAAATTTTGCTCAATGCTCTGTTCGTCGCCAATGTCCGCGAAAATATTGTCGAAATTTCCGATTACGCTTCCGTCTCGCGCAGAAATAGGCAAGCCTAACCAAGCGATTATCACGAGAACTCCGATAGTTTTCAACGCGACAGTTTTTCCGCCAGTGTTTGGCCCAGTGATCACTAGTGACGTGAAATTTTCTCCGCACGACGCATCAATCGGCACAGCACGCTCGGATAACATCGGATGTTTCGCTCCGACAAGCCTGAAGAATTTTCGATTGCTTAATTCCGGAACCAGCCATTTTTTATCGCGCACGAGAAAATCACAAACGCATAACAAGTCAAACGTCCCAATAATTCTCTCAGCATTCACGATTGCGTTCTCACGTGAGAGAATCTTGCGTGTAATCTCAGATAATATTCGCTGTTCCTCGTCACGTTCATCGCGGGATTTTACGATTAGATTATTATTAATATTCGATAAGCTTCTCGGCTCCATGTAGACCGAATTTCCCGAAGCAGATCTCTCAAACGCAAGCCCCGGAAAACGATTTATATATTCCTGACGAACCAGCACAAGAAATCTTCCCTCTCGCCACGATAACGTTCTTTCCTGCAGCATGTTCGCAGAATCCGTGTCCTCGAAAATTTTCTGAGCGATTCGCCTGGCGTTGCGCTTCAAATTCTCAAGTTCCTGGCGCAAATCGAGCAATTTCGGTGACGCTGAATCAGCCAATCTGCCTGAATCTTCTATAACGCTCAGAGCCTCAAGCTCCGGTGAAAAATCCCTGATGCCGTGACAAAGATTATCAATCATTTTGTAATTCTCAAGACCGGGCAATTTCTCACGAAGATTTTTCGCGCAGGTCAATAACGCACGAACTTTCAGCAGCTCCTGACCAGACAAAATCCCGCTGCGTTTCGCTGCATTAAAAGACGAACTCACCAGTTCAAGCCCGAGATTCAAATTCAGCCTTCCGTTATGATCCGTGTAATCGAGCCATTCACGCAATAATTTTTCACGACGCTGTAATTGCCCGAAATTTTCAGCAGGTTTCAGGGATTTGAGAATTTTCTCGCCGGGTTCGCCGCTGAGATTCTTGAGAAACACCGTGAGATTTTTTTCAAGTTCGAGAATTTCCGCAACACCGTCTGATATTTGCATGTTATCTTTTCCTGGTCAATGCGTCGAAGTCAATGATCCCGTAATCCTGCAAAAAATCTCGCGCATACGGGAAAATAATTTCTGCGCCGCGCATCACGTGACTGTCTTTCGCCCAATCCCTCGGTAAAGCCGGAAACGCCACGAAAATTCCGTAGATAAATAATATTATGCACGCAGTCTTCAAAGCTCCGGTGACAAGTCCCAGCACGTGATCCAGAAACGACAAATTCGCAGCCTTCACGATATAAGACAGGATCGCATTCAGCAGCGAAAATCCCAACGATACAGCCAAGAATATCACCGCAGCAGATATAGCCGCAATCACAGATTGATTATTCGCAAACTGTGGCAGGTATTTCAGCACGAAATCCGCAGCAGGATTCATGAACGCCAACGCGCAAAACGTACTCGCGATCATTCCGACAAGCCCGATAATCTCGCCGGAAAATCCCTTCACCAAGCCTCGTGCCAAAAAAAATGCCAGCAACAAGCCGGCTGCAATGTCAACAATCATACCTATGTTCATATTCATAAAAAATTTTCCTCCTAAAATACTCCCTGAGGAGCACGATAATAACAAATCTTTAATTCTGTAGGCTCAATCGCGTTATTAATATTCTCGCACGCAATCTCACATAATGATTCTAAATCAGGATTCACTCGCAATATTTCCAGATTCAAATCCGCCAAATCCAGATTCAATCTCTCAGGATCGTCCGAAATAATATTTTTCACGTCATGTTCCCGCAGCCAGGACAAAATCTCATCATGCGAGTACTCTCCCTCACGCAAATTCTCAGACGATGCGTAGGCGAATCCGTGCCCGGCATACACCAGCGTAAGAAAATCCCGCGACGAAGCAAACGATCTTGCCAAAACATCAAGCGACGAAACCGGCAGAATCTTCGCTCTCAACGCAAACGCAAGTCCAGAAGCATACGCTGCACCGACTCTGATTCCCGTGAAATATCCCGGACCATTTGTGACTGCAACGTGAGAAATATTTTCCCAGAGAACTGCGGAATTTTTCACAAGCCGCTCAGCCATAAACGGAAGTTCCAAAGCTTGCGAGCGTCCTAAATCCTGCTGGTCTTTCGCGAGAATTTTCCCCGAAGAATCGCAAATCGCAACGCCGGTTTTTCTCAAACTGCAATCTATCGCCAAAATAGCTTTCTCATTCTCATTCATGTTCTCATTCATGATAATTTCTCACACAATCGCGAATTTTCGCAAATAATCTCTATCACGCGCTGATTCTCACTCAGGCTCTCGAACGTAATCTTTACAACATTATCGCCGAATCTTTTACTTAAACTCTGCAATCTCTCGGACCATTCGATGAACAGGAAATCATTCTCGTAGTCTTCAAGACCAAGTGACGAAATCTGCGAAAAATTTTCCAGCCTGTACAAGTCCGCGTGAATCAAAAATTTGCGATTTTCACACTCGTACTCATTTACAAGCGTGAACGATGGGCTGCGAACTCCGGAAACTCCCAGCGATTCGCCGACACCCTTCACGAAAACAGTCTTGCCGGTTCCCAAATCCCCGAACATCAAAACAACAATTCCCGAATCGAGATTCTTAATTGCAGAGCCGAATTTTTCACCGAGAGCGCGAGTTTCAGAAACAGAATTTGTCACGAATTTTCTAATCATGATTCTTTCGACGCTTCCTGATTGCAACGAAAATTGCTGCCGACACGATGAATAATACGCTCACAATCACCAGCGAGATAATTTTCCGCGGGAACTCGAAGTCTTCACCCGAGAATTTGCTAATGCCGAATATAAACGCGCACGCAGCAGCAAAACTCACGATACTCATCATGATCCCTCTGCGCCTGATGTTTTCTGTTTTTCTGATTTCAGCGTCCCAATCAACGCGCTTACGTCTCGAACGTGTATTCATGAATTTCTCCTGAGATTATTTATCACAACTCGAATATTACTCGCAATTTCCGAAGCTGACACGCCATCAATCCCGAATTTTTTCCGAAGCAAATCACCTGACATTCCGTGAACACTCGCGCCTAAATACGCAGCTTTAACCGGTTCAAGCCCCATCGCCAGAAATGCTCCGATACAGCCTGCCAAAACATCGCCGGAACCAGGAACGGATAATTCAGCACCACCGTAAATTACGCGAAAAATTTCATCGCAATCGCAGGACTTGATTAACGTGACGTGACCTTTCAAAACTGCGCAGCCCCATTTTCTCGCAAGTTCGACAACAGCAGCTTCTCGATTAGCGTGTATTTCTTCCGGAGTGATTCGCAATAATCTGGCAGCTTCTCCTTCATGTGGAGTTATCACGGAATCTCTGCGCAATGACAAATTTTCCTGATTCTCAGCAAGCGCGAATAATCCGTCGCCGTCGATCAAAATTTTTCGCGGGTAATCTTGCCAGATCTTCACGATGAATTCCTGAGCATTTTCCGAACGTTCGAGCCCCATTCCGGCAATCATCGCGTGAGAATTGTTTTTCGCACTCAGAACGTAATCAGACCATTTAGATTTCGCATCTTCAATATCATCTTCAATCCTAAAGACAATCTCCGGAAATTTCGCCGCACAAGCTGAACACGCAAAATTATTCGACAAAAGCGTAACAACTCCTGCACCAGTTCTCAACGCCGACAAACAACTCAACGCAGGCGCACCCGGGTAATGCTTCGAGCCACCTGCGACTAATAATCTGCCACGATCGCCCTTGTGCATTTCAGACGAACGTTGCGGCAACAAGTTCTTAATTAACAGCATTCGGAGGAGTTTCGCCCTTCAAAGCAGCTTCGATATTTTTCACGACCATCATTCCCATAGCGTTTCGAGTTTCGGGAGTGAGTGAGCCAACGTGAGGCATTAACACAACGTTATCAAGCGTCAGGAATTCCGGATTAATATTCGGTTCGTTGTCGTAAACGTCGAGACCTGCAGCAGCTATTTCGTGATTTTTCAGCGCGTATATCAATGCGTTTTCGTCAACTACAGGACCTCTGGCAGTGTTAATCAAAATCGCAGTCTTCTTCATCATGGCAAATTCTCTCGCAGCAATCAAGTGTCTCGTCTCTGGAGTCAGCGGCACGTGCAGCGAAATGAAATCCGAATTTTTCAGCAACTCGTCAAGCCCGACAAATTTTCCGCCAACATTGTCGAGTTCTGTTGAGTTATGATGCCCGTGATATAAAACTTTCATTCCGAAGCCCAACGCAAGTTTTCGCCCGAAATTCGCGCCGATTCTGCCAGAGCCGATTATTCCTAAAGTTTTTCCGGTGATGTCAAACGCCCATAATTTCTGATGACCCCAATCGAATTTTTTCTCACGAACGCACTTATCGCCTTCCGTAATTCGTCGAGCAGCAGAAAATAGCAGCGCAATTCCTAAATCAGCCGTCGCATCAGTCAAAACATCCGGAGTATTCGTCACGAAAATATTTCTGGATTTCGCAGCATTCACGTCAATATTATTAAATCCGACAGCAAAGTTCGCGAAGATTTTCAGGTTCGGATTCGCAGCGTTGATTATTTCGGCGTTGATCTTGTCATCGAGCATGCACGCGACAGCCTCGTAATTTTTCACAACGTCGAGCAACTCATCGCGCGTCAAAAAACGTTCTTCGGTGTTCGCATCATAATCGCAAATTTTCCCCAACGCATTCATAACGTCAGGTGGCAAAAGTCGTGTAACAAAAACTTTTTTATTCACGGCTAATTCTCCGAGATTTTAATTCGCTTAATTACGACTGGCTCAACAGGGCGATCTGCCGGATCAGTTTTCGTGTGACCGATTGCCTCGACAACTTCCATGCCCTCGATAACGTGACCAAAAATCGCATGACGACCATCCAGCCAGGGAGTTTTCACGAGCGTTATGAAGAATTGTGAGCCGCCAGTGTTTGGACCAGCATTCGCCATCGACAAAATTCCCGGAGCATTGTGTCGCAAACCTTCGCCGAACTCGTCAGGAATAGTGTAGCCCGGACCGCCTCGACCAGTTCCGGTTGGATCGCCGCCTTGAATCATGAAATTATCGATTACTCTGTGAAAGATCACGCCGTCATAGAAATTTTTGTTCGCAAGATCCGTGAAATTCTTGACCGTTATTGGCGCAAGGTCTGAGTATAATTCGATCTTGAAATTTCCCATGTTCGTCTCAAATTCTGCAATCGGACGTTTGGGTGATTCTTTCTTGGCTGAAGTTTCCGTAACTTTCTTTGGCTGTTTATTTTCGGGTTTCTGTTCCTGAGCGAATGCCGAGGCACTCAACAGTGGCAGAAAAACTATTCCCAGAGCCAACACTTCAACAAGTATTTTTCGCATATTAACAATTCCTTTCAAAAATCCTTTCAAAAATCAAGATAACACGCGCATATAATATCACGAATATTTATTCAACCGTAACGCTTTTCGCAAGATTTCTTGGTTTGTCAACGTCTAATTTTCTTGCAACAGCGACGTAATATCCCAACAACTGCAGCGGGATCACTGCCAAAGTCGCTGCAAAGAGTTCTTCTGTCTCTGGAATCTGGAACACGAAATCCGCCTCATCTTTCAAAACTTCGCTGCCACGCATCATAATGCACAACAAGAATGCACCACGACTTTTCGCTTCTAACATGTTGCTGGCAATTTTCGGGAGCAAATTTTTCTGAGTCATGATTCCGGTTACCAACATGCCGCGTTCGATTAGGCTGATTGGACCATGTTTCATTTCACCGGCTGCGATTGCTTCGGAGTGAACGTAGCTGATTTCCTTCATTTTTAGGCTGCCTTCCATTGCGACGGCGTAATCGATATTTCTTCCCAGGTAAAACGCGTTTTGTGAGTCAACGAATTTTTCCGCGAGTTCTCTGATGCGTTCTTTCTCGTCGAGAATTTCGTCGATTTTCCCGGGTAATTTCTGAATTTCGTCGATGAAGTATTTATATTTGGCTTCGTCAATCATGTTTTTTGCGCGCGCGAATTGTACTGCGAGAATGTAGCACGCGATTAATTGCGAACTATAGGCTTTTGTCGTAGCAACTGCGATCTCAGGGCCAGCGAGTGTGTAGAAGACGCTGTCGGCTTCACGTGCGATTGTGCTTCCGACTACGTTGACGATTGCGAGAGTTTTGATCCCGTGATTTTTCGCCAGGCGCATTGCTGCGAGAGTGTCGGCAGTTTCTCCGGATTGGCTGATTATTATTGCGAGAGCGGATTTATCGAGCGGCATTTTCCTGTAGCGAAATTCCGAAGCTAATTCGATTCGTACCGGAATACCCGTCAAGTCCTCGAGAATATATTGAGCTGCGTAACCTGCGTGATAAGCTGAGCCGCATGCAATAACATAAATCTGCGAAATTTTCCGGATTGATTCGTCATCGAGATTGCATTCGGATAAGTCAAATTCGCCATTCTTGAAAACGGATCTGAACGTGTCTTTGACGGCTCTGGCTTGTTCGTGAATTTCTTTCATCATGAAGTGTTCGAAGCCGCCGCGTTCTGCAGCCTGTGAATCCCATGTTACGGTGCTTAATTTCTTGTATTTAGCGTGACCGGTTTCGTCGAAGAATCTCACGTCATTTTTTTTCAAGCGAACGATTTCGAAATTATCGAGATAATACACTTGGCGCGTGTCCTGCAAAATTGCCGAAACGTCCGAAGCCAGGAACGATTCGTCTTTACCCTGACCGGCGATTAACGGCAAATCTTTTCTCACACCCCAAACTTCATCGGGAAAATCTTTGAACAAAATCACGAAGCAATACGAACCCTCGATTTTTTTTATAGCTTCGGTGATTGCGTTTAACGGGGATTTTGTACGCTTGTAAAAATAATCGAGCAATTTTACGGCAGCTTCGGTGTCAGTCTGCGAGTAAAACTTGTAGCCATTCTCGCCCAAAAAACTTTTCAGTTCCTTGTAATTTTCGACGATCCCGTTATGAACAGCGACGACGGATTTATCATCGCTCCATAGCGGGTGAGCATTTGTGTCCGATGGTTCGCCGTGAGTTGCCCAGCGTGTGTGACCGATTCCGCAAGTTCCCGGCAAATTGTTATTAATTTTCTCGCGCAGAGATTTAATTCTGCCTTTGTTTTTGATCACGTTAATATTTTCGCCGTCATTAACCGCCAAGCCTGCTGAATCGTAGCCTCTGTATTCGAGTTTTTCCAAACCGTTTAGCAAAATTTCCGCTGATTCGCGATGACCCGTATAACCTAAAATTCCGCACATGAAAAAAAATTCCTCCTGAAAATATTTATTATTAGTAATTTATCACGTTGAGAATAAAAAATTTATGCTGTAGAATTACGTGTATATTTTAACTGAGAAGAGGAGGTACTGAAAATTATGAAAGACGAAAATTGCATCTTCTGCAAGATAGCAGACGGAAAAATCCCCACCGAAAAAATTTTCGAGAACGATAAAGTTGTTGCTTTTCGCGATATTGATCCGCAAGCACCGACTCACGTTCTGGTGATCCCGCGGGAACATTTCGCGTCCTCCTCTCAAGTTGAAGATGATTCAATTTTTGGGGATTTAGTGGGAAGTGCTGTGAAAATTGCGAAGGATCTTGGTCTTGACGAGTCAGGTTATCGAATGGTAATCAACACTGGCAAACAAGGCGGACAAAGTGTTCCCCACCTTCATCTGCACTTACTCGCAGGGAGAAATCTCGGCTGGCCTCCGGGTTAAGTCCGGGAATTTCTTGTAAGAGAAACCGAAGGGAGGGAGATTGTAATCATGACAACAGTTACACGCAAAGAAGGAGAGTCTCTTGAAGACACTTTGAGACGTTTCAAGCGTGAAGTAGCAAGAGTTGGAACTCTTCGTGAGGCACGACGACGCGAGCATTACGAGAAACCAAGCGATGCAAAGAAAATTAAACGCGCAGAAGCTGCCCGCAAACGCAAAAGTATGCGCCACAGGAACGCAGGCTAATATTTTTTAACGAAAACTTGACTGGGAGCTTGTAACAACGGCTTCCAGTTTTTAATTTGAACTGATTGAACTGAGCGAAATTTTTCAGGAGGAATTTATTTACATGCCACTAACACAAAAAATCGCCGACGATCTCAAACAAGCTATGAAAGAACGTTCTGAGCCAAAACTCTCGACGTTACGAATGCTGAAGTCTGAGCTGCAAAAATTACAGGCAGACAAAGGACGCAGCTTTGAAATCACGGACGACGATGTCTATTCAGTTATTAAACGTTTGATCAAACAACGCAAAGAAGCAGCCGAACAATATGCCGCCGGTGGAGCAGCTGACCGCGCAAAATCCGAGTTGGCAGAAATCGAAATTCTCGAGCCGTACCTGCCAAAACAAATGGACGATTCGCAACTCGAGAAAATCATCTCAGACGCAGCAGCCGAAATTAACGCCTCGTCACCGAAAGACATGGGCAAACTGATGAAAGCTGTAATGCCAAAACTCGCCGGTCAAGCTGACGGTTCACGAGTGAAAGACAAAGTCATTGCGTTCCTGAACAGGTAATTTGCGCAAAAAAAAATCGAGCCGGAGTGTGGAGTGCTCCGGTTCGTCGTGTATTATAAAGTGAAAGGCAAACTAAGAAAAGTTTAGATTTGAAATGGAAGCGGTGAACTAAATACTTTCTAAGATAATTGAAATCTGGATAAATATTTAACTTAATCACCGGCGCGAGATTGTATAACTAAAATTTTTATTTGTCAAATTTATAGCAAATTTAGAACGGAGAATTTTTTCGAAAATGCAACAAGAAACTTTCAAATTATCGAACGGGCTCAAATTTCCAAAAATCGGCTTCGGAACTTACAAAACAACACTCAACAACGACGCGGAAATCATAGAACTCGCAATCAAATCCGGCTACAAATATTTCGACACGGCTTCATTCTATGGCAACGAACAATTCATCGCTCAGGCAATCGCGAATTCCGGAATCTCTCGTAAAGAAATTTTTCTCGCGTCAAAACTCTGGAAAAGCGAAATGGGCTACGAAAATGCAAAACACGCTCTCGAACAAACGCTGCGAAATCTTGGGACGGATTACTTGGACCTGTACATGATCCACTGGCCCAGACCTGATTTAAAAGCCGATTGGAAGCGAATCGACATCGAAACTTGGCGCGCAATGCAGGAATTTTACGAATCCGGCAAAGTCCGCGCGATTGGCCTGAGTAATTTTCTGCCGCATCACATCGAGAATATAATCCAGAATTGCGAGATCAAACCCATGGTCAACCAACTCGAAATTCACCCGGGTCACACGCAAGAATCAGCCGTGAATTATTGCAAGGCTCATGATATTCTCGTGCAAGCCTGGAGCCCGATTGGACGCGCTAGAGTTCTGAACGACGAATTGATTCTCGAACTTGCGGAAAAATATCAAGCCTCACCAGCACAAATCTGCGTGAAATTCTGCGTGCAAAAAAATATCATGCCGCTGCCGAAATCATCAAATCCCGAACGTATGCGCGAAAATCTCGAAAGTCTGAACGTGAATATTTCTCAGGAGGATTTCTGGAGACTCGACACAATGCCGCCGTTAGGTTGGGGTGGTGAACATCCGGATCGCGAACGATTATCATGATCTTGCGAGCAAATTTTCACACACACACGAATTTCTGTGACGGGAAAAATTCTCCCGAGGAAATGCTCTTGGCTGCGATTAATCTCGGCTTTACGCACCTGGGATTCTCCGGACACATGGACGCTGATATTAATATGGATTTTGCAAGTTACAAGCGCGAAATTCACCGTTTACGCGAAAAATATTCCGGGCAAATACAAATTCTCTGCGGAGTTGAGCTTGATAATTTATACGAACTCGACGATCTCGACGCTCGAAAAAATCTGGATTACGTAATCGGCTCGACGCATTTCCTGAACGTGAAATACACGCGCCCGCTCTCTGTTGACAACACGCCTGAAGACCTGCAGCTGTTATGCAACGAGTTTTTCTCCGGAGATTTCTACAAGTTAGCACAAGCATATTACGAACTCGAAGCGCAAATTTTCACGCGAACGAACTGCGATTTTGTCGGACACTTCGATTTGCTCACGAAATTCAATCACGAGAATATTTTCTTCGACGAGAACGATTCACGCTACAGAAATTCCGCACTCGATGCTCTGGAAATTATTGCGAATCAGGGGATCATGCTCGAGATTAACACGCACAATTCACGAATCATGCCAGCAGCTTTCATACTCAAGAGACTGCGCGAACTCAACGGCGAAATAATCATCAACGCCGACGCACACAGCACAACACAACTCAACGCGAAATTCCCCGAGGCTATCGAACTTGCGAGAACTTGCGGCTTCGATCACACGAACATACTCGAATTACATGACAACGAACTCATTAGGCGACAGATTGCGTTATAAAATTGCTTAGAGTTGACAATTCATAAATATTTGCTATTATACACGCGAATTAAGCAGAAATATTTGCGAAAAACTTGCTTATGAAAATCAAAGGAGTGTATATTATGCAAACAAACGAGTATAAACCTATACGTGAAATTTTCGGCTCTATGTTATTCGACCGGCGCGTCATGAAAGAAAAACTCAATCCGGATGTTTACGCTCAAGTCGTAGCCGCAATGGAAGGCACGGAGAAATTAGATCCTGCTGCTGCTGATATAGTCGCCGCTGCAATGAAAGATTGGGCAATTTCCAAAGGCGCAACACACTGGGCACACTGGTTCCAGCCATTGACAGAACTCACAGCTGAGAAACACCAGGGCTTCACAATGTCTGACTCAGATGGCAATCCGATTGACGTTTTCAGAGGGCATCACCTGGCTCAGGGTGAACCGGACGCGTCGAGTTTTCCGTCGGCAGGCAGCCGCTCAACTTTCGAAGCACGAGGCTACAGCGCGTGGGATATCAGCAGCCCGGCATTCATCGTGAAAAGTCCCAAAGGCGGTACACTTTGCATTCCGTCGGTGTTCCTGTCTTACGATGGCAGCTCTCTTGACCTGAAAACCCCGTTATTGCGCGCAGTCGATGCTCTTGAAAGCCGCGCTCTGAAATTGCTGAAGACTCTCGGACAGCGCGGGATCAAAAACGTGAAAATGACAGTCGGTGCTGAACAGGAATATTTCTTGCTGGATCGTCCAAGGGCACAATTACGTCCGGATATTAGATTTTGCGGCAGAACTCTAATCGGCGCACAGCCTGCTAAAGATCAAAAGCTCGATCATCATTATTTCGGGGCAATTCCTCCGAGAGTTTTGCGCTACATGGAAGATGTCGAACGTGATTTGGCGAGATTGGGTGTTTCGCTTTTGGCTCGTCATAACGAAGTTGCCAGATGTCAGTTCGAGTTTGCGCATTTATACTCAGAGGCGAACAGAGCTTGCGATCAGAATCAGATCTTAATGGAAACGATGCGAAAATTGGCGCGTCAACATGAATTGCGATTATTATTCCACGAGAAGCCATTTGACGGCATGAACGGCTCCGGCAAACACACGAATCTTTCACTCGTTGACAGTGACGGCAGAAACTTGCTCAAGCCCTCGAACGGTCACAGGCGCAACGTAATTTTCCTGACGTTCCTCTCGGCTGTAGTCCTGGGTATGTCGAAATATCACAGTTTACTGCAGGCTGCCGTGGCAAATTCCGGGAATTTATTCAGGCTTGGCGGTCACGAAGCACCTCCGTCAATCATAAGCATATACCTCGGCTCAGCATTAACGGATCTTCTGCACAGGCTTGACAACGCGGACGCAACAATTCCAGAGAAAGGCGTTATGGATCTCGGACTTGCAAAATTGCCGGCAATAATTCCGTTTGACAGTGACAGGAACAGAACTTCACCCGTTGCATTCACCGGCGACAAATTCGAATTCCGCGCACCAGGTTCGTCGCAATCAATCGCGCTGCCCGTGACAATGTTCGCGTCAATCTGGGCTTGGGGAGTTGAGCAGGTTACGCACATGATCGAAGCTCGCTGCGTATCCGGAACTGATCCAATCGATGCGGCTCTTGATGCAGCACGTGAGGCTATCAAGAAGGGATCGCGAATCTTGTTCGAAGGCGATGCTTACACTCAAGAATGGCACGAGGAAGCTAAAAAACGCGGCTTAATCGAGGCTGAAACTATCCCGGAAAAAATAGATTTGCTGCTTAAACCCGAAAATCGCGCAATGCTCGCAGAATTGGGCGTGTATAAATCTCACGAACTCGAAAATTTGCACGCAATTCGCATGGAAAGTTTCGCAACCGGTCTCGAAGTCGAGGCAGCCGTTCTGTACGATATGCTATGGGAAGGAGTTTTGCCGGCGTTATCCAAGCAATTAATCCTCGAGAAAAATTCCTTGTGCGGATTTGACGGCATAGACTTTGGCGACCAGACTCCATGGAAAGATTACGTCTCAGGACTTGGCAAAGCGAAATCTGCATTGATACATGACGCGAACGAATTGCACGAACTCAAGGGCAGGTTAGCTACGATGGACGATAGAGAACGCGCTGATTTTCTTGTTGAGACGATCATTCCGTTGATGTCGAGAATACGCTCTAAATGCGACGCTGCAGAGCTGAATATTTCTGCTGATATATGGCCCTATCCGATTTACAGGAATTTGTTATCGCTATCGGCGTAAATATTGCATACTCGTAATCATATCTATAGAATATATATAAAATCTGTGATAGAATACACATACTTGAATATATATTTTATTTTACATACGAAAGGATATGAATATCGCAATGGACGAGAAGAAAGTTTACACCGAAGCGGAACAGGACGAAATATTAGAGAGAGCTAAAGTAGTTGGTATTCATAAAGCAGCTCATGAATACGGGCTTACTTGGCAAATGGTAACGAGCTGGAGCAGGAAACGTAAAGCAGCCGCTGAAGCTCTGAACGCACCGAAATCTCAGGACGCGAAATTCGAAAAAACCGGCAAACCAGACAAAGCTGACAAACCGGACAAATCCAAGGCTGACGGCAAAGTTTCATCCGCATCGAACTCGCAGCTTGAACTCGAGAACGCAATCTTGAGAGAACGCGCAGGCACATTGGCTCAACAAGTCGAGAGACTCAAGAAAGCTATCACGGAACTAATCTAGCTTAGCAATCTTAGCAATCTTAATCTAAAAAACAACACGCCTCACTCGCAGAAATTTTGCAAATGAGACGTGCTTTTCATATCAAAAATTATTCGCGAATTATTACTTGATAATTACTTGATGACTTTCAAGGCCTTGCGATCTATCGTCAACGCTACGAATATCAAGAATACGATTCCCTTTATCAGCTGCTGAGTTGCCGACTCAAATCCCAGCATGACAAGACCGTTATTCAAAACCGTATACATCAACGTACCAACGATTATGTTCGAGAATCTTACTTTCGCACCGCCAGTTATCGGCAAGCCGCCCAATACCAGCGAGATCAATATTTGCGTCTCAAGCTGATTGCCAGCCGTCGAAGTTATCGAGCCAACTTTGATCACGTTCACGAACGCAGCCAAGCCCGTCAAAGCTCCAGCAGCAACGAATGCAAGAAATTTCACACGATCCGTGCGTACTCCAGAAAATCTCGCAGCAGTCTCTCCAGAACCTACAGCTTTGAAATCATTGCCTACGCGCGTAAATCTGAATACAAAGAACGCTACTATTAATACTGCAAGCGTTACGCATGTCTTCAAGTTATCGCTATCTAATGCTTTTATCGCCTGACTTGCAGGTATAGCCGTCTCTGTAGTCAAATACGCGCATACTCCCCTGAATAAATACATCGTGCATATCGTTACGATAAAACTCTGCAGCTTGAATTTCACATGAAAGAATCCGTTCACCGCACCGATTGCCGCGCCAGTAAGAATCCCTCCGAGTATAGCTAACGGTATGCTGTAAAACGATAAAACCGAAACTACTATCGAAGCTACTCCCAACGTAGAGCCTTCTGTGAAATCTATCGAGCCAAGCGTCATAACAAAAAATACGCCCGTTGCAACTATCATCGGGTAATATACCTGAGATAATAACAAGCGCAATCTCTTCGGCTGCATAATCCTGCCATTCGTCAAGTAATACATCGCTGCCAAAATTACAACTAAGCCAATGAACGGCAACAAGCCTTTGAACGTATCTGATGCGAAAAAGCTTGCAAGTCTTGATTCAGAATTTTCTCTTTGTGCCATGATATTTTCACCTGCCTAAACCATTTTTGCGATCAAGTCTTCGTCCGTTAATTTCTCCGAACGCATGAACTCGCCATTAATTCTGCCGTCCTTCATGATTATGATTCTGTCCGACATTCCGAGCAATTCCGCAATTTCTTCTGAGATCATGATTATAGATTTCCCCTGAGCCGTCAATTCCGACATCAGCGCGTAAATCGCCTGCTTAACTTTCACGTCAATGCCTCGCGTCGGTGAATCCAGAACCAAAATATCGCTGCCCTTGCCAAGCCATCTCGCTAAAACAACTTTCTGTTTATTGCCGCCAGACAAGTCCGATATAAACTGGTTAATATTCGCCATCTTCGTCTGCATTTTCTCAGCATTTTCCAGCGCGAATTTATCGAGTTTGCGTTTGCTCAACAGGTGATTACTCGCCAGATCATCAAGCGACGGCAAGACGATATTATTGCGAATGCTCTCGTTCAGAATTATTGACTCATTATCACGATCTTTCGACGCGTAAGCAATCGAGTGATGTATCGCCGACGGAATATCGCGAATCTCCGTGCCGTCTGACAATTTCACAACGCCTTCACGATCCCATGACGCTCCGAAAACTGCTTTGCCGACCTCGTGCATGCCGCATTCAGACAAGCCGCCAAATCCCAGAATCTCTCCGCGATGCAAATCGAAACTTACATCGTAAATCTGACCCTTCACCGTAACATTCTTCACGCTCAAGACAACTTCATCAGAAATTTTCGTGCCGTAATCCGTGCGATAATACGCTGAGCCAATTTCACGACCGACCATCAAGCGCTTCAGATCATCTTCGTTCACGTCTGACGCATTCACCGTGTCGATATATTCACCGTCTCGCAAAATCGAAATCGTGTTGCTATGTTCGAGAACTTCGCCTAAATCATGACTGATGAAAATTACGCTGCGATTGTCAGCACGAACCGCGTCCATAATCTTGTATAACTCAAGTCTGCCGTTCTGTGATAACGCCGTCGTCGTCTCGTCAACAACAAGAATCTTCGGCTTCATGTACGTAGCTTTCACAATCTCAACGAGTTTCCTGTCCTCGAAATTATAATTATCAATCATAGAACCTGCGCGAATATTCGAGAAACCGTATTCATCAAGCAATCTCTGGCCTTCTCGAACCATTGCGCGAGTGTCTTTGATGCCGTGATGCATGAAAGGCTCCTCGTGTCCCAGGAAAATATTCTCAGCAACACTCAAGCCAGACAATGTTCCCATCTCCTGAACAATTATCGAAACGCCAGCTCTGTTCGCTTCAACCTGATTGTGCACGTTCAGAACTTCTCCGTCAAGTGTGAAAGTTCCGCCGCCAATCGTGTAAATTCCGCACAACATTTGACAGAACGTAGATTTCCCTGAGCCATTTTCGCCGATTAACGCACGAATTTCGCCGCGGTTTATATTTATGCTAACGTCATTCAAAGCGTGAGTTATGCCGAATCGCTTGTCAATATGCTCAGCCTTCAACAAAATATTTTCGCTCATGAGTTCCACCGCCTTACTTCACAACTGAGCCACGTTTGCCGCGAGCCGTCAACGTAACGATTACCAACAGCGCCGCACCCGTCACGATATTTTGCACCGTCGTCGGAGCACCCAGCGCAACAAATCCGTTAAATATTATCGCAATGATAAATTCCCCGATTATGATCGCGCTGATCGGAGTCCCATATTTCCTGAAAGCTACTCCGAAAAACGTTCCCATCAACGGCTGAAAGTTTCTGCTCATCGTGCTCATTCCAGTCAATGCTGTCATTGTCGTTCCGTATGAGACCGTCAAAATCGCCATAATCCCAACAAAGAAATGCAACAACGCAAAGCCGATTAACTTGTATTTTCGCACGTTAATGCCCATATTTTGCGCTACAAATTCGTTCGAGCCGATTGCATTACAATACGTTCCGATTCGCGTGTACGTCAAGATAAACCACATGAAAACAAACGCCAACGCTGCAAGAATTATATTCCCGGGCGCACCTGAGAAAAATCTCAACTCCGGAGCCAGTGTCTGCTTCACGCCGCCAGCTACGAATACTGCCAAACTCTCAAGCACAAGCATCAATCCAACAGTCACGATCATGCTCGGAACTTTCAGATTATTATACAAGAATCCGATTGCAATTCCGATTAACGTTCCGCAACCTACGCAGCCAATTACGAAACCCAAATAGCCGAACTTCTCCGACAAAATTACGCCGACGATCGACGAGAAAACAATATTCGCTCCGACCGCAAAGTCAAACAATCCCATTACGACTATGAAATACAATCCGCAACCGCCGACCGAGTATATTATCGACGATTGGAAATACGAGAACATATTCTCCAGACTGCCAAAATTATTCGGGGTCAGAATCTTGAATATTGCGTAGAAAAATATCACCATCGCCGCAAGAATCATGAACCCGAAAAATTTACTCGTCTTGAAACTCTGCATTCAAAATCACTTCTTTCTGACTGAATCCTGAATAAACTTACTTATAAAAAGAGCCGGAGATTTTCTACACACAAATCCCCGACTCTCGAATATTTTCACAAACTACATGATACGATAATTTGCGCGTTATTTCGCGTGACGTTCGACAACGTCTTCAACCGAAAGTTTCGCACAAGCTGCTGCTAAATCTTCGTATGACAACTCAGCCAAAGCTTTGATCTCGTCCGCAGTGTACGGCAACTCGCTGCCAGTGAAGAATTTCGAATACTTCTCGTAATCCTCAGGTGAAGCAACGTACATATACGGGAAGACCATATCATGGAAACTCGTGTCGCTTGCTGCGTATTTTCCGCGAACGGTATTATAGACCATCAAGAATGCGAAGAACGGGTCTGCATAATGTCCGCCTGATTCAGCTGCCATTGCTCCGGTCTTTAACTTAACGTCAAGATCCGGCAGGAAATCCGTCGAAACAACTGCGATTTTCCCGGTCAAGCCTTTTGCCTCGATTGCTGCGATTGCTCCGAGTAACGTGTCGCCGCCGCCACCTGCAACGATCAGCGCGTCGATATCCGGGTTTGCATCAATAATTGCTTCAGCCGTAGCTCTGCCCGTGTCAGTCGTTGTGCGTCCATACTGAGGATCTAACAAGACAACTTTATCATCCGGGTGTTCAGCGTTCCAAGCTTCTACGCCTGCTTTGTAGCCAGCCCAGCGTCCAAGGAACGTCGCGTCACCGGGTTCCCAGCCTTCGAGACCGATTTTTCTGCAGCCTTTCTGACCTGCGAGAATCAAAACAAGCGTCTTGCCGTTGTCAAATTCTGACTCGTGAACTGCTCCGACGTAATATTTCGAAGCACACGCCTGAGCGTATTCGTCCGGGTTTGCGTCTTTGTCAATTACTCTGAAGAACTGAGCTACATAAACTTCATTCTCGTCGCAAGTCTTGATAACAGAACCCATCTCTGCTGAAGCTGAGTTGCAAATTATGATTCCGTCGCAGCCTGCAAGTGCCAAAGTCTCCGCACTCGACGTAACCTGCTCGGAAATATGCGCCTGATCAACCCACTGAGTCTCAACTCCGAGAGCCGCCGCTGCTGCATCAATCATTCTCTTGCACTCACTGCCGAGCGTATCCGTTGATGACCAAATCGAGATTCCAATCTTAATCGGTGCTGCAAATACTGCAGGTGCTGCACTGAAAATCATACAAAACGCGAGTAATAACGCAATACTCTTTTTCATAATAAATCTTTCCTCCGAAATTTAATATTAATATCTTCTGCTGGCGATAACGTCCGCTGCTTTAACTGACTTCACGCTGCCAAGATCGATTCCGCCGTCCATGTCGAAAACGCCCTCTTCAGGATGAACGACTGTCTTGTCAAATCTCTCGCCACGTTCAAGAGCTTCAATCGTCGGCACAACAAACGCGCCATACAACGGTGTGCATTCAACTGTGCAATTCATTTCACCTGCAACGATTGCGTCAAATGCTGCTTTGACTGAGTCACAGCCTACGATAATAATATCTTTACCTGGGACTTTGCCTGCTGCTTTGATTGCGTCGATTGCTCCGAGAGCCATGTCATCATTCTGAGCGATTAACACGTCGATCTTGTCGATTGATTTCAGCCAGCTCTCCATAACTGCCTGACCCTCTGCTCTGGTGAAATTGCCGGACTGCTGACCAACGAGCTTAAAATGCGGATATTCTGCCAAAGCTTTCAAGTTGCCCTCAGTTCTGCCGGTCTGAGCACTTGCGCCAGTTGTGCCTTCCATTATGACGATATTCATGTCAACGTCGCCTTTGCCGATGCTCTTAAAATATTCGCCAGCCCATGCAACCTGACGACGCCCCTCTTCGACGAAATCGCCGCCGAA
Source organism: uncultured Synergistales bacterium (assembly GCA_905233725.1). Taxonomy (GTDB): domain Bacteria; phylum Synergistota; class Synergistia; order Synergistales; family Aminobacteriaceae; genus JAFUXM01. The sequence goes on from CAJOEM010000002.1 coordinate 68,772, forward strand.
TGCAGCAACGTAATCAATCTTGTCAGCGCAATCGGGTAATCTGTCGATCAACAATAACGGAATCTCAGCCTCGTTGACTTCCTTCAGAACTTCGTCCCAGCCAGTCGAAACTACACCGGTGAACAAGATATAATCGACATCTTGCGTGATGAAATTTCTGAGAGCCTTGATCTGATTTTCCTGTTTCTGCTGTCCATCGTCATAGACCAACTTCCAACCCGGGTGATTCTCAATCGCTGATCTCAAATCGTCCGTGTTAGCTGTTCTCCAGTCCGATTCCTGACCGATCTGCGAGAACGCAATCACAACGTCTTTAGCACTCGCAGCCGAAACCGCAAATACCATTACTAAAGCTACAACGAGTAAAAAAACTTTTTTCATAAATGCTGCCTCCGAAAAATATTAAATTATACACAAATTCTACACGTGAGAAAAATTTCAAGCAAAATGTAAATACCGATTTTTGACTACGTAATATTCGCTTACTTCAATTTCCACGCAATATCCGACAAGAATAAATCATGCTCAAGGCTTTCAATCGTCGTATTCTTGTCAATATGCACAAACTCAATATCCATAATGCGCGCCCAATCGTGCATTTGCTCAGCGTCAACATCGTACGATAAAACTGTATGATGCGCTCCACCTGAAATAATCCAGCACTCGAGTCCGGTCTTCAAATCGGGCATTGCTCGCCACATTACGCGTGCTACAGGCAAATTCGGCATCGGCATAATCGGCTTCACACACTCAATATCCTGACAAATCAAGCGCAAACGTCCGCCCATGTCTATCAGGCTCACAACGACAGCTTTACCCGCATGTCCTTCAAAAACCAGTCTCGCAGGATCTTCGCGATCGCCAATTCCCAGCGGATGAACTTCGATTCGCGGTCTCGACGCTGCAACTGATGGACAGACTTCCAACATGTGCGCTCCCAAGCTGTATTCGCTGCCCTTCACAAGATGATACGTGTAATCTTCCATAAAAGCAGAGCCGCCACACAAACCTTCACTCATGAACTTGATTATCGCTGTCATGCCGGCAACTTTCCAATCGCCCTCACCGCCGTAGCCGTAGCCAGTCGCCAACAAATGCTGACTCGCAAGTCCGGGAAGCTGCTTCATTCCGTAGAGATCCTGGAACGTGTTCGAGAACGCCTTGCAACCTTCGCGATCAAACATCTTTTTCATAGCAATTTCCTCGCGAGCCTGATAACGAACTGTCTCGATCTTATCCGTAGCAAAATCGTAAAGTCTCCTGTATTCGTCCATCAAAGCGTCAATCTCTGAATCCGTAACAGCATTCATAACTTCAACAAGTTTTCCGACGGGCCATGTGTTGACCTGCCAGCCGAGTTTGATTTGCACTTCGACTTTATCACCCTCAGTGACAGCAACTTCTCGCATGTTATCGCCGAAACGCATAATCTTGAGATTTTTCGAAAACGCTGCTCCAACTGCTGCACGCTGCCATTTTCCCAAACGCTTCTGAACGTCATCGTCCTGCCAAAATCCCGCGATAACTTTCCTCGGAGTTCTCAAACGCGCACCAATGAAGCCGTGTTCTCTATCACCGTGAGCAGCTTGATTCAAGTTCATGAAATCCATGTCGATCTCTTCATTCGGAATTTCGCGATTATATTGCGTCGCAAAATGACACCACGGCTTCTGTAATTGTGAAAGTCCGTTGATCCACATTTTAGACGGGCTGAACGTGTGACACCAGGTTATAATTCCAGCGCATTTCTCGTCATGATTCGCATCACGAACTACATCTGAAATTTCAGCGTTGGTCTTGGCTGTGACTTTGTAAATTATCCTGCACGGAAGATTGCCTGACGCGTTCAAACTATCCGTCATTTCCTGAGCGCGTTTTGCTACTGTTTCAAGAACCTCGTTTCCGTACAAAAACTGACTGCCGACTACAAACCAGAATTCATAATCCTTCAAGTTCATGTTCATGTCCATGTTCACAACTCCCTTTCAAAAATATTACGCCTTCTTGAGTTTCGACGACGTTACGACAAATCTCTGAATGCAAATAAACAACAAAAGCAGCAATCCCGTAGCAATTTTCCCCCACCACGAGAGCAAATTCCCATTGAACGTAATCAACGCAGGTATAACGGACTTCAGCAAGACTCCGAATAAAGTCCCGATCATGTAGCCGACTCCGCCGGTCAATAACGTCCCGCCGATTACAGCGCATGTTATGACTTCGAGTTCACCGCCCTGCAGCGACAAATTCCAACCGCTCTTAACGTAAAGCGCGTAAGAAATTCCTGCCAAAACCGAACATAATCCGTTGAATCCGTAAACAAGAATCTTTGTGCGTCCAACAGGCAAACCCATTAACGATGCTGATTGTTCATTGCCTCCGATAGCGTAAATATTCCTGCCAAAGCGCGTCTTCTGCAAAATAAACGTGCCAATGATTATCATGATCACGAACAAAATCACGTTGAAATTTATGAACGCAATCGGCTTTATTCGCACCCAGTTTCCGTCAACGTATTTCATCAGGTATATTTTCCAACTCGCGAGCGAATCTATGAACTCGTGTTTAATATCAATCGATTCACGGCTGATTAACGAACAAACTCCACGCGCAAAAAACATTCCAGTCAAAGTCGTTATAAACGCAGGAACCTTCAAATAATGAATCACCCAACCCATCAGCAAACCCAATGAAACGCCCATAACCAGCGCCGCAAATATACACGTCAACGGATGAAGATTTAAAACCGAAGTCCCGTACGCTATAAACATTCCTGTCAACGAAGCTACAGCTCCAACCGACAAATCAATTCCGCCGGTTATTAACACCATCGTCATGCCGACCGCAGAAATTCCGAAGTACGCGTTATCAATAAAAAGATTCACAAACGTCCTGACCGTCATGAAACCCTTGTCACCGTACAAAAACGCTCCGAACGCATATATAATCAAGAATATTCCAATCGTTGCGTAGACCATGATATATTTCGGATTCGTCAGCCTGCTAAATACACTCTGCTTCTTCATGCTTGTACACCTCCTGAGACTTTCACACGTTTTGCAGCTCGTTTCGCAAAATATTCTCGAACCGGCGCAGACTGCAAGACAATTACTACAGCTATGATCAGCGCCTTGAACGCCATCGTAGCTTCTGCAACAATGCCGAAATAATACACGAACGTCACAATCGTGCGGATTATCAACGAGCCAACAAGCGTGCCAATTATACTGAACTTTCCGCCAGACATGTTCGTTCCGCCGATTACTACAGCCAGGATCGCGTCCATCTCGAAATTCAAGCCGGCATTATTCGAATCGTTCGACATGATTCTGCTCGAGTAAATCAAGCCCGCAATTCCAGACAGCAAACCCGTGAGCAAAAATACGATCAATATTACCTGATCAGCTTTAATTCCTGATAATCTGCTCGCACTGGGATTAACTCCGACTGATTCGACAAATGCTCCGAAAGCAGTTTTTCGCGTGAATAACGCAACAGCTACGACAACTACAATCGTGATAATTATCGGCATCGGCAAATACAGAAAGCTTCCCTGACCGATTACTCTGAATGGCGAATAACCCGTCGTAAATTGTTTGCCGTCCGTGAGAATCTGCGCAACTCCTCGGCCGCAAACCATCAGGATTAACGTCGCAATTATCGGCTGAATGCCACCTTTCGCAACCAAGAATCCGTTAAATAATCCCATCAACGCGCAAATTATCAACGGAACTGTCAAAACCAGAATATACGGACACACGCTGTAGTCTCCGGGAGTTGTGTATTCGAGAACGTCCCATCGAAGAAATTTCAGCGCAATCGCTCCAGCAACAGCTACCAAAGCTCCAACCGACAAATCCGTTCCGCCCAACGCGATAACAAGCGTCATTCCCATTGATATAATCGTAATCTCAGCTGAGCGATTCACAATATCTATCAAGCTTCCGTACAACATTCCCGTCGATGGCTGATAGCTGATCGAGAAAAAATCCGGACGAATCGCAAAACATACCAGCAAAATCAGCATTTCCGCAATCACTGCCCACGTAACTTTCGATTGCATTATCGACGACAGATTCAAATTCTTTCGCAACTTAAGCAGCTCCTTCCGCTATGATTTTCAAAATATCGTTTTGAGTGCAATTCGCTCCGTCAACTTCGGCAACTTTCGCACGATCACGCATAATCACGATGCGATTCGAACACCTGATTATCTCGTCAAGTTCCGAACTTATGAATATTACCGAAACTCCTGAACCGCACATCTCGAGCATTAATCTTTGAATCTCGGCTTTTGCTCCAATATCGATTCCGCGTGTAGGCTCGTCCAGAATCAAAACTTTCGGCTCAGCTGCCATCCATCGTGCGAGAATTACTTTCTGCTGGTTGCCTCCGGATAATTCACCGGCTTTTTTCTCACAATCGGGTGTCGCAATTCCCAAGAGCTTTATATACTTGTTTGCGAGCGTGACTTGCTCTTGATGCGACATCGGCTTCATGAAACCTTCTCGAGACTGCACGGCTAGCATGATATTCTCACGAATCGACAAATCCCCGATTATTCCGTCACGTTTGCGATCTTCCGGACAAAAAGCAATCCTGAATTTTATCGCGTCAAACGGTTGCTTGAGAATAATTTCGTGATCTTCGAGCGTTATATTTCCGTGAGAGATTCGATTTACCCCGAATAACATTTGCGCCGTCTCAGTTCGTCCGCTTCCCAAAAGTCCAGCAAAGCCGAGTAATTCGCCTTTCTTAATCGACACAGAAATATCATTAATCGTCGAAGCGTTTCCAATGTGTTCAGCTTTGAGCATAAATTCCGAATCATCAGCAACTTCTGCGCGCTTGAGATTAAATATCACGTCCATGTCTTTGCCGACCATTTTCGTAACGAGTTCGAATTTTGTAAGCTCGTCGATATTATACGTGCCGATTAAGTGGCCGTTTCGCAAAATCGTCATGCGATCCGAGACCGCGTAAATCTGATCCAGGAAATGCGTTATGAAAATTATCCCCATTCCCTGAGAGCGCAAATCCCGCATTACGTCGAATAACAGCTGCACTTCATTTTCATCAAGCGAACTCGTTGGCTCATCGAGAATTAATATTTTCGCTTGAATATCCACGGCTCTGGCAATCGAAGTCATTTGTTGAATCGCAGTCGAGTAATATGACAACGGGCGCGTTACGTCAATATCCAGGTGAAATCTCGACATTAATTCCGAAGCTCGAGAATTTATCTCACGCCAGTTAATGCCGCCATGCTTCATCGGTTGACGACCTGCAAAAATATTCTCAGCGACACTCAGGTTCGGACACAAGTTCACTTCCTGAAACACCGTCGAAATCCCCAGGTCAATCGCGTTGCCAGGATCTGTCGGATTAATTTCGTGACCGTCAAGAAATATTTTGCCTGAATCTTTGCGGTTCACTCCGGTTAAGCATTTGATCAGCGTCGATTTCCCCGCGCCATTTTCCCCCAGCAACGAATGAATCTCGCCGGCTCTCAGCGAAAAATCAACGTTATCGAGTGCTTTGACACCTGGAAATTCAATCGAAATGCCTTTCATTTCCAATACATTTTGCAAAATAACATCTCCTCTCGTATTACAAATTATAATTTACTCTACACTCTTGCGCTATAATTGTGCGTAATTTTTGAAAAAGGAGTTTTCACACATGAAAGTTATCTTGAAAAATGACGTCGCAAAAGTTGGAAAAGCCGGCAGCTTGCTCGAAGTCTCGGACGGTTACGCGCGAAATTTTCTGTTACCCAAGGGGCTGGCAATCGAAGCTACTCCCGCGAAAATCAACGAATGGAAAAATCAGCAGGCTAAACAAAAAGCTCTGGACGAAAAATCACGCCTCGAAGCTATCGACCTCCAGAAAAAATTGCAGAACAGAGCCGTCACAATCGAAGCCAAAGCTGGTGACAACGGGAAATTATTCGGCAGCATAACTACAACGCAAATCGCCGAAGCCCTCGAAGCTCAACACAATCTCAAAAATTTCGACAAACGCAATATCAAACTCGACGAAACTGTCAAAACATCCGGAAATTTCAAACTCACGCTCAAGTTGTATTCCGGAGTTCTGGCTGAAATGACTCTAATCGTTACAAGCGTGAAATAAACAATGCCCGATTTAAACCGAATCCCACCGCAAAATCTCGAAGCTGAACGCGCGGTACTTGGGGCATGCATGTTATCAAAAGATGCTCTCGGAAACACATCAGAAATTCTCAGACCAGACGATTTCTACAGCAACAATCACAAACTTGTTTACGAGATCATGCTCTCCATGTACGCGTTAAATAAACCCGTCGATTTCGTCACAATCTCCGAAGAGTTCAAAGCCCGCGAAATTTACGAACGAATCGGCGGGCAACCGTTCTTTGCAGGACTAATCGCGAACATATTGACAACTGCAAACGCTACGTACTACGCAGAAATTATTCGCGAACGTGCAACTCGACGCAGGCTCATCGAAGCCGGAAACAAAATCATCGAACTCGCCTACAAGAACGACATCGAAACTCAGGATATTATAAACGAAGCAGAACGCATAATTTTCGAGGCAGCTCAGAACAAGAACACCTCGGATTTCAGAGCTATCAGCGAGTTATTAACGCCAACGTTTCACAAAATCGAAGAACGTTACAACAATCCTAACACTGAAGTAACTGGTTTTCCGTCGGGCTTCATCGATCTCGACAGAATCATTTCCGGATTCCAGCCAGGGAGCTTGAATATAATCGCAGCACGTCCCTCAATGGGAAAAACTGCTCTTGCACTAAACATTGCGCAATTCGGCGGTGATGGAAAAAATCTGCCGATATTAATCTTCAGTCTTGAAATGACAGCTGAACAACTCGTCCAACGAATGCTCGCAGCAGAATCATGCGTAAACATCAGCAGCATGAACTCGGGCATGATGGGGCGCGACGAATGGAAAACACTTTTCGAGGCAGCAGGGGTAGTCTCAAAACGAAATATTTACATAAACGACAGCTCTGACATTTCGATTCTGGATTTCCGAACGAAATGCCGCAGATTCAAGAATCGCTATCATGAACTCGGTCTTGTCGTCGTGGATTATTTGCAGCTCATGACTTCCGAAGTAAAACGCAGCGATAATCGCCAGCAGGAAATCTCGGAAATTTCGCGATTACTCAAAATCGTAGCGCGTGAACTTGATTGCCCTGTCATAGCTCTGTCGCAATTATCACGAGAAACTGAGAAGCGTGTCGATAAAAAACCGCAACTCTCAGATTTACGCGATTCCGGCGCAATCGAACAGGACGCTGACACAGTAATATTAATTTTCCGCGAGGATTATTACCAGGACACGCCGCCAGACGAAGTGAGCAAAGTTGACATTAACGTCGCAAAAAATCGTAACGGCAGAACCGGTTCTTGCAACTTGAGTTTCAGGCGCGAGATAACAAGATTCTTCGGATTTGCCGATGAAATAATATAATATTTAAATACACACAAACGGAGGAATTTATGATAACTAGTATTATTGCGTTCATAATCGTAATCGCAGTTTGCGTAATCGTACACGAATTTGGGCATTATATCACCGCGAAAATTCTGGGAGTACAAGTTCACGAATTTGCTTTCGGCATGGGAAAAGCTCTCGCTCAATATCGCAGCAAAAATACTCTGTGGTCTCTGAGAATTTTGCCAATCGGGGGCTTTTGCAGACTCGCAGGCATGGGCGAAGATGAAGACGATGAAATTGTAATTCCAGGAATGGGCTTCAACGAGCAACCAGCTTGGAAAAGATTCCTGATTTTGCTAAACGGCTCGTTATTCAACATAATTCTCGCGATAATCTTGATGTCTGCGTTCTTGTACGCTCACGGCGTTCTGAACATGCAAAGCACGAAAATCGGCGAAATCATGCAAAACTTCCCGTCAGAAAAAGCTGGCTTGAAAATCGGCGACGAGATTCTCAAGATCAACGGCGTTCAGGTGAAAGTCTGGCGCGAAATGCAGGAGACTTTGCAACTCGAAGCTAAGAAAAACGAATCACTCAGTCTCGAAATCAGGCGCGAAAATGAGATCATGAATATCAACCTGACAGTACCGTTCAGCCAAGAATATTCGCGATACATGCTGGGAATTTCACCGTCTCTCGAAAAATACGGGCTGATTGACGCGATAAAAAATTCCGGCTCATTCACGTATCGTGCTACGCTCTTGATGCTTCGTGGAATTGCAGATCTGGTTCGTGGCGCGCGCGAAATTGACGTGACAGGACCTGTTGGCATTGCGTCGATGTCCGGTCAGGCGATGAGTTCGGGATTCTGGGGCTTCGTTATGTTTATCTCGATGATTGCGCTGAATCTCGGGCTGCTGAATTTATTCCCGATCCCAGCACTTGACGGTGGCAGAATCCTGTTCGTGTTGCTCGAGATGATTTTGCGCCGAAGATTGCCGGAACGTGTCGAAAATTGGATTCATACGGCTGGCTTTGTGCTGCTGATCTCGCTCATGATTCTCATAACGTGTCATGACGTTTACAATATTTTCCTTACGCATTAAAAATCATGTTTAGCAAATTACAGGTAAAAATTAATAATCTCACGATTGGCGGCGATTCTCCGGTTCGTGTTGAATCAATGCTGAAAGTTGCTCTGAAAGATCACGAAGGCTGCGTTAATCAATGCGAGAGTTTGCGTAATTGCGGCTGCGAATTGGCGCGCGTAGCTCTTCCCGACAAAAATCTTGCTCAAGACCTGAAATTCCTGCTTGAAAATTCCAGATTGACTTTGATGGCTGATATACATTTTGATCCGGCGATTGCGATTGCTGCGATGGAAGCTGGCTGTCGTGCAATCAGGATCAATCCGGGAAACATGCCTCTGAACAAGTTACATGACGTTATAACGCTCGCGAAAAATCTCGGAGTTGTAATTCGAATCGGAGCAAATGGCGGCTCAGTCTCTCAGGCACAACTCGAACAGGCTCATGGCGACAGGGCTCAGGCGTTATTCATAGCAGTGCGTGAACAGGCTGAATTATTACTCGGCGCGAAATTCGAGAACATGATTCTCAGCGCGAAATCCAGCAACGTTCGTGAATGTGTGAAAGCTAACGAGTTAATCGCGAAAAATTATCCGGACTTCCCGATGCACATTGGCTTGACAGAAGCTGGTCCGGGTGATTCCGGAATCGTGAAAGGCACGGCGTGTATCTCGGCGTTATTGGCTCGTGGAATCGGCGACACATTGCGAGTTTCCCTGACTGATCAGCCAGAGCGCGAAGTGAAAGTTGGCTACGAAATTATCAAGGCTCTGGAATTGCGTGCGAGAGGCGCGAATTTGATCTCGTGTCCAACGTGTGGCAGACGCAGAACTGATGTCATGAATCTCGTGAAACTTGTCGAACCGCTGGCTGCAAAATTACCCGATGGCACGTCCGTTGCAGTTATGGGTTGCGAAGTTAATGGCCCGAAAGAAGCACGTCACGCAGAATTTGGCATCGCAGGAACTCCTCGAGGCGCGGTATTATTCAGGCACGGCGAAACTGTCGGAGAATACGAATTTGATAAGCTCGCGGAAATTTTGCCGGAATTTTTGCACGCGTGAGAATTTGACAAAACGAAAATTTTTGGTATCATAACGAAGTCTTGAACGCCTTTGGGTGTTTACGGGTGGTTAGTTCAGAGGTAGAACGCTTCCTTGACACGGAAGAGGTCAGAAGTTCGATTCTTCTATCACCCACCATTTAATTCAATAGCCGCGGGGGTGGCGGAATTGGTAGACGCGCAAGACTAAGGATCTTGTGACCAATTTAAGTGTCGTGGGAGTTCGATTCTCCCCCTCCGCACCAATAATTACGAGAATAACAAAGCCGATTGAGTGAGCGAATCATTCAGTCGGCTTTTTCGATTCAGATTTTGTGTTACGATTTCAGAAATTTTCGCGTGATTTTCCAAGTTATAGACAATATTCACGAGAGAATTTTTGTAGCTGTAAATGTAGCTGTAAAACTCATAACTCATTTCCAAAATTTTCACACTCACAAATTCGCCTCACTTCACTTTGCGATTCCCTTTCTGAACGTGTACTCCCAGCGATCAATCAGCCAAAGCCACTGATCCGGATTATTGCGAATCCAGTTCTCGATTTCAGCATTGCACATTTCAAGTGACGCTTGAAAATCCTCGCCAAAATTTCTCCCGTTGGAATCTTTCTCGTCGCTGATAATCTTGTCCATGATAACGTGATGAAACGCGCAATTCTTCCCGTCACGCAAATATCTCACCGGCACAACCGGCGAGCCGAATTTTTTATGCAGCTTTACAACCCCGTCCGGCGTACTCGCAGGTATCCCAAGAAAATTCGTAATCACACCTTCACGTCGTGCGTCCAAATCATGCAAAATCGCAATTATCCCGTTGGATTTCAGCGTCCTGAAAATTTCCCGCAATGCAGCTCCCTCACTCTTGACCATGCGCATTCTCCCGACTTGGCTGCGTTGTTGCAGAATGAAATCGTTAATTCCACCCGTGTTTTTCTGAGGCGTGTACAGCGGCGTTATCTCAAATCCTGCGTTAAAAAATGCAGAACCGGCTAATTCCCAGTTATCCATGTGTGAAGCTAGCAAAATTACGCCACGTTTTCGCGACAATGCCTCTCGCAAAATTTCTGAACCGGAAAATTCTACGTAACGCGACAAATTCGAATCGAGCTTTTTTAGGCGCATAAATTCGATCGCTGACATGCCGAGATTCTCGAAAGATTTCTTCACGATTGAGCGCGCGTTGGTAATTCCAGTTCCCAGAGATTTCACACAGCGAGACTCAGCTCTGTCAACTTTCTGCCACAGAACCAATCGCAAAATCCGTCCCAAAATCCGCCCGAGCATTAACGCAAATCTGTGCGGCAAAATATTAATAAGTGTAATAATTATTCGTATCATGCAAATATATTAGCACGTGAAAATTCTCGTGTGTGTTAAAATCGTTGAGTATTTTTGAAAAATTTCGGAGGGAAGTGTAATTTTAGAAATGAAGCTTAGCTCAGAGGAAGTCAACGAGATAGCCCTTGAATCACGTCTGGTCTTGAGCGATCAGGAACTCGAGAACGCTGTCCGTTATATCAACAATTTTTTAGACATGCTTGATCGATTCAAAGAGCTGGATTTGAAAGACGTTGAACCGTTCAGTTTTGCCGAAGCTCTGGAATGTCCGTTGCGCGAAGATGCAGTCAAGCCGTTCGCAAATACCCGGGCAATTCTCGATGAAAGCGCACATGTCGAAAATTCGCTGTTCAAAGTCCCAAGAATCATGGAGGAATAATCATGGCAGAATTATATGAACTGGATTTGTCCTCAGCATCTGAAGGCTTAAAAGCTGGGAAGTTTTCACCCGAGGAATTGTTCGATTCGTGTTGGAAGCGCGCGCAATCTTGCGAGAAAAATATCAGGGCATTCATAACTGAAACCGAAGATTTTGCACGCGAGCAGCTCAAGAACTCCGGCAAAAGTTCCAGCATATTCGACGGAATCCCGACAGTCTTGAAAGATAATTTGTGCACTCAGGGAATCAGAACTACAGCAGCCAGCAAAATTTTGGGAAACTGGAGACCACCGTATGATGCTACAGTCTGGAAATTATTGCGGGAATCCGGCGCGATCTTGATGGGAAAAGTCAACATGGACGAGTTCGCGATGGGAAATACTTGCGGAAATTCTGCGTTCGGCGCGACAAGAAATCCTCATGATATTTCGCGAGTTCCGGGTGGAAGTTCCGGCGGAAGTGCGGCGGCGGTTGCTGCGGGGTATGTGCCGTTCTCGCTCGGAAGTGACACTGGCGGATCGATTCGTCAACCTGCGTCGTATTGCGGAATTTACGGCTTGAAACCTACGTATGGAATGGTCAGTCGTTACGGATTGATCTCGTATGGCTCGTCGCTGGATCAAATTGGTCCGTTTGCTCGAACAGTTCGGGATTTGCAACTGGTAATGCAGCTTCTGGCCCAACATGATCCGATGGACTCAAGCAGCTTCCGTGAAAAAAATCCTGACTTCACGCATAATCCAAACGTGAATCTCAAAGGCAAGCGTGTCGCACTTGTGAAAGAATTCCAGAGCTTCACACTTGACGCACCAATTTCTGACGCAATGAAACATGTCGAGAAAATTCTTGAGGACGAAGGCGCAATCATAACCGAAGTTTCGTTGCCGATAATTTCGAAATATGCAGTTGCGTGTTATTACGCGTTGGCAATGTCCGAGGCTCACACAAATCTTGAGCGTTATGATGGCGTTAGATACGGCTACACAGTTCAGGATGCTAAGGGCATAAAAGAAATGTTCGAGCGGGTCAGGTCTTACGGATTTGGCAGCGAAGTTAAATCCAGAATTATCGCCGGAACTTGCTTGACAGAACCGTCACGTTGCGAGGAATATTACGTTGCAGCAACGAAAGTCCGAACGTTAATTGCGCAGGAATTTGCGCGCGCATTTGAGAATACGGATTTCATTTTGCAGCCCGTCACGCCATCATTGGCTCCAAAAATCGGGGAAGTTGACGAGGACGAAATGAAAGGTTACGAGACAGATTTGTACACGTTGCCAGTGAATCTTGCGGGATTACCCGGCTTATCATTCTTCACGGGTTACGCTGGGAAATTGCCCGTCGGATTGCAGTTAATCGGCGCACGCTGGAGCGATCCGGAATTGTTGAACGCAGGCGTTGTGTTGGAGCGCAGACTTGGCAGCCCGAAAATTGCAGACGGAGGTGTAGAGTAAATGTCAGAATTAATTTTTACGCCCGTAATTGGCATAGAGATTCACATCAGGTTAAAGACCGACACGAAAATATTCTGTTCATGTTCGACGAATACAGACGTTGAACCGAATACACATGTCTGTCCGGTTTGTATGGGATTGCCCGGCTCGTTGCCTAGATTGAATCATCAGGTCGTTGAGAAAGGCATGTTGGCAGGACTTGCGTTGAATTGCACAGTTCAGCCGAAATCGCTGTTCTTCAGGAAGTCGTATTTCTACCCGGATTTGCCAAAGGGACACCAGATTAGCCAGTGTGACTTGCCGATAGTTGCTCAGGGATTTATCGAAGTTCATGACGCGAACGGAAATCTCAAGAAAATCCGCGTGAATCACTTGCACTTGGAAGAAGACGTCGGAAGTTTGCATCACAGCGCCTCAGACGGAAGACTTGAAGGAGCTGCAATATCGTTCGTGGATTATAACCGTTCAGGAATGCCTTTAGCCGAAATAGTTTCTGAACCGGATGTATCGTCAGCAAAAGAAGCTGTTGAATACGTTACGACTTTGAGACGCAGAGTGATTTATTCCGGAGCTTCTGACGTTGAACTTGAGAAGGGCATGATGAGATTTGACGCGAATGTCTCGATGAAATGCTCAGATGGCCGCTGGGGTCGCAAAGTTGAAGTCAAGAACATGAACTCGTTCCACGCACTCGAACGCGCGATTGAGTACGAGATCAAACGTCAGAAAAAGATCATGCTGTCAGGCGGAGAAATTTTGCAGGAGACACGCCACTGGAATGACGCAAAAGGTGTTACGACTGCTTCACGCGTGAAAGAGTTTTACAGGAAATTTATCGTTGAGCCGGATTTGCCGCCGTTAATAATTGATCAGGCTTGGATTGATCGTGTTACGTCGATGATGCCGGAAATGCCCGATGTCAGAGCTAAGCGCTATGTTCAGGATTACAAATTGCCACAGGAAGTTGCGGATTTCTTGACAGATGTGAAAGACCTGTCGGATTATTTCGAGGCGTGTGTGAAAGCCGGAGCGAATCCTGTTCGAGCTGCTCACTGGGTCAGAACGGAAGTTTTGCGCGTCATGAATGAGAAGCAAATCCGTAAAGTTGCAGATTTCGGAATTTCTCCTGAGACGCTAACGAATTTAATCGCGAAAATCGATGGCGGGAAATTATCGACGACTCAAGCTAAAGAAGTTTTCGATTACATGTCTGCGAATAATTGCGGAATTGACGAGGCAGTGAAGGCTTGCGGAATTTCTGAAGGCGGCGTTGCTGGAAACATGCTTGAGGAAATCATCAAGAGTGTGATTGCTGCGAATCCTGACGTACTCGACGAGATCAAATCCGGACGCGACACTAAGGGCAAGAAGCTGAAATTTTTGCAGGGACTTGTCATGAAGGAAGTCAAAGGTCAAGCTAAGCCACAGGAAGTCTCGCAAACTCTGGAGAAAATCCTGAATGCGTAGTTTGTGATTTAGAATGATTTAGATTTTAGAAAAACTCCCGACTCGCGATTGTTTCGTGAATCGGGAATTTTTTCACACGTCGAGTTCCAGTATTTCATCGAAACCCGTTGTCTCGAAAATTTTCCTGACTTCAGGCACGGCGTTTTTCACTGTCATTTTGCCCTGAGTGTTCATGAGTTTCTGAGCCTTAAGCAAAACTCGCAAGCCCGCAGAAGAAATATATTCGAGCTTTGACATGTCAACCGTAAATTTTTTCACGCCGACTAAGAATCTCTTGAGTTCTTGTTCGAGTGTGTCGGCTGTTACGGCGCTGAGTTTTTTGTCGAGAATAACACTTGCCTCAGTTCCGTTATTGGACTTGAAGAATTCCATTATAATCACTCCCCCTCAAAATTTTTCACAGCGTCAAGAATTACCTGTCTCAAATCCGGGTCTTCAAGAGCAAGTTTCACGTTCGCACCTAGCCAGCCTTTCTGAGTTCCGCAGTCGAATCGCTTGCCTTTGTATAGAACTCCCCAGACCGGTTCTTGTGAGGCGAGAATTTTCAGAGCGTCCGTTAATTGAATTTCGCCACCGATTCCAGCTTTCTGTTGAGCTAATATCGGGAAAATTGTCGGTGATAAAATATATCGTCCCATGATCGCAAGATTACTCGGAGCATCTTCGACTTTAGGCTTCTCGACCATGTCTATTATCTTGTGAACTCCGGCTTCGACTTCGAATTGACTCACAGCGATTCCGTAGCGATAGACTTCATCGTGAGGGACTTCTTCGAGAGCTATTACACTTCCGCCCATTCTAGCGTGAACTTTCTTGAGTTGAGCAAGAACTGGATCATCTGGATTTATGAAAACGTCGTCGGGCAATGCAACACAGAAAAATTCGTTTCGACACACAGGCTCGCAGCATAGCACGGCGTGACCAAGTCCGAGAGGCTCACGTTGACGAATGTATAATATCTCAGCCATGTTTGAGATCTTGAGCATGAGATTATACAGTTCTTCTTTGCCGCGGGATTTCAGAAGATTTTCAAGTTCGAACGACCTGTCGAAATAATTCTCAATCGAACGTTTAGCGCGACCAGTTATCATGATGATCTCATCGCAGCCAGATGACAGAGCTTCTTCAACACCGTAGGAAATTATCGGACGATTCACAAGTGGCAGCATTTCCTTCGCAAGTTCCTTGGTTACCGGCAAAAATCTCGTTCCTAAACCGGCAACTGGGAACAGACATTTCTTAACATCCAAATTCATCACACTCTCCATGAAAAAATTTGCTTCAGGTGTACGCGATACGCAATAAGCTGTTGGCTATAATTATATACTATGAGTGCGGCAACAAACACACGATTAGCTCCTGATGCGCGCAAAAAAATATCACCCACGAATCTTTCTCGAGAATCATGAGCGATATTCTTGTTCACGTCACAAATTTACGCTTCGATTGGAATTTCTGCCTCGTCCTGTCTTGGCCAGGTTGATGTCCAAGTGCGAACTGGTAATCCCCAAATGTTTATAAAACCGACTGCCGCCGAATGATCGAACGTGTCGCCCTCGGAGTATGTCGCGAGATCGTGCCTGTAAATGCTCTTGGAAGTCTTCAAGCCTCGAACTGTAACTTGACCTTTGAACAAGCGCATCTTGACAGTGCCGTTCACGTAACGCTGAGTGTCATTCACGAACGCATTTATAGCGTCACGCAGCGGTGAGAACCAGTAGCCTTCGTAAGTTAATTCAGCGAATCTTGTTTCGAGTTCACGCTTTGATTTCAGGACTTGTTTATCGAGCGTCAGAGTTTCCATCGCACGATGAGCAGCAAGCAACGTCGTTGAGCCCGGGCATTCGTAAACTTCGCGCGATTTGAAGCCAACGAGCCTGTCCTCGATCATGTCGATTCGTCCGATTCCGTGTTTGCCGGCAATCTGATTGAGCTTCTGGATTAATTCTACGCCGTGCATTCTGTCGCCGTTCAACGCAACTGGAATGCCGTTCTCAAATGTAATCTCGATAAATTCCGGCTTATCTGGAGCTTCAATCGGATTCGCTGTCATTTCGTAAGCATCTTCGGGTGGTTCGTTCCAGGGATCTTCGAGAAGACCGCACTCAATCGAGCGTCCCCATAAATTATCATCGGTGCTGTACGGTGAACTGACTGTAGCTTTGACTGGGATACCGTGTTTTGCCGCATATTCCATCTCTGCCTCGCGCGTGAAGTGCCAATCTCGAACCGGTGCAAGAACTTTGATTTTCGGATTCAGTGCCGTTGCGCAGACTTCGATACGAACCTGATCCTGACCTTTGCCCGTGCAACCGTGAGCAACTGCCACAGCGCCTTCTTTGTTCGCAATATCAACGAGAGTTTTCGCAATTAACGGTCGTGATAAAGCCGAAACTAACGGATACGTACCCTGATACATCGCGTTCGCCCTGAGTGATGGGTAAACGTAATTCTCGACGAAAGTTTTTTTCAGGTCGAAGATATACGCTTTGATCGCGCCACTGTGAAGAGCTTTGGATTTCGCCGCCTGCAAATCAACGTCACGCTGTCCAACGTCCGCAGTCATCGTTATAACGTCATAGCCCTGTTCAGTCAGCCACATAACCGCAACTGAAGTATCAAGTCCGCCACTGTAAGCTAATACAGCCTTGCCTTTTTTCTCAGGCATAATGTGTGAATCATTCCTTTCAAAATAATCTGCAAAAATATATAATAGCATCACTCAGAAAATTATAATTCAGGAAGCGTTAAACATGCAAAATTCACAAATTCTCGCACATGTAATCACTGAGCCAATCGCGATCGAAAATCAGAGCCTGAGCATAATCGAGTCACGCATAAATTATTCCGGTCAACGCGAAAATCTGGATATTATCAAACGAGTTATTCACGCAACAGCAGATTTTGATTTTCTGGAAAATTTGCAATTCACTGAAAACGTAATTTTTAATACACGCGAAATTCTCAGGACAGGAAAAAATCACGTGATCGTCACTGATACAGAAATGCTCAAATCCGGCATCAACAAGAATATTACACAAAAATTCGGCATCGAGATATTTTGCAACTCGTCAAATCCCGAAGTCAAGCGCGAATCTCAAGAACGCAAAATCACTCGCGCAATCGTAAATATCGAACACGCTGCAGAAAAATTTCCAAACGCAATATACGCAATCGGCAACGCTCCAACAGCTCTGATCAGGTTATGCGAACTCGTTCAGGAAAAGGCTGCAAATCCGGCGTTAATAATCGGCGTTCCAGTCGGCTTCGTGAACGTGATCGAGGCGAAAAATTTTCTCGAAGCTCTGGAAAATATCCCGAAAATAATTTCTCGCGGCAACAAAGGCGGTTCAACAGTTGCGTGTGCGATTGTGAACGCGATTTTGTACGGGCTGTAATTTGCGAGAGGGCGTAACAACTGGAACATGTGCGGCGGCTGCGTCAAAAGCTGCGGCTATGTTTGCGAAATCAGGCGAAATTCCTGCGCGAGTCTGCGTGAAAAATCTCGAAGGACGCGAATTTTGCATCGAAGTTTTCAGGATTGGCGATTCTTTCGGAGTCGTGAAAGATTCCGGCGATAATAAAACTCATGACGTTACGCACGGATTAAAAATTATTTCGACTCTGACATTCACGGGCAAATTCGGCGAGATAATTTTCCAGGCTGGCGAAGGTGTCGGAATTGTGACGCTACCAGGCTTGAAAATTCCTGTCGGAGAACCTGCGATAAATCCTGTGCCAAGAATCATGATCGCAAACTCGCTTCGAGAAATTTTCCCGTTCGAGCAAATTATCGTGAAGATTTCCATTCCGAACGGCTCAGAAATTGCAAAACACACGTTCAACGAAAGATTGGGAATTATCGGAGGCTTGTCGATTTTGGGAACGTCTGGAGTTGTGCGTGCTTGGGACGAAAAAGCCTATCTGGAATCGCTAAAACTTGAACTCAACATGATACACGCACTCGAATATCGCGAAATTTTTATTACATTCGGGAATTTGGGCGAAAAATCTCTCAGGAAGGCGCGAAATCTGCAATCCCGAAATATCATTCAAGCCGGAAATTACGCCGGGTTCGTGATTGATGAAGCTGCGAAACTGGGCTTTGCAAAAATAATCCTGGCTGGACACCCGGGTAAACTCTTGAAAATCGCTGCTGGAAATTTCAACACTCACAGCAAAGTCTCGGATTCACGCATCGAAGTTCTGTGTACACACTTGGCAATTCTGGGAGAAGATTACGAATTAATCCGTGAAATTTACGATTGCAATCTGACGGACGAAGCTTTGAGAATTATCATGCAAAAACTTAATCGAGAATCATACGCGAAATTCTGGCAGAATATTTCCGAAGCAGTTTGCAGAAAATGCCGCGAACGAGTTAATGTCAATGTGAATAACGTCGAATTTGCAGCAATATTTCTGAATCATGAAGGGAAAATGTTTGGGAATGAGTGAAAATGAGTAAACATGACTGAAATTTTAATCGCTGGAACTGGTGCAGGCTCTGAGAATTTGCTCACACCTGAAGTAATTAACGCGCTGAAAAATTCCGAATGCGTCGTAGCTCACACTGGCAAAATTGCTCTAATCCGTAGATTTGCGAATCAAGCTGAATTATTCGAACTTGCTGACTTCAAGAATCTGCGTAATCTTGAGAAATTATTCCGGGAAATTCTGGCTGTTCACGAGAGAGTGTTATTGCTGGTCTCTGGAGACCCGGGTATGTTCAGTTTGATGTCGTTCGTCAGGCGGAAATTTCCGGGAGTGAATTTGCGAGCTTTGCCTGGGATAAGTTCTTTGCAAGTTTTGTGCGCGAGAGTTTGCGAGTCTTGGCACGACGCTGTGATAATCTCAGGACATGGGCGCGAAATTTCCCTTGTGAAATTGCTCAACACAGTCGAACGTAACAGGCTCGTGATAATTTTCTGTGACGGCGTAAATTCTCCGGAGAAAATCTGTCGTGAATTGCTGGCTCTGGAGAATATTTGCGTAACGATTGGCGAGAATCTGAGTTTAGAATCCGAGAGAATATCTTCGGGAGCAGCGTCGGATTTTTGCGCTGAGATTTTTTCGACGAACTCGTTGATGATGATTCGCAATCTTGAGCCTTACACATTCCCAAGAACGAGATTGCGTGATGATGATTTTGTCAGGGATCCGCGTGTGAAGATTACGAACAGAAATTTGCGCTCGATAATTCTGGACGATTTAGGAATTTGTGAGAACTCGATTTTCTGGGACATTGGCGCGGGCACTGGCAGTATTTGTGTGAGTGTTGCGCTCGAAAATCCTGATTGCGAAATTCACGCTGTAGATTTCAAAGCTGAATCCGCAAGAATCATTCGCGAAAATATCCGGAAATTCCACGTGCATAATATCGAGCTTCACAATTCCAGAGCCAGCGAAATTCTGCGAGAATTGCCAATCCCGACACACGTTTTCATCGGAGGAAATGGCGGCGAGTTATGCGAAATTCTTGAGTTCGTGAAAAATCTCGGAGCGAATATTCGTGTTTTAGTCGAGTGCGTTACGATTGAGAGTTTCGTCACAGGAGCTGCGATTCTGAAACATTGGGAGAATTTCACAGCCAAGCAGGTTATGATCAGTGCGGTTAGTGAGGGAGAGTCAATCATGAAGTCGCGAAGTCCGGTTATGTTATTATCAGCCAAGACATGCGCTATAATTGAGAAAATATCTGGGAAAATATCTGAAGGGGAATGAATTTTGTTAAGGGAATTAATCGTAAAGTCACTGATGCAGCAAACCGCTGGTTTCGACTTAATAATCGAGCCGGGAAAAACTACGCGAAGTTTTCTGTTGGAATTGATACGCTATAGGGAATTGTTTTTCTTTCTCGCATGGAAAGATATTCTCGTGAGATACAAGCAGACTGTGATCGGTATCGCCTGGAGTGTAATCAAGCCGCTGCTGAGCATGATAATCTTCACGATTGTTTTCGGACGGATTGCGAAATTGCCGAGTGGTGGTGTGCCGTATCCTGTGTTAGTATTCTCAGCTTTGTTACCGTGGCAATATTTCTCGAACGCTATGCAAGCCAGTGCTGAATCACTGATTCGTGTTGAGGCGATGATCAGCAAAGTTTATTTTCCGCGTCTGATTTTGCCTACATCTGCTGTACTCGTCAGCATGGTTGATTTCGTGATCTCATTCGTGCTGTTGTGCTTATTGATGCTTGTGTATAGATTTATGCCATCGGCTCGAATCTTGTTGCTGCCGGTATTTTTTGTGCCAGCGACGTTAGCTGCGTTGGGAGTTGGCTACTGGTTCTCAGCGATTGGCGTGAAGTATCGCGATTTCAGACACATTATGCCGTTTATTATTCAGTTTGGCATGTACGTTTCGCCGGTTGGATTTTCAAGCTCGATTATTCCGGATAGATGGCGATTGATTTACAGCGTGAATCCGATTGTCGGAGTGATTGACGGTTTTAGATGGTGCATTCAGGGCAGCGATTTGTACGTGACGGGCTTTGTGTTGTCGATTATCGTGTCGTTGCTGGTATTTTTCTACGGGCTGAGATTTTTCAGGCGAACTGAGAGATCGTTTGCGGATTTTATTTAAGGGGCAGATTCATGTTAGCTATTAAAATCGAGAATCTTGGGAAGAGATATTTTATCACGCATCAGAATCGCGAAATATTCCTGTATAACGTTCTGGCGAATTACATGCGTAGAATTTGTCACCCGTTTGCGAAAAAATCCAGTGCAAATCGTGAGGAGTTCTGGGCTCTGAGAAATTTGTCGTTCAACGTTGAACAGGGCGAGCGAATTGGCATCGTCGGGCACAATGGCGCGGGGAAATCTACGTTGCTGAAGTTGCTGAGCAGAATCACAGACCCAACAGAGGGCAGAATTTCTATCAAGGGACGTGTGTCGAGTTTGTTGGAAGTTGGCACAGGTTTTCACCCGGATTTGACCGGACGCGAGAATATTTTCCTGAACGCTGCGATTTTGGGAATGCGTCGTAACGAGATAAAGCGCAATTTTGATGACATTGTTGAATTTGCTGGTGTCGAGAAATTTCTTGATACGCCGGTGAAGCGATATTCAAGCGGCATGTATGTCAGACTGGCATTCGCTATTGCTGCACACTTGAACTCGGAAATTCTTGTCGTCGATGAAGTCCTGGCTGTAGGAGATCTGGATTTTCAGAAAAAATGCATGGGCAAAATGGACGATATTAGCCACAAAGAAGGCCGTACGATTCTTTTTGTGAGCCATAATATGGGAGCAATTTCGCAATTATGCAATCGTGTAGTTTGCCTGAATGCTGGGAGAATGACGCTTGACACGCGAGATGTTTCTGAAGGTGTTCGCCAATACATGAAGCTTTCGCAATTAACCGAGAGTGACGCTGAATGGAAAAACCCGGGTGATAAATTCGAGAATGATTATTTCAAGCCGCTGCGATTCGGATTATATGACGCGAACGGGAAAATCATAACTGGCTCAGTCAAACGCAGCGATGAGATTTTCGCCGAGATTGAAGGTGTCGTGAAAAAATCGAATCCTGCGCTGTGTGTCGGTTACGCGCTGCATAATGAATCCGGGAACTTGCTGTACTGGACGTTCCAGACTGATCAGGTGAAGAGTGCGAACGAATTACCGGTGCTTGATGGTCGTGTAATTTTGCGTGCGAGAGTTCCGCTGGAGATTCTGAATCTTGGCGAGAAGAGGCTCGAACTTGCTACACGAATTTACAACGGAGATTGGATAACTGTTCCGGGAAGGTCTAAGCCGCCGTCTGTTTCGTTTAATCTTGAGGGACCGATCAATGACTCGCCGTATTGCGTGGTTCAGAGAACTGGTCAAGTTGCGATCGATACGCCGTGGGAATTGGTCTAGAGAATAATAATCTCCTCTGAGGAGCGAATCTTCAGGGGAGAATTTTTTTGCGAGAAATTTACGAGTTGCGTCTGCGGAATAATAACGGGATTGCGATTAATAACGCGAAATTTCCAGAGTTACAACCGCCACCGCCGCTGCTTTTGCCCGAAGTGTACGAGCGAGAATCTGAGTCGTAATTATGTGAGTTGTCTGAGTTGTCGCTGGTCTGGGATTGCTTGGCTGAGAACTGGTCAAGTTGCGATCGATACGCCGTGGGAATTGGTCTAGAGAATAATAATCTCCTCTGAGGAGCGAATCTTCAGGGGAGAATTTTTTTGCGCGAAATTACGAGTTGCGTCTGCGGAATAATAACGGGATTGCAATTAATAACGCGAAATTTCCAGAGTTACAACCGCCACCGCCGCTGCTTTTGCCCGAAGTGTACGAGTGAGAATCTGAGTCGTGATTGTGCGAGTTATCTGAGTTGTCTGAGTTGTCGCTGGTCTGGGATTGCTTGGCTGAAATAACTGGTCCGTAAACGTTCGGGGTTAAGTACGAGTAGGCTTTGATGCGTCTGTCTGTGCTGACGGTCGTGATTCTGTTGCCGTAAATGTCCGTGAAATTTGCGTATGATGAAGAATCTGAAGTGCGTGCGCTTGCTGTCTCGTCAGGGATTCTCGGGAAAGCGTTCCAGACTAATTCGTAGCCGGTTGGGACTTTTGCGTCAATGCTGACATCGAAACTGTAATAACCCATCGTGAAAACGCGAACTTCGTCTAAGATTGCGGCGATAATCATGTCGTCACTGGT
Organism: uncultured Synergistales bacterium; assembly: GCA_905233725.1. GTDB lineage: Bacteria > Synergistota > Synergistia > Synergistales > Aminobacteriaceae > JAFUXM01. The sequence goes on from CAJOEM010000002.1 coordinate 91,669, forward strand.
TGCAACAGCGCGTTCTTGAGGCGTGAGTGATGCGATATTGCGATTCGGATTCGTTGTGATTAACGGTATCGTTGATGTTGGAGTCGGAGTCTCTGGTGCAACAGGATCGTCATTTTCGCCAGAATTTCCGGAAGCACTCGCAACTCTAAGAGTAAAATTTCGTGTGTCAGAACCTGATGAATTTGTCGCCTGAACTTTGAAACTGAAATAGCCGATTGCGACAGGTGTGCCTGTGATAGTTCCGTTGCTGTTTAGAACAAGTCCGTCCGGGAATCTGCTGCCGGATAATAACTGCCACGTAATCGGTGTGTTGCCTTTCGCGGAAAATTTTGTGCTGTATGCTACGTTTTGAGTAATCGTGCCAAGATTGCTTGAAGTTGTAATCGTAGGTTTGTCGGAGTCGGTCGTGTCTTCGAGAACTGAGATCGTGAATTTACGCTCATCATTGCCGACAACGTTCACAGCCCTAACTTGAAATTCGTAATCACCGAGTGTTGCCGTTGAACTGACTGTGCCGTTGATTACGCCGCCAGTTGTGAGTTTGAGACCATCGGGCAAATTTCCTGAACTTAAACTCCAGGTTACGGGCTTCGTTCCCATTGAGTAAATAACGCTTCGGTAATTCTTGTTGCGAGTTGCGCTGGGTAATCTGGTTCCGGTTGTGATCGAAGGCTTGGAAACGTCCGCAGTTTCGCCGATTGTGAGTGTGAAAGTTTTCGTGTCGGAATTGATTGCGTTCGCAGCTTGAATCGTGAATGTGAAAGTTCCGGTTGCAGTCGCTCGTCCAGAAATTATCCCCGAGCTGCTGAGAGTTAATCCGCCCGGCAAACTCCCGGAATCCAGGCTGAACGTGATCGGAGTTGTGCCTGTTGCGGTGATTCCGATGCTGTATTCAACACCGACGCGCCCGCTGGATAAATTCGTTGTGATGATCTTCGGAGCAGTTGCTTGATTTATTACGCTGGATTCGATTGTTAGCGTGAAAGCTCTTGACGTTGAGTAATACGTATCTGAAACCGTAATTGTAAAGTTGAACGTTCCTGCAACAGTCGGAGTTCCGGAGATTTCGCCACTCTCGGAGTTGAGAGAAAGTCCATCGGGTAATTCGCCCGAATACGTCCAGGTAAGAGTCTTCCCAAAACCTGAAGTAGCTGAGATTGTCGCGCTGTATGATTCACCTGTTGTGCCATTTGGAAGCTCGCTTGTCGTTATAACCGGAGCTTCTGCAATGCCGAACGAGACTTGTAGCGTGTAGCCTGAATTTCCTGTTGAATAATGGTAAGTAACGCTTGAAGGCAATGATGCGAATTTTGCAACACCATCGGAATAAGTCGTGTCGATTTCTGATTCTGAGTCATCATAGGCTTGAACGTCGGAAATTTTTGAGGAATCCGCGGATAACAGGCTGAAGAAAAATTCGTAGGGGTAATCGGAATCGTCGGTCTGAGTTAGTGGCTGTGAATCGATGACCTGCGTTGAGCCTGAGAAGCTTGTGAGTGATGAATTGCTGCTCAGGTCGATTATGGCAATGTCATTTGATGAGCAATCGAGATTTTTCAGAGCAGTGTTGCTTGAGAGATCGAGTTTGCTGACGCTGTTCTCCTGCAAGTATAGATATTCCAGCTGTGAGTTATTCGCCACGTCAAGAGCTGAGAGATTATTCACGGAGCAATTCAGGTAAATCAGGGAGGAATTTTTTGAAACGTCGATTTCGCTTAGAGAATTCGTGTCGCACTTGAGAATTTTCAGGAGCGTGTTGTTCGTTACGTCGAGAGTTTCAAGTGAGTTGTTATCGCACACAAGAATTTCCAGCAGAGTATTTTTCGAAACGTCGAGATTTTTCAGAGAGTTATTATCAGCTCCGAGATTTTTCAGTGACGTGAAGAGTTCCAAACCGGTGAAATCTGAGATTGTCCCAAGGTCTGAAGCGTAAGTTTTTCGTGAACTGGAATCGCTTTGTGATTCGGATTCTGGTGTGAAAGTGTAATTCTCTGGAATCGCTGTGACGTTTGCGATCTCGTCGGAGCTTATGAAGCCATCGGAGTTCGTGTCGAAATGCGCGAGAACGTATGACCTGAAATTTTCGTCCGGGAAATATGACGCGTTAATCGGGTAGCCAAAGTTCGGGATCTCCGGTTCTGAGAATGCGATTGTAACGTCCATCGTGAAGCCTGAAATTCCTGTTTCGTATATGTAAGTAGCTTTTGCCGGAACACTTGCGAACGTTGCGATTGCGTCTGAACCTGCGTTGAACGACACGCTGACGTAACTTGCGGATTCATCAGTTGCTGTTACGCTGGAAATATTTGCTGCATTTGCTTCGGTGACGATAGTTTTGAAGTCGAATTGCCACGGATACGATGCGCTGCCGGTAAATGTGAGAGCTTGTTTGCTGTCGAGAATTTGTCCGTCCGCGTCGAGATATGCCAGAGATGTGTTTGCGCTGAGATCAAGAATGCTGAGTTTGTTTGATGAGCAGTCGAGATATGTCAGAGCTGTGTTCGCTGAGAGATTTAAGCTCGACAAATTGTTCGCACTGATGTTGAGATGCCTGAGTTTCGCGTTCGAACTGAGATCGAGATTTGACAGGCTGTTGGCTTCGATGAAGAGTGATTCCAGCGCAGAATTTGACGACAGATTCACGCTTGAGAGATTGTTGTTGTCAAGCCCAAGCCTCAAGAGTGATGAGAATTTTTCGATTCCGGTCAAGTCTGAGACGTTTGCAAGAGTTGTCGAGTAATTCGCCGTTACACTGCCGTCGGAATTTTCGGTTAATGTGAAGCCTGATGGAATTGCCGTGACGTTTGAGATTTCGCTTCTGCTCAGGAAGCCGTCGGAGTCTGTGTCGAAGTAATTCGCGATGTGTGTGCGGAAATTGCTGTCGGGGAAATTTGTGGAATCGATTGCAAGCCCAGCTGTGATTGGATTGTACGAGCCGAAAATCAACATGACTTTCAGAGCTTTGCCGCTCAATCCGGTGTCGTAATCGTAAGTCACGATTGCGGGTTCAGCAGCGAATCTCACGACATCAGGATCGTCCGTGTCACGCTGAGTTTGTATTTCTGAGCCGTCCGACGCAAAAGCAGCAATGTTGTAAATATTTTCTGTTGAGCTGTATACGATGTAGTATAAATCGAATCCGTACGGGTAATCTTCGCGTGAACTGTCGCTAATCTCACGGTCAGGAATTATTTTTTGGTATTCGCTCATGAAAATTTCGAGGGCAGAATTGTTGCTTAGGCTTATTGCAGGCATACGATTGTTTTCGCAGTGCAGGATTTTTAGATTCGTGTTGTTCGAGAGAGAAAGTTCCTGTAAATCATCGCTCACACACCAAATATGTTCGAGTGCAGTTCCAGTTGAGAGAAATGACGGATTTTTAATATTGGGATTATAAGAGAAGTAGAAATATTTCAAGCTCCCGGGAATATTATACATGCTGTCGCTTATATCGGTAGAATTGCAGGAAAGATATTCAAGCGAGCTTTCGTTCGGGAAGTAAATGTCTGTTATGTGATTGTTGTCGCACTCGACGTACTGAAGTTTTGCGCTTTCAAGATAGAGTGTGCTTGTCAGATTGTTTCCTGAGCAAAATAGCGCAACAAGTTTGTCATTGCGATAAATATCAAGTGTTTCGAGATCGTTGTTTATGCACGCAAGAGTTGTCAGGTTCGGGAAATTGTCGATTCCTGAGAGAGATTTTATCCCGGATGGCAGATTGTAATTTGATTTCTGAATCGTAATTTTCTCGGCATCATTGCTGATTGTGTAAGTGAAGCCGACAGGGATCGTTGTTACGCCTGCGATTTCGTTGTCGTCAAGTATATCGTCGTTGTTCTTGTCGAAGTTATTCTTGACGTAATTCCTGAAAATCTCGTCGGGGAAATAGTAAGAGTCAATGTCAACGTCTGCGAAAGACTGGTTACAGAACGCAAGCATGATTATTATGATTGTTATCAGAAAGATTGCAAATTGTTTAGTATGATTTTTCATGTTCATGTTAGAAAATTAGCCTCCCAAAATTATTCACAAGAATTATACCGCGCATAATCGACTTTCCCAAAGTGTAATATAATATGTCATGAATTTTTTTGCGCACATGTACACGAACGAAAGGATTGATTTTTAGCATGGGAAAATTCTTTAACAAGTTGCGCCAGGTCATGAATATTTTCCTGATCATGTTCCTGATTGCAGCGGTTGCGGCGGTGTTTATTTATTTCTTGACGGATAAACGCGACACGAATTTCTGGGTTTCGATTGGCTTTTTAGCATTTGCTATGTTGATGGAGACTTTTACGGCATCTGGAATTGCGATGAGATTTAACGCTGGGAAAAATATTCCGTCGAGTTTTGCGCAGTTTATCCTGAGTACGATTTATTTCATATTTGTGATTGCTGCGTCAGTTTGGAACGCGAATTTTGCATTCACTGAGACGAAATACTTGCTGATTCACATCGGAATGTTGGCGGCATTCTTGCTTTTGATGCTGTTCATAAACATGATGACGTTGCGCCTGAGTGGTGCGGATCGCAAGAACCAGGAGAAAGGCCGAGTTAATCTTGCAACACGTGCGTCTAAAGTTTCGGATTTGCTTGTTGACCTGAGAAATTCCGGGAAAGTCGAATCTGGCTCAGAAATTTTAAGCTCACTGGAGAAATTATCGGACTCGCTGAAATATTCTGATCCGACACCTGCGTCACGAAGTCTGGAGAACGCGCTTGATGATGCGATCGAGAATCTTGCGGCTGAAATTTCGTCAGCTGATCCGGAAAAGATTCTCAGAGCCTGCACACTTGCCGAACGTGCGTTGCGTGACAGGAATAACGCAATTCTGAACGCGAAATAATACTTGTGATTTACATGTGATTTATATGTGAATATTTTAACGGAGGAATTATTATGCAAACGAAGACTATTGCCAGGAATTATTGCTTTTTAATGATATTATTGCTCGCGATGATTTTGGGATCATTGACGGGTTGGCTGTATCCTGAATTTTCGAGTAATATCGCGTTTTTGGGAACGATATTTATACGCATGATGTTTTGTATAGTCGTGCCGATGGTTTTCGCGTCGATTGCCGGAGCAGTTGCTGGGACTTCGGATTTGAAACGCTCAGGGCGAATCATGTGGACGACTGTGATAACTTTCGTGATAACCGGAGCGATTGCAGCTGTGATATATTTCGTGCTGGTTACGATTTTTCCGCCGGTGACTAGTGCGTGGCGTGAAATTGCCCGGGAAGAAGTCGGTTCACACGCAACGATGACGCAAATGATCGTGAATTTCTTCACAGTTGAAGACTTCGTGGCGTTATTATCCAGACGTGCGATGCTGCCATTGATCGTATTCTCAGTTTTGTTCGGATTTGCTGCGAACTTGAGTGGTGAAGCTGGAGAACCTGTGCGAAAATTTCTGGCGAGTTTGACGGCTGTGATGCTGAAATTTGTGAATATAATCACGTATTATGCGCCGATTGCTTTCTTTGCGATTTTTGCGGATCTTGTAGCCTCGTATGGACCACAGATTACGGCAGCTTATGGACGAGCGTTAGGCTTGTATTATCCGGTGTGCTTTGTGTATGTTTTCACGGCGTTTCCGATTATGGCGTGGATTGGTGCTGGCTCTGAAGGTGTGAAAGAAATGTTCGCGCATATATTAAAGCCTGCGATTGTCTCGTTAGGAACGTGTTCGTCAATCGCTACGATCCCGACAAACATGGAAGCTGCGGCAGATACGGGAATTTCGAAAGACGTTAGCGACATAGTCTTGCCGTTGGGAGCTACGATGCACATGGACGGCTCGTGTTTCTCGTGCGTTTTGAAAATTGCGTTTGTGCTGGGAGTTCTGGGACAGCCTTTGACGCTTGCTGATTTGCCTATGATAGTTCTTGTAGCAGTTTTCTCGGCGGTCGGCATGAGCGGAGTTCCAGGTGGCGGATACATTGGCGAGTATATTATCTGCACGATATTCTTCCCGGATCACATGGAGCTTGCATTCCCGATTCTCGTAGCGATCGGAAATCTTGTTGACCCGCCGGCGACGATGATTAACGCAGCAGGTGATTACGTCGTGTCATTTATTGTTTCGCGCTTCGTTGACGGCAAAGACTGGTTAAAGAAAGCTAAAGCTCGAGCGTAAATTTCGCAAAAAAAATTCCCCTCTGGTCAAAAATTACTAGGGGGGAGTTTTTTTGTGCGTAATTATTATAATTCACTTGCTGCTTCTGAATGACCCTGTTCTGCTGCGAGTTCAAGCCAATATTTCGCCGCATCCAGGTCACGATTAACACCGTCGCCATTCTTGTAAGCAAGCCCCAATCTGTACTGAGCCTCTGTGTAGCCCTGAGACGCTGCCTCGTAAAAACACGAAACTGCCGCAGCTTTATCCTGCTCAACGCCTCTGCCGGACTGGTACATGATCCCCAGCATGAATTGCCCCTGAGGATCGCCATTTTCCGATGCCTGAGTTGCCCAGTAATACGCAGCTTGTGGATCTGGTTCGACTTCTTCTGCTCCGTAGAATAATATTCTCGCCAAATTCCCCTGAGCACCGGCGTGTCCCTGAGACGCAGCTTCTTCGAATAAACGCGCGGCTTCTTCGGTATCATAACTAACTTCGTCGCCAACTTCGTACATCATGCCGAGAATATTCTTGCACTCGAGATGACCTTTGGAAGCGGCTTTGCGATACCATTTTATAGCTTCGACGCGATTTAGCTTTACGCCCAAGCCGGACATGTACAAATTCGCCAGACAATACATGGACTCCGTGAAGCCTTTATCAGCAGCACGCTTGAACCAATCCGCAGCGAGCTTGTAATTCTGCCGTGCGCCCTCCTGACAGTACAGCAACGCCAATTCGTGTTGAGCCTGAACGTCGCCTTTCTGAGCCTTGCTGCTCAATTCCGAAACTTGCTTGGTTGAGAAAGATGCGGCAACTGCTGCCTCTTCAGCAAAAGTTACCGCGAATAATGCTATTAATAATAACGCTTTTCTCATATGTTACGCTACCTTCTTGGAGGCATTCGTCTCGGAGCAGGTCTTGGAGCCGGACGTGGCGCTGGTCTCGGAGCTGGTCTCGGAGCCGATCTGAAACTTGGTCTAGGTGACGGTCCTGGACGTGGAGCTGGACGTGGCGCGGGGCCTGGTCTAAATCCTGGTCTCGGAGCTGGTCCTGGACGTGGTGCTGGTCTGAAACCTGGTCTAGGTGCCGGTCCTGGACGTGGTGCTGGTCCTGG
>CAJOEM010000003.1 GCA_905233725.1 uncultured Synergistales bacterium
GCACAGCACTAACTAGCTTTTTATTCTTTTCTGGTAAGACCCCAAATCTTACCGACAAATTATTCAATCTAGGCATAAATAATCGTCATGCAGGGGGAGTTATCTCACTCTCTGGGTTTTGCATGGCGGTTTTTTGCATACAAATTTTTACAAGGAGAGATTCTATCTCATGAAATACAAGCGTAGTAATTTACTGAGCTTTACGCTCACATTGGCTCGTTGTCGGGGATAAGTTCGACGGCGTATGCGGCGCAGACAGAAACGCTGCTGACCACGATTACGGCAGTAGGGTCAAATGCTAACCCGGCGACATCTGCGAATGTAAGCTACAGCACTGAAGGCGTGGCTACCCTTACGTTCAGTGGACAGGCAGTGGCGTACAATTCTTCTGCTGGCTGGGGGTGGTGGGGATATGGATGGACTGCCACCGTTAACGCTGCCGAAGGATATACCATCACGAAATGCATATTCTATGACGACCAAAATCGTACTGCCACTGACAGCGAAGCCCCATTTGTAGTGGAGACTACGGAGGAAGATAAGACCCCACAAGTAAATGGAACACCCATTTTGGCAGATCAATCTAAAGGCATAAAAAAGATTGAAGTGTACGGCTATGCCGCTTCCGAAAATAACTCCTCGTACACAATCACAATCCCCGATACTCTAACAGTTCAAAACATCGGCTGGAACGAATTAGAAGACGGTATTCAGGCAAGCGGAACTCTCGCAAGCGGTAAAAAACTCGTCATCACTGCCTCATCTAATAACAGCTTCAATTTTGTGAACTCGAACGCCTCCAGCGAAAAAATTCCCTACGTGTTCACGAGCCAAGATCCAGGAGACGGCAAAACTTATTCTGACGTGAAAGACAACGGCATAACTTCGTGGACGTTTGATACACTCTCCGAAGATGCACAAACTCAGAGCGCAGGAATCGTTATTGACGATTACAGCTCCAAACCCGCAGGAACTTACACCGAAACTGTAACCTTTACGACGAAGGTGGAGGATAATAATAATATCCTCGTCACATTTACCGTAAAACGTGTTGCAGAATCATTTGGGGATTACACAGATGGAAGTTACACTGTCGCCGCGGGTACAACTTGGCAGCAGTTTATTGACAGCGGCAACGCCCCGGATTGCTTGAGCATTTTTTACGGGAAGGTTTGTCATGATATGAACAACGGTGTGCAAGATTGTGGCGGAACAAATATTGCTAACACGGCAGATTATAAACACGTCAAATCCGATGATGCCATTATTGATGGTGCAACATACGCATGCGACGATTATCTTGGCTATAAAGCCCATGATTAAAAGAATTATATTCGAATGCTGAGAAAACCATTATATGAGCAGTAAAGCGAAAGGTCGTGAGCCTATGAACCGAATTGCGTGAATCTGGTAACGAACTTTCGGTGGAATTTGACACTGAGAGCGAAGAAGTAGAGTTTAGCGGCGAACCTGCGAAAATAGCGTATGATTATGATACGGGTTTCGAGAACACAATAATGGACGTAGAAATTTCCGCCTCATAATCAGAATCCGAGAACAAGGCAACAGCAATACTTAGTCGACATAATAGAGGTTGTACATTCGGTTTTGGAACCTGGACATTAGCGATTTTTGCACTCTGTTTTTCGAGGAAACGCACCTGTTTGAACGATGATTATGCCTTGAGCAAAACGGAGATCGAGTTTTTGACGGCGTGACGGTCTCAGTTTATCTCGAAAACTGTTATCGTCGCAATTTCAAATTCTCAATCCGAAAATCACAATACAAGTTCGGAACGTTGAGCCTGTGAATTTTCCTGAGAAAACGCAAAGCCCCCTTTGAAAATCAGAAAATCAGAAAATCCGAAATCAAATCCTGAAATTCTCGGGGAGCTTGCAATTTTCCAAATTCAGTTTCCTAACGCGTTATTGCCTCGCGAGCTTCACGTGCGTTCTGAATAATCTCTTCCTTGTCGAGTGTCGGGAAATCTCCGTTGCGATACAGCCATTTGCCGTTAACCATCGTTCCGCGAATATCTGCCGAACTGCCTGCGTAAACGATATATGTCGCCAAATTCTCCTCGTTCGCTCCGATGTAATGCGCCTTATCAAGATCAACTACTACCAAATCAGCTACCCAGCCTTCGCGAATCATGCCTTTGCGCGAAAATCCAAACGCTCTCGCACCTTCATACGTCGCCATTCTCAGAACTTCAAGAGCCGAAACACAAACAGGATCTCTCGTCACTCCCTTGTGAAGCAACGCAGCAGTTCGCATCTCTTCCCAAACGTCAAGTCTGTTATTGCTCGACGCGCCATCAGTCCCTAACGCAACAGGAACATCCCGGTCAAGCCACGTCTCTAACGGCATCACACCGCTGCCAAGCTTCAAATTGCTGCACGGACAATGTACAAGCGTAACGTTCTCTGGTTTTGCGAAAATCGTGTCAGGATTCAAATACACAGAATGTGCCAGCGTTAATTGAGAAACCGATAATAAGCCCGCTTCCTCAAGATATTTCCCAGGCGTGAGCTTTAACTTATCGTGTATGAATTTCAATTCGCCCTCAGTTTCGAGATAATGCGTGTGAATGCCCAGTCCTTTTTCGCGTGCTGCTGCAGAAATTTTACGCATGTCCGCTAACGGCACTGTGTACGGAGCGTGCGGACCTAACTGAACCGTAATCAATCCTTCGCGACCGTGATATTTTTCTGCGAGTTCAAGATTTTCCTGAATCGATTTCTCAACTTTGCCCGGCTCTCCAGACGTAATGCCTCGACACAAAGCTGCTCTGATGCCTGACTGCAAAACCGCATCAGCTACACGATCCATCGAGAAATACATGTCCGCAAAACACGTCGTACCTGAAGCCAACATCTCAAGAATCGCGCTCAAACTTCCCCAGTAAATATATTCAGGCGTCAATTTATCTTCAATCGGGAAAATCTTTTTCTGCAGCCACTCCATCAACGGAGATTCTTCGCCCAAGCCGCGCAACAAAATCATCGCTGCATGTGTGTGTGCGTTCACAAAGCCGGGTAATATTGCGAGCTTGCCATGCCCTGAGACGATCTTATCCGCACTCGGTGGAGTTTCTTTCGCGTCAAGAATTTTATCAATGCGACCTTTCGAGACCAAAACATGTCCACGTTCAGCCTCAACCCGTGAGCCATCAAGAATTAATACATCTTTGAATAACGTTGCCATAATTTACTCCTGCCAACCCTTCATATATTCGATTTGTTCGTCTGTCATTGCGTCAATCTTCACAGCCAATGCAGCAAGCTTTGATTCCATAACCGCTCTATCAATTTCCATCGGAACAGGATACAATCCCGCAGCTTTCCCCTCCATTTTGCCCGTGAAAACACTCAACGCAGCCTCAAGTTGCAGCGAGAAACTCAAGTCCATAATCTCAATCGGGTGACCGTCCGCACACGCCAAATTCGTCAACCTGCCCTCACCCAAAAGATTTATTCTGCGTCCGTCATGCATTACATACGTGTCAATATTATCGCGCAATCTCTCGATCTTTACTGACAAACTTTCCAGATCAGGCTTGCTGATCTCGACATCAAAGTGTCCAGCATTTCCCAAGATTACGCCGTTTTTCATTTTCTCGATATGTTCGCGGCGAATCACATGAATATTTCCGGTGAACGTAAGGAATATATCGCCAATTTTCGCGGCCTCGTCCATGCTCATAACTCTGAAGCCGTCCATCAATGCTTCACAGGCTTTATGCGGATCGATTTCCGTAACGACAACATGCGCGCCAAATCCCGCAGCTCTCATCGCAGCACCGCGCCCGCACCAGCCGTAACCAGCTATTACTACAGTTTTGCCAGCTACGATCATGTTCGTCGTGCGAATAAATCCGTCCCAAACTGATTGACCAGTTCCGTAACGATTATCAAACAAATATTTGCTCAATGCGTCGTTCACATCTATGACCGGAATTTTCAAAACGCCCTGATTTGACATCGCACGCAGCCTTTTCACGCCGGAAGTTGTCTCTTCAGACGCGCCCTTCACATTCGGGATCAAATCCGCAAATTCCTGATGCAACGTTGCGACTAAATCTGCTCCGTCATCGATTATTACGTTAGGTCTGTAATTCAAGACTTTACGCACATAATCGAAATATTCGTCAGTCGTCATGCCTCGGTGACTGTAAACGTGAACGCCATTCTTCGCGAGTGCTGCACAAACATCGTCCTGAGTCGATAACGGATTACTGCCACAAGCCGCAACTTTCGCACCGAGTTTTGTTAGCGTGATTAACAAATTCGCGGTCTTAGCTTCGAGATGCAAACACGCAGCAATTATCGCACCGCTGAACGGCTTCGTGTCTTTATATTTTTCATACAGAAATTTCATCGACGGCATATATTGCCAGGCCCAATCGATTTTCTTTTGACCATGTTCGGCGAGATTTATATCTTTTACTTCAAATTCTTCAAATTCTGACATAAACAAATACTCCTGATTCTAAAATAAATTCAGTGTTCGCTAATAGTATAACAAAATGTGGTGTAAAATCTGTTCGTGTGAAAAAAATATTTTTGTATTTTTGAAGGGAAAGATAATTTTGCAGGAAAAAATTCTTAACAAACTAGACGAACTCGAAAATGACATGATCAAATCTCTGTGCGAAATTTGCAGGATTCCGGCTGTTTCTCCGCACAATAACGGCACCGGTGAAGAAGCAAAAGCTCACGAAATCGAGAAAATTATTAAAAACTTTGGTCTCGGTTCTGTCGAATGGCAACTTGTACCTGATTCAGAATCTCAAACTGGAAATCGTCCGTCAATATTCCTGAATTACCCGGGAAAAATTTCGCGCAGATTATGTTTCTTGACGCATATTGACATCGTGCCTGAAGGCGATAAATCTGCTTGGAGCATTGACCCGTTCAAGCCGGTTGTGAAAGGCACGAGAATTTACGGGCGCGGAGTTTCTGACAACGGCATGAGTTTAATCGCGTCGATATTCGCACTCAAAGCTATTCATGATTTACAAATCACTCCGGAATTTACGGTCAATCTCGGATTCGTCGCAGATGAAGAAATGGGAAGCAAATTCGGAATTATCCCGTTAATTGAGCGCGGATTATTCAAACCTGATGATCTAATCGTAGTCCCTGATTCCGGAAATGATGCCGGGGATTTTATCGAAATAGCTGAAAAATCTGACTTGAAAATGCAATTCACAGTTCTTGGGAAACAAGTTCACGCCGCATTGCCTCACACAGGTATCAACGCCTGCAGAGTCGCTAACATGCTGGCTTACGAAATCGACGAAGCTTTGCACGAGAAATTCACGCAGACAAATCCGATTTTCAGCCCGGAATTTTCTACGTTCGAACCAACACGCAGATTCCAGAACGTTCCCAACACTAACACAGTCCCAGGACGCGAGAGATTCGAATTTGATTGCAGAATTTTGCCGGAAGTCTCGCTCGATGAAGTGATAGCTCTTGTGAAAAAAATCTGCTCTGACATCGAGAAACGTACTCACGCGAAAATCGAACTGGAAATTTCACGCGGAGATTCAGCTCCGGTTACCAGTCCTGACTCAGACGTTGCGAAATTACTAATTAAATCTATCAAGCAAGTTCTCGGCATAAATCCCGTAACTGGCGGAATTGGCGGCGGAACTTTTGCGGCATATTTCAGGCGCAGGAATATTCCGGCTGTAGTTTGGTCGCAAGAATGTGACGGCGTGGCTCATCAACCAGACGAATTCACCGAAATCAAGTATCTCGTGAACAACGCGAAAGTTTTTGCACTCATGATGCTGGGATAATTACGCTCTCGTTACTTCGATAATTCCGCGGACCTCGTTCAATTTTGCCATGATCGAGTACAGGTGTTCGAGATTTCGCACTCGCAACTCGATTTTCATGCGCATAAGACTATTTCCGACCATCGAAGCTTTGATCCCCAGAATGCTGCCTCCTTCGAGACTTAGTGCGCGCGTCGAATCTGGCAGCAAATCTTCACGCTCAACACCTTCAGCTTTCAATCGTGCCGTGTATAATTTTGCGGATTTCTTGTCGTCGAGCCTGTCGTCATTTGCCCAGGATACTTCGATGCTGCGACCGGCTTTTTTCGCCTGCATACTCTTGCAATCTGCTCTGTGAACTGTCAAACCGCGGCGTGTTGACGAATAGCCGATTATCTCATCACCCGGAACTGGACAGCAACAACTGGCTAACGTAACGCTGACTCCGCCTTCACCCTCGACAAGAATATCAGACTTGGGACTTTTGCGAACTTTCGGAGGTTCGACTTCGAGTGCATGTACGTGACTATCCTGAGAAGCCTTGTGCAAATATTCCAGCGATAATTTCTGAGCAGCAACTCCCGCTCCAATCGTTCCAGAGCCTACGGAGATTAATATTTCTTCGATATTATTAAAACTTTCACGTGTAACATCAAGACCACGCTTGCGCAATTCACGCTCGATTAATTTCCAGCCACGCTCGATTTTCTCTTCACGCGCGACTTTCTCAGCCTGCTTGAAATAATTACGGATTTTGCTGCGAGTTTTCCCGGATGAAACAATCTTCAGCCAGTCTTTCGACGGTGAGCCATTCGGAGAAGTCAGGATTTTCACAATATCTCCGCTGTGTAATTGCGTATTCAACGGAACAATTCTGCCGTTAATCATCGCGCCGACACAATGATTGCCGATTTCCGTGTGAACCGAGTACGCGAAATCAAGAGTCGTAGCTCCGTTCGGTAAAATCAGCGGCTTGCCATCGGGTGTAAAAACATAAACTTCGGACGTAAGCAAAATATCGCTCTTCAGAACTTCCATGAACTCTTGCGAATTTCCGTCCTGACCAGCTTCGAGAGCCTGCCTGATCCACATTAATTTCGCGTTCAATCCGTTGATCAGCTTTTTATTTCCGCCGGATTTGTAGACCCAGTGAGCAGCAATTCCGTATTCGGCTAAATTATTCATCTCGTGCGTGCGAATCTGGACTTCTAACGGAACTCCGAACGCCATCACAGTCGTGTGCAAAGACTGGTACATGTTGCTCTTGGGATTCGCTATATAATCATCGAACTGACCCGGGACAGGAATCCAGATTGCGTGAACAACTCCCAAGACTGCGTAACACGTCGATACATCCGAAACCAAGACTCGCACCGCCAGAATATCATACAGCTCATCAAACGATAATTTCTTGCGCTGCATCTTCTCATAAATGCTATAAATATGCTTGGCTCTGCCTTTGATCCTGCACGCTATATGATCCTTCTGAAGCTTTTCCTCGAGAATTTCGCTTGCCTTCTTGATAACTTCTTCCATTTTGGGCAATTTTCGGCGCACTCTCAGCGTGATTTCCTCGTACAAATCCGGCTGCAAATACTTGAACGACAAATCCTCGAGTTCACGCTTAATCTGGTAAATTCCCAACCTGTGAGCTAGCGGCGCGTAAATTTCCATCGTTTCACGCGCAATTCTCTCACGCTTATCCGGACGCATTACTCCGAGTGTTCGCATATTATGCAATCTGTCCGCAAGCTTGATTAGCACAACACGAATGTCCCGAGCCATTACGATAAACATTCGGCGCAGATTCTCTCCGGTCAAATCCTCACGCGACATGAATTTCTTCACATCTTCACCAGCAAGTTTCGTAACGCCTCCGACAAGCGTCTCGACATCTTCACCGAACAATTCGCGCAACTCTTCGCCCGTAACAGTCGTGTCCTCAAGCGTATCATGCAGCAACGCAGCCTCGAGTGTCGCAATATCAAGGCGCATTCCTGCCAATATCAACGCCGCACTCAGCGTGTGAATAATATACGGGTCACCGGATTTTCGCATTTGATCTTTATGAGCAATCGCCGCAAAAACAAAAGCCTCGCCTAATTTTCGCATTTGTTCCGGGACTAATGCAAACGACGCTTTCGCCCACAATTCCTGCCACAGACTCCGAACCGCTTCAGTCTGGGATTTCACCGGGATCTTCGTGAAAAAATCATCTCGCAACGCCATCATTTCGCGAATGAAATCCGACGCACTGTCATCAAGCGATGGAACACTGCTCATTATCGACAAGAACGATGCCTGTTCAGATTGCAAGCCTGATTGATTTTGCGATTCTAATTGCGATTTAGCTTTTTCTGCTTTCCCTGTTTTTTCTGCTTTTTCTTTTATCACATTTCACCATCTCACTCCGTAACTGCGTAATCTAATATAAATTGCAACTGCTCCTCGTTATGCCAGTAATCCAATCTTGGGTGATAGACCCAGCCTTTTACTTTGCCTATCTCGCGCACAACATCAGGAACAGGAATGCCAAACGCTAACAATCTAGAATTATTCATGCGTATGAAACTATGCTTGTTATCTTTACCCAGCGGATTTATCTCCGAGACGCTAATCGTATTTTCCGTGTAAAATTTCGGCGACGGGTTATTATTTCCGAACGGTCCCAGATCCGAAATTGATTTCCAGTCCGAGATAGAAATCTTCGACGGGATAATATTTATCACGGGCGTTAATTCTCCGGGAGTAATTTTTATCTCATTCAGCAAATTCTCAAGTTCGCGACTGACTTCGAGCCAGTTCTCGTACAAAACCGAAAAGCCTGCCGCGTATTTATGACCGCCCCACGCATCGAGCTTTTCTGCAATACTTCCCAAGATTCCAACAGCATTGCCACCCTCAGGAACTCTCAGCGTGCCACGAACAGCTTTTTTCCCAACCGGCGCAGCCAAGACAATCGGCACTCGATACTGCGCACAAATTCTGCTCGCAACTCCGCTCAGAACTCCGATTGGCCATGCCTCGTTAAATAATACTTTGCGATTAATCTGACCGCTTGCAATTCCGTTCTCGATTTCACGCGTGATATTTTCGGTCAGAGACTGTCGCCTGCGATTCGTTCTCATCAAGTCATTCACGCACGAGTAAACCGCGTCATTATTGCCAACTCCCAACAGCGCACGAACTGCAATATCTGCCGTAGAAATTCTCCCGGGAGCGTTTATACACGGGATCACTCGCATCGACAAATGTTCTTCCGTAAGCTGCCTGCGATTAATCCCCAGACAATCCAGCAACGCACCGAGTCCGCGCCTGGGATTATGCCGCATCAAATCCATTCCGTAACGCACGAGTGAGCGATTCAGGCTATGCAGCGGCATACAGTCAGCAATCGTCGCCAACGCTACCAAATCTACAGCGTATTTCAGCCAGTCACGCGAGACGATTTTCTCTTTCCATGCCCAGCACCATAACACAGCCGTCGCACAAATCTTTTGCGAATAATTATCTTCGTCATTAGCGAATTTCACCGTACACGGATTCACAATCGCCGGAATCGTGATCTCAGCCGAAACCGAATGATGATCAAAAACGAATATATCTATGCCGCGCGCGCGCAATTTCTCAAGCATTTCCGAGTCATTCGTGCCGCAATCTACGACAACAAGCGTATTGCAACCAGATACAGCCACACGCTCAAGAATTTCAGCGTTCAATCCGTAACCGTGAGCATCTCGCCTCGGGATAAAATATCGCACCTGAGCAGCCTTGTTCCTGAAGATTTCCATTGCAAGAACCGTCGAGCAAACTCCATCCGTGTCATAATCGCCATAGACAAGCACATTTCCAAACGAACTTTTCGAACGCCACAATTCACGCGCAGCAGCACTAGACGCGCCGAGATTCATATTCTCCATCTGAGCCAGAAAATCCGGTCTGAGCCAATCCCTGAGCGAATCTATATTCTCATTTCCCTTGAGCATCTCCAAGACACTCGCCGTCAATTCCGAACACGATAGCTCTTGTGCAAGATTCTTCGCCGAATCACCGGGCTGGTAAATTTTCAAATCCGAGATTAAACAAGTCGGTAACATAGCAATAATCTCAATTCAAGTTCATATTTACAAAGCATTTTCACAAATTCCCCTTTACATAATATTATTATATTTCGCACGTCGCCGCATGAAAAAATATTCTTGCAAAATCTCCGCGCAATCTTGAGACAAAACTCCAGAGACAATTTTACACGTATGATTCAATCGCGAATCATTAGCTATGTTATACAACGTGCCAACAGCTCCGGACTTGTAATTCTTCGCGCCGAATATTATCTCCGAGATCCGAGCATTCACGCACGCTCCCGCACACATCGGACACGGTTCCAGCGTAACGTATAACTTGCAGCCGGACAAATTCCAGAATTGCAACTTCTCAGCTGCTTCACGAATTGCGATAATTTCAGCATGCTCAGTTGGGTCAGATTTTTTGCGATCGCCTGCCAAACTCAGAATCTCGCCGTCACGAACTATTAACGCCCCGACTGGAACATCGCCGCGTTCGAGAGATTTTCGTGCTTCAGTCAGAGCTATTCTCATGAAATGCGCATGTTCTGATTCTAATTCTGATTCAAATTCAAAATTCGGGATCATATTTTCACTTTCATGACGATTTTTTTAACCAGTTCCCGCTTCTGGAAAAATACTCCGGGTTTGTGAGCGTCTTCCGGCATGAATAATATAAAATGCCCTGGCGGCGTCTGCAAATAAACTCCCTCGCCCGAATAAAACGCAATGTCTTTATCATCCGAGTATTTCTGCTCTTCCCTCAATAACGAGACGATCGCGTGACCGTACCATTCTTCGCCCGAAATCGTCACTTGAATATCTATATATTTCCTGTGTGCCTCGAAAAATTTCGCCTGAGCCGGGACTGTGTAAAACTCCGAGACCTCGTAAAAAATATTATCAGCGTCAATCTCATAATGTCCAGCAGGCATGTTTTTAAAATCTCCGGCGTGTTCCGACAAAAATTTCAAGCCAGTTAAAACTCTTGTGCCTAATCCGCCGTAACGTGACGGGTAATTCAAATTGCCAAGTATCATGTTCGTATCATCTCCTGTAATCATAATTTCTCGCGACCGCAATAATACTTCAAGTCGCATTTGCTGCAAACTGCGAAATCCGTAACTCCTGAAAATCCCGAAGCGGACAATTTCGCAATCTCCGCAATCATTCCGTCAAAAAACGCGATTGCCTGTTGCGTTTCCGAATTATTATACGCGAATGAGATTATCGGCGAACCGTTTTCCTCACCGGTGTAATACAGCGACATGCGCTTGATTCTCAGATTTGAGTTTTGCTGCGAAAATTTCTGCGTCAACAAGTGCGCGTAAATATTCAGCTGCTTCCTGCTAATCTCAAGTTTCTCACGGTCACGATTAATATTAATATTCGGCTTTGAACCCGACCTGAAATCCATAATTTCTAAATCTTCGTCATTATTATTAATTGCACGCAACAAATCGACTTTGCCACGAATCGCGTAATTCTTCCCGAGCAACTCGAGCGGCAAATCCGAATCTTTCACCGAACGCCAAGTCCCCTGCTGCTGCCAGGCGTAACGCAAGATTTCCTGCACAGCCTGTGAACGCTGCAATTTCGACAAATGCCCATGCTCAGATTTCGAAAGCGACTCGTATTTTTCATCGAGCATACTCTGGATATTCGCGTCATTTATGAAATTCGAGTTCCCATCAAGAATCTTCCTGTGAATTTCGCTCAACGTATCATGAATCACTAAATCAAACATTTGCGCATTATTCCTCGAGTGCAAAAATCCCAGCTCCGTGAAAAATTTATGCTGCAACGGACAATCCTCAAATATTCGCAAATCATCGAACGTGTAAATCTTTCTGAATGCGAGTTTCTTGCTGTTGCGTAAGTGCAGATTCGTGATAATAAAGCTCTTGTCATGCGTGTCGGGCAGCGAATTGTAAATCTTCCTGAAGCATTTCCCCGGAGAATTTTTGTCGCAAAGGCACGTCAGAATCAAAATATCTCTCGCACGTGAGAACGCCGTGTAATACAGCCGCCAAAAATCAAAATTGCGAATTTGGTCATACGGCTCGAAATTCGAATGCCTGAAATATTTTTTTTCGATTCGCATCATCGTCATGTCATTGGATTTCCTGTCATCTTGCGGCACGTCCCAAAGCGAATCTACAAACACAATCGGAAATTCCATGCCTTTAGAATTCCGAATATCCATGAACGCAACGCAGCCTGACGGAGTTTTCACATGTGACACGCCGATATTTTCTGGAACGCCGCTTTCACGAACGAAGCGCAAATACGTGTTGAAAAAGCTCTTCGCGATATTATCCAGGAATTTCGGGTGAAAATTATTAATATTATGCTCGTGTTCGAAATCCTGAATTATCTCCGAGAATTTCGCAAGATTATACGCGCGCCGTGTGATTCTAGCGTTATCCGTCAAGTTCACATTCAGCGTCTCTTTGAACGGCGAGAATGCAAATAATTTATACAGCAAATCCGAGAACGTAAGATTTTCAACTTCGCGTTTTCTGGGAATTTTCGCAATCAAGTCACCAGTCTGTCTCAGGAATTTACTCAGCTCAGCATAACTCGGTTTCTCGACGTAATGCGTGACCATGTTCAGGCAAGTCCTGTAGTAAATCACGTGTTCGGGGTCTTTGCCGTTCAGCCTGAATTCGCCGTTCTCAAGTGAATTAACATAACTCTGGAACATAACAAGCAGGCAGCCAATCGCAAATTTAATCTCAACGCGCTTGAAATACATGTTTGACAGGGGCGAATACACGCTCACACCGTTCTTCTCAAGAAAGCTCGACAATGCCTGCACGCGAGAATCTTTCACTGACCTGAACAGAAACGCAACTTGATTATAATCCTGCAATTTTCCGGAATCATGCAGCGTGTTAATAAACTGCAAGATTTTCTCGTGCCAGTCATCCGGAGCATCAAAACCCGAAATTTTCATGACGCAAACGTTCTGAGATTTCCCGGACGCAACGAATTTTTTTCGCGGCTCGATCTTCTTCGAGTACCTGAAATTTCCCCAGGTTTTCAGCGAGTCTATCCAGTTTGTGCAGAACTCGATAATGCTTTTCTCTGACCTGTAATTCTCGGTTAAATGCACAATTTTGCACTGACTGCCCGGGAATTTCTGCGGAAAGTCAAGAATGTTTCGGACGATCGCGCCTTTGAAGCCATAAACACTCTGGTCATCATCGCCGACAACGCAAATATTATTCTCATCGCCGGCGAGCATCAACATAATTTGCTCTTGAGCGTAATTCGTGTCCTGATAATCATCAATCATGATATGCGTTACACGTGAGATAATCTCGTCGAGAATTTCAGGATTATGCGTGAATAATTTATACGTCTCGAATAATATCAACTCGTGATTCAGCGCGTTATTTTCGCCAAGAATTTCCAGATAGATCCGCATCACGTTGCCCATCGCAGAAATCGCAACATCCGGGTCGCTTATTAATTCCTCAGGAGCAATCAACTCGCCGAGCAAAAATCGCATATAATCGCAAATTTCCTGTGAACGCTTCCATTTTGAATTTGAAGCCGGTGTCTTGAACAGCAAATCTATCCCATCAAGCGCGTCAAATCTGTCAATATTCCTGAATATCAAGTACGCCTGTTCGAAATCGCTAATAATCCTGAAACGCTTCTTGAAATCCGAGTGTTCCAGCAAAATCTTCGTGCAGAAATCCTGAATCGTTGAGACAATAATTTTCCCGGCATCGGCTTGTAGCTTGCGTTTGGAAAATTCTGCGTGAATTTGTGCGGACATTTCCATAGCTGCTTTTTCCGAGAACGTCGCGATGAAAATATTCTCAGGATTGACTTTGCGATCCTGAATCAAGAACGCTGCCCGTTGAATAATCGTGAAAGTCTTGCCAGTGCCCGGACCTGCAATCACCAAAACTGGACCTTCACCGGTCGAGATTGCCTGACGCTGTGAGTCATTCGCCTTGCCAAAATCGAAAGCATCAGGTTCCTCTGCGAAACTGCTTCCCTGACAGTACGCGCAATTATCGCACCTGAAATCCTCATCAAAAATTTTCCCGAAATACTCAAGCAAGAATCTTCTCAAGCACTTCTCACACTTGCAGAAATCCATAACGCTTTGATTCGCACTCGCATTCTTGAGATCATCACTTGAGACAAGCATTACAGACTCAGATTTTTCGGCTTTAGCTCGCAGATTCAGCCTCGAAATATCCTGATAAAAATTCTCAAGCGAGTCCGGAATCTCAAAATGTATCATGAAGCGAATATCCTGGCGAGAAACTTTCTGCAGCGAATTGTGATTTGTAACGAGAATATTAGACTTGGCGGAATTAAAATCATCGAGAATTTCCCGTTCAGAATTTGAAATCGTGTATGGATTTATCAACAGGGAATTTTGTTCGAGTTCGTTCAGGATTTCTTCGCATTTCAGCACATCGTCGCAGATAATCACGCCGCAAGAATCCGCACGCTCGGAAATTATCCTGCAAATCGAAGCTAGCTTATTCTCAGAATTTGCCACGTCGAGAAAAATATTTGCACGTTCAAAATCCGAAGACAAATCCGAGACGAACATATACGGCTCGATTAATCCCAGCGAATTTGCCAGCTCATTCTGAATTTGCACGCCGGCTATGTCCAGAAAAATTGCCACAGGAGGACGCTTTGCAGTCTGGAAACTCAGCGCGTTAATCAGCCTTGATATTCTTGAAAACTCGTCCGCGATATTAGCCTGCCAGCGCGAATTAATAATTACCCGCGAAATATCCGATTGTTTTACGAATTTGCGAAAATCATCTTTTGCGAGTTGTGACGGTGTTGTGTAAATTATCTTGTAAGCACCTTTGCGAGCGCGTTCGAAAATTTCTGTTCGTTGCCAAGGTGACAGTGATGAGTGAATATAGACCGAGGGCAATGCGGGGTTTTCTTTGCGTGAACTCAGTGACGGTGAAATTACTAGAGTTACAGCCGGATTGATTATCGCTGGCAGCTGGAAGCTCAAGATTCGCTCAGACTCGTCCGGGATAATTGCGAGAACGTCGCGTGAATCAAGAATTGCCTGAACAAGATCTTCCTGACCCGTTGCGAAAAATTTCTGGTCAAAATGCTGCTGTAGCAAATTCTGCAAGTACGTAAGCGGCTTCGAATCCTGCTCTGGAATTTGCGCTTGCTCCTGTTCTGATTCAGGCTCGTCATCAAATCCGGAATCAAAGCCCGAACCTGAATCAGAATCCGAATCCGAATCTGGCTCCGGCAACGCAGAATCCGAAACACGCTCGAATTTCTCCTGCAAATCCGCTAGTGCAGACTTGTTGGCTTCGAGTTGTTCCTGAATTTCGATCATGTCAGCATGAAGTTGATCGAGTTGCCTGTTTTTCTCGTCGAGTTCGTTTTGTTTTGCGTCAAGCTCCTGATTCAGCGAGTTAATCTTGCTCTCCTGCTGCTGAATCTTCGCCGTCAGTAATTTCGTCCTCGCGGTGATTATATTCTGAACTTGCTGTTGTTCTTCGTCGGTCAAAATTTTCGTTTACCCCGCAGCTAAATTATTTCTGCGTATTAGCACGCTCTGAGCATGACCTGTCAGACCCTCGGAATTTGCGAACGCGGCTATATCCTCCGAGACTTTTTCAAGAGCTGATTGCGTATAATAAATATATTGCGATTTTTTCACGAAATCATCGACTGATAACGGACTTGAGAATCTCGCAGTGCCCATCGTTGGCAGTGTGTGATTCGTTCCGGCGAAATAATCCCCCAGAGCTTCCGGAGCATTCCTCCCAAGAAAAACCGAGCCTGCATTCCTGATTTTGCCAGCACACAGCCATTCAAACGCATTATCGACGCAAATTTCCAGATGTTCAGGAGCAATATCATTCGCAATTTTCACGGCATTTTCGAGTTCCTGAACAAGAATTATTTTCCCGTTATTCTCGATTGAAGCGCGCGCAATTTCGTGACGTTCGAGTTTCGGGATTTGCTTTTCCAACTCGTCCTGAACTTGCAGAGCCAATTCTCGCGAGTCCGTTATCAAAATCGCCGTTGCCAATTTATCATGTTCGGATTGTGCCAGCATGTCCGCAGCCAAGTACGCCGGGTTATTTTTCGAGTCCGCAATTATTAATATCTCGCTTGGTCCAGCTATCATGTCTATCGCAACTTTCCCGAATACCTGACGTTTCGCCTCAGCTACGAAAATATTTCCCGGCCCGACTATCTTGTCAACTTTTGAGACGCTCTCAGTTCCGAACGCAAACGCGCCGATTGCTTGAGCACCGCCCATCTTGAAAATCACGTCAACTCCGGCAACATGTGCAGCAGCGATTATCTCGGGTTTTATAACCGGTGGTGTTGCGATATAAATTTCACGACAGCCGGCAATCTTCGCAGGTATCGCATTCATCAGGACGCTCGACGGATACGACGCTGTACCGCCCGGAACGTATAATCCGACACGCTCCAACGGGATCACTCGTTGTCCAAGAATTACGCCCTCAGAATTTGAGAATGCGAATCCATTTCGAACTTGATGCTCGTGAAATTCCCGGATATTTTTCGCAGCACGTTCCAGAATTTGCAGGTAATTTTCCCCGACAGATTCCAGCGCGCGATTAATTTCTTCCTGAGTTACACACAGATTTTCCAGATTTGCGCCATCGAATTTGAGCTCGTATTCTTTCACAGCAGCGTCACCGAATTTGCGAACGTTTTCCAGAATTTCGCTGACAGTCTGCGTGACATTTCCCCGTGAATTTTGCGTGAACTCGCCAATTAATTCCGAATTTTTCCCAAAATCATTCTCGTCAAGTATTTTTATCATGTTCGTAATTTCCCGATTATATTATTTATCTCTTGAGTCTTGAATTTATACGCCGATTTATTCGCGATTAGCCTTGCACTCAGATTCGCAATATTATTTATCACGCGCAAATTATTTTCACGCAGAGTTGTGCCGGTTTCGACTATGTCAACGATAACATCCGAAAGATTCAGTATGGGCGCAAGTTCAACGGAGCCTCGCAGGCAAATAATATCTATGTCACGTCCAAGACCAGCATAATATTTCCGCGCAATATTCGGGAATTCTGTCGCAACTCGCAAAGTCCGTGAATTATCGTCAGCGAAGTTTTCCAGAGCAGCCACTGACATCGTGCAAATTCCTGTTTTCAGGTCGAGTAATTCGTAAACATCAGGCTCACGTTCGAGCAAAATATCCTTCGCGGAAATCCCAATATCAGCAGCGCCTCTCTCAACATAAACCGGAACATCAAACGGCTTCACCCAGAATAATCTCAGCGCAAAATTTAAATCTGCAAATTCGCGTTCGAATATCAATTTTCTGCCCGGCTCTAAAATTCCAGGAATGCTCAAGCCAGACTTCTCGAATAATCTGCAAACTCTTTCACCAAGTCTGCCTTTGGGTAATGCAACGTTAATAACTCTCATGATTGCCCCCAAGTTTATCAAGATACACAGCAAAGCCGATTGCGTGAGAATTTTCGTGACCCATTCTGCGCATCAAGTTATCATACTGACCGCCAGACAAAATACTCTCCGGCACTCCGTCAATAAAGCCGCGAAAAACGATCCCGTTGTAATAATTCAGGTCGCTAATCACCGAGAAATCCACACGAACATTCCCGCCGAAATTCCCCAGCAAATTCTCGAACTGAGCCAGATAATAATTCCCGCGAAAAATCTCTCGCAACTCAGAAATCCCTGACACGTTTATTAACTTCACCAGCAAATTTTTCTCAAGCTCCGGAATTTGCAGATTTGCTATTTCATGTGAATTTTTCTCCGAGACAAATTTCAGAATATCCGCGCGTAAATTCGTGTTATCAATTCGTGACAGCAAACTCGATAATAATCCCAAATGCGAAACGTCCAGAACATATTCTTTCCCGTCCGAGATTTTCTCAAGACTCTTCAAAGCAAGTTCCAGAACTTCACGCACACACGCTTCGTCAAATGCGCCGATACACTCAAGGCCAACCTGTGAAATCTCACGAAACGCACGAATATTTCTCGATGTCCTGTAAATTTTCTCGTCATAAAAAAATTTCTGAAGCACATTCTCCGGATTTTCCCGCAAATGCTTCACGATTGAGAGCGTAACGTCCGGTTTCAGTGCCATCAATTTGCCGTCAATATCCGTGAACGTGATAATATCCTGCGAGATCAAGAACTCTTTATTCTTCGCGTACAGGTCATACTCTTCGAACTTGCCCATTCTGTAAAACGAGTAGCCATAATCCGAATACAACTCACGCAATTTCAACGCAGCAAATTCTTCAGGACGCAAATATTTCGGCAGCGTGTTCAAATCACGAAGCATGAATTATTCGAACCAGCCTTTGAGCATGTCACGCGTGATTCTGCCACGAATTAATTTCCCGGCTTTCCAGTTTGCAGCAGGATACGCAGCTTTGAGATCGCGAAAACTTTTCTCGACCGTAGAGCCGCCAGACGTAGCGAACACGTAAATATTTTTCCCGGCGATATTGCAGCTCTCAAGAAACGTGTTAATTATGTGTGGCGCAGTGTACCACCAAACCGGAAAACCAATGAATATATTCTCGTACTCGTCAAGATTTGGTAACTCTCCAGAAATTTCCGGACGTGAATTTTTCTCGCGCATTTCGACTGAACTACGGCTCTGATTATCCATCCAGTTCAGGTCAGCTTGTGAATATAATTGCGCAGGTTTAATCTCGTACAAATCCGCGTCAACTAATCCGGACAAAGCTTCGGCAACTTTTCCCGTAACGCCGCTCGCTGAAAAATATGCTACAAGATTCTTACTCATTCAAAATTCCTCCGTGTTTATCAAATATCAAATTATCTATCAAATATCGAAATTCTAGCACAAAGTTTTTTCGCGTGATATTATTCGCAACGTGTGCGTAAATTTTCGCATGATTTTTATTTTTTATTTACAGAGGTGTTTTTCATGGCGCAGGCAAGTTCGGCGAGAAATTCTCGTGAACATACAAAAATTCTTGTTGAGGGCGCGTTGTGTTTGGCATTATCAATCGTGCTTTCGAAATTAAATTTATTCGTGATGCCTCAGGGTGGTGCTGTCGATTGCAGTTTGTTGCCCGTGATGCTCTTCGCGTATCGACACGGCGTGAAATGGGGACTTGGTGCTGGAGCTTTATCTGGAATTTTGCGAATGATTTTCGGCGGTTACGTTTACAATCCGATTCAGGCTTTGCTCGATTATCCGTTAGCATTTGCCTGCACAGGATTATGCGCGATTGCCCCAAAAATTCTTGGCTTCATTCTGGCATTTGTGTGTCACGCGTTCTTCAGCATTTTGTCGGGCGTGTTATTTTTCGCGGAATATGCTCCCGAGGGTCAGAACGTGATAATTTACTCAATCGTCTATAACTTGCCATACTTGACGCTCAAGTACGTAATATCCGGAATTTTAGCGTTAATAATCTGGAAATCTATACAAAAAATTCTGCCGTAAAAACCAAAAAAGAATCCCTCCCAAATTTCCGAATTTTCCACGGGAAGGATTCTTTTTTTGCTTTTTTCGCGCAATATTTATTTTAGGATTACGAGTTTAACTCTTCGCCCTCAGTTGACGCAACTACCGCACAAACCGCCGTATCACCAATAACGTTAATGCAAGTTCTGGCTGCGTCGAGAATGACATCAATTCCAGCAACAAGCGCAATTCCCTCAATCGGAAGCCCGACACTCGTCAAAACCATCGTCAACATGATTAAGCCAGCTCCAGGAACTCCTGCTGTGCCAATCGAAGCCAATGTTGCAGTCGCTACTATGCCGATTTGCATTTCCAAAGTCAGCGGAATATTAAACGCCTGAGCCACGAATAACGCGCAAACACCCTGATACAAAGCTGTTCCGTCCATGTTAATCGTCGCGCCCAATGGTAAAACAAACGAGCTGACACCCTCCGAAATTCCAAGATTCTCGCGAACATTCGATAACGTCACGGGCAAAGTTCCAGAACTCGAACGCGTAACGAACGCCGTAATTGCTGCCTCCTGGATTCCTTTGAAAAACCAGACTGGCGATCTCTTGCAAACGATTCCGATCATGCCCGAGTAAACAAGAAGCGCATGAAGCACGCACGCAACATAAACAGCTCCGATAACTTTCGCGAACGGAGCTAATATTGCAACACCGAATTTCGCAGCCGTCACAGCTATCAAAGCAAACACACCGTATGGCGCAACAGACATGACCATGTGTGTCACAGCGTACATGACTTCAGCAACATTCTCGAAAAATTCCGCGATTTTCTTGCCACGTTCACCAGCGATTATGCAAGCTACTCCGAAGAATAGCGCAAACACGATTATTTGCAGCATATTCGCATTCACCATCGAGGCAATCGGATTTGTCGGGAAAATGTCAAGTACTACATCTGTGAAAGCTTTTGCTTCTCTCGCACTCGCCGTAAGTCCCGCTGGAATATTCATGCCAACTCCGGGCTGGAAAAAATTTCCGAACGCAAGACCGATTACTATCGCAACAGCAGTTGTCACAAGATATAAAACCAGCGTCTTGATACCGATTCTGCCGAGTTTCCTGACATCACCGACAGCAGCAGTCCCGGCAACCAACGACGAAAAAACCAACGGCACGATCAGCATCATCAACATGCGCAGAAATATTTTCCCGACCAAATCGACGAACGGCATCACATACGCGCTCAAGACATGGCTTTCAGGAACTACCGGACCGATCACAAATCCGAAAATGATTCCCAACACAAAGCCAATCGAGATTTTCACAAGCAACGAAACACGCTTATTACTATTTGCCATAAAATTTTCCTCCTGATATTTGCAAAATAAAAATTCGTCGTAATTTTACAACAATTCTATCTGTTTTGGAATGCAACAAAAAACCCCTCCCGAAGTTTCTCCGAGAAGGGCAATTATTAATTTTGCATTCGTGTTGTATCGCTATTTAATCGGGTTGAACTCCTGAGCAAGCAATTTCAGGAAATCCTCATAGCTCATGCTGCCCAAATCGCCTTTCGAACGTTCACGCACTGCCACGAGATTATTATCTTTTTCATTATCGCCGATCACGAGCATGTACGGAACTTTCTGAATTTGAGCATCACGGATTTTTCGCCCGAGTTTCTCATTGCGTGTGTCAATTTCAACGCGCAAATTATCAGCCATCAATTTATCGCGCAATTCATTCACGTAATCGAGCTGCTTGTCCGAGACAGGAATAATTTTCACCTGAACCGGTGCAAGCCAATACGGGAAGGCTCCGGCATAATGTTCGATTAATATCCCCAAGAATCTCTCGATACTTCCGAAGACGACTCTGTGCAACAAAACCGGAGTGTGTTCCGCACCATCTTCGCCGATATACGTAACGTCAAATCTTGCTGGCATCTGGAAATCCAACTGGATCGTGCCGCACTGCCAGGTTCTGCCGATACAGTCTTCCAGGTGAAAATCGATCTTCGGTCCGTAAAAAGCTCCGTCGCCAGGATTAACCGTGTAAGGAGTGTTTGTGCTTTCGAGAGCTTCACGTAAAGCAGCTTCAGCAGTCTGCCATTGTTCGTCCGTTCCCATTGAGTCTTCAGGTCTGGTTGATAACTCGACGTAATACTTAAACCCAAAAACTTGTGTGTAAACGTACTTGTCAAGCTCCATTATTCTCATGACTTCATCGCGAATTTGAGAATGTTCGATATAAGTATGAGCGTCGTCCTGAGTGAAGCATCTTACGCGCATCAATCCGTGCAAAACACCGCTGCGTTCGTGCCTGTGAACGATTCCCAATTCAGCAAGTCTCATCGGCAAATCACGATAGCTGCGTAACTGAGTCTTGTAGACCAGAATGCTTCCCGGGCAATTCATCGGCTTAATCGCGAAAGGTTTCTCGTCAATTTCGGTCAAGTACATGTTATCGCGATAATGATCCCAGTGACCGGATCTAAGCCACAATTCACGATCAAGAATCTGCGGAGTTTTTATCTCGACATAGCCGCGTTTCATGTGTTCACGCCGCCAAAATTCGATCAGCGTGTTCATAATAGCGACGCCCTTCGGATGAAAGAACGGAAATCCCGGACCTTCTTCGTGTAAGCTGAACAGGTCTAAATCCTTGCCGAGTTTTCTGTGATCGCGTAATTTTGCCTCTTCCATGCGTTTGAGATAAGTTTTGAGTTCGTCTGGTGTCGCAAAAGCTGTGCCGTAAATTCTCGTGAGCATTTTGTTTTTCTCACTGCCGCGCCAATAAGCCCCCGCAACTGACAGCAACTTGAAATTATGCAGTTTGGACGTATCCGGAACATGAGGACCTCTGCATAAATCAGCGTATTCGCCCTGTTTATAAAGCGAGACTGTTGGAGCGTCGATTTCTGAGATTAGCTCGACTTTATACGGATCGTTCTTGGTCTTGAAAAATTCCAGAGCTTCGGACTTAGGCAAATCTTCGCGAGTGATTTTTTCGGCTTGACCGACTATTTTGCGCATTTCAGCTTCGATCTTGGGCAAATCCTGTTCTGTTATGCTGCCTGCAACGTCGATGTCATAATAGAATCCGTCTTTAATCGCTGGACCGACTCCGAAATGTGTTCCCGGGTATAATCTCTCGACAGCCTGAGCCATCAAGTGAGCCGTGCTGTGTCGCAAAATTTCAAGTCCCTCGGGAGAATCGGTCGTGATTGCGTTAATAACTCCGCCGTGAGAAACTTCGCGTGACAAATCAAATTCTTCGCCGTCCAAATTTGCAGCGATAACTTTTTTTCCGTCGAGTTTGAGATCTTTCAGAACGTCTGAAATTTTCACGCTGTCCTGTTCGTAATTCAATTTTTTATCTTCGTGTTCAAATATTAGCAATTCGTGTAACACCTGCCTGTCAAAAATTTTCGCAATATTTTCGGATAATATCACGTTCGCGAGACTGTCGCAAGCTTATAAATATTTACGTTTGAGAGCAATTTCCTCGAGTAATTCGCGCTGATTTTCCCGATGTTCGATATTTTGCTGTTCACGTAATTCTTTCTGTTGCTGAATTTTTCGTAACTCAGACGACTTTTTCATCATGTCGTTATGTGCGTCCCAAGTTTTCATGACGGAATTGTCGATGCTTTTCTGAGCGGCCTGTGATAATTCCAGAGCGTCCTGAATATTTTCCGGAACTTTGCGATTCTTGAGTTTGGAATCTTTGGGTAATTCGTCCCAGATGCTTGTGAATTTATACTTGTTCGGATCGATTCGCATGTTAAAAAACCTCCTGAGATAATATATTCATGATATTCTCATTTTCGGCATGAAAAACTCGTCCTGAAATTTCGCATGAAAAAAACTTCCCGCGAATTAACGGGGGAAGCTTACAAAAAAGTATTTTGGTTGACAATGTTGCAAGTATTCTGTTATGTTTTTGGCTATGTTTTTGTTTGAGTGATGTTCCTTCAGACGCTCAACGCCTTCATGCGCCGTGACATTAATTCTTTGCGTCTTGAAGCTGTGTTTTTGTGCATAACGCCCTTGACGACTGCCTTGTCTATCACGCTCTGTGCAATGTCGAAATTCTTGTGAGCTGCTTCTGTGTCTTTGGCTTCGACGGAATCGAGCAATCTCTTCACAGCCGTCTTGCATCTGGAAGTCCAATAGCGATTATAAAGTCTGTTACGTTCAGCTATTTTTACGCGTCTTTCCGCGGATTTCTTGTTGGGCATTTAATACAATTCTCTCCTGATTCTAAGATTTCCTAAAATTTCTGGTTTATCTGCAAAATTATTTCTCGAAATTGGTGCCGAGGGGGAGACTTGAACTCCCACAGGGTTGCCCCCGGTGGATTTTGAGTCCACTGCGTCTGCCATTCCGCCACCCCGGCATTGCATACAAATTCAACACGCATAAAAATACACTCTGATTCGAATTTTGTCAAATGTTATTTACGCACAAAACGAGTTATAATTAGCAAAAATTTATTATTAAGCGAGGTTTTTTGCATCATGAAGACAGCAGCAATTTTTTTAATCGACGGCTTTGAAGAAACTGAAGCTCTCACAACGGTAGATATTTTGCGACGTGGCGGTGTTGTCGTGAAAATAATTTCTCTCACCGGACGCAGCGAAGTCATCAGCAAGAATAAAATTCGCGTTTTATCCGAGGAATTATTCGAGAATGCTCAACATGAAAATTTCGACATGATAATTATCCCGGGTGGCACGATTGAGATTGCGAATCATTTAGGCTTGCGCGAGTTAATCAAGAAATACGCGGCTGAGAAAAAATTAATCGGCGCAATTTGTGCGGCTCCGGCGGCATTGGGTAAGGCGGGAATTTTGCACGGTGTGACGGCTGTGTGTTATCCTGGGCTCGAATCGCATCTCGAAGGCGCAGTGATTGGCAAGCACAACGTCGAAACTGACGGGAATATCACAACTGCGAAAGGTCCTGCTGTGACACCATTCTTTGCCCTGAAACTGCTCGAAATTCTCGAAGGCAAAGCTATGTCCGATGAAGTTGCCGAGGGATTCCTGATCCCGTTAATCTCCCGTTAATCGCGCGCTAAAAAACTTTTGACCGAAAAATTTCGGCACAAGCTCCTGACTTTAGGCATGGAAATAAGTCGCTAGTATGTTATAATACACACATGGTTGGGGCATCAACCATTGGAGGAGAGCTAGTAAGACCTGAGCAATCAGGCAGGCTTGATGACGCCAGAATCCCCAGACTTCAGTCGTGAGTTGTGGGGAGTATGTCGAAAATCGCGATTGAATTGCTATATTTTTCGTTTGAAGCGGGCTTGTAGCTCAGCGGATAGAGCGACAGCCTCCTAAGCTGTAGGTCGGGCGTTCGAGTCGCCCCAAGCTCGCCAAATTGCTAACTACTAGGACAAAATCAGTTTTTCTTCTCATGAAAGCCGAACACGAAAATGCCCCGTGCTGCGAATCATAAATCACAACGCGAGGCATTTGTCGCATATGCAAATTTTCGTCTATACTGGAATCTACTGGAAAAATTTCGCTGTCGGGTGTTTTGCGCGTGCTGAGTCCAGAACTTTCAGGAGATTTTTGCGAATATCATCAGGTGGCGTTATTCCCTGCAAATTTCCTGCCGTGAAGTCATTCTTGATGTACAACGCTCCGTTAATCAAGTGCAATTCATACGGCGCAAGTTCAAGCTGCAAACTCTTGTCGAGATTATCGCGCAATCGCATCAGAGCCGCCCTGACATCCGGATTCTTGTTCCCAGACGCAATCGTTACGCCATCAACTTTCAACTCGAACAAATTCTCAGTCTCGTTAATCGCTGTTCGCAACAATCCGAGCGAATATTTGCGTTCAACCGGAATTTTCAGAGCGTTTAATTTCTGCAAAGCGCGTCGTAAACGTTCAGGTGTTTCGGGGTGATTCATGTAAATCCCGTATTGTATAATCGGTCGCTTGAAATCCTCACTCATAAATTTCTCGAACAAAGTTATCATTGCAACCGGCGAATATCCTGACGCAATCAGAACATCAAGTCCAAGCGCATCGGCTTCGGATTCAAATTCCATCGTGTAGCCGCTGGTAATTGCAACTTGTGCGACTTGTGCAAGAATTATCGGGACTGCCGCACCGCCGCTAAGAATCATTGCCGCGAGTGTTGCCATTGAGACTTTGTTGCTCTTGGCTGCCATGCGTAAATTATGTTTGCGATCTGCGTGAATCATCTCGTGAGCCATGACAGCTGCGATTTCGGAATCAGTCTTGAGCATGTCAATTATGCCAGTTGTGAAAAAAATATAGCCGCCAGGGAAACAGAATGCGTTGATTGCGTCAGTTTTTACGAGCCTGACTTCCCAGGGAATGCGCCGCTGCATATGAGGCTCGAGTTTGTTCAGGATCATTTCCAGACGCGAAACGATTGCCGGATCGATTAATATCGGCCAGTCTTTCTCAATCTGGGAGATTGCTTTCCTGCCTATCTCGATTTCCTTTGCCAAATCCGGGTCTTGACTCGAAACCTGAATATCCTGGCTGACTTGAGTTTTTGCTTGAGATTTTGCTTTATTGCGTTTTGAAGCAGCAAATGCTTGTGGCGTGAAAATCAGCGTGAAAATCATAATTGCTGCCAGTAATTTTCGAATCGTCAAATCAACGAGCCCCCCATTCTTGCGTAACTTGCTGCTGCATTCTTACCATGGACACGCCGTGCAACTTGTGAGCGCAAAGTCGATGTGTGTTTTTCGAGTTCGGATATTGCTTCGTTCTCCGCATTGACTATGCTTTCTGCGAGTTCGTGTGTCTGGTCAACAAGCGATTTCAATTCGAGATCGTCCGGGAACATGTTCATGATTTGCCCGCCGAAATTCGGAGCTTTCACGTCAAGTCCTGAGTCGTTCATCAAATCCTGCCACGAATCCGCGAGTAATTGCAGCTGCGAGACGACATCAGATTTTTTATTCATGATGCGAATCAGCTCGTCCATGTCGCCGTCAATCACGATAGCTTCGAGTTCGCGAGAGATCAGCGCGCG
Organism: uncultured Synergistales bacterium; assembly: GCA_905233725.1. Lineage (GTDB taxonomy): Bacteria > Synergistota > Synergistia > Synergistales > Aminobacteriaceae > JAFUXM01. Next base: position 26,343 of record CAJOEM010000003.1, read on the forward strand.
CAAATTTCTGCACAACTGCAACTCCCGAGAGATCAGATTTTTCGCTTCAATCGGGAGTTTGCGTGAAAAATTACTATCCTGCATTACCTGCATTAATTACCAAATTAGCCTGCGAGTGTGAAGCTTCCGGCTCTGACGTTCTTGACGTTATTAACCGGTACGCTTTTGAGAACGCGATCCTGAGTTTTGGCTGCTGAAGCTGTTTCGTTTTTCTGAACCTGAGTCTCGCCCTTCTCGCCCTTCAGTTCCGAAATTGCGTTCTGGAACTCCTTGTCTTCCGGGTGAGCTGCTTGATATTCCTGCAGCAATTTCACGAGAGCTTCTGACCAGGTTGCCTTCAATTCTTCGAGCATTTCACGAACGATAATCACATTCTCGGGTTCTTTCTTGATATTTGCATCGACGAGTAACTGGTGCATGTACTCGTAAAGGCTCATCAAGTTCTTGCCCATTTCGCCAGCTTTGTCGCGATTGAGCGTTACCATTAATTCGCGAATTACGTCCTGAGTGCGTAAAATCTCACGATTAGCGAGTGCAAAATCCGGCGTAGCTCCGTTCTTCGAGACCATTGCGTTTTCAGCAGCATGACAAGCTTTGATCCCAATATCATAGGTAATGAGCAGTAATTGTTCTTTCGTTGCCGTTGAGATTCGCGTTGCCTGATAAGTGTATTGTGCGTTGTTATTAAGTGCCATGAATGTCCAACCCCTTCAAATCAAAAATATTTTTCTAAAATCCGAATTAATATTAATCTTCTTGGTTTATTTGTCGGTCAGAAAACACGTGACTTTATTTCCATAACTGTATTGCTGCGATAAGTACCGTGATAATAATTCCGAACGCTGCCACAATCGTTGCTACCGTAGCGGTCAAAATCGAAAATTTGCTCTCCATTGCGTCAACACGCGCAGTCAATGCTTCAATTTTGCCCCCGAGAGTTGCTCCGAGCGTTTCCGTCATTTTCTCGTGTTTGGCGAGATTTTTTTCCATGACTTCACGAATAGTATTGATTTTCTCGTCAAAACTACTGTTAATAGTGTTAATCGTGTCGTCAAAACGCCTGTCAATGCTGTTGAGCCTCTCTTCGATTCGTGCTGTAATTGCTTCGTGTTTAGCGAGATTCTTGTCCATGATCTCAGAAACAGTTATGATCTTCTCGTCAAGTCTTCTGTCAATGCTATCGAGCCTCTCGTCGATTCGTGCTGCTATTGCTTCGTGTTTAGCGAGATTCTTGTCCATGACTTCACGAATAGTTTTGAGCTTTTCGTCGAGCATTTTTTCCATTGATGCAAATCTTAGATCATTCACGTGTTTCTCAAAATCGAATTCTTGCCTGGTTACGTATTCGAAATCATCGTTCATTTAAATCACCTCCTCTCGTAAATTAAATACTAAATATCAAGATTCTTAACTTCGCGAGCGTTCGTAACTATGAAATCACGCCTCGGTTCGACTTTATCGCCCATCAGAATGTCAAAATACTCGTCCGCAAGCAAATTATCATCGAGTTCGACTTGCTTCAGGATTCGATTCGCCGGATCCATTGTCGTTTCCCATAATTGTTCGGGATTCATTTCGCCGAGACCTTTGTATCTTTGGACGCTGACTTTTGACGGGTCTGGTGCGTTGTCAACGTGATTGCGCAATTCTCGATCCGTGTAGCAATAATTTACTTCTTTGCCGGACTGAACGCGATATAACGGTGGCTGTGCGAGATACAAATACCCCTGAGCCAATAATTCGGGCATGTGCCGGTAGAAAAACGTGAGCAATAACGTGCTGATATGTGCGCCGTCAACGTCCGCATCGGTCATGATTATGATCTTGTGATAGCGCAGTTTTGATTCGTCAAAATCATCGCCAATTCCGCAGCCAAGTGCAGTTATAATCGTCTGAATTTCACGATTCGCGAGCATCTTGTCAAGTCGTGCTTTCTCAACGTTCAGAATTTTTCCTCTCAGCGGCAATATCGCCTGAAATGTTCTGTCGCGTCCTTGTTTAGCACTGCCGCCTGCACTGTCTCCCTCGACGATATATAGCTCAGTATTCTCCGGTTGCCTCGATGAACAATCCGCCAATTTCCCGGGTAAATTCATTCCTGACATTGCGCCTTTACGCACTAATTCACGAGCGCGTTTTGCAGCTTCACGGGCACGCCTTGCACGAAGCGCTTTCTCAACAATCGGACGGATAATATCTGCGCGTTCCTCGAAAATTGCGATCAAGCCTTCATAAACGCACGAGTCAACTACTCCCCTGACTTCACTGTTGCCGAGTTTTGTTTTGGTCTGTCCTTCGAATTGCGGCTCGCTCAATCTCACGGACAATACGCACGTCAAGCCTTCTTTCAAATCTTCGCCCGTCAAGTTCTCTTCTTTGTCGCGTAAAATCTTGTTGGCTCTTGCGACCTCGTTAATTGCGCGCGTCAATGCAGTTCTGAGTCCGATTAAGTGTGTTCCGCCTTCAATCGTGTGAATCAAGTTCGCGTATGTGTAAATATGTTCCTGATAGCCGTCGTTGTACTGGAAGCCCAAATCCACAGAAATATTATCGCGCATTCCGGAAATTACGACCGGATTCTCGAATAACTGTGTTCTGTCACGGTCAATATATTTCACGAACGCAGAAATTCCGCCCTGGAAAAAATATTCGCGCGATTCGTCCACACGCTCGTCATAAACCGAAATTTTCAAACCCGGGTTCAAGAATGCAAGCTCCATGAATCTGCTCTTGAGTGTGTCCAGTGAATGATGAACTTCCTCGAATATTTCAGAATCAGGCAAGTAATCTACACGTGTTCCCTGCCAATCTGCCGGAACGCCTTCTGATAAGTCCGTAACTGGCACACCGCGTTCGAATCTCTGAGTTTTTTCTACACCATCACGCGCAATCGTAACGACCAGCCACTCAGACAGCGCGTTCACAACAGAAACTCCGACACCGTGAAGTCCTCCCGAAACTTTATACGCACCTGCACCGAATTTTCCGCCAGCATGAAGAACCGTCAAGACAACTTCGCTCGTAGGTCTGCCGTTATACGGGTGAGGATCAGTTGGGATTCCGCGTCCGTTATCCTGAACTGTTATGCTTTCGTCGCTGTGAATCGTCACGGAAATTTTGTCGCAAAAACCTGCCATAGCTTCGTCAACTGAGTTATCGACAACTTCGTATACCAAGTGATGAAGTCCGCGTGTACTTGTGTCGCCGATGTACATTCCCGGACGTTTGCGAACTGCCTCAAGACCTTCGAGAACTTTTATGCTTTCCGCACCGTATGATTTACTTGATTCACTTGATGATTCGCTTGCTTGTGATTGTGTTAATTCTAATTCGTCCAAAATCTTTTCTCCTATGTAAAGCTAGTAAAATTATGTGATAACGTTTCGCCTGAAATTATACCAAAAAAACCCCCCAGAATTTTCCAGGAGGCTTTTCGTATATTAATATGTGTATTGAGTGTGATAAATTTCTAGACCAGTGCTGCTGCGATTGCGATCGCGATTCCGATACAGCCGAGTAATGTCTGCTTCTTGTAAATTGCAACGAAGCCTAACGCAACTGCCGCGAGCGATAACACAGCCGTCAATTTGAACGATGCCGCAACTGCCACGAGTACGCTCAAAGCTCCGATGATAATATACTGCATCTTAGCGACAAACGCTCTCTGAGGATCTGACAAAACGCTATCCTCGTCGAGACCGTGCTGAATGTCGTAATCATTCACGATACGCCTGAGTGTCAGCGACAGAATTAGCAAGCCAATCAAGTTCGGTAACGCCATCAATCCGTTCAACGTGTCCGAAATATCCCAGATGTTATTCAAGAACTGGTTGCCGCTCGAACCCAAAAATTGTCCGCCAGCAGCTCCGACCAAAATCATCAAGATCCATAGAACTTTCATAACCGGTTTCACCCAAAGACCGAATAAATACGTTACAGCAGTTTCAGCGTACCAGTACCAGCCAAGAATCGTCGTGAATGCGAAGAGCAGTAAGCCGATTGACAAGACATATTTTCCAGGAGCTCCGAGTGCGTTTTCAAATGCTTGAAGAGTCAACTGCGCTCCGGTCAGATCCGGTGAACTTGTGAGTGTGCCGGTTGTCATTACGACCAAAGCCGTCATCGAGCAAATTACAATCGTGTCCATGAAGACTTCGAAAATTCCGTAGAATCCCTGCTGAACCGGGTGTTCGACGTTTGCTGTTGCGTGTACCATCGGGGCTGAACCCATACCAGCTTCGTTAGAGAAAACGCCTCTAGCAATTCCGCGCTGGACTGCCTCTTTAACTCCCCAACCTGCCAAAGCTCCGGGTAAAGTCTCCGCCGGATTATTAAATGCCAAGTGTAACGCGTTATAGACTGCATCAGGAATAGCTGCTGCGTTCGTTATGAGCACGAATAATGAGCCGACAATATAGAAAATCGCCATGAACGGAACTAAATACGTCGTAACTGTTGAAAGCCTCGTTAAGCCGCCGATGATTACAAGCCCGACTAACACAGCCATAACGATTCCGGAATACAAATGGTCAACTCCCCAACCCATAGACATAGCTTCTGCTGCTGAGTTCGCCTGAGTTGCTGCGCCGATTCCGAATGATGCCAGGAACGCAAATATCGCGAAAATTACTGCGAGCCATTTCTGTTTTGCACCGTGTTCGAGAATATACATCGTGCCGCCACGCCAGTCACCGTGTTCGTCCTTCTGCCTGAAATGCACAGCCAGCGTAACTTCCGCGAATTTCGTGCACATACCGAACAATGCAGAAATCAGCATCCAAACCAACGCGCCCGGTCCTCCAAGATGCAACGCCGTCGCAACACCCGCAATATTTCCCGTGCCAACAGTCGCAGCCATAGCCGTAGCCATCGCAGCAAATGACGAGATCGAATTATCCTCGCCTTTCTTTCTAAAACTGAAGACTTCCGCCAAAGCTGCCCTGAAATATCTGAACTGCGGCAATCCAAGCAAAATAGTCAGATACACACCAGTTCCAACCAGCAAAATCAGAACCGGCGCACCCCAAACGAAACCGTTAATGATCCCGTTGTAGTACATTATCGTGTCCATAATACTCATGTCTTAAAACACGCTCCTTAGAAAATAAATCTGAAAATAAGTCTGAAAATTTAGACTCTTATTAACAACTCGCATATTATACACATTTCGTCAATAATTGCAAAAAATCGCAAAAACTTTCTCGCGAAAATTCATGAAATCTCGTGAAAGTTCAGGAAAGTATGCTAAAATTTTCCGGAGTAATCAATTATTTTTCAGGAGGCTGGGAAATTGTCACCCAAAGGAGTTCATTACATTGTTGAAGTTTCGGGCTGTGACGACACGATCACAAACGTAGCACGACTTCAGGATATTCTCGTTGAGGCTGCGAATCGTGCGCACGCGCAGGTATGGTCAGTCTCGTTCAACAGATTTCCGCCCAATGGTGTAAGCGGTGTTGTTGTGATCAGCGAATCGCATTTGTCCGTTCATACTTGGCCGGAAGTGAATTACATGGCTCTGGATATTTACACGTGTGGTGCTCACACCGAACCAATGGTAGCCGTAAATTACGTGCTCGAACAAGTCAAAGCTAAACACATACACATAACTGAAATTACGCGCGGTCTTGATGATAACGACGAGAGTTTCTATCATTCGTTCATAACCTGGGAAGAAGATCGCAATAAATCCGGCGAAAAAGCTCCGCAAAATTAGTCATTGCGTTTGATAATTTCTATCGCGTATAATTAGCCAAGTGTAATTATTTTTTAAGGGAGGCATATCTTTCATGAAAAAGTTTCTTTCTGTGATGATATTGTCGCTATTGACAGTATTATTTGCTTTCAGTGCGTTCGCTGCTGATACACCTGCAGCATGGAACTTCGACAAAAAGATCACGATCGTTTGTCCTTGGGGCGAAGGCGGTGGTGCTGATGCAACATTGCGCGCATTAGTTCCGTTGTTAAAAGCCGAACTCGGTCAAGAAGTCGAAGTCGTAAACGTTACCGGTGGTGGCGGTGTGAACGGTGCAGCTTACACTCGCGAACAAGCCGCTGATGGTTATACGTTCATGCTCGGAACTCAGAGCTTGTTCATTCAGGAAATTACCGGAGCTATGAGCTTCAAGTTCAAAGACGAATTTGTGCCGGTTGCAAGATTAGTCAACGCGATCAACGTGATTGCTGCGTCGAAAAAAGCAATGGACGAACGCGGCTACAAGAATTTCTCGGAACTGCGTGAATTTGTAAAATCTCATCCGGCTAGCGTTACCGTTGGCATGTTGACCAGTACTGGCGTTGATGGAATTTCGCTGCGACAGGCTCTTGAAGGCTTGAACATTCTCGAAGTTGCGTATCCAAACGGCGGCGGCTTGACTCTGGCATTGCAAGATGGAGCTGTTGACTTGATGGTCACAGGAACCGACGAAATTTCCGGATTGATCGCGAATGGCGAGATAGTCCCGTTACTCGTACTCGCTGAGAATCGCATGAAGAAATACGCCAGTGTCGAATCAGCTGGTGAACTCGGAATCAAATCATTCATCGGGCCAGAACGCGGAATTTTCGCACGCAAGGGAACTCCTGAAGGTGCTGTAGCTGCGTTGGCTGCTGCGATCGAAAAAGCAACTCAGACCGAAGCCTGGCAGAATTATCTCGAGAATGGCGGCTATGACGAGAGACCGGGATTTGCGAACACTGCTGAATATACTCAAGCTATCGACGACGAGTACAAGACTTTCACGGATATGCTCAAACCCAAAGCTCCGGCTAAGAAAGCTGCTGCTCCGTCAACGAAATTGGCAGTTATTGGCTTCGTAATGGTCTTGATATTAATCATATGCTTGATTAAGAAAATTGTCATTCCGCCGATTGCGTTTATATTATTGCCGACTATTGCTGCATTGATCGCAGGATTCGACCCGTTAGCCGTTAATAAATTTGCTGCGTCAGGAATTTCCAAGATGGTCTCGACTGTTTCGTTATTCGTGTTCTCGATCTCGTTCTTCTCATTGATGAGCGATCAGGGCGTGTTTGACCCAATCGTGAACTTCCTGATTAAGAAAGCTGGCACTAACGTAACGCTTGTATTATTAGCTACGGCTGCTGTCGGCATAATCGGACATCTTGACGGCTCAGGAGCTACGACATTTATTATCACGATCACTGCAATGCTCCCGTTGTTCAAGAAGCTCAAGATGGATAACCGTGCTTTAATGCTGCTGATTTGTGTTGCAATCGGAGTCATGAACGTTTGTCCATGGGGCGGACCGACAATCAGAGCTGCTACGGTTCTTGAAACGGATCCGAATATGCTTTGGCATAGATTATTACCGGTTCAGGGCGCAATGGTTATCATAACGTTCATCGTAGCGTTCTTGTTGAGCGGCATTCAGAAGCGCAGGATCAAGAAACTCGGACTTGTCGCAGATGATGCAGAACTTGAAGCAAAAGCAGAAGCATCAGCTCCGAAAGTTTCCAAAATGCTTCAGAGTTATAACTTAATCGTCGTAATCGCTGTAATCGTTGTCTTGATGGCTGGTTGGCTGAACCCTGCGTACACGTTTATGTTGGCGTTGGCTATCACGTTGCCGTTTAACATCAAGTCGCTTAAAGAGCAAAATTCCAAACTCAAGAATTACGGCGTTGCTGCAATGTCAATGGTCGTTACGTTATTTGCAGCGGGAATTTTCACGGGAGTTTTGAGCGGAACGGGCATGTTGAACGCAATGGCTTCGGCAGTCGTAACTGTAATTCCGCCAGATCTTGGACGCTACACGCATTTCATCGTCGCATGTTTCGCAGTGCCGTTAATCATGTGCCTGGGTACGGACTCGTTCTATTTTGGATTATTGCCTGTTGTCGTTGGGATCGCGTCACAGTTCGGCGTGAACCCGATGGACGTTGCGTGCGTATTGCTTGTTGCTGAGAACGTCGGCGTTATGATTTCACCGTTGTCACCGGCTGCGTATTTGGGCATGGGACTTCTTGAACTTGACGTTGGCGAACACATCAAGTACTCGCTGCCGTGGATTTGGGGCATAAGCATTTTATCAATCGGAGCTTGCATTTTGCTCGGTGTAACTCCGTTGTAAATTCGAAATAATAAAATACTAGATTCAATACTAGATTCAATACCGTTGTCGAGACTTGCGAAAATTTTCGGCGACGGTATTTTTTTGCGCTATAATCTTGCGAGTGAATTATTTAAAATTAATAGCAAATCGGAGGAATGATTTTCATGGCATTAGATTTTACGGATTTGTTGGGCTCGATGATTCAGAGCGGCTTGAGTTCGTCGACTGGTTCGAGAGTTTCGAATGCTGGCGGCGGCATTCAGGATTTACTCGGGAGCTTGATGGGCGGTGGACAGAGCGTGTTATCAAGAGCTGGTCAGGCAATGGGTGGCGGAGATAATCTCGCAGCAACTGGGATCGGCGCATTACTCGGAGCATTAACCGGCAAAAGTTCGAGTACTACACTCAACAGTGTCGGCGGTGGCTTGATGGGCTTGTTGGGCATGATGGCGTATAAAGCTTTGACAAGTCCCAGTGCGAAAGATTTGGCTTCGAGTGCTACGGACGCGATGAAAAAATACACGCAGCAAACTCCGCAGCAAAAGTCCAATGACGCAGAAATAATTCTCACGGCAATGATCGACGCAGCGAAATCTGACGGTCAAGTTGACTCGGACGAAGTTAGCAGAATCATGGGCAACTTGAAAAACACGGGCGTTGGTCAGGAAGGCATAAATTTCATAATTTCTAAATTACAAGCCCCGATGGAAACGAACAAGATTCTTGCAGCAGTGAAGGGTCGTCCGGATTTGGCGGTTCAGGTTTATTCGGCATCGTTAATGGCAATCGAAGTCGATACTCAAGCCGAGAAAAATTATCTGGACAAGCTTGCGAAATCTATGGGACTTTCAGCCGAAGTCGTGCGAAATATCGAACAGATGTCCGGAGTGCGTGCATAAAAAAATCTCCCCTGGCATTGCGTGAATGTTGGGGGAAATTTTTTGCGCGAGTTTATTGCAAATTTTACGGGATTATCGAGATTATTATTCCTCGTCCCATTTTGCGTTCTTGAATGCTTCGGCGAATGGGTTGTACTCGATCTCGTCGTCGCCATCGTCACCGTATCCGGCTGATTCTTTGATTGCGCGTGCTCTGGTGACTTTAGCTTTGGATTTTTCACGGCGTTCTGAGCGTTCTGCTTTTTCTGGGCGTTCAGGGCGTTCGGTTTTCTCAGCTCTTTCGGTTCTGCCTGAACGTTCGCGTCTGGGTTTGGCTTCGAGTCTCTCGTACTGCATTCTTGCTTCAGAAACGTCGTCAGCACGAACAGCATCAACATCAGCTGGCAATTCCTCGAGTGCGCTGAGTGAAAGTCTCATGCGTCTCTGTTCCGGATTCACTTCAAGAATCTTCGCTGTAACTTCCTGACCTTCTTTCAACAAATCGCCGGGCTTTTCAACTCTCTTGTGGCTGATCTGCGAAATGTGAATCAGCGCTTCAACTCCTGGCTCAACTTCGACAAAAGCTCCGAAATCCGCAAGTCTCACAACCTTGACGTTAATATCCTGACCGGCTGAGTATTTCTTCTCGATGCCGTTCCATGGGTCGTTTAACTGCTTGCAGCCAAGACTGATTCTGCGTTTCTCCGTGTCAATGTCCAAGACAACAGCTTCGACTTCCTGACCGCGTTTGAAAACATCACGAGGCTTCTTGATTCTTGCCCAGCTAATATCTCCGACGTGAACGAGTCCTTCGATGCCGGGTTCAATCTCGACGAATGCGCCAAACTCTGTCAAGTTCGACACGTTGCCTTTGATAATATCGCCCTTGTGCAAGCGTTCGGAAATTGTCTCCCAGGGATCGCCGGAAATTTGCTTAATGCTGAGTGATATGCGGTCATTTTCGCGGTCAATTCCAACGACTTTCACTTTCACTTTGTCGCCTTTCTTGAACATGTCGCGGATTTTCACGTTGCGTTTCCAAGTTATTTCCGTGACGTGAACAAGCCCGTCCATAGTGCCAATCGTGACGAAAATTCCGAAATCTGTTATGCTGCTGACTTCGCCTTCGACAATATCGCCCTCGTGTACTTCGTTATAGAATTTGGCTTTGCGTTCGTTATCCGCCTGTTCGAGTAAAGCTTTGCGTGAGAAAACTAATCTGTGCTTTCTCTTGTCTTTATCCAGAACTTTCGCGTTAATGAGCTGTCCGACGAAATTTGACGGATTTGCTCCACGACCTGCGAGCGTCAAATGCGAGATCGGCATGAAGCCCTCCAAGCCGCAACACTCGACCATCAAGCCGCCTTTAACTTTTTCGAGACCTTTTACGACTACGACATCATTCTCAGCCAATTTTTCCTCGAGAGCATTCCAGCGTTTGTCAAATTCGATTTTCCATCTGCTGAGCATTAACTGAGCTTCTTCGCCGTCACGAACACTCACGACTTCGACATCAATTTTGTCGCCGGGTTTTGGTTTTCCCTCGGTCTCGATTAACGAACGATGTGACCATTCTTTGTGTGGAAGCACGCCCTCACACTTGAAGCCTACATCGACGAGTAAGCCGGCATCATTTTCACCGATTACAGTTCCAGTTCTGATTTCACCCTTACGAAGCCTGGCTGTGTTGCCGTACTGTTCGAGAACTTCCTGCATTGTTTCGGGTTCTTTCTCGTCAGCAGATTCTGCAGGTTCTACATGTTCTGCAACTTCTGCTGGTGTTTCTGCGACTGGTGTTTCAGGCTGATTGACCTGAGCTGTTTGTTCCTGATTAACTTCTTGAGCTTGATCCAGTTCTTGATTAAGTTCCTGATTAAGTTCTTGATCCATGGTTTTTTATAAATCCCCCTTGGCTGCCTCTATTTGCGCTATTTTGTGTATTACATTTATGATAAGCCAACTCGGAGTGCTTGCTCCGGCGGCAATACCAATCTTGTTTTTATCCCGAAACCAGTTTGAATTGCTATCCAGTTCCTGAGATTCTTCGATCCATAAGACGCTGATATTCTCGTTCATGATAATATCGCGTAATTTTGACGTATTCGCACTCGCCCTGCCTCCGACAAGAACAACGCCATCGACAGAGCCGTCACGAACAAGATTTTTCACAGCGTCCTGACGTTCAGAAGTTGCGCGACAAATCGTATTGCAAACGTGTAACTCCGAACATTTGCTTATCAAGACGCCTGATACTTTCGATAATTTTTCCTCGCGTTGTGTCGTCTGGGAAATTAACGCGATCTTCGGGAAATGTGCTAATTCTTGAGCTTCGTTTTCATTTGCGATTACGCTTACCTGAGCATGATTTGCGTGACCGATTATGCCTTTGATCTCCGGGTGATTCTTGTCGCCGAGTAAAACGATCTTGTAATTTAACCCCGAAAATTTCGCCGCAAAATCCTGAGCCTTCTTCACGAACGGACAAGTCATATCGATAACTTCAACTCCGCGAGACTGCAATTTTTCCAGGACTTCGAGCGATTCACCGTGTGCGCGTATGAGAACGAGTGACCCGTGCGGAATTTCGCTTTCGTCATTTGCAACGTTTAGTCCCAAATTTTCGAGACGTTTAACTTCCTGAGGATTGTGAATCGGCAAGCCGATCGTCCAGATTTTGCGATTTTCGTGATTTTGAGCCAGTGATTCCTCGATTGCGTCAACTGCGCGTTTGACCCCGAAACAGAATCCGGCATGTTCTGCCATTATAATCTCGAATTTACTCATAGTCCTGTTCGTCCTGTTCTCCGGATGCCTGCTCTTGAAAATTATTCATGTGACACAACACAGTTTTTACGATTTCGCTTTCAACATCGTAATTATTCGCCTCATATTCGGACAAATCGATCCAGTGTACCGGCTGAAATTTCTTGAACCAGGTCTGCTGTCTGCGGCAAAATGCTTTCGTTCGTGCGATTGAGTTTTCCAGAGCTTGTTCCAGCGTCAAAATTCCACGATGATACTTGATTAACTCGAGATAGCCCAGCCCCTTCAGCGGATTGAATTTCTCGTCAAAACCGTTATTCATGAGCCATTCGACTTCTTCGGGAAATCCCGTGTGAAATTCCTCGGTTAATCGCGATTCTATGCGTGAAAACAATTCCTCGCGCGGACGATTAAGCCCGATATACAGCACGTCAAAGCCGAAATCTTTCTTTGAGCCTTCCCTGAATACATTCGATGGAGCTTTGCCGGTCAATTCCCAAATTTCCAGAGCACGCGAAACTCTGCGGACATCATTCTTGTGCAATCTCTCCGCAATTTCCGGGTCTACTTCAGCAAGACGCATGTGCAACAACTCCGCACCCTGTGAATTTGCCAAAGTCTCGTATTTTTCGCGAACACCTGAGTCTGACGGCAAATCTTCGTTCATCGTAGCATGGAATAACGCTTGATAATAAAACGGAGTGCCGCCGACAAACAACGGGATTTTCTTTCGGGACAGGATTCTTTTTGCTGCGTGTGAAGCCATGCGCGAGAAATCTGAGACTGTGAAATTCTCATCTGGATCGGCGATGTCCAACAGGTGATGTATTACGCCAGCCCGTAACGAAGCGGCGATCTTGTCAGTTCCAATGTCCATATAGCGATAGACCTGCCGAGAATCGACCGATATAATTTCTGCATTAAGCTCTCTTGCTACTGATAAACTCAAAGCCGTCTTTCCAACGGCAGTAGCTCCTATTAAAGCAACCACAGGCTGCCGGTTCATAAAAATATTTCTGCCCTCACGACGCAAATGATTTTGAAAATTAACATTCGTGATTATAGCATATAGTTTAAGTTTTTGTAAAAAAATTTTTGTGCTATTATTTTGCAGATGAAAAAATAGTTTTAGAAAGGGAGTTGCGTTTTAACATGGACGCTGATTACAAGACTACGCTGAATTTGCCCGAGACAAAATTTCCAATGCGAGCAAATTTGTCGAAGCGTGAACCGGAATTTTTGAAATTCTGGCACGAGCATGATATTTATCACAAGTCGCTGCACAAACACGAACATTGCTGCAATAGATTTGTGTTACACGACGGACCGCCTTATGCAAACGGAGATATTCACATCGGCACGGCGTTTAACAAGATCCTGAAAGATATAATTCTCAAGTCCAAGACTCTGGCTGGAAATTACGTTCCGTATGTTCCGGGCTGGGATACTCACGGATTGCCGATTGAGTTGCGTTCGTTGAAAGATGGCGGCTTGTCGAAACTTGGCAAGGGCGTTGATCCGGTTGAGCTGCGTAAACGCTGCAAAGAAACTGCGCTGCATTATCTGGACATTCAACGCGATGAATTCAAGCGCCTGGGAGTTCTGGGCGAATGGGATCATCCGTATATTACGCTCGATCCGCACTACGAATATCTCGAACTTAACGCATTTGCCGACATGGTTGCAAAAGACTTGATTTACAGGGGCTTGAAGCCAGTATATTGGTGCACGGATTGTCAGACTGCGTTGGCTGCCGGTGAAATCGAATATTGGGACGAACAATCGCCGTCAGTTTACGTTGCGTATCCAGTTCCAGATATTGCGAAAAAATTCCCGGAATTTTCGAATCGTGACGTATACGTTGTAATTTGGACAACTACGCCTTGGACGCTGCCATCGAGTGCAGGTGTCGCATTAAATCCGAATTATGACTACGCATTCTACGAGAATCAAGAAGATCACAAGATTTATATTTTCGCGGCTGAAATGAAAGCTTCAGTTTGTGAGAATACGAATCTGAAATTGGGCTCGGCGTTATTGACCGTAAAAGGCTCAGAGCTTGAGAAATTGCGAGCGATTCACCCGTTCTATGACGACCGTGAAATTTTGTTTGTGCTTGCTGATTACGTCGAACTCGGAACAGGCACGGGCTGCGTACACACTTCACCAGGACACGGCGTTGAAGACTACGAGACGGGCGTTCGATACGGTCTTGACGTTTACAGCTCAGTTGACAGCTCCGGGCATTTTGAAAAAGAGATTCCGATTGTAGGCTCAATGTCACTCGATGACGGCGGCAAAAAAGCGATTGAATTAATTCAGGCGAAGGGCAGATTACTCGGCTTCGGGAAAATAATGCACAGTTACCCGCACTGCTGGCGTTGCAAGAAACCCGTAATTTTCAGGGCTACGGATCAATGGTTCATAAACGTGACGAAATTCAGGGACGAAGCTTTGAAAATTATCGACAGTGAAGTCAAATGGATTCCTGAATGGGGACGCGACAGAATCTTCAACATGGTAAGTTCGCGCTCGGATTGGTGCATAAGCCGCCAAAGAGTCTGGGGCATTCCGGTTCCGGCGATTCATTGCAAAGATTGCGGAAGTTTTTCACTCACACCTGAACGAATCAGAATCTTTGCCGAAAAAGTGAAATCTGCTCCTGATGGCACAAGCTTATGGTGGAGCGAATCTCTTGAGAATTTATTCGGGGATTTGGCGAAATGCGATCATTGCGGCTCACATAACGTCGAGAAAGACAGCAATATTCTGGACGTATGGTTTGACTCCGGAGTTTCGCACGTTTCGGTTTTGAACGAGAATTTCGGCCTGCCACAAGCTCCGTGTGATATGTATCTCGAAGGCAGCGATCAACACAGAGGCTGGTTCCAATCGTCGTTATTAACTTCAGTTGCGATTAACGGTCACGCTCCGTACAAACAAGTTTTGACGCACGGCTTCACGCTTGACGGCGAGGGACGCAAGATGTCAAAATCTCTGGGAAATACTACAGCTCCGAAAGAAGTCATTGACGAATTTGGCGCGGATATTTTGCGATTGTGGTCAGCGTCAAGTGATTATCGCAACGACGTTCGAATCTCGAAAACGATCCTGAAAACTCTGTCCGAAACTTACAGGCGAATCCGAAATACAGCTAGATTCTTGCTGGGAAATTTGCATGATTTTTCGCCCGAGAATGATTCACTCAAATACGAGAATATGCTCTCGATGGATCGCTGGATTCTGGACAGGCTTCACAGATTGATCGACAAATCGCGCGAGGCTTTCGAAGACTACGAATTTCACGTGCCGGTTTCGTCGATACATTCGTTTTGTGTAAATGAGCTGAGTTCGTTCTACCTTGACATAAGCAAAGACAGATTATACGTTGAAGCGAAAGATTCTTTGACACGGCGCAGTGCTCAGACGGCTATGTGGGAAATTTTGTCGGCAATGACGAGATTATTAGCTCCGGTTTTGAGCTTCACATCAGAAGAAATTTGGCAGGAGATGCGTACAATCGACAGCAATTTGCCCGAGAGCGTATTTCTGTCAGAATTTCCAGCTCAGGACAAGAGCAAACTCAACGAAGATCTTAATTCACTCTGGAACGAAGCTTTAATCTTAAAAGGCGCGGTCAGTCGTGCGCTTGAGACAATGCGTGCCGAGAAAATTATCGGAACATCACTCGAAGCTGCTGTAGAAATTCGCAAATCCAAAGAACTCGAACGCCTCGAAAAAACTTTCACGAATGACGAACTTGCAGACATAGTAATCGTGTCGAGTTTCAAGTGGCAGGATCAAAACTCAGAATTTACGCTTGAGAAAAAATTCCAGGATTCCGAGAGCAATATCGAATTATCAGCAGGCTTCACCAAGGGCACGAAATGTCCACGCTGCTGGAAATACTCCGAACACGCTGAAGAAAACGGACTCTGTCACAGGTGCGCGGGCGTAATCAACGGGAAATAATTTCGCATCAAAAAACGCGGGCGGCAATAACATGTCACTCGCGTTAATTTAATTATATTTGCGTATTTGAGTCCTGAATCTCAGATTATAATAATTACAAATTCTACAAATTCTCTTCGATCCAGTTCTTGAAGTCATCGCGCGACAACGCACCAATCTGTCTCGAAACAACTTCGCCCTTCTTGAACAAAATCACGTTTGGAATGCTCATGACACGTAATTTTCTCGCAAGCTTGGGATTCTCTTCTGAATCTGCTTTGAAAAACTCAACTCGTCCGGAAAATTCTTCCGAGAGTTCCTCGATTATCGGCGAAATCGCTTTGCACGGACCGCACCACGTCGCGAAAACATCGAGTAAAGCAACTTCAGCGTTATTCAATTCAGTCACGTCGTTGTTAATAATTTCCTTCACCATTGCGATCACCTAGAGCAAACTCGCTACAAACTTCTCGACTTCAGCCATGTCAGCAGTCGGCTCGAATCTTTTCACAACGTTTCCATCGCGGTCAACGACAAATTTCGTGAAATTCCATTTAATATCAGGTTTGGAAGCGTAATCCGGATCAGCTTTGCCGAGCATGTCCTCAAGAATCGGCGTGAGTTTGTTCTCCGGATTGAAGCCCTCGAATTTTTTCTGGCTCTTGAGATACGTGTAGAGCGGCAATTCTTTCGCGCCATTAACGTCTGATTTCTTGTACTGCTCGAACTTCGTGTCATAATTCAGCGTGCAGAACGTGTGAATTTCCTCGTCGGAACCCGGAGCCTGTCCGCCAAACTGATTGCACGGAATGTCGATTATTTCGAGTCCTTTATCATGATATTTCTCGTACATTTCCTCCAACGGCGCATACTGTGGTGTAAATCCGCAGCCTGTCGCAGTGTTCACGATCAACATGACTTTACCTTTGAATTTTCCAAGAGAAACTTCTTTTGCGTCCGAATCAAGAATCGAATACTCATAAATCTTACTCATCGCATTAACCCCTCCTGTGTACAATAATAAAATTAACACGCACAATACTAACACAAATTTTCTCATTGTGAATAGATTTTTTTACGGTCTTGCAATTTCCTGAGATGCTTTTGTTTTTTCCAAGCGTTTTCTAGACTGCGCACAAGTTCGTTCCAGCGATTATTCCAGGCTAGTTCGGCTTTGCACGGCGCGTTTATGTCACGTTGATCCACGGCGTTAATATCATTCGGCTGCCTGTGAATCGTGAACTTCTCGCCATCAAACGAAACGGACGAACCATCATCAAACGGAATGTACACTCGCATGTCTCACACCTAAACTTGAACTTGAACCGGGATCTTCGAACTCATCACGAAAGCGTCTTCCCCGTTCGAATAATATCCAGAAATAATCGACTCTTTCCTGAACGAAAATTTCTCGTAAAGCGCAATCGCTGCGAAATTCGATTTTCTAACACGCAGCTTTATACGTTTATAGCGCAAATATTCCGCACAGTCACTCACTGCAAAAATTAATTGCGTGCCAATGCCCATCCTGAAATAATCCCTATGAACTATCAGAGCCATCAGCACGCCGCATTTCTTCACGCCATGTTCGCAGCCAAGCACCGCGTATCCCAATAAAGGAGCTTCCAACGTCGTCGCGAAAGCCCCTATATACGAGACCTCATCAATCGAGTTATTATTCAAGTCGTCCTCGATTATGTCATCAGACCAGGGATTAAGAATCTGCGAATTTATTTCCAGGACTTGTGAGAGATTTTCTGGCGTGAGAAATTTTATATCAGCTACGTACATGCAAAATATTCATGCAAAATATTTACATGCCCTTCACAATCGTCTGAGATCTATCTTGTCCAACGCCAATCAAGCCAATCGGTGTCTTCAAATTCTGCTCGATATACTTGATATAAGCCTGAGCGTTTGCCGGTAATTCTTCGACGTTCTTGCACCACGAAATATCCTCGTTCCAACCCGGCAGCGTCTCGTAAAGCGGCGTGATCTCACTCAGCATGCGCATATCTGTCGGCCACGTGTCGAATCTCTCGCCGTTATGCTCATAAGCGACACAGACTTTTATATTTCCCATGCCGGTTAAGACATCAAGTTTCGTCAATGCGATCACGTCCGCGCCGTTCAGTTCCATCGCGTATTTTAACGCAGGCATGTCCAGCCAGCCGCAGCGTCTTGGTCTACCCGTAACAGCGCCAAATTCTCCGCCGTTCTTGCGCAAAGTCTCGCCAACTTCCGTGAAATCTTCCGTCGGGAATGGACCTTCACCAACTCGCGTCGTGTAAGCTTTCACAACTGCAATCGTTCGCGTCAAATCTCTGGGAGCAAGTCCAGTGCCTGTGAACGCACCTGCAGCTGAAGTCGATGAACTCGTAACATACGGATACGTCCCGTGATCAATATCAAGCAGCGCAGCCTGAGCACCTTCGAGTAAAATATGCTTGCCATCATCAACCGCCTGACGCAACAACGCTCGAACATCAGCAACGTATGGCTTCAGAGCTTCTCCCCAATTTTTCGCCGGCTCGTAAATCTCATCGAACGGCAACGGGCTGTGATTATACAATTTCGTGATCAGCGAGTTCTTCTCTTCAAGAACATAACTCAATCGCTCACGCAGCAAATCCGCGTCCAACAAATCCTCAATTCTTAAACCCGAACGCGAATACTTGTCAACGTAACACGGACCAATGCCACGGCCAGTTGTGCCGATTTTACGAGTTTTGCCTCGTGCTTCTTCCTGTAATTTATCCAGCAGCTTGTGATACGGCATGACTACGTGTGCGTGCGGACTGATTGCTAATCTCGCGCGATCCTGTCCTCTGGAATACAGCTCCGAAGTTTCCTTCAAGAATTGCTCCGGATCAATAACAAGACCATTCCCAAGAATGCATAATTTCCCAGGATAAAGCATTCCAGACGGCAGCAGCTTGAAAACAACTTTCTGACCATCAGCCACGACCGTGTGACCGGCATTTGCACCGCCCTGATAGCGCACAAAAACATCAACATCAGAGCCGAGTACGTCAACAACTTTGCCTTTACCTTCGTCGCCCCATTGTGAGCCGACCAAAAGATCTACGTTTTTACTCAAGATTAAATCTACAACTCCTTAAAAATTATTTTCTAAAATTCTTCTTGACTTCCTGAATTGCTCGCTGCAACTGCACATCGTTCGAGATATTTCGATCCGGCTCTCCCTTGACTTCAATATCAGGCGAGAGTCCAACATGATCAATCACAACTCCCGACGGCGTGTAATATCTTGCAATAGTAACATAAAGTCCAGAACCATCAGTCAACGGGAACAAAGTCTGCACTGAGCCTTTGCCGAAACTTTTCTCGCCGATTAATTTCGATCTGCCACGATCGCGCAATGCACCCGCGACAATTTCCGACGCACTCGCACTGCCGCCGTTGATTAAAACCGTCATCGGCATATCCGTCATGAATAGCGATTTATCGACGCTATACTTTTCATTCGCACGCTCAGAACGACCGCGAGTTTCGACAACCGGACCGTCCTTCAAGAACATGCTGACGATTTTAACCGACGCATCAAGCAAGCCGCCGCCGTTATTTCTTAAATCCAGAATCAATGCCCGTGCGCCTTTACGTATCATTTCACGCAACGCACTGCGCGCCTCTTGATCCGTGTTATGCTTGAACTGTGTGAGCTTCAAATACGCAATATCATCCGAGAGCATCTCATACCTGACACTCTTGAGCTTGATAATCTCACGCGTAATCTTGAACTCAAGCAATTCTTCCTCGCCTTCACGACGCACCCAAACCGTAACTTGTGTGTTAGGCTCACCGCGCAATTTCTGCACAACTCGATCCGAAGTCCAGCCCAAAACCACATCGTCATTCACTTTCACGATATGATCTTTCGCTTTCAAACCTGCTTTTTCAGCCGGAGAATCTTCCATTGGGGCTATGACAAGAATTTGCCCGTCACGCTCGCCGATATACATTCCCAAGCCGCCGTAATGACCTTCGAGTTCAATCTCTTCATCTTTGAGCTGCGATGGCGAAACGAATCTCGTATACGGATCTTTCCATGCTTCGACCATTCCGCGCGCTGCACCGTAAAGCAAATCGTCCTCAGAAGTTTCTTTTTGGTCAGCGTCAACCTGATAATTCTCGATAATATAACGAATCTGGCGCAACAACCATAGTGATCTCACCGGCGAAATATTAAACGGCGAAATCCGATTGAAATCAGCTTCCGAAAAATCCGCAGCCAATGCACACGCAACAAATCCGACACTCGCAATTAATATTACAACAGCAATTTTTCTTAAATAACGCAATTTATTCAAACACCTGCCTCCGAAAAATTATAGCAAATACACAAATTATTTTCGCAAGAAATTCATGGGATTTTGCGCAGAACCGTTCTTTCTGACTTCGAAATGCAACGCGAAATCTGAATCCGTCCCGGAATTTCCAACGCGCCCGATCACAGTCCCGGCATTAACTACGCTGCCTTCACGAACCGACGTTGAACTCAAATGTGCGTACACAGTCGATAAATCGCCGCCATGATCGATTATTACAACCTGACCAAATCCACGCAGCCAGCCTTGATATAAAACTTCACCTGACGCAGCAGCCTTCACCGGTGTTCCAGATGCGGCTTTAATATCAATTCCTGAGTTAAAAATCTTTGTCTTAAACGTTGGATGAACTCTCGAACCGTACGGAACTGAGACGCTGCCGTTCACTGGCCAGGATAATCTCGTGGGAGCTGTGCCGGAATATGACGCAGCCGGTGTAGCTTGCGTATTCGAGTTGGACTTCGTGTTAGATTTCGCGTTCGATTTCGTATTTGTCTTTGTGTTAGTCTTCGTGACGTTTGGACCGTTCATGACGATTCTTGTCTGACTGGATGCCTGAGCTTGAGCAGCTTTCTTTTTCTTCATGAGCGAGTTTATCTTGTTGCCGACTTCCCTCTGAGCGGCGACTAATTCCGCGGCAGCAGTTTCAGCCTTTTTCTGCGCACTCTGAACATCTTTCAACAACGCGTCCGTTTGCTTGATATTATTATCATACTCAGCGCGTTTTTTCCTCAGCTCGTCCGTCTGCTTCTGAATTTGCCTGCGATCACGTTCGAGTTCTGACTTAAGCGCCTGTAACTGACTCTGCTTATTCAGCAATTCCGCCAAAACCGCCTGATCCTGAGCTGCAAATCTATTCAGCAAGTACGCCGTGTTCAAAGCATCATGCGCATCTTCTGAGAACAAAAGCAAACTCAGACTATTTTCCGGCGGCGAATATTTATACATGTCCGTCAATCTCGCACTGAGCATTTGCAACATGAGCTTAATATCACGTTCTATGTTCGCAAGATTCTGGTTTAAACTCGCCATCGACGTATGCAGCTTGGAATTTTCGCGCTCTAACACATCAATTTTCTCCTGTGAATCGCTTGCACCACGCTTTAATTTGCCGAGTTTGCCAAGTAGCGTCTGCGATTGCTTGGACTTTTGCTTGATAATCGTGTTATATTGCTGAATTTTCTTGTCAATATCTTTCTTGTTGCGCTGCTGTTTCTTGATCTGCGAGTCAATATTCGCTCCGAACGCAAGTCCAAAAAACATAATCACGATCATAATTACGCTGAAAAAAACTCTCGAAATCTTTCTCATTCGAACTATCTAAACCTCCTCGAAAAAAAATTAATCACTTCATATATTTCGCAGGATTCTCAGGCGTTCCGAAAACTCTGACTTCAAAATGCAAATGATAACCTGTTGTATTGCCAGTCTTGCCAACTCGCGCTATTGCTTGACCTGATTGCACAACTTGACCGGTTTTCACGAGACTTGCTGACAAATGCCCGTACAAAGTCGAATAGCCTCTGCCGTGATCCAGAACAACAACTCGACCGTAGCCGCGCATCCAGCCGTCATAAATCACTTCTCCAGCAGCCGCAGCTTTAACCGGAGTTCCATTCGGTGCAGCAATATCTATTCCTGAGTGCAAAATTCTGCGCTTCAAAATCGGGTGATTCCTGTAGCCGTAATTGCTCGAAATTTTCCCTTGAACCGGATGAATAAATATTTTCTTGCCAGCGCCACTACCTGAAAGCGAGATATAAATTTTCTGTTTTCGTTCTGCATCGCGTTTTTTCTGCAGTGAGGCGATTAATACACCGGCTGCTTTCTGAGCTTGTTCGGCTTCACGTGCTGCTTTTTCTGCCAGAGCCTTCTTTTTCTGAATGCTTGTGATGAACGCGTTCGTCTCTTTAATGCTCTTATTATATTTATCGCGCTGAGTTTTCACAGCCTGAGTTTTCTCGCGCAATTTCGCCTGCTGGTCGTCCATCGTGCGTTTCGACAAATCCAGATTCTGCAACTTAGCGTACAACTGCGACAAAATTTCCTCGTCACGATCATTCACACGCTTGAGCAAATACGCCATCTCTGCCGCCTCAAAAACACTACGCGACGCAAATAACGTGCGCATTTCACTCGATGACCTGTACTTGTACATATCCAGCAAAATTCCGCGCATCTTCTCAGTCAACTCGTTAATCTTGACCTGCTCGTCCCGAATATTCACGTTCAAGACATTAATATTATCCTGAATCTTCTCATTCTGCAGCTCCAGAACCGTAAGCTCCTGACGCGCCATCGACTCGTCCTGTTGCAGCGTGTTTACTTTCGTGAGCAATCCCTCGACTTTTACGCCCATTTGCTTAATCTGGGTCTTGTACTCCTGAATTTGCTTTGTCAAATCGCTACGTTTTTTCTCTTCGGCAGCAATTTTCGCATCAATCGTCTGAGGCTGAGTTTTTGCTTTAACCTGAGTTTTTTTCGCGGCAGCCCCGAATGCTACACACGGCAGAATAAGCAAGATTAACGCAACTAATATCGTTTTATTATTATTCATGCTAATTATTCATGCTAAAGCGGCTTCGTAATCGCGTTAATAAATCTCGTGACGATTAAATAGCTGCAAACCCATCCCAAAGTTGCGCCAAATCCCGCGAGCAATAAGCAAAATCTGATTATAATATTCCGATCCGTTATCAAACTCGACGACAAGAACGACAAGCTATTCTGCAACAATACCGTCCCAGGGAAATACGCAGCAATTATTCCGCCGCCAGCAAGTAACGCTCCGAGTAAAGCCAACAACGTTCCTTCGAGAACAAACGGTGTAGCAATATACGCACGAGTTGCGCCGACTAAGTACATGATGCCAATCTCATCACGGCGCGAATAAAGCGAAATATGAATCGTGTTATAAACAACCAACGCCGTAATTATAACCGAAAGCACGAACATAACTAACGCAGCTCTCGACGAAACACTCGACAACGCCGAAATTCTGCGCACGACCATTCCTGCGTAAACTACATCGTCAACTTCAGGCATTTCCTGCAAATTTTCAACCAGTGGCTCAACATCAACAGCATTGTTCACGTGAATCTCGAAATTCCACGGAATCGGATTATCCCCGAGCATGTCCAAAGCACGAGACTGCGAGCCCATCTTTTCCTGCAATTTCGCCAGAGAATCCGACGGTGAGAAAACTTTCACGTTAGCTACTCCGGGCAAAGTCTTAATCTCAGCTGTGATTTTCTCGACATCAATCGTATTATCGCGCTTCAAATACGCCTGAACGACTAATTCACTCTCAAGTTTCGAAAGCAAGTTCTCAAGATTCAGCGAGAACAGCGTCGTAACTCCCAAAATCCATAACATTACGCCGGCAGTGATAAGCGTCAATAATCCCAAAACCCAATGATGCGTTATTAATCGCCACGTGTCGCGTAACACATATTTAAACGCAGTCATTACACCGTATAACCTCCTCTTTGCTCATCGCGAACTAATTTGCCCTCGTCGAGTTCAAGCACACGTTGGCGTGCAGCGTTCACTATGCTTTGATTATGCGTTGACATTATAACCGTAGCGCCTGCAGAATTTATGTCAAATAATATTTTCATGACATCGGCTGCCGTATGAAAATCAAGATTTCCCGTTGGCTCATCCGCTATGAACAGCGACGGGGAATTTGCCAACGCTCGCGCAATAGAAACTCTCTGTTGTTCTCCGCCGGATAATTGCGCAGGTTTCATGTGCCTTCTGCGCCACAATCCGACACGGTTAATAACTTCTTTGGCACGATCCTCAACAACTGAGCGCGGCATAGACATAGCTTCCATAACGAACGCGATATTCTCGAAAACCGTCAAACTCGGAATCAGCTTGAAATCCTGAGCAACTAATCCAACATCGCGCCTGTAATACGGAATGTCTGCCTTGCGCATTTTTCGCAAATTCACGTCGCCAATCTCGACAACGCCCTTCGTCGGCAAAATCTCGCGCGTCATTAATCTAAGCAGCGTAGATTTCCCAGAGCCAGTCGCGCCAATCACGAAAACAAATTCGCCCTGTTCAATCTTGAACGAAACATCAAGCAACGCAGCAATATCAGGTTCGAAAACTTTCGTCACACCCGAGAATATAACTTTCATGTCTAGCTCACGTCCTCTCCTTTCTTGTATTTCAGACGCTCTCTCACGGCCTGGTCAACTTCATATGCTCCCCAGAGCGCGAGAATCATGTCCTGAATATTTGCGCGCCTGCTCTCGAATTTTTTCCAAAGGTCAAATTTCACGTACTGCCACATGAAAAACGCCCCAGCCTCATCAAAGCCGAATCTCGCCAAAACAAGCCAGCCCGAGTTCGGATTATATATTCTCACCGGAGAAACTTTCTGGTTCAAGGCTCTCTCAATATCATCACGCGAAAATTCCAGTTCGTTAATCTCGCGCATGATTTTCTCATCGGGCATTTCAAGAATCGAAAACCAAATCCGGAATCCAGAATCATTTTCAAAATCGCCATCGTGATTCTGCGCAAGATAATCTTCAAATACGTCATGAAATTTCGTCCAACGTTCAATCTGCACGACGTGTTCCATTTCGTTGCGAACCATAGCAAATCTAACTGCCCAATATATCTTGAACAAAAGCGGATTTTCTCCCAGCATCGACATAAATTCACGCTCGTCTGCTCTTGCAAATTCCCGCGTTAAAGCTTGTCCCGAAACATAATTGCTGCTCTTCAAAATCGACTGCAATATCAAAACCGTCGAAAAATGTTCCCCGGGTGGCTCCATCTGCGAATATAATTCCCGATTCAGCTCATTCACTGTCTTGCTCGACAATATAATCTGCTCGCTCAAATTCTCAGACGATGCCGGCAAACACAAATTCTCGCCATCATACAGATTCACGTCCGTAATTTTCTGATTCTCCGGACAATATACCCATTTCGGAGTTTTTGAAAAAGTTTCCGTCCCCAATAAATACTTATTCCTCGGCAACAGCAGCATCACCGACGGGCTATCAGGTAACTTCAGACCTTCTGGGATATTATCCGGCGGCAACTGTGCTAGACTTCCGTTTGACATCAGTTCAAGTAACAATTTTTTCACCCCAGTCTATATATTAACATCTCAGCTTAACATCTTAACGCTGCAAAAATCTCTCGATCAATATTCCGTTTCTCAATCCGTTAATACTCACCGTGCAGAAACACTCATGTCTCGAACGCGCAAAATTCTTCAGGATCTCATGCACTATGCACGCGCTTCCCAAAATCACGTCCGCACGATTCGCCGGCAAGCCGATTATATTCTGACGTTCCCTCAAAGTTAATGACGAGTACAATTCTATCTGACGCCTGACATCTCGCTGAGTTATGCGCATTCCGTGTAAATTCGACGGCATGAATATCTCGTTCGCACTTTTCACTCCAGCCATCGCGACAACTCCGCCGCCAACTCCGATAATTTTCACCGGTTCAGGACTCTCACAAAGATTTTGAATGCCGTATTCGTGCAATTTCTCAGCAATATATTCCAGAGCCTGAGTAATATTTCTGCGCTTGATTATCTCCTGGTTCGCGAAAAATTTCTCCGTGATATTCACCGCTCCAATCGAGACACTCGTAACTTTCTCAATCTTAGAGCCGCGTCCGAAAACAAATTCCGTGCTGCCTCCGCCGGAATCAAACATCACGATATTATCATCTTCACTCTTGCTTATATCATGAATCGCACCCAGCCACGAGTATTCAGCCTCTTCTTGACCCGACAAAATCCGGATATTATAGCCCGTCTCTTCACGAACCGCGTTCAGAAACTCCTCCGAATTATCAGCCGCACGCAGCGCCATCGTGCCGACAAGAATTATCTCACTCGCATGACGAGCCTGTGATACCATCTTTTTTATCGCGTCAATCGTCTTGACAAAATTCTCGCGCTTGAAATTCTTCCCCTGAATATCACTCAGCACGAACCTTCCCAATTTCGTAACTTCTGTCTCATCACGAATTATCAACAATTTCCTTTCGCCACTGAGACGACCGATTCGCATTTTCACCGAATTGCTGCCAACGTCTATTACTGCAATATTTCCGCTAAACTCACTCATCTCGACGCTTTATTCCCTCCTGAATTACGAAAAAGAACGCTGTAACCGGAATCGTAAATAATAATCCTAACGTGCCCGCCAAGCTCTGAATAATTTCCTGTCCAATATACGGGTCATTCAAAATTCCTGCGATATTCACACCGCCGCTGGATATTAACACAGCCATCGGCAACGAACTGCCAATATACGCCAATATCAGCGTGTTAATCATACTGCCTAAAACTTCATTGCCAACGTTCAGACCTGCCAGCAATAATCTATCCAACGGGATCTCCGGGTCATAATCAACAAATTCTGACATCGAAGCCGTGATCGAAACTCCAACATCAAGCACTGCTCCAATCGCTCCGACCATGATCGACGCAAGCAAAATCCCGCGCATGTTCAAGCCGGGTAAAGTCGAAGCTAACAATGCTGCACCTTCTCCGCCAAGACCGTTCAACTGCCAGGCATAAACGACTATCATGCCAACAGCAAATCCGCAAAATACTCCGCCAAGACTTCCCAATAACGCGACGAATCTATATCGCGAACGGCGAACTACGCAAAGAATCGTCAGCGTCGAAATTATAAACACGCTCGCCATCGACAGCATAACCGGAGACCAGCCCTTCACAATTAACGGGATCATCACGAATATCAAAATCCCAATCGACGCGAATAATCCTAACACTGCGTATAATCCAGATCTGCCAGTAAGCAATATCACCGTCAGAAAAACTCCGACAATAAACGCTCCGACTTCAGGCACTCGAAACGCATCTGAAACCGAATATTGCAGCGTGCCGTCTTCAAACACGTCCCAAATCAGCAAATATTTTTTCCCGACGACTATATCAACGCCCATGTTCTCAAGGCGTGAAACCGTGATTTTCTGCACATTCGAATTCGGATTCGATAGCGGCGAAATTACAATCTCACGCTCAAACACGCGATAATTATCTTTCCCTGAATCCGTGCCTTCGAGAATTTTCTCATGTTCATCATTGGCTGCGAGAATTTCAACAATTATCGATTCCGTATTACTCCACTTGCGAATTACGACATAACTCAGCGCGTAATAAAACATAATCGACACAGCCGTCGCAATCATAAGCTTAAAAATAATTTTCCCGATTTTCATAACTCAATATCCCAAGCACGAAGCTTTATAAATTCCTGCATATCAGCTGGCAAAGGCGCACGAAAAATTTTGCCCTCCAGTTCTGCAATCGAAGGGGGCAAATCGTCAGGAAAGCTTATCTCGTATGCGTGCAATAACGGTCGCTTGATTTTCTTGTCAGTCTTTGCGTTGAACAATCCGTATTTCCTATCGCCGATTATTGGGTGTCCAACGTGTGACATGTGTACGCGTGCCTGATGAGTTCTGCCCGTGACAAGTTCCAGCATAACAAGCGAATATTGCGAATCTCCGGTCAACTTTCTGCAAAGCGTAATCGCTGGCAATCCGTCAGTCAAATCAACCTTCACGATATTATTCTGCGAGTCTTTCTTCAGTGGCGCGTTAATCTCAAATTCATAGCGATTCTTTATCTCTCCGGAAACAATCGCTGCGTAATATTTCTTAACCGAACGTTCCCTGAATAATTCAATCAGCGCTCGAGACGAATCACCGTGTAACGCAAGTGCAATCGCTCCGGTCGTGTTACGATCAAGCCTGTGAACCGCAAACGCTCGGCCAAAAAGCGAAACTGCTCTCGTGACAATGCTATCTCCACCGGCAACATCCGGCTGAACCAAAATCCCCGCGGGTTTATTCAGGATTAGCACGTTCTCAGACTTGTAAATAATCCCAACGTTTCCCAAATCCGAAAATTTCCTGGCAAATTTCTTGGCTGCAAAATCTGTAAAATCTGCAGATTCATCGCGCGAATCCAACGCCCACGGCACGAGTAACTCATCGCCATCGAACACGTGAACACCTGGATCTCTAACTCTCGACGCATTCACACGAATTGCACCTTTGCGAATCGCACGCATTATCTCGGACAAGGCTACATTCTTGAATTGCGAACGCAGAAACCTGTCCAAGCGCCTGTCATCATCTTCTCGGGAAATTTTCAATGCGTAACTCATGGCTGCAAATTATAATCCGGAAATCCTCGCCAGAATTTTCGCTCCAACAGCGGCAAGTAATCCGTCATTTCAAACTGCGGATTCAAGTCTTCAATCTGACAGCGCCAGTAATTCAACTGGAAATCGAGATTATCGGCTGCACTCACAATTAACGCTTCGGGCATCATCGGCGCAACTGGTGAGCCAAATTCAGGTTTTCCGTGATGGCTGATTATTATATGCGAAATCGCCGTGACAAAGCGCGAATCCAAATTCTGACTCTCAGCAAACTGCATGAATTTCTCATAACCAAGCGACACGTGTCCAAGCAGATTTCCGTCGAGACTCATCTGTGAGAGCGGCACGTTATTATACGAGTACAGTTTTCCCAGATCATGAAGCAATCCTCCAGCAATCACGAGATCTTTATTCACCGGAACTTTGAACGCGTCGTAATGCTTAGCAATCTCCAGTCCCAAATTCGCGACACTCAACGAATGCTCAAGCAATCCGCCAACATACGCATGATGAATCGAAATCGCTGCCGGATAAACTTTGAATTTCTCCCACAAATTTCGCTCGAAAAACACGTGCTGCAAAAATTTTCTCAGCGGCTCCGAAACCTGCTCTAACAAATTCCGGAATCTGCTCTCAAGTTCCTCGTCAGAAATCGGTGAGCGTTTCGTATAATTTTCCCTGGGATTTTCGCTTGGGTCGAGATAATACAAGTCGCTGACGTTATACTGCAACTGCTCACGAAATTCCGAAGTCTTACCCGAAATCGACACGACTGATCCGAGAAATTTCAAATCCGAACTCATCGGGTCAATCGGCACTTCATCGCCGTCAAGCAAGCTCCACCACGTTGAGCCGCCCCAGATTTTCGCATCTAAATCGCCGCTCTTGTCACTAAGCGTAATATCCCAGAACGGGTTATCATTGCGATCTTTGCGCTGAGTTAATCTCGAGATCACGCCGGTTGTCATGAACTGAGAATCTTTCGCTAATTGCTTTACTTCTTTTATCGCTATGTTCTTGATATTCTTGATATTCTTGTTATTCATGTCATTCGTGATAAATTTTTCGTACTAAAATAATTTTTGTATTATTATATCAGCGTTTTTCAGGCAATATTTTTCACGTGTAATCTAAGCATATAATCTAAGGGAGTGTTTTTTTGATTCTATCAGGCATCGAGATTAAAAAACGAATCGGCTCAGACATAATAATCGACCCGTTCAACGAAAGCAAAATCAACTCGAACAGCTATAATCTTTCGCTGCACAATGAATTACTCGTATACAAAAACGATTTACTCGACATGCGCGCGCAAAATCCAACCGAGCGAATCATAATTCCAGAATCCGGATTCATTTTGCAACCCGGGAAATTATATCTGGGACGCACCGTCGAATTTACCCGGACTGAAAACTTGATCCCAATGCTCGAGGGCAGGTCATCAATCGGCAGGCTCGGCATTTGCATTCATGTCACAGCAGGCTTTGGTGACGTTGGTTTCGCGGGCTACTGGACGCTGGAATTATTCTGCGTGCAGCCGGTGAGAATTTTCGCGGGCGTATCAATCGCGCAGATCTATTATCACACCGTAACAAAGCCATTCGAAACTTACAAGAGCGGCAAATACCAGAACAATCGCGACATTCAAGCCAGTATGCTCTACACAGAATTTGCGAGATAAGCTCATCATGAAAAACTTGGGAATGATAGTCAATCTTCGAAAGCCTGAAGCCGTAAACATGGCGAAATTTCTACTCCAATGGGGACTTGATAATAATTGCCCGTTTCTCTTGCCTCATCAGGAAGCCAGCGCTCTGACAACTTCGGGACTTGACGACGAACAATGGCTCAAAACCGTAAAATTAGCAATCGTAATCGGTGGTGACGGAACTTTTCTGCGAGCTGCTAGATATATCCTGGGAACAGAAATTATTCTGCACGGGATCAATCTTGGCAATCTGGGATTCTTAGCGTCAAGCAAGCCCGAACAGGTCGAACTCGATCTGCAAAACATAATCAGCGGCAAATTCGAAATACTTGAACGCGACGTATTATCCTGCACGATTAACCGCGATGGCTCACAGCTTCACAAACTCTACGCTCTAAACGACGTAGTTCTCAACACAAACGCAATCGCAAGATTATTACAAATCGAAATCAGATTTAACGACAAGTTTTTCTGCGTGTTGCCTGCTGACGGTGTGATAATTTCCTCGCCAACCGGCTCAACTGCTTACGCGCTATCAGCTGGAGGCCCGATAATTCCGCCGCACATGGACGCATTATTACTCGTGCCACTTTGCGCACACACGCTGTATTCAAGACCGATTCTCGCATCAAAAGACGATTGCATATCACTGATCCCTCGGGGAGCTTCACGGGATATTATGCTCACTCAGGACGGACAATTAGCATACGAAGTTTTCCCTGGTGACAGGATCGACGTGAAATTATCTTGCTCAAAAAAAATCAGAACCGTCACTCTCGAGAACAAATCATTCCTGGACATCGTCAACGAGAAATTAGGCTGGGGAGAACGCGTAAAATTATCACATGCTTAAATCTTTGCAAATCAAGAACATCGGCGGCATATCCGACGCGAAAATAAATTTTTATCCCGGATTAAACGTCATCACAGGCGAATCCGGCTCGGGAAAAAGCAGCATTATACGTTCTCTCGAATTAATCGCAGCATCACGCGCATACAACAAATTCATTCGTGCGGGTGAAGCTCGTGGCGAAGTCTGCGCGGAATTCTACAACGGCTTAAAAATTTCACGCAGCGTCTCAAGTTCAGGTCGCTCAAAATCACGAATCAATTCTGACACAGTGCCGGCTTCAAAAGCATCAGATTTGATAAACTCACTCATGAAAATTCAGAGCCAGTTTGCGAATCTGGACCTGCTGAATCAAGACAAGCAACTCGAATTGCTGGACTCATGTCTGCCAGAGAATATCAAGAGCGAATTAATCCCGGAATTTCAGAAAACTTTCGAACTCGCAAAACAATCTAACCTGAATTTGCGCGCGATGAAAAAACTACGCTCCGAAACTGAGAAAACTTACGGAAATTACCGCGAAATTTTCCAGCTCATGAATCTCGCACAGCCTGAGCAGAATTTGCAGACATCGCTCGAAAATGCGCTATCCGACACTTCACACAAAATCTCCGCACTCGAAAAAGCGATTCTCAATCTAAATATCCTGACTGGCGGTCTATCCGGCGAGGGATTGCTCGAAAACGTGCGCTCTGCATTCGAAAATATTGCTGCTTCACTCACAGCCGAAAATCGCAAAATCGCAAGTCATTCACTCGACAATCTCGACAAAATCCTCAGAACGCTCAACATATCGCACGAACAAATCCAAGCCGAACAGATAAAACGCGACAAAATCGAATCACGCCTCGGGGCACTGCGAAAGCTCAAGCGCATCACGAATATCTCAGACGAAAGCGAACTCATAAAATTCTGCTCAGAAATGCGCGAAAAGCTCAAATGGCTCGAAAACAGCGAACAGGACTCCGAGAAATTATCCAGCGAAACTTTCGAGTTAAGACGCGAGGCAAATATTCTTGCTCTGGAATTGCGTCATGCCCGGCAAATTTGCGCCTCAGAATTATCCGAACGTGTGAATAATATTCTCGCAAGTCTTGGAATGCAGGATATAAAATTCGCGATCAAGTTCCAGCCGCTGCCAAAATTACGCAGCACCGGTGCGGACGAAATCGAGTTCGTATTATCCGAGGGATTGCGTTCAGGTCGTGCGGAAAAAATCGCGTCCGGCGGTGAACTCAGCAGATTATTACTCGCGCTGCAAATCTCGCTTCCGGAACGTTGGCTCACACCCGTGATAATCTTCGACGAGGTTGAAGCTGGCTTAGGTGGACGTGCGGCTGTCTTAACCGGAATGCAGCTGAAGAATCTCTCGAAAAAATGCCAGGTCATTCTCGTAACTCACGAGGCATCAATCGCGGCTCTCGGTGAAAAGCATATTCTCGTATGTCGCGAAAATTCCGAAACATTCACACGTGAAATTTCCGGTGAAGAACGAGTTCAGGAAATTGCACGAATGCTCTCAGGTCAGCCGGATATAACACAGGCTCTCGAACACGCAAGAATCTTGCTAAAATCATAATCATGCCAAACGCAAATATAAATCAACAAATCGCAATTCAATCACGCGCAAATCGCATCACAGTAGACGCATCAGCCGGAACTGGAAAAACCTGGGTATTATCACAGCGTTATTTCTCGATCTTGCTTCAGGACGAACTCACGCCGAATGACATATTAACGCTGACATTCACTCAGGCAGCAGCAAACGACATGAAAAAACGAATCCAGAATCGCTTTCCTGATTCAAAATCCGAAATCTCAGCTTCACTCGCACAATCCTGGATCTCAACAATTCATGCGTTCGCGTCACGATTGCTCAAACAGTCCGGGCTTTCTCTTGACTTAGACCCAACTGCATCTGTAATTTCTCCGCGTCAACAGTCAGATTTCTGGCTGTCAATCAGGCTTGCACTCGCGTACTCAAATCTGCATTCACTAACAGCTTCTCACGAAAAATTTCTAAACGACACGGCAAAATTCCTAGACAGCAATTCAACACTATCCGCAGCAGTCAACAAATGGGGCGCAGAATTTCTCACGAGGCTTGCTGAAGATTTTTCAGACTTGCATGCTTCACGTGGGCTTTCATGGCGTGAGGTCCTCGCAAATTCCGACGAGCCAAAACTAATCGAACGCGCAAAAATCCCCGTCACAAAAATTCTCTCGCAACATTGGGAGCAAATTTACTCAAACTGGCAAAACATTCACGACTTGCCAGAGCCGAATCCGAAATCCAAAGGCTACGAAAACGCTCGCATGTTCAACGAAATTTTAAATCATCACGACGATTTCACGCCAAGAGATTTCTACACGAAACTCACCAGCAAAAATCTCAGGGCAAGCACAGGCGAACCGTTCAAAAGCTTGAAAGAATTTCTCGGCGTAACATTCGGAGTATGGCGAAGTTCCCAGCCAAAGCGGATCACGAAAATCACGCAAAATCTCGACACAAAAATCTTAACTCAGGAACTCGAATTACGCAGCGTCTTGATAAAATTCTGCGCACTGTGTTGGGGAATCTGGGACATTACTAAGCGTCGTCGCGGAATCATGTCATTCTCAGATATGATCTCTCACGCTTTGCAAGCAATCGAAGAAGGAGCCGTCACGAAAAATTTCGCGCACATTCTTGTCGATGAGTTTCAGGACACAGACCCGCTGCAATACCGAATGATTTGCGCACTGGCTGACCAGTCCGAGAACAACAGCTTCTTCGCAGTCGGCGATCCCAAACAGTCAATCTACAGATTCAGGCACGCTGAACCCGAACTATTCGCTCAAGCAATCGACGCAGCTTCCGAGCGTGTTACTCTCGACGTAAGTTTCAGAACGCGCCCGTCATTGCTCGAACGCATAAACAGAATTTTCGGCTCAATCTGGAAACACAGTCTGGGAAATTCCGCGGCAATGTCAAAACTCAGCTACAAGCGCATTCAACCGGCAGAAATTTCACCAGAACGCAACAACGGCACCATGAAAGACTTCGAGACGATCTTTCAGGTAAAATACGACTCAGACTCCGTGAAAAATCTCGCGCTGAAATTAGCTCAGAAAGTCAGAACCTGTGTCGATAACAAGCTCACAATCTGGGACAAAGATTCGCAAATGATTCGCCCGATTGAATTTGCAGACTTCGCTGTGTTATGCCGAAGCCGAACTCATTACGAAATTCTGGAGGAAGCTTTTGCCTCGTTCGCAATAAAAACTATTCAGGATCGCAGCACGGGATATTTCGGACGCGGTGAAGTCAGCGATATTATAAGCATGTTGCGTGCATGTGCAGATTTCAACGACGACGCATCTGTTGCTGGCTGGCTAATGTCGCCATTCTCCGGCGCAAATGAATCGGACGCGCTGAGAATCCTGAAATTACGCTCACAAGACAGCAATCGAAAAATCATCAGCATTCTCGAACAGGAACTCCCCGAAATTTTTCACAGGCTCGAACACCTGGCATTAATCGGCGAGATAAAAGGCGCAGCTTCAGTGATAGAAATCTTTGACCGTGATCGATCCTGGCTGACTGATTACAAATTCGAGAATCGCTTGCGAATAATCCGTAATTTGCGTCAGGCAATTTCAATCGCGATGAGTTTTCAGGAGGGCGGAGTTTCTGGATTGTCGGCTTGCAGTGAATGGCTCGGGCGTGCTATGAGCGGCGGCGTTACTCTCGATGAACCGTCATGGCGCGATAAAAACGAGAACGCTGTCTCATTAATATCTATTCACGGTTCAAAAGGCCTCGAATATCCAGCCGTCGCAATCTTCGAAACAAAGACAACTCACAGTGAACACTACGACAATCTCAGAGCGTCACGAGAATTGGGCTTGGTCTTCAGCGATATTCCCGATGAAATGAAACCCGAAATTTTCGATTCAGAATCTGACTTGCAAATCTCAGACTGGGACAAGCTACTCAACGAACAGGGCGAACGTGAGGAAGACTTGCGCTTATTCTACGTTGCAGCAACACGTGCGCAGGACAGCCTTATATTCTGCTCACTTCT
This sequence comes from uncultured Synergistales bacterium, assembly GCA_905233725.1. Taxonomy (GTDB): domain Bacteria; phylum Synergistota; class Synergistia; order Synergistales; family Aminobacteriaceae; genus JAFUXM01. The sequence continues at coordinate 61,173 of CAJOEM010000003.1, forward strand.
GAAAGAATCCGGTGAAGCCTACGAAAATTCCTGGGCGAAAATTCTGTTCGAACACGCAGCTGAATACATGCAAGACTCCGAACCTGAATCCGAATCCAAAATCCAGATTCAAATGCTGGATAAGCCGGATAATACTCAGGATTTGCCAAATTTGCAGCGAGTGAATCTTGCGAGAATTAACACACATTTGCGACAGATTTCTGCGACGTCATTTTCACTCTACGAATTTTGCGGCAATGCCTGGCGTAGAAAATATCTGCAGGGGATCAATCTCACGTGGGAAAGTCCGGAGAAAGATTTTGCGAACGATGACAACTCAGAATTTTTCGGCGGTGCTGACATTGGCAGCTTGGCTCATTGGGTCTTGTCGAAAATTAATCTCAAGTCAGGCGATCATGAATCCGAAATTGCGAAATTGCTAAACAGTCGCGAATCCCTGAATCATTTGCCGGTGAAATTGCGCGGAGTTTGGCGTGATGAAAGCGTGAAGAAAATATTGACAGTTTGGCTGCTGAGATTTTTCGCTAGTCCTGAAGGCGTGAATTTGCTCAGACACTCCGGGGATCTAAAGCGTGAATCCGCATTCAGAATAGAGCTTGGTAATCTGATTTTGGCGGGCTCGATTGACGTGTTGTATCAAGAGCAAGATTTCTACAAATTGCTGGATTACAAGACGACTTTGAGCGATAACGCACCTGATGGATTATACGAATCACAGATGGATTTCTACGCTTTTGCATTGAGCCGCTGCGTGAAAAATCCGACTTGCAAAATCAAAACTGGGATCGTATTCTTGCGTGAGGGGAAATATCTTGAGCGTGAATATTCAGAACGTGACTGTGAAAATATCCGCGAGAGAATCATAATTGCGTCTAAGAATTGCCTGCTTGAAAATCAAAAGCATAATCATAACTGCGAAAAATGTCCGTTTAGAAAGGGTTGCAAAAATCATGAGTAATATCACTAATCCAAAAGCCGCAAAGAACAATCAAGAATTTTACTTGACATGCGAACGTTATTACATATTCGAGTTACTGACGCTTGCTGGCGGAATGATGGGACTTTACACGTACAATATGCGCGGAGGAGTTTTCTGTAACGCTCAGACCGGAAATGTTGCCATGATGTCTATGGCGTTCGGCAAGGGAAATTTTCGTGAAGCCGGGTATTATTTGATCCCGTTGATTGCGTATATTCTTGGAACAATCGTATCCGAAGTTATGCCGCTGAAAATTCGCAAATCACACTTCATGCGCTGGGATACTTTGCTGGTCGGTATCGAAGCTACGGTCTTGATCTTAATCGGCTTCATTCCGTTGACGATGCCGCACCAAATCGTGCAGGTCATGATAAATTTTCTGTGTTCGATGCAGTTCAACACGTTCAGACAAGCCGAGGGAATCCCAATGGCTACAACTTTCATAACGAATCACGTTCGGCAAATCGGCGTGAATATCGCGTCCGTAATCCGGGATCACGAAAACTCAAGCGCAAAACAGAAATTACGCAAACACTCGCAATTACTAATCACGTTCTTTACCGGTGGAGCAATCATGACGTTCATGAGCAAATTTTTACAAGAACGCGCAATCTGGTTAGCTGTGTTGCCGCTGGTTATCTCGTTCGTATTTTTGCTGCACGCTGACCTTGTGAACGAGAAAAGCAAACTAGACGTCAAGCCGCACGGTCATTAACACTCGCAATTACTAATCACATCGCATTCTTTATCGGCAATCATGACGTTCATGAGCAAATTTTTACAGGAACGCGCAATCTGGATAGCTGTGTTGCCACTGATTATCTCGTTCGTATTTTTGCTGCACGCTGACCTTGTGAACGAGAAAAGCAAACTAGACGTTACGTCGCCGTACAAAAATGCAACGTAGCAGCCAACGCTCAAAAACGGAACTAACGGCACGGATTCTTTTTTCCCCCAGTGAATTTTGCCGATTAAAAGCAATATCAAAACGCAAATTCCGCCGAACATGATCCCGATATAAAACGCAAGTATCGCAAGTTTCCAGCCGAGCAACGCTCCCATGCCAGACATGAACGTCGCATCTCCCCAGCCCATGCCGCCACGCGAGAGAATTATTATCAGCGCGAAAATTCCGAAGCCAAACAACGCTCCAAAAAATCCATCAAGTATCGCGTCAAATCCCCAGTAAATTCTCAGCAGCAATCCCAGAATAACGAACGATAACGTGTACGCATCAAAAATTTCTCCGGTCTCAATATCCGTCAGAGAGTTAATCATGATCCCGCAAATTCCCACGCACGCCAGCAAAGTCTCGAACGATAATCCGTGCCTGAAAATTATTGATGCAAAAGCAATTCCTGTTATCAACTCGACGAGCAAATATCTCACTGAAATTCTCGCTCCACAGTTCTTGCACCTGCCGCGCAAACACAGCCAAGACAAAATCGGTATTAATTCCCAAAATCCCAGCTCATGCTTGCAAGTCTCACAAATCGAACGCTCACGTCCCCACCATGGACGCCCCTCGATGCTACGATGCGCAACAACGTTCAAGAACGAGCCGAAACTCGCTCCCAAAATCGCAAATATCACTACACAAAATTCACGCTCAAACTCGAACTCAAATCCCATCATCTATAACGCCTGCGAGACTCGTAATCCCGCGCATAAATTTTCCCACCGTATGTCCTCAACTGGTTTTTCTCTTTCAATCTGTCTACTTCTCTCTGGAATTCCTCCGCCTGTTGTTTACGTGCTTCAGCTGAACTCGTGTAGGTCTGAATGTCACGCTCAAGCCAGCCAATCTCGACCAAAATCTGCACATCATACGAATTCAGGTCACAATCATACGCAAGTTTACGCACATCGAATCTCTCATTCGGATGATCTCGCAAATATTCGTGAGCGCGTCCGTAAACTGACTCCAAATGTCTGTAACAATCCGTACACAAATTCCCTCTGCCCTTATCAACTCCAATGAAAGCTTTTCCGCACCTTCTGCACGCAATCAACGGCAATTCTCAAATCCTCCCTTCTGCTTATAACATGCTTATGATAATTACGTATTTTTTCATATTTTAGCATTCAGGATTCATTTCTCCAAAACTTGTGAATTTTTTCAGAACAGCAAATTATTCTCGCTATCGTTCACACGTCGTCCGGGCGTAAAAACTTTCACATTCACAGACGCAGTTTTCCCGGCAGAATCTACAGCACTAACCAAATGCTCTCCGTCTTGAAGCGAACAGAAAAACGTGTTATCCGGCGACGAACTCCCGGCAAATTCTCCGTCGATATACCACCAGACACGCCTGACTCCCCCCTCGGATTTCAACGGGATTTTGCGTTCAAGATCAAACGGCGCGATAAAATACGAAGCTCCAGGAATTGGCGAAATAATTTTCAGCGCGTAATTTCTGCGTTCGACTCTGGACGTGGGATTATTTCTGGCGATATTTGCGAACTCTGGCGACAAACTCAGAATAGATTTTCCGGCTCTGATCTTGTGCATGTCACACGGAACTGTGCGAGTTACTCCGGCGATCGCCCACTCGTATTTCACCGACGGACACGCTGCTGTCGGGGGCATTCCTGAGACCGAACACACACGGCGCAATTCTAAACCTTCAGGACGTTCATACCAAGTTGACTTCGGCGAAATCACTCTCAGGATTTTCATAGCAATCGGTGCAGCAGCTCTCGCTCCAACCAATCCGCGCCAGGAAATTCCCTCGGGACTTCCTACCCAAACGACCGTCGTATAATCCGGAGTCCACGCAGCCGTCCAAGCATCACGCAATCCGTAAGACGTTCCAGTTTTCAGCGCAACCTGCCATTTTCTCCCCAAAGTTCCACGCGCAAATAACGTCAAATTACCCCGATGATTCAAAATATCGTTTACCAACCAGCACGAAGCTTCAGAAGCAAATCTCGAATCTGAATCCCAATCCGAATGCGAATCTTGATCTTTCAGCAGCGAAATCTGTCTGTATTTTCCCAACGACGCCAAGCCACAGAAAGCCTCAAGTTCCTCGAACAGCGTAACCTCACAGCCACCGAGAATCAGCGAGTCCCCGTAATATTCCGAATTCTGCGTTAAATGCTTCAAGCCAAGCGAACGCATCAAACTCAGCACGCGATCATTCCCGGACATTCGCAACACACGAACCGCCGGCGCATTCAGCGATTCAGCAAGAGCAACTCGTGCAGTGACAGCCCCGTGATATTTCAGGTCAAAATTCCTCGGAGCACGCCCGGAAAATGCCATCGACGTATCCGCAAGCAAACTCGACGGTGTCAAAATTCCCTGTTCAATCGCAAGCAAATACGCAAACGGCTTCAAAGTCGAACCAGGTGATCTCGGAGCACGTCCGCAATCCACCCATGATGACGCATTCTGAGTATTATTCAGATTAAAGCGCGCATTGCCAACCCACGCTACAAGTGACGCATCACGATTATCGACAACTCCTGCAGAAATCGTGACTTCATTTGGAAAATCCGAGAGTGATTGGCGCAAAATTCCTTCAAGTTTCGTCTGAGTTTCCAGATTCAGCGACGTGTGAAAAATTCTCTGGTGAAAATACGTGTCGTCAAAATCTGGATTCGAGCTCAGCACCATGTCCGAAAAATGCCACGCTCTCGACGGCAGATCATTTTTTCGAACGGGTAATTCTTCGAGCAATGCCAGTCTGGTTTCTTCAGGCGTGAAAACACGTTTCTTGCGCATGAGATTTATGATTTCGTCACGGCGTTTTTTCGCAGCGATTGGCTTTGTGTCCGGACGGTACAGTGTTGGACCTTTGAGCATTCCGATTAAAAGACACGCTTCACCCCGAGAAATTTTCGACGCTGGTTTGCCGAAATATATCAACGACGCTGCCTGAACTCCGCGAATATTTCCGCCGAATGGTGCGAGATTCAAATAGCATTCCAGGATTTTCTCTTTTGAGATTTTTCGCTCAAGTTTCATAGCCATGACAAATTCACGAACTTTTGTAGACGGTGTGCGTTTGCGATTCTCACGCTCAGAAACTGCAAGCCTGATTACCTGACTGGTGATTGTCGATGCTCCGGAAATTACCCGCCCAGAGATTGCGTCCTGAAAAATTGCTCGCGAAAGTGAAAGCAAATCTATCCCGATGTGCCTGAAAAATCTCCCGTCCTCAGCATTCACAGCAACCAACGGCAGCCATTTTCCCATCTCGTCAAGCTTAATCGGAATTTGCCACTCAGAATCCGGCGAAAGTCTCACGTGAAACAATCTTCCCTCACGATCATATAACGCCGACGAACCGTTGATATTCACGACCTGATTCACATTCACGTCAACGCTGAACCAAACAAAAATTCCCGACGCGAATATTGCCGCAAAAAAAATCGCTCCCCAAAATTTCCAGGGAGCAAAATTACGGGATCTATTGCTATTTTTTGCCATTCAATTTTATTATATCCAGCGTATAACCAGCGATGTTATTGCTATGATCGCCGATCCTTTCGAGATTGCTCAGTAATGTGATAAAATTCACGCCTTTCTCCGGATCACATTCGCCGCGATTGAGTCTGTCGATATGTGCCTTTCTGTAGGCGCGTTCCTGAGAATCGATTTTTTCTTCGAGTTCCTTCACGACCATCAGAGCTTCAGCGGAATTTTCATTATAGAGCGAATCAACCGACGAACTCACAGCCTTCACCGCCGTATCGAACATGTCTTGCAATTCGTCATGAGCTGCTCCGGACAAATAATCCGCGCTATTTACACTTTCACTCATTTCGATCAAATTCTCAGAATGATCGCCGATTCGTTCAAGATCAAGTGACGCGTTCACGTAGCAGCCAAGAACCGTCGAAACCTGTCCGGAAACGCCTCTCTGCCAAATTTCCGACGCATATTCAGAAATCGCTCTCGTCAAGGAATTTATGCTTTGTTCGTAAGATTCGAATCTTTTTACGCGATTTTCACGTTCTTCGGGCTTGTAATCAAAAAATGACTCGTGAACCAGTCCAAGCATTTTCTGGATCACGCCGCCCATGTGTCCGAGTTCATCACGAACAGCTTCGACAGCAGCAGACGTTGACGCAGTGATCAAAACCGGATTCAAATACATGACTTCTTCGGGGCGATCTTCGGGTAATAACGGCAGAACTCTCTCGATCAATTTCGCGAGCAATGACACAAACGGGAAGAATATTACTGTATTGAGTACGTTGAAAATCGTGTGAGCGTTTGCGATTTGTCTGCCAATATCCGACGCACTCGCAACTACGATTGACTTGTAAATCGGAAACGCAATCAGGAATATAACAGTGCCGAGCAAATTAAATAATACGTGTGACGCAGCAGCTTGTTTTGCAGGACGGCTCGAACCCATCGCTACGACTATTGCAGTGAGTGTCGTTCCCAAGTTATCGCCCAAAATTATCGGAATAGCAGCATCAAGCGTAATCAATCCCTGAGAAGCAACCGCCATCGTTAGACCAATCGTTGCAGCACTAGATTGAATCAAAATTGTCAGGATCATTCCGGCTAAGACACCTGTCAGCGGATTCTGGCTCAGGATTAGCAGCATGTCTTTGTGTTGCGAGATCAAGTGTGTTGCGCCTTCCATAGTTTGCATTCCCATGAAGAGCAATCCCAAACCGACAATGCCGTTTCCCATGTACGCCAGCTGTTTCTTTTTGCCGAAGACTGTCAGGACAACTCCGAACGCAATCAATGGCAACGCGAACGCCTCGATTTTGAACGCGATGATTTGCGCCGTGATTGTCGTTCCGATATTTGCGCCCATGATAATTCCGATTGCCTGCTTGAGTGTGAGCAATCCTGCATTAACGAAACTCACCGTCATGACCGTTGTACCCGTACTGCTCTGAATCAAAACCGTAACGAGTATTCCGACGAAAACTCCGCGCAAAGGTGTCTTAGTCAAATTGCCGATTATCTGACGCATTTTGTCGCCTGCGATGAATTGCAAAGATTCACTCATCATTTTCACGCCGTACAAGAACAGCGCAACTCCACCAGCTATGTTAAAAAAACTCTTGAGATCCAAAACGCTACCCCCTAAAAAATTCTCGTGTTCATGCTATTAAATTTAGCATAAATTATATAATATTCGCAATTCAAAATTATTTTCAAAATTATTTTTCAACAGGGGGATTTTTACAAATTGCTTACACTGGATAAAGTCTATCACGCAGCGTACGTCTTGAAAGAATGTGCGCGAAAAACTGATTTGATTGCGGCACCGTTATTGAGTGCGGACGGCGGATTGTATCTCAAGACCGAAAATCTTCAAGTCACCGGAAGCTTCAAGTTACGTGGCGCATATTACAAGATCTCGCAATTATCTGACGAGGAAAAATCTCGCGGGATCGTTGCGTGTTCTGCAGGAAATCATGCTCAGGGTGTGGCGCTTGCTGCTTCGAAAAAAAATATTGCCTCGACGATTTGCATGCCGGATTCTGCACCGGTTATGAAAGTCGAAAGTACGAAGCGTTTGGGAGCGAATGTTGAACTTGTGAACGGAGCTTACGATGACGCACATGACAGGGCTGTGCAGCTTGTGAACGAAACCGGAGCAACTTTCATTCACCCGTACGATGATGATTACGTGATTGCTGGACAAGCTACGATTGGTCTGGAAATTCTGGATCAGCTCGAAGATGTTGAGAACGTGATTGTGCCGATTGGTGGTGGCGGATTAATTTCAGGAATTGCTTTTGCGATTAAGTCACTCAAACCCAGCGTGAAAATTTTCGGGGTTCAAGCAGCCGGAGCTCCCAGCATGTTCAACTCGTTCAAGAATCATCAGCGTGAAAGTTTGGCGAGTGTTTCGACATTTGCCGATGGAATTGCCGTGAAAAATCCTGGTGAGACGACGTTCGAAATAATTTCGCGATACGTTGATGACATAGTCTGCGTGAGTGAGGACGAGATAGCCGCAGCGATTCTTGCATTAATCGAGAAGCAGAAGTTAATCGCCGAGGGAGCTGGAGCAGTTTCTGTAGCAGCAGCCATGTTCAGGAAATTGCCGATTGATTCGCAAAAGACCGTTTGCATAATTTCTGGTGGGAATATCGACGTGAATATTCTGTCGCGTGTGATAACTCGTGGACTTGTGATGACGGGACGTAACGTGAATCTCACGATTGAGTTAATCGACAAGCCCGGGCAATTACAGGAAGTTTCGGAAATTATCGCGCGCTGTGGAGCTAACGTTGTGTCTGTTTATTACGATCGCGGCGACACGAACATGGCAATCACGAGCTGCTTCTTGAAACTTGCCTTAGAGACAAAAGACAGCGAACAGATACAGTTAATAAAAGACAAGCTCACGGAATCCGGCTTCAAAATCGTTACGGAACGCGTGTAATTATGCAACAAAATCTCCGTCCAAGAAATATTCAGGCGGGGATTTTTGTTTTTTACGAGAGATATGAGAACAGAACAGAATAAAACGAGGATTGTGTATCTTGACGCGTTGAGAATTTTTGCAACTTTTGCTGTAATGATTCTACACGTAGCAGCGTCTAAATGGGGCGAGACTGACGTTGACAGCGTTGAATAGTGCGCTATGAATTTTTACAACAGCGCTGTAAGGTGGGCTGTACCGGTTTTTGTTATGATAAGCGGCGCGTTATTCTTGAAAAATGATTCACCAATATCAATCAAGACGATATATCACAAAAATATTTTCAGGATAGCAAGAGCATTCGTTTTTTGGTCTAGTGTGTATGCGATTTTACGCTTTAGCAAAAAAATTTTTGTTTCAAAGCAAAGTTTGAGCTTGACAACCTTGGCAGGATATTTTGTTAATGGGCATTATCACTTGTGGTTTTTATTCATGATTGTCGGAATTTATATGATTTTGCCGTTCATGAAAGAAATTTCTCGCTCAGGATTTTTGACGAAATATTTTTTGGCTCTTGCGTTCGTGTTTGCAATTCTTATTCCACAGAGCAAAAGTATCGCTATTATGTTTATTCACGGACACGACAAGGGCATAGGAAGTTTTTACGAGAAAGTAAGCGTGAATTTCGTCATGGGCTTCCCAATTTATTTTTTGCTCGGTTATGTTTTGAGTAAGGCGGAAATATCCAAGAAAATGGAACGAATCATATATGCTGCCGGCTTAGTTGGCTTTGTTGCGACATTTTTGCTCACACATGTTATTTCAAACTTCAAGCACAACGCGAGCGAAATTTTTTACGACACACAAACAGTGAACGTTTTTCTTGAGAGTGTATGCGTGTTTGTATTTTTCAGGCAACACATGAATTTCAAGGCGAAAAACTCGAATTGGTTAATCCTGCTTTCTCAGTACAGTTTCGGAGCGTATTTGGTGCATGATTTAGTGATACAGATGCTTAGATTTATCGGACTCAACACAGTTTCTTTTGCGCCTGCGTTATCAATTCCTGTCATAAGTGTTATAGTCTTTGTGATTTCTTTTGCGTTTTCGGGAATTTTGAATAATATTCCGGTCGTAAAAAAATATGTTTTGTAGTGTCAGGGATCAATCTCAAGCTTGAAAATTTCGCAGTTGTATTTCTCGTGGGCTGAAAAATTTTCCGGAGACGTTACGAAACATTGCCAGTTAGTTTGAGCGAGTTTTTTGAAGCTGAACGCGCGATTTTCGGGGTCTAATTCTGCGAAGAGGTCGTCGAAGAACAGCACAGGATTTTTCCCGAGAGTTTTCGCGATTAATTCTGCGGCTGAGATTATGAGTTCGAGAGTCAGTTTGCGTTTTTGACCGCGGCTGAGAGCGATTGCCAGGTCGTCGTAATTTGCGCCAACGATCGGGTGTAATGCGTAGCGTTCGCGTTGAGAAGTTCTCTGGATTTCCCTGAAAAGAAATTCTGCGCTTGATGAGTCAGGAATTTCTGGAAATAGCTTGAGTGTGAAATCTTTATGCGAAATTTGTGTGAGAACTCTGCGACGTGCGTCCATGATCCAGCCGCCCAATTTGCAGAACGGAATATCAGTTGCTGAGGCGGGGAGATTTTTTCGAAGTAAGTCGATTCGATTTCGCGTTATGAATCTGAACTCGGATAATCTTTTCGCGAACGCTGGGAAAATTAGCGCACAGAGTTTGTTCAGGAAGCTGCGTCTGATTGATGGAGCGCCGTCGATGAGATTCACGCTTGTTGGCGAGAAGAATATCGTTGGGATTTCGAGGCGTAATTCTGTGCTGGAGATTCTTTTCTCGTTGAAGCGCAGTGAAATTTGGCTGGAAATTTTCGCTTGAATATTGCTTGAGAGATTTTGCGCAGAACGAACACCCTGCCCAATATTTGCGTTGAGCAGAGTGTTTTGATTCATGGAATGATTCCAGTTCTGAAGGTCGCGAATTTTCCCGAAAGCACCCCAACCTGAGAGAATACTGAAAGCCTCGAGGAGATTAGTTTTTCCTGAAGCGTTTTTGCCTATAATGAGATTGAGATTTGTTGACCAGCTGAATTTTCTGGAGTCGAAATTCCGAAAGTTAATTGCGCTTAAATTTTCGAAGATCACGCGTTGAATCCGTCGTCCTGTTCAGAATTTGTGTTGTCCCAAGAATCTTGCTCTTGTTCTGGCTCTTGAGTTTCAAAATTTTCCGGAACTGGTTCTTGTTCTGGTTCTGGGTTTGAGTCTGTTTCGGAAATTTGCGTTTGAGAACTGGGAGCGAAATCTGAGATCTCGTCGTCAGTTATTATGTCTTGCGGACTTAATCTTGCGGGCATGAGCATGTATAGGAAATCTTCGCTGTTGCTTCTGAACAAGCGGGCTTGACCTTCTACGTCACTGAACTCGATTGAGACTTCGCACGCGCCCATAGCTTTGAGACCGTCCTGTAAATAACCGACGTTAAAGCCTATGACCATTTGAGCGCCGTCGATTTTAGCGTCGTTTGAATCTATGACTTCGCTTGAAGCGCCTAAATCTGGAGCACGAGTTGTGATTTTTAGCTCGCCGTTTGGGATCATGGAGATAGCCGCGATGTGAGTCGGAGTAGTTTTCGCGATAACGTCGATGCGATCGAGAGCCGAGTTAAATTCGTCGCAGTCGATTTTGAGAGTAGTTCTGATGTCTTTATTGAGAATGCGTTCGTATGCTGGGAAAGGAGCTTCGATTCGCCTGATAGAGAATTCTATGTCGTCGAGTTTGAACCAGACAGTTGAGCCATCTGAGAGAATCTTGACGAGAGATTCGCTTTTGGAATTTGACTGGATATTTTTTGCGAGTTCTTTCAGAGCTGCGGCAGGTAAGAGCAAGTCGTCGATTTTTTTGATTGTGCAGAAATTCTGAGAGAGAGAAAGTCTTTTGCCGTCAGTTGAGACAGCTTTGATGCAAGTTTCGTTAGTTCGCAGCAGGCACGTTCCGAGATATTTTGGGAAATCTGCTGGAGTTGAACTGGCGCAGCTGCCTTCGTTTACGAGTTTGATGAAGTCTTGAGCCAAGATCTCGCAAATTTCCTCTGCGGAGTTGCTTTTTGGGATTCCCGGAAAATCTGCGACAGGAATGATCGTGAAGCGAGTGCGGCTTTTTCCTGCTGTGAGTACACCGCGTTCGTTATTGACCTCGATGATGATTTTGTCGGCTTTGATTTTTTTGAGTAAGCTGCCCAGAAGCGAGACTGGCAGAACGGCAGAACCTGGTTCTAGAACGTTTACGCCTTGAGCGCAGCATTTCACGGAAGTTTTTAGGTCAGTAGCTTCGAGAGTAACGATTGGCTGGTTAAATTGCGAATCTGCGTTGATGAAGATTCCGGAGGTAGACTCGACAGTAGTTTTGGAGCTTGCGGATTTTTCAGCGAGTTGCCATGCTTTGAGGAATTCAGAGCGTTCGATTTCAAGTTTCATGTTGTGTAATATACGTCCTTTCAGAAATAATTTTTTGTCTTTTTCAGATTTTTTTTGTTTTTGTTTTTTGTCTTTTTTGTTTTTTGATTCAGGTCGCGTTTTCAAAAACTTGTCCACCATACACCACCTAGTATTACTTTTTTAAAGCAGTAGTAGTAGTAGAGTAAGGTTTTTTTGGTGGATAACCTCAAAAAATGCGGATGAAGCCATGTCAGAACTGAAAAGCATATCCACCAAGATTTGCGATTTTTGGTGGATAAGTGGTGGATAGTTGGTGGATAGTGGTGGATAAATAATGAACTCTCAAAAAGTTGTCCACCAAAACTGCGAGTTATTCACCAAGTATCCACCTAGTTATCCACCTTGTCCACCAAAATTTTCACCAGACCTCCGCCCAGTCATCACAAAGCTTTAAGTCACTTTTTTGGGAATCATTTCTGAACTCGCTTCAAAACGTGATTTTTTTTGAACTGGATTTTTGCGAAAATTCACTTTTTCTGACTAATCATGACTACAAGCATGGCTACCAGTAATATAATCGATTGAGCTTGTCCTTCACTTCTGAGACAATGAACTTGATTTTACTGTCATGTTCGAGCAAACTCGCAATCTTTTTTTCAGCGTGCAATACCGTCGTGTGATCCTTCTTGTGAAACGCTCGCGCAATCTTTCGCAGGTTTACATCAGTCATGTTGCGGCTCAAATACATCGCAATCTGACGAGCCAAAGCCAAATCATTCGAACGTCCCGAGCCATCAATGTCATCGTACGAAACGTTTAGATATTCCGCGACCGTGACTTTTATGTCTTCGATTGAGATTTGCGACTTCGGCTGCTCAAATTTCAGAACGTCCGACAGCCATAATTTCACGTGGTCAATATCAACCGGCTCTTTCTTAAGCTCAGACGAAACCATAACGCGATTCAGCGCACCCTCAAGCTCACGGATATTACTCGGAATATGCCGCGCCAAAAATCCCGCGACTTCATTAGGCAGATCATAATCTTTCAACATAGCTTTCTTCTGCAAAATCGCAACTCGCGTCTCAAAATCCGGGGGCTGAATATCCGCAACTAATCCCCAGGCAAAGCGGCTGATCAACCTGTCCTCGATTCCGCGCAACTCAGATGGCGGTCTGTCCGAGCAAATCACAACCTGCTTGTTAAAATCTCTAAGCGTGTTAAACGTGTTGTAAAATTCCTCCTGACTCTGGTCCTTATTGCCCAAAAACTGAATATCGTCAATAAGCAATATATCAACGCTGCGATAACGCGCACGAAATTCTCGCATCTTCGACGTTGCAATCGCGTTCACGAATTCATTCAGGAATTTCTCAGTTCCAAGATATTGCACTTTAAGATTTGACGACCTTGAATTTGACAATGCGTGATGACATATTGCGTGCATCAAATGCGTCTTGCCAAGTCCAACGCCTCCCCAGATAAACAACGGGTTATACGCTTTGCCGGGCATTTCCGCAACTGCCAAACTCGCCGCATGTGCCAACCTGTTCGATTTCCCAACGACAAACGTCTCAAACGTGTATCCAGGATTCAAATTCGCAAATTTCACGTTAGCTCTGACAGAATTACTGGACTTGTGAATCTTAGAGAACGAATCAGGATTCTTTTTATCGAGATTCTTTTCGGACTGAGGCTGATCGTCAAATGCTAAATCCAACTGCACACTTTTCTCCGGAGTACTCGACGTTAACTTAACAGAATGCAAATTATTCTTCACAGCCCCATTATCTAACTCCTTCAAAAAATTTTGCGCCACGTATTCTTTTACAAACGGATTCTGCGTATCTACAACAAGCGCATTATTCTCATCAATCTTCAGCGGAGTACAGCTACTCAGCCACAAAGACACCCTGTCTTGGGGAAGTCCGGATTTAGATATAATATTTTCCCATAAGTTTTTCAGGTCTTGACAGTTCCCGTGATCATGATTTTTACTCTGATTTTTCTGATTCTCCTGTTCCCGATTATCGCTAATATTATTCTGCAATTCTTCGTTCACAATATCACACTCCGCTGCGCAAATTATAAAATCCCTCCAGATCGCAAAATCCAAAGGGATTATATTCTACACTAAAATTCAGCAAGTTTTATCAAGTTCTATCAAGTTCTATAGCAAAATAATTATTTCAGCACACCGAGTGCAGCATGTGCAGCAGCAATTCTCGCAACAGGAACTCGATACGGCGAGCAGCTCACGTAATTCAACTTAACTGAGTGACAGAACGCGATACTCTCAGGATTTCCACCGTGTTCTCCGCAAATTCCAACTGACAATTTCGGATTAACGCTGCGGCCTTTCTCGACAGCATTTCTGACCAGCGCGCCAACGCCATCACGATCCAAAACTGCGAACGGATTCTCTTTGAACACGCCTTTATCAACATACTGGAACAGGAATTTATTCTCAGCATCGTCACGCGAATATCCGAACGTCGTCTGCGTTAAATCATTCGTTCCGCATGAGAAGAACTGCGCGTATTCTGCCAGCTGATCCGCAACTAATGCAGCTCTGGGTACTTCGATCATTGTGCCGACCAGATAGCCAAACTCGACTCCGCTAGCTTTCTTGACTTCAGCAGCGATTCTATCTGCCATTTCCCTGAAGAATTTCATTTCGGGTTTCGTGCCGACTAACGGGATCATGACTTCGGGTTTCACGACTAAGCCGGCCTTCGTTAATTCCGCGACCGCCTCGAAAATTGCGTTCATCTGCATTTCGTAAATTTCCGGGTAAATCATTCCCAAGCGGCAGCCTCTGAAGCCCAACATCGGGTTATTCTCGTGCAACTGGTGAATCTTTTCCAGCGTGGCGTTCAAACGCGCTTCTTCAGGTGAACCCTTCGCAACTGTTTTCAATTCTTCGAGAACGTTCGGCTCTTTCGGCAAAAATTCGTGTAACGGCGGGTCAAGCAAACGAATAATAACCGGCAAACCTTCCATTGCCTTGAAAATTCCCAGGAAATCTTCTTTCTGCATGACCTTCAATTTTGCAAGAGCTTCTTTGCGTTCTTCCAGACCTGACGCGTCATTACTCAGCGCAACGACTAAACGCTGCATAACCGGCAATCTGTCAACGCCCATGAACATGTGTTCCGTTCTGCAAAGTCCGACACCCTTAGCTCCGAAATCACGCGCTCTCTTTGCATCTTCGGGTGTATCAGCATTTGCCCAGACCATCTGTTCAGCATTCTCGTCAGCCCACGATAAAATCTGCTTGAAATCTTCCGTGAACGTAGCGTCAATCATTTTTGCCTCACCAGCGAGGAATTTTCCAGATGTGCCGTCAACCGTTACCCAATCGCCCTTCTTGAAAACGCGATCTCCTACCGTCAAAGTCTCAGCATCGAAATCAATCTCAACAGCTTCACAGCCGCAAACAGCCGGTTTACCCATTCCGCGCGCAACAACTGCAGCATGGCTGGTCATTCCGCCACGGCTAGTTACGACACCGTTTGACGCGAATAATCCGTGAATATCATCAGGGCTTGTCTCAGTTCGTGCAAGAATCGTCGGTTTACCAGCACGCGCCCATTCTTCAGCCTCGTCAGCCGAGAATACTAACATACCAGCACCAGCTCCCGGTGACGCAGGAAGTCCCTTAGCTAACACGTCTTGTTTCGAATCCGGGTCAACCTGCCTGTGTAATAACTGCTCAACCTGTTCAGGAGCAACACGTGTAACAGCCGTCTTCTTGTCGATTAAGCCCTCACGCACCATGTCAGCAGCAACTTTCACCGCAGCAGAAGCAGTTCTCTTGCCGGCTCTGGTCTGAAGCAGGAATAATTTTCCGCGCTCAATCGTGAACTCGATATCCTGCATCTCGTGATAAGCTTTCTCTAACTGGCTCGTCAAACCGCAAAGCTCTTTGTAAATTTCCGGCATTGCTTTCTCAAGCTCAGAAATTGGCATCGGGGTTCTAATTCCTGCGACAACGTCCTCACCCTGAGCATTGATCAAAAACTCGCCGTATAATTTATTCTCGCCGGTTGACGGGTTACGCGTGAAGCAAACGCCGGTTCCGCAATCATCGCCCAAGTTTCCGAAGATCATAGCGATTACGTTTACTGCTGTGCCGAGATTATCATCGATCTTGTTGATTTTTCGATACGTGATAGCTCTGGGAATATTCCAGCTCTTGAAGACTGCCTCGATTGCGCGGCGCAACTGCACCCATGGATCTGTCGGGAAATCTTGACCCGTAGCTTTCTTGTAAATCGCTTTGTACTCGACGATTAATTTCTCGAGTGCTTCTGCCGGAATCTGGTAATCGAACTGAGCATTGACGGACTTTCTGCATGCTGCCAACGCTTCCTCGAATAAATCAAAATTCACTTCGTCGACAACGCTGCCGAACATCTGGATAAACCTGCGATAACTGTCAAGCGCAAATCTTTTATTACCTGAAGCCTCGATAAGTCCCTGTAATGTCGCGTCATTCAAGCCGAGATTCAAAATCGTTTCCATCATGCCCGGCATCGAAATCGGCGCACCGGATCTGACTGAGACTAACAACGGGTTCTTCGCATCGTTAAAGCCTTTACCGGAATCTTTCTCAAGATCAGCAACTGCTTTTTTCACATCGTCCCAAACTTCGTCCATGATTTTGGGATCTTGCATGTATTTTCTGCAAACTTCCGTTGTCAAAATAAATCCAGGAGGTACAGGCAAATTATTCTGCTTCATCGTGCAAAGATTCGCACCCTTGCCGCCAAGTAAGAGGCGATTACTTCCGTCGCCATCTTTCAGGCTATAAACATAACGTTCTGACATGAAAATATCAACTTCCTTTCTAACAAATTACGTTAGCATTATAAATAATTTTTCCCGAAAATAATCGCGTTATTCTCGGGATTTTCAGTAATCAATCTCACTCACATTTCGCAAAATCCTGTTAATCACACGCGACGAAAAACCACGACTAATCAAGCGCGAACGAATCTTCCTGTCATCGCAGCTTTTCCGAAGCGAATCGAAAATTTCACGCGCACGTTCCAGTTCAGGCGTAATATTCTCCAGAGCGTAATTTACACTCTCAGAATTAATTCCTCGCCTTGACAACTCGAACTTTATTTTCGCATCGCCCCACGAGTCATGCCCCTGAGCAAATAACAGAGCATACGCATCATCATCGACCAAGCCAATCTCCTGAGCCTCTCGCATCAACGCAGAAATTTCATCATCTGAGATTCGCAGCTTCTCCAAAAATTCCAGAGCCTGCTTTTCCGTGCAAGTCTTTCGCAACAGGAACTCAAAGAATTTCTCACGCGCAGTTTCAATTTCACTCATGATACACACATGCTTCACGCCGTAATAGCAAGTTCAAGAGCATTCCCCAATCTACGCAGCAATTCGCTTTTCAACGCCGGTTCAGATTCCAGATTCGCATCTTCTGAGAGCAAGTCAATCGCCTCTTTACGCGCAACTCTTAGAATCTTGTAATCCCGCAGCAAATTCGCAACTCTGAAATCCGTCACGCCATGTTGGTGCACGCCGCAAATTTCACCCGGTCCACGCTGAAACAGGTCCATCTCGGATAATCTGAATCCGTTGGAAATTTTCGTCATGAACTCGATTCGCTTGCGTCCGTCACCAGTCGTCGAGGCACCGAACAGCAACACGCACGTACTCGCAGATTTTCCACGGCCGATTCTTCCGCGCAACTGGTGCAACTGAGCCAGACCGAATTGTCCAGCGTCCTCGATTATCATCAACGTAGCATTCGGAACGTCAACGCCGACTTCGATCACAACCGTCGAGACCAGCAAATCAATTTTCCCGTCCGAGAACTCCTGCATGATGCGTTTTTTCTCGTCACCGGACATTTGCCCGTGAAGCATCTCCACTTTGAAGAACTCACCGTCATGCGAGAATTTCTGCAAGTCACGGAATCTTGAAGTCACAGCACTCAAGCCTCTGTCGCCCTCTTCAATCGTTGGACATACCCAGTAAACCTGATGTTTCTCAACAATCGCGTCGTGAATCATTTTTGCGAGTCTGCGTGTGTCGCGTGAGTCTATCGCGATCGTCTCGATTTTCTCACGGCCTGGTGGCATCTCGTCAATCTCGGAGACTGCTAAATCCCCGTAATTCGACATGACAATCGTTCTTGGAATCGGTGTTGCTGTCATGGATAATACGTGCGGAGAAATTCCTTTTGAGGCAAGAGCGTTACGCTGCAAAACTCCGAATCTGTGCTGCTCGTCGATTATCACAAGTCCAAGTTCACGAAAATTCACTTGTTCTGCGAAAATTGCGTGTGTTCCTACGATGACGTTTATTTCGCCATTTTCGAGCGATTCTAGAATAATTTTGCGCTCAGATTGTTTCATGCTTCCGGTCAATAATGCGGTTTTAATTCCCAACGGTTCGAGACTTTTCTGCAACTTTATGAAATGTTGATCTGCCAGAACTTCAGTCGGAGCCATGAACGCAGCCTGAACTCCTGAGTCAATCGCCGCCAGAATCGCACAGAATGCAACCAGAGTTTTCCCTGAACCAACGTCACCCTGAAGCAAGCGATTCATCGGGAAGTCTTTTTCTAAATCCGCGAATATCTCACTTATAACTCGTTCTTGAGCGTTCGTGAGTGTAAATTGCAAATCATTTCTGAACGCTTCGTAATATTTCCCTGGTTTGATTCGAATGGATTTGTTAGCGTATTGCAAGTAATAATTTCGTCGCATTAATATTCCGCATTGAAGCAAGAACAGCTCATCGAATGCAAGCCTGCTGCGTGCGCGTCTGTACATAGTTGCGTTAAGTGGATTGTGAATCTGAATTAGTGCCTCTCGAAGACTGAGCATTTTGTATTTATCCAGAATTTTTTGCGGCAAAAACTCGTCCAGGCAAATATCCGAGTATGCTTTGAACGCTTTGTCAATCAATTTTGCTATCGAGTTCTGTGACAAGTCCGCGTTTGCTGCGTAAATCGGGAAAATTCTGCCGATAATCGTCGGAGGTGCGTATTCGTCCATGACTTCGAATTTCGGGTGTGTGACGCAAAGTTCGCCGTTAAATTCCGAGGCTTTACCGTAGAATGCGATTTTCGAGTTATATTCAAAGCATTGAGCGATTCGTGCTGAGAACCAGGTTGCTTTGATTTTGCCGGTTCCGTCACTTATGGTTGCTTCGGTCAAATCGTGTGCGTA
The DNA here is from genome assembly GCA_905233725.1 of uncultured Synergistales bacterium. Lineage (GTDB taxonomy): Bacteria > Synergistota > Synergistia > Synergistales > Aminobacteriaceae > JAFUXM01. The sequence goes on from CAJOEM010000003.1 coordinate 80,169, forward strand.
ATCAGTTTTGTAGCTTGTGACCATTGCCAGCGCGCAAAAAAACTGACCGTTCTGTACGTCCTTGAGTTGAATGACTTTCTGACGGTCTTCGTATCTTCTCGGAATAAAGAAAAACAGATCTTCGATAGTGCGAATATTCAGTTTTGAGAGAGCGTATGCTGTTTTTCTGCCAACTCCGCTAATATTTGTGACGGGTGTTTCGATCTCGAAAAAATTTTCTTCTTGCGGCATTAACCCTCTTGAGGCAAATTTGCATTTGGTGTTGCGTTTCCCTGATCGAGATTCTCGTGTTCGTCCAGCATTCTCGACAAGTCCCGTTCTTCCTGATTATCCTGCGCGTAATATTGCGATGTTTCGTGTGGTTCGGCTTCTGCGTCTGCTTCCTGCTGAGCCTTATCAATCGTGCGCCCGAAATCCAGCAAGAGTGACACAGTATCTTTCAGGAATTGCTGTTTTCTCATGTACAGGAACTTGATCTGATTCTCGTATTCTTCGACATCTTTTGCAGCTTCATTTACGATTCTGCGAGCCTCGACGCGTGCTTGAGCGAGTATGTCATCAGCCTGTAATTTTGCCTCGTTGCGCTTATCCTGAAGCTCGTTCTCAATATTTGCGCGGATTTGTTCGGTCTTGAGAGTTTTCTCTTTGGATTCTTTTATAATATCATCAGCGGTATTTTTTGCACGGGCAAGTATTTCAGCGGCTTTTTTCTCAGCGTCATCGATTCTGGATTGGACTTTCTCGTCTGCGCCGGTGATTAATTTTGAAGCTTCGAGATTTGCGTCCGAGAGAATCTTTTCCGTGCGGTTTTTCGCCTGAGCTTCCATGTCATTTGCGGCTTTGCGTGCCTGAATCAGTGCGTCTTTGATCATGTCCGACATGGATTGCTGTTTCTGAACGTATTCTTCGAGTTCACGGATTCGTGCGTCTTTTTCTTCGATTTGTTCAGCGTAGACTTCGAGATCATCTGCAACTTGATTCAAAAAATCCTCAACTTCGGCAATCGCGTAGCCACCAAAACGAACTTTCTTGAAGACTTTTATCTCGACATCTTTTGCCGTCAATAATTCCATGTTATCTGACATTACAAATCACGCTCCTGCATAGAAATTCCGGGTTTGTCATTTTCTGATTCTTCCTCGGGAAGTGTGACAAACATTTTCGCATGTGGCACGACGATATATTGCGATGGCTCTATGAACTCAATCTCACCGCCGCGGTTAAAAGCCATGCCGCCCATGAAAGTGATAAATCTGCGGCCTTCTTCTTCGAAATCACGCTGGGATAATTCGTGCAAATCGAGCAGCAACATCGTGCCGCTATTAAACGCATCTCGCAAAACTTTTTTCTCTTGATCATTGGGAATGCCTTTGAACATGATTAACGCCGGGGAATTTCTGTCATGATTCGGATTCGAATCGCGTGCGTCATCTGGTTCTCTGCGCCGTGTGTTTCGTGAAGAATTTTGCGAACCTGATCTTGAGCCGGATCGTGATTTGCTGTTTTCGTAATCATCGTTCTCGTCATAATCGTCGTCGTCGGTTTCAAACCCCAAGAACTTCATCAAATTCAATTTCAAAATCGCTCCTTTGTATTGCATGTGATAAAAATATCAAAACCTTCAAGAATTATATCAAGAAAGTCGCGCGAAACAACTTTGCAAATAATAACGAATAATCAGCTTGCGATTGCTAAATTTCTGTGCTATTCTGAGTCGTCGGAGAATATTTTTTGAAAAATCTCTTAACAAAGGAGGAGAAGGATTTACATGGCATTAAAAACTATCGAAGAACTTTGCGATGAACTTTCCGAGAGACGCAAATCGGCGAGTTTGGGCGGAGGTCAGGAAGCGATTAACAAGCAAAAATCGAAAGACAAGGGAACAGCTCGCGAACGAATCGATTGGCTGTTAGATCCGGGAACATTTGTCGAAGTTGATGAGTTCGTAACACATCGCTGCACAAATTTCGATCTTGATTCAAGAAAACCGCTCGGTGATGGTGTCGTTACAGGTTGGGGCGAAATTGACGGGCGAAAAGTTTTCATTTACAGTCAGGATTTCACAGTTTTTGGCGGCTCAATCGGCGAACGTCACGCGGAGAAAATCTGCAAAATTCTCGACATGGCTATGGAATCAGGCTGTCCGGTCATCGGCATAAACGATTCCGGCGGCGCAAGAATTCAGGAAGGCGTTGACTCACTCAACGGTTACGGGAAAATCTTCAAGCGAAACACTCTCGCAAGCGGCGTAATTCCGCAGATTTCCGTTATCATGGGACCAACAGCTGGCGGCGCAGTTTACAGTCCAGCACTGACAGACTATATTTTCATGGTCGACAAAACGAGCATCATGCACATCACGGGTCCTGCAGTAATCAAAGCAGTCACTGGCGAAACGATCACAAGCGAAGAACTCGGCGGCGCAAAGACTCATAACACCAAGAGCGGTGTCGCACACTTCGAAGCTAAAGACGAGCAGGAATGTTTCGAACAGATTCGCAAAATCTTGTCGTACTTGCCGTCGAATAATCTCGAGGACGCACCGTTCAGACCGACGAATGACAACGTAGAACGCGCTGATGATTCCCTGCGTCAAGTCGTACCCGTAAACACGAACAAAGAATATGACGTTCATGACGTGCTCACGAAAATTTTCGATGATGCAGAATTTACCGAAGTGCAGGCAGGTTTCGCGAAAAATATCGTAATCGGCTACGGAAGAATTGGCGGAAAAACTGTCGGAGTAGTCGCGAATAATCCGGACGAAATGGCAGGCTGTCTCGACATCGACGCTTCAGATAAAGCCTCAAGATTCGTCAGACATTGTGATGCGTTCAACATTCCAATCGTGACTTTCGTTGATGTGCCCGGATATTTGCCCGGCGTTAATCAGGAACAGGGCGGAATAATTCGCAAAGGCGCAAAATTATTATATGCGTACAGTGAAGCAACAGTTCCGTTAATCACGGTTATCATGCGCAAGGCTTACGGTGGAGCGTATCTGGCAATGAGCAGCAAGGCTCTCGGAGCGGATTTTGTTTTCTCGTGGCCTCAGGCAGAAATCGCAGTCATGGGTGCAGAAGGCGCAGCTAGCATCGTCTTCAAGAAAGAAATCGAAAATTCCGAAGACCCCAGCGCAACACGCCTCGAAAAAATCGACGAATATCGCAAGACTTTCTCGAATCCGTACGTTGCAGCCGAGCGTGGATTTGTTGACCGCGTAATTCTCCCCGAAGAAACTCGACACGCAATTTACGAGGCACTCTCCGGGATCGAAAACAAGCGACAGTCAAGACCCAGCAAGAAACACGGCGTGATCCCTCACTAGAATATAAATCTCAGTTTCACACTTACATCTTACGAATTTTTACGAATTTTTATGATTTTTATGAAGGAGGAAATGTTATGCACTTTGAAGGACTTGCAGGCGCGATTAACGTGAGTATAGTTGCGTTCTCGATAGTGTTCGGAGTTTTGCTCGTTCTCACCGGAACAATCTTCGCGATGAAACTTTTCGCCGGTTCGGGCGCTGAAAAAAAAAATGAAGTAACACCAGCTCCAGCCAAGCCCGCAGCTAAACCAGCCGCACCAGTCGCGCAGATTTCACCAGTTGCCCAAGTTTCTCAAATCGACAACAAGAAACTCGTCGCAGCAATCACGGCAGCAATCGTGAAATTCTCAGGCAGCAATAATTTCAGGATTCTCTCAGTCACGCCTGAAGCACAGGGATTTGCAGCAGCAAGCGCAACGTTCAGACCTGTCAGTCGCTGGAAGACTGCTGGAATGCTCGCGCTGAATAATAACGGGCTAGTTCGCAAATGGAAATAGAATGTGAATAATTATAAATAAACTCGAAAGGAGATTTTAACGTGAATAAGTATAGAGTAATTGTTGATGGCACGGCGTACACCGTCGAAGTTGAAGACCTCGGGACAAGTTCCGCACCAGTTGCGGCAGCTCCTGCACCAGCTCCTGTAGCAACACCTGCAGCCGCTCCGGCACCAGTTGCAGCTCCGGCTCCTGCTCCAGCGGCTCCTGCAGCCCCAGCTCCGGCACCAGCACCGGCTCCAGTCAGTGAAGGCGCAAGCACAGTCACAGCTCCGATGCCTGGGAAAATTCTCAGCGTGAAAGTCAATGTCGGCGACACAGTCAACAACGGCGATCTCGTAATCATGCTCGAAGCCATGAAGATGGAAAATGAAGTCTTCGCAACGGCATCAGGCAAAGTAACTGAAGTTCGCGTGAAATCCGGCGACAGCGTCAATACCGACGACGTATTACTGGTTATCGCGTAGAAATAAATAATAAATTACTAATAGCGCAAATATACAAAACAAGCCGTCACTCAATAACAAGTGGCGGTTTTTTCTTGGCTGTGATTGCGTTATGATTATAATTGCGATTATGACTCAGAGATTGCGATTGCGTCCTTGAGATTTATAGCTCCGTTGTAGTATGCCCTGCCAATTATCGCTCCGTAAACTCCGAGGCGGTGCAAATTCTTCACGTCATCAAGCGAACTCACGCCTCCAGACGCTATGAAATTTATCCCGGAGAATTGCTGCAGCTCGCGATATAATTCCAGATTCGTCCCTGACATCGTGCCATCTCGCGAAATATCCGTGCAAATCACGTACTTGACATCAGCAGCTCTCATTCGTGCGAAAAATTCCAATATGCTGACTTTCACACTCTCCTGCCAGCCTTTAATCGCAAGTTTACTCCCACGCAAGTCAATGCCGACAGCGATTTTTTCCCCGAAGACTTTCACAGCGTCCTCGACGAATTTCTCCTGAGTTACCGCAGCTGTGCCGATGATTACGCGATCGATTCCTGCCTGAACATAGCGTTTTATCGCAGCAAAATCTCGAATGCCGCCGCCAACTTCGCATGATAAATTTGTCATTTGCTTTATACGCTTGATTACTTCGAAGTTTATCACGTCACCGGATTTCGCACCGTCCAAGTCCACAATATGCAGCCATTTCGCGCCCTGATTCCGAAAATTCAACGCAGCATTCAGCGGATCATGATTATAAACCGTGACTTCAGAATAATCGCCGCGCATTAACCTGACAACTTTGCCGTTCAAAAGATCTATCGCAGGAAGTATTATCATGTTCTAAACAACTCCCATTTCACAAAAATTCCTGAGAATCTGCAAGCCAACTTCGCCGCTCTTCTCCGGATGAAACTGCACGCCGAATATATTCTCACGCCTGACTGAAGCCGTCAATAATGCGCCATACTCAACTTCTGACGAGACATATTTTCTTTCACAAAACGCCGCGTAAGAATGCACGAAATACACGTGTGAGCCATCTGGGATATTCTTGAACAACGGGTCATGAGCTTGATCTTGATTTATAATTAACGCGTTCCAGCCAATCTGTGGAATTTTTAGACCTGAATCTTTCGGCAAGACTTCAGAAATCGCGCGAACCGAGCCGGGAATAAAGCCAAGTCCAACATGCTCCCCGAACTCGAAGCTCCTGTCGAATAATAATTGCATTCCGACGCAAATTCCCAAAAGCGGAACTTTTTTCCCGAACGCGGCATTCTTCAACGGCACATCTAGACCGGACGCGAATAATTTCTCCGCAGCATCACCGAACGCGCCAACTCCGGGTAAAATTATGCGTGACGCGCACAAAATCTCGTTTGCATCCGACGTAACATTCACATCATAGCCAATTTTCCGAAACGAACTCTCAAGCGAGAACAAATTCCCAACACCGTAATTTACGATTGCGATCATAATATACTATTTCACCCATGATTATAAAATTCTGCCGTCTCTGGAAAGAGGATCGAGGATCACCCCAGCGTGTGCGGAGAACAGCTGCCGATAATATTTTAGTAAGTTCAGGAAATCTCGTCAAGCAATAAACGCTACTGAGAAGCAATCTCTCAACTCCGCTGCGATTAACAATTTCACGCCCGCAATTCCCGAAACGTTCTCGCAATCACAAGCGCAGCAATCGCGAACGTCAGCGCATCAGAAAGCGGCATAGAATATAGTACACCGTCCAGCGCAAAAAATACAGGCAACAAAATCGTAAATCCAACGCCGAATAATATCTCACGTATCATCGAAATCAAAGTCGAAGCCAGAGCCTTACCTAACGACTGCAAATATATAAACGTACCCTTGTTAATCACCGCGAAAATTATCATGCAAAGATATATCCGGAAACTTTTCACCGCAAATTCCGTATAATGCACGCTCTCGTTACCAGCTCCGAAAATTCCGATTAAATCTCTCGGGAAAAATTCGACAATCAATAACGCTACAAATCCCAGAACAAATTCGCACGTCAGCAGCAGCTTGAACAGACTCAACGCACGATCACGCCTGCCAGCACCGATATTATAGCCAACAATCGGGATACAGCCAGCAGCCATTCCAACAGAAATCGATATAACAATCTGGAAAAATTTCATCACTATACCAACAACAGCCATCGGTATCTGCGCAAATTCTGCCCGCCCGAAAATCTCATCACGCAATCCGTACTCACGAAGCATATTATTCACGGCAGCCATGGACATAACAACCGAAATCTGTGACAAGAAGCTCGTGATTCCCAACGGCAAATATTTTCGCAGCAAATCTGGATATATGCCGAAATCTTCACGTGTAAGTTTCACGGACTTCATGTGGCACATGTAATACACTGAGATTATCACCGTCAGAATTTGTCCCAGCACCGTAGCAATCGCAGCTCCAGCCATTCCCATTCTCAACGGGAATATAAATATCGGGTCGAGAATTATATTCAGAATTGCCCCTGCCAAAGTCGCAAACATTGCAAAGCCAGGACTGCCATCAGAGCGAATTATCGGGTTCATAGCCTGTCCCAACATGTAGAACGGCACACCCAACGCTATACAGAAAAAATATTCCTGCGCAAGCCTGAAAGTTTCAGAATTTACTCCGCCACCGAACGCGTAAATAATCCAGTCCATGAACGCGAAATACACGCCCGTCAAAATCACACTCGAAATCAAGCATGACACAATCGCACTGCCGATACTGCACGCAGCTTCATCAATCTTGCCAGCTCCGAGCGAAATACTCACGAACGCACAACAGCCATCACCGAGCATAACAGCTATTGACAACGCAATAATCGTCAACGGAAATATAACGTTATTAGCGGCGTTTCCGTATGAGCCAAGATAACTCGCATTAGCTATGAATATCTGGTCAACGATGTTATACAACGCAGCAACAAGCAACGAAATCACACACGGAACAGAAAATTTTCGCATCAACTTCGCTACGGGCAGTTCCAAAAGAAATTTGTTATTATCCAAAATACTACACTCCTGATTTTTTGCATATAAAAACGAGCTGCACAAACTGGATTTACGCAGAGGAGCACCCCCGCGTGTGCGGGGAACAGTATGCAACTCGTTTTGAAATTATTTTATCAGATCAGTGTCAAGTCCTCGAGCAAAACACACCTAAAGTATACGTTTTGGTCGTGTATAATATTTTCAAAATCAGGAATTTTTGCAGGAGACAGAATTTTGCAATCACTCACATTACCAGTTCAGAAACACGCGCTCATGAAAAACGCAATGCTCAAGTCTCTGGGCTACAAATATTTCAGAACATTGCGCATAAATTACATCAACGTTATCGAGTTCTTCACGCGAAAATACGCGCCGGAAAATCTTTTCGCACACGCAGCTCTGAAAGTCTATCGGGAAAAGTTTCTCGCAAAACCTCAGGAATATTTCTACCCGAACGACACCGAGAACATTTCACGCATTCTCAGGAAAATGACGCGACACAAATTCAGGAATTTCTTGCTGGTTGATTGCCTGAATATCTGCGCCGGAGATAATCGAGACATTGCTCAGGAAATTCTCGGGGACTTTTGCAGCGTTCGTGATAGAAAAACATTCAGGAGAATTTTCGCGCACTTCTATGACGATAACAACGAAAAATTACCCGTACTCTCAAGAAATCTCGTCAAGCAAATTTCTCTCTGGGATTCGATCCGCAATTTCCGTAACAAACCCACGCGCAAAATATTATTCACGGCACTCATGAGCGCGGGGAAATCCACTCTCATAAACGCTCTCGTCGGCAAAATCATCACGCGAACTCAGAACGAAGCCTGTACCGGACGCATTCACAGAATTTACAACAAGCCCATTAATGACGGATTCGTCTCAACGCTTGAAAATAATCTCGTGAATATAAACGCGAATGAAAAGCAATTTCTTGATTTGGATTCAGATTCTTCAGAAATCAGCGTATTCACATTCTTTGATTCATACAGATCCGATAATTTCAGATTTTGCTTAATCGACACTCCCGGCGTGAACTTCTCGGCAAGTTCAAAGCATCAACACATCACTCAAAACGAAATCAAGTCCGGCGATTGGGATCTGCTCGTGTACATAATCAACGCCCAATACATCGGCACAACGGACGAGCTGCAGCACCTGAAATTCGTGCGCGAAAACGTCTCCGCAAACAAAATAATATTCGTGCTGAACAAACTTGACCGCTACAGAACTGACGACGATAACATTCCCGAAACTATCTCGAAATTACGCGCTAATCTGGAGAAAATCGGCTTCAAATCTCCGGTAATTTTCCCAGTATCTGCTTATGCTGCGTTGCTGACGAAACTCGAAAAGATCACAAAACTTAATGACGACGAACTCGATGAATTAATGCTCATAAACATGAAATTCTCAAAATTCCAAGAATACGATCTCTCGCGATATAATCAAACAGAAAACTCTCAAGAAAATCTCGACTCTCACGAATTGCTGCAAAAAAGCGGCGTTCTGAATCTGGAAAAATTTCTCACAGGAAAGGATCTGACGCTATAACATGTCACAATGCGAAGTCTTCATCAAGTACAATCCATACAGACTCGAAACGAAAGTCGAACTCAACAACAAACCCGTCCCAGAAAACAGCCAACTCTTGATAAAAAACGGACGCAGACTTCAGGAATGGATCGAACGATTGCCCGAAATTTTACGCGACGAATGCAACGAGGAAGATTTTCACATAATTTTTCAGGGAACAACGCCCGATTATGAAGACCTGCTCGAAGTCAAAGCATTAGCTGCACAATCCGGAATTAATCTCGAATGCGATCACATACGCGCAATCGAAACTCAGGAGAAATTACCTGTTATTGAGCAAATTTTCCGCGATATTCAGAACGGTCCAATCCCAGAACTCAGAGACCCACAACTCACGGATTCGTTCGAAAAAGCTATGGGTTCGGAATTTCACATAAACGTAGTTGCGACAATGAGCGCAGGGAAATCCACGCTTATAAACGCGCTGCTGGGACGCAAACTCATGCCGTCAAAACAAGAGGCGTGCACGGCTACGATCACTGAGATCAAAGACACCGAGATCCCAAATTTCAGAGCAAAAGTTGTATATAAGAATGACGAAATAATTGACGTTCCGGATTTGACTTACGAGTTAATGCAAAAATTCAACGCTGATCCAAACGTTGCGGAAATTCATGTCGAAGGCAATATCCCGTTCACATCTTCAAAAGAAACTTCACTCGTTCTCGTCGATACACCAGGCCCGAATAACTCAAACGATCCAAACCATCAGGCAGCAACTGAGGGTGAGATCAAAAAATCCTCGAACACTCTGATACTTTACATACTCAATTCAACGCAGCTCAGCACGAATGACGATAACAAGTTATTGGATTACGTCGCGGCAAGCATGAATGTCGGCGGCAAACAATCCAAAGACAGATTCTTGTTCGTCGTGAATAAGCTCGATGATTTCAGACCGGGTGAGGACAAAGTGGAAACAGCTCTCGAAAACGTGCGGAAATATCTCAAACGTCACGGAATAGAAGACGCGCAGATTTTCCCGGCTTCAGCTTTGACCGCTCTGGACATAAACACGACTCTCGAGAATATAGACTTAAGGAATTTTGACCCGTTCGAAGCTGATGACAACGTTCTGGAAGCTTTTCAAAAAATCCGCAAGTTTAACCGAAATTCCGAACTTCATCTGGAACAATACGCGAATTTGCGCCCAAGTCTCAGACACGAAATCGAAAATACTCTGGCAAAAGCTAAACTCGAACACGATCAGAAACAGGAAGCTCTCATTCATACCGGAATCATTCCAATCGAAGCAGCAATCCGCATGTACGTCGAGAAATACGCTAAGACAGCCAAGATAAAAAACGTCGTCGATCAATTCACAAAAAAACTCGAAAGCAGCCAAGCCCTCGAAAATATCAAGTCCGAAATCGCCTCAGGAACAGAACGCGCCAAGAACATTCAGGAAACAATCGAAGAGCTTAACGGCAAATTACAATCCGGGAAAAATGCTCGGGCATTCGAACGCATGATTGACAAAATCGACTACAAATCCGAAATTTCTAGAATAGTCGATGACGCGAACAAAAACGAATTTTACCCAAGAATCAGAGCCGAACTCGAAAAATCTCGCGGAAAACTCGAGAAGGAACAAGCCGAATATGAACTGCGAAAAATCAAATCATTCTCGGACAGGTTGCAGGCAGATGTAGAAATCAAACTCGGGAAAGTCATAAGCGAACACGTCAAAAAACAAGCTAATAATCTGTTCGAAGCCTACAAGAAAGAACTCGACAAATTAGCCGGTGAATTGAAAATCGGTGAAGTATCTTTGAATCCATTCGAACTTGTCTCTGGAGAATTGGGCGCAAATTCCGATGAACTTCTGCAGAAACTCACTCAAACAGAGCGCGTTAAAACCGGCAGACACTGGGTCGAAAACACAAATAAACGCTGGTACAAACCTTGGACTTGGTTTCAGGAGTCAGGTCACTGGACCGATGATTACGAGAACAGAACTTATATTGACGGTAACGAACTCGCGAAAAAATCTCTCGCACCATTGCAGGCAAGCTTGATCGAAAATATGAACTCCGCGAAAAATTACGCCGAACAACAAGCTCAGCTCGTGAAAGAAGCTTTCAAGAAAATGTTCCGTGAACTTGACGCAGCTCTTGAGAAGAAACTCGCCGAACTCCGCGATTACGCTAATCAGGCAAAAGATAACGCGCAGGCTCTCGAAGAATCTCAGGAAAAACAACGCTGGCTCGAGGAAATGAATTCAAGAGTTGACGCTATTCTGGAAATTTAGTATTTAGTATTTATATTATGTAGAAAGGGGAATTATTATGCCGGTAAATTCAGATTTTAGAGACGCTGTCCAGAACAAGAACGTTCTGATGGTTCGTATCATGATGAAAGACAGCCTGATTCTCGATCCGACTTTTGCGGAATTTGACGCAATGACACGTGAAGCAGAAAGCGAACTCGGTGCGAAAGTTCTCTATGATAAGCACGACGGCGCAAGATTTGACACGAACGAAGCCAACTGGAACAAGACTTATCTTGACGAGCAAATCGCGGACTTAATGTCGAATTTCTCACGCGAAAGAATCTCACATGTCAAGAAAATTTGCAGCGTAATTTATGCCGACGAAATCGATAATATCAAGCGCAAACGTCACGAAAAATCACGCACCCTCGAACACGATCACGATCAGTATAGCGATCAGGGTAACGATACGAACAAAGCATTCTGGCTAATTATGTTCGCATTTGCCGTGTTGATTATTATTCTAGTGTTGTGCTGGTGGTTCTTTTAGCGAGTATAATACGGAGGCTTTAATATGATGGACGATTATTTCCCAGCTAAAACAGACTCGCCACTCGGAGCAATTCCAGAAGCAGCGTTATCTGCCGTGAATGACATCGTGTGCAAAAATTTCTTCGCGGAACTTGAGAAGCTTGACGTGTTGCCAATGTCAGCCGGCTCGGACTCAGCAAGACAAATCCGATTATTCAGGCTCGACGAGATTTCCAGCAGCAAAGACGAACCGATCTCACAGAAATTAGCGACGGTTTATAACTCACTCAGCATGATTGACTGCACACTGTTCATGATAATCTCGAGTAACGGACAGACCAGCAAATTCTACATAGGAGTTCGCGTCAAAGATAACAGACATACTGCAAGCTCCGTGAAAGAGACACTCAAACGCGCAATGACCGGACAATTCCCGGGTGTGAAAATTCACGATAAATTCCTGAACAGCGATATAACGGATCTAATTCAGAATATTAACTCAGATAGCATCAGCTCAGTTTCATGTATAGCAAATAATCGCGAGAAATATATTCAGGGTCTGGAGAAATTCACGCAATCAATGCAGGGTGAAAAATACACGGCTCTGATTTTGGCGGACAACAGTTCACGCGAACAGATAATAAAATTACGCGAAGATTACGAAAGAATTTACACGCAGCTTTCGAGATACGCAAATTATCAGGTCAGCCAGTCGCAGAATCAATCTACAAGCCAGTCGGATGGCACAAGCTCAAGTCAAAGCACAAGCTCAAGTTACACAGACAGCACGTCACGAACAAACGGCACAAGTTACACGAACAGCGACAGTGAGAGCAACAGCACAAATTCTAAAACATTCCTCGGAGCACTAGCAAATTTGACCGTAATATTAGCTCCGTTAGCTACAAAGACTAAGAGCCATTCAATCACAAATTCAAGCTCAAAATCTACGAATAAATCCGAGAGCTTCAGCACAAGTTCAGGCACAAGCCAATCCAGCAGCCAAAGCACCAGTCACACTCAGACACAGCAATCCGGAACAAGCGCAAGCTTCACACTAACTCACAAAGACAGAAATATCACAAGCATTCTTGAACAAATCGACACGCAGCTGAAACGCATAAAAGAATTTGAGAGTTTCGGAATGTGGGACTGTGCAGCTTATTTCATGTCGCCTAATTCCTACGTGAGCGAGATTGCAGCCTCGAATTACAAAGCGTTAATGAGCGGAGAAAATTCCGGTCTCGAGATGAGCGCGATAAATTCCTGGAGCATTAACAGCCGTGACGAGCATATAAAATCTCAGGCTATGAAAATTGCGGAGTACGTGAAAAATTTCCAACATCCGGTATTCAGGTATAGCGAAAATTTGACAGTTACGCCGTCTACGTTTGTGAGTGGTCTTGAATTATCGCTTCACATGGGATTGCCGCAAATTTCGGTTCGAGGTCTGCCTGTAATCGAGCACGCGCCGTTTGCTCCTGAGATTGTGCGTTATGATAAGAATCATGATAACAGCGAATCAATCGAGTTGGGAAATATTTTCAATATGGGAGCGGATTTCCCCGGGAAAGTTGAGCTTGAATCCGAAAGTCTGACTATGCACACGCTTGTTACGGGTTCGACGGGTTCGGGCAAAAGCAACACGATTTATAATATTCTGGATGACCTCGCAAAATCCGGGAAAAAATTCATGGTAATCGAGCCATCGAAGGGTGAATACAAACACGTGTTCGGAACTCGCGAAGATTTGAAAGTGCGTGTTTTGGGTACGAATGAGAATGTGTGTGAGTTATTGCGCCTGAATCCGTTCAAGTTTTGCGAAAAGATTCACGTTCTCGAACATATAGACAGGCTTCTTGACGTATTCAACGTTTGTTGGGGAATGTATGCAGCGATGCCGGCGTTATTGAAGGCTGCGATAATCCGTGCGTACGAGACTTGCGGCTGGGACGTTGCGAAATCCGAGTGCAAATACGAGAATACATTTCCGAATTTTCATGACTTGCAATTTGAGATAAAGCGTGCGATTAATAACTCGTCATATTCAAGCGACACGAAATCAGATTATGCAGGAGCGTTATTAACACGCATAAGTTCGCTGTCAAACGGCATAAACGGGAAAATATTTTGCGAGACTGAGCCGGAAATTTCGGATTCAGAATTATTCGACGAGAACGTTATAATAGATTTGAGCCGCGTTGGTTCGATTGAGACGAAAGCGTTAATAACAGGAATTTTGCTTATCAGATTGCAGGAATACAGACTGAGCGAATCAGAAAGCGTAATGAACTCGAATTTGCGACATGTTACGGTTCTCGAAGAAGCTCACAATTTGCTCAAACGCACAAGCACCGAACAGAATATGGACTCGTCGAACGTAACGGGAAAATCTGTTGAAATGCTTTCGAACTCGATTGCCGAAATGCGAACGTATGGCGAGGGCTTTATAATTGCGGATCAATCACCGAATGCGCTGGACATGTCAGCTATAAGAAACACGAATACGAAAATCATAATGCGTTTACCCGACGAATCGGACAGGTTTTTATCCGGTAAATCTGCTTCACTGAGTGATTCGCAGCTTGATGAGTTGTCGAGATTGCCCAGCGGTGTTGCAGCGATTTATCAGAACGATTGGCAAGCTCCGGTTTTGTGTCATGTCAGGAAATACGTGAAATCTGAGAATCGTTTTTACGAGTACAGAAACGCTCGTGAAAATTATTCTCCCGAGAAAATCATGGGTGACTTGATGCGATTATTGCTAAATTCGCGATTGAATCATGATGTTCGTGACAAAACTGAAATTGATTTACGAGAACTTGAGTCTGGTCTGAGAAAGCTTCCGGTTAGAACCAGCACGCGCATAGAGCTTGAGAGAAATATTCGTGAATACGAGCGTTTGGGGAAAATCTTGTTGTGTGACGAGAAAAGATATTCGGAATTATCGAATCTTGTGACGGAATTGATTTGCGGAGAGCCTGAGAAACTTGAGCAGATTCTTGACACGGATTTTTCGGCGAGTGATTTGCAGAGGATTTTGTCGCGTGAAGTGAGTTTGCGAGTGCCGGATTTGTCGTTGATTTACAAGCTTGAGATTTGTCAGTGTTTAATGCGTACGTATACGGGGCGTGATTCTGAGCGTGAGAGATTATACGCTGAGTGGAGGGAGAGTTTGTAATGTTGCATTTTGGGAAAATTTTTTCTGAAGTGCGTGAGATGAAAAAATCCGAGATAACCAGTCCTGAAAATTTTTCGAAACTTGACGCACCTGTTACGCGCGAGATCAAATTTCCGTTTTCGAGTGAGATAATGCGCTATATAGATTCAGCAGAAGAACTCGAGATTTACAAGAACGCGAAACTCAGAGAAGGTGTAGTTAATGGTCGAGTGTGTTTGCTCAGAGATGATATAGACTGGACGCAACGTGACGAATTTGGACAGACCAATATTGAGCGAATCAAGAACGGAAATCCGCCGATTTATTCTAACGGGGAGATAATCGAGCTGCATCACATCGGGCAAAAACCTGACTCGCCATTTGCTGAGTTGACGCGCACTGAACACAGAGGCAAAGGCAATGATTTGATCTTGCATGATAAAGCTAAAATTTCGGAGATAGATCGCAATGTTTTCCAGCATGAACGTCGAGAGCATTGGCAATATAGGGGGAGTGAAATTCGTGAGTGATATTATCGCTGTAATCGAAAAATTGGAAGGTTTGAGACATTTGCCGGTTCTGACTGAACGAGAAATTTCGGATTCAGAATCGGAATTAGGCGTGAAATTTGCGGCTGAATTTGTTGAGTACACGCTGAGATTCGGGGCAATTTCCGCGCATGGAATCGAATTAACCGGAGTAGTTTCGTCGCCTAGATTGAACGTTGTGAAAGTTACGCTGAGTGAGAGAGCCTTGAATCCAAATATTCCTGATGATATGTACGTAATCGAGAATACCGGAATAGACGGGGTAATAATGCTGCAAGATTCTGACGGGAAAATTTACGAGATTGCGCCGAACTCGAAGCCCGTGAAAAAATTTTCGAGCCTGAGCGAATATTTGCGTGAATATCTGCGTGAATAAAAATGTCGCGTGCAATTTCATCGTTTAGAATACGCCGCTTGATAAACTTGCTTACGTTCTTGCGAAAAAAGTCTGAAGCCGGAGCAGAGACTGGCGAATTACTGCGAGTTTGCGAGTATCGTGATCGTCGTGCGTTGCAGGCAGATATACGAATGCTGCGTGATGAGTATCGAGCCGAGATAATTTTCAAGCGAAGTTTGCCTCAGAGATATTGCCTTAAATCCGAGGGAGATTTTCTTTTGACGATTAATCTGAATGAACAGGACGTTATTTCGCTGGTTACTGGATTGGGAATGCGCATTTTTTGCCGCACATGAGATCGAATTGCGAATTTTTGTGGCGTAAAGTTGAGAAGATATTGCCCGAGAGTTCCGTAAAATTTGGCAAGTGGCTGGCAGGAGCTGCTACTGTTGCGACACCTGTTTCAGGAATGGACGCGCAGATATTCCGGCTGATACTCGAAGCGTTGCGTGAGCGTTGTGTGTTGGGATTGATTTACAAATCGCCGTATAAAAATCGTGAAGAGCGTGAACATGTTCTTGCGCCGTGGGGAGTGTTTTTTCGGGAACATGCCTGGTATTTGCTGGCGGGTAAGTCTCGTGAGCAAGTGCCGTATTTGTTCAGGCTGTCGCGTATAATTCGAGCGGAGAAGCGTCCGGATTTAAAATATATCGAGCCGCCGGAGAATTATTCTCAGGAGAAATTCACGTCCTCAGCATGGTACGTAACGCCCGGAGATTTGGCTTATAAGATCAAGCTGCGAATTTTTGAACCGATGGCGACGATTGTTTCTGAGACGCGATGGAATCCCACACAAGAGATAACGCGATTGGATTCGAACACGATTGAATTATCGGCTGAAGTCCCGTATTTGAAAGAGCTGGCGCGCTGGATTATGTCGTCAGCTCCGTATGTTTCGGTGATTGAGCCTCTCGAGTTGCGCAACATTGTCTACGATTTGGCTCAGAAAATGATGACTCTGAATGCTCCGGAATAATTAATAATTCGCGAATGAATCTTTTGACCATAAATCGTTACGCTTCGGGCGATTCGTCTCTTGCGTTTGTTCCAGCATGTTATGAAATTTTTCACTGACGCAGCACACGCACTCGAACGCAACGCCGTAACTAGCAGCAATATTAAAATTCAGGCGGATTACAAACTTTGCACGGAGTAAGACCTTCAGCTTTAGCATCTGCAACGGATATGGGTGTAAACTCATTTCTAACCGTTGGGCAATTTGAGTAATGATATTTTTCACCACGGGGTGTTCTTACAATCGAAATCGAACCTGAATGCGCACGCTCGCGTTTGGTTTTCTGATTATTCTGAGGGGCTGGTTTCGAGTAATGCTGTGTACCTTTGGTTGTTGTGACGGTCATGTCACTGCCGTAGCCATCTATTCGCAAAATCCGCTCTTGCTCTTGAACGTGTGTTTTTCGTGACGGAGATTTCTTGCGTTTTTTGCTGGCGACAAATTCAAGTTCGTTGTGTGAATCCGTCAGCGGTGTACTTGAACTTTCCATCATGAAGCCCCACGCACAATCACACATAGCAAGCATCGTCAACATCAACATAACTGCTGGAACTCTCTTAATAATCATAATCGATCACAACACTCCCTTCCGGATTCTTTGCAAAAAAATGGTGGCGGCACCTGGATTCGAACCGGGGACAACGCGGGTATGAACCGCGTGCTCTAGCCAACTGAGCTATACCGCCATGATTGATTGATCACGATTGATAATTTGGTGGCGGGGAAAGGATTTGAACCTTTGACCTTCGGGTTATGAGCCCGACGAGCTTCCAGACTGCTCCACCCCGCGATATTGGTGCCGGACGAGGGACTTGAACCCTCACGGACTTTACGCCCCCGGGATTTTAAGTCCCGTGTGTCTGCCATTCCACCAGCCCGGCTTTAGCAAACACGTTGTATTTTAGCGCACGATGTTCAACTCGTCAAGATCGTCAAGAGATTATCATGTATAATTCTGAATTATGAATAGCATGATTAGAATTAATTTGCAATTTTTCGCCGAAGAACGTACTGAACCGGCAACCCCCAGAAAACGCGAGAAAGTTCGTGAAGAAGGTCGCGTGTGCATGAGCAAAGATCTCAACGCTGCAATCGAAATTATCACGGCTCTGTCAGGCTTGGCTGCGTTTGGTGCGTTCATGTGGAAGATGTTGTCGAGTTTATTGACTTTCTGCGTGAATTTCATGTCGGACAGATCGCTCTTGAAAGACGGCTGGCTGTATTTAGTTTCGTGGGAAGCTATAAAAGATTATTTCGCGACGTGGCTGCCGGTTGGAGTTCTGGTTGCGATTTTTTCGACTGCGGCGGTGATTTCACAAGTTGGTCTGGCGATGAGCAGTGAAGTTTTCAAGCCGAAATTTGACAGGCTTAATCCGTTCACTGGCATGAAGAAAATTATCTCGTTACGTTCAATCGTGGAATTGTTGAAAGGACTCTTGAAAGCTACGTTATTCGCTGTCGTTATATATTCGGCAATCCGGAATTATTTGCCCTCGACTTCGAAAGCTATGCAGATGCCGCTGGAAATTGGCAGCGTGGAATTTTGGGATATGCTCTGGTCACTGGCTATGAAATTGGCGTTCATGTTGCTGGTGATGGCGTTCGCTGATTATGCGTACCAGAAATGGGATTTCGAAAAATCGATTCGCATGAGCAAGCAGGAAATCAAAGAAGAATATAAACAAATGGAAGGCGATCCTCAAGTTAAACAGAAAATTCGCCAGAAGCAGCGTGAGATGGCAAAGCAGCGAATGATGTCAGACGTTCCGAAAGCTGACGTTGTAATCACGAACCCGACACGACTTGCAATCGCGATTCAATATGACAGAGCCGTTATGGGCGCGCCGCAAGTTATCGCGAAGGGTCAGGATTTTACGGCGAAACGAATCCGTGAGATCGCAGAAAGCTATAACATTCCGATTATCGAGAATAAGCCGCTAGCTTGGGCACTGTATCAGAATGTCGAAATTGGCGAAGAAATCCCCGAAGATTTTTACAAGTCCGTTGCAGAAGTCCTCGCCATGGTCTACAAGTTAAAGGGCAAAGCGTAGTCCAAAATTTTTCCGGCAAATCAACGATGATCGTTATTTCAGAATCGTTATTTCAAGACTCAGATTCAGAATCAGATTCATTTTCATCGCGCAAGTAAAATACTAAACCTGCAGGATCTTCGTTGTAAAGTTCGAATAGGCGCTTCAAAACGTAAAGTTTGCTTTGAGTGCTGGATGTCTTGTAAAGGTAAATTCCATCGTCAAGCTGAATGTATCTCTGGAAAGCGTTCATATTTGTGCTGAAGTAAATCGAAATCTTATCGCTTTTAGATATGGCTAATTTTGTGATAATTGTTTTATCCTCAGCGTACAAAATCTGTATGACTTTCTGGTACATTTCGATCCAACTCGTGACGGGCTGTTCGGTGTTCTTGAAAGCGAATTTTACAATTGATTGACCAGTTAATAATTCAGCGTCATCGTCTAGGCTAAACGTCTCAAGTTGTTTTTTTTCGGGCTTGTAACTTGTGACGGGAGCAGCCCAAATTTTCAAAGCAAATCCCATGAGATAATCGGAGCGTTCTTCTAGTTCAGATAGCGTCCACTTGCTTTTTTGCGCGAGCCACTGATTAAGCCTGATGCCACTTTCAATGAAGCCGTTTTGCATAGTCTTCTTGTTCGTGAATGAATCATTGCTGTATTTTGAGTTGTACGCTGTCAATGTTAGATTTGCGATTCTGTCCAAATATTCTTTGTGAATCCGTTCGTAATCATCGCCGAGTTCTCTTTGCCAAGTCGGTGTTAAATTCTGCGGCATGATATGCTCGATTGAGTATGTACCGTTGTTGCAGCGTTCATAAATATCTTTGGTCTCAAGCGTGCCGAAATTCTCGAAGCGTTCAAGAATGTAAATCTTGTTTTTGCTCTGCATTGAGTAAATGTTACGCTGTGAAAATTTCGTTACGAACTCGTTATTATCTGGGAAACGTGCGCGTTCTTTCCTGGACAACAGAGCGTATTTAAGTTTCTCGACGTAATTATCACTGGTACCGTCGTATCGAATAATTTCGCGGTGCAGAAACGGGAAAACTTTGCTCTGATGGCCCATCGGTAAATCGCAAATAATTCCACGAAACAAGTAACTTTCCACAATCTTGAAAATTTCCGTGACTTGTGTGAGTGTAAATTTGTTTTCGTCACGCAATCTCAGGACTTCGAGAAAATACGGTCGTGTCACAGTTGTCTCTAGACGATTCAGCCTCAATATGCAATTATCAAGTTCACGTTCGCCGGAGTTGCTCTTCCCAATCAGAATCTCGTAACGTTTTGCGTAATCCAGAATATTTTCGAGCAAAGATTTCGTATCAAGTTGTGAGTTCTCGACAAACTCTTTAAAGTTGATATAAACTCTCTGTTTTTGCGGAATTGTTTGCTGCTTAACAGTCAAATAATCGCGAATGAATGAACTCACGTCGTATTTCGTGCGAATCTCAATCTGATTCCAATATTGCTCGTAGTAATTCTCTTGTTCTTTTGGCGACAGATTCATCAAGATAAAATTCCGGATTTTGTCGGCTTCAGTGAGATCTAAGCCGGTTGAGTTCAAGCTCTCGAAAATTAGCTGCGGATTGTCATCGTGATTCAGCTTTATATCTATGATCTGAAGTCTGCAAATTGCGTCGAAGAGTTCATCAACCGTTACTTCCTGTTTCTGGATTCTATCGTAAAAATACTCGTAATTCACCGTCAGATTCGATTCGCGAACATATTCCGAAGGTTTATCAAATAATTTTCTAAACGCTACTTTGTCATTTTTAACGGATTTCAATTTCATACGAGTTTCTTGCGGTTGCCACTTGTCTATGAGATATTCTTCGAGAATTTGCTGTTTCAAGCTAGACTCACTCGATGCGATAACGCCATTATTCAGCAGATTATACATAGCAAGAAATAGCAACGACACCGTAGTAATTCGCTGTTGCCCGTCGATAATCAAAAATTCCTGATTGCGCCCGTTAGAATCATAAACTGAGACAATGCTGCCGAAAAAATGACTTTTGCGATTTTGCGTGATTATTTTCACGAGATCGTCGTAAAGTCGTCTGCAATGCTCGATTTTCCAATCATAATTTCTCTGATACACGGGAATAACGAAACGTTTTTTTGAACCGTCCATATATTCTACAAATTTGCATTCTGTACCTTTCATGATAAATTCTCCTGTTAATTCGCGCTAGTTCACGTAATGTATGCGATTCTCGTCGAAGCGATCTTCCTGATGATTTTTCCGAGCCGGATAGCCCAGCGCAAAAATCGAGAACGCCTCAAGATTATCCGGCAACGAGAGAATATTTCGCACGAGAGCCATGCGTTCCTGTTGAGGAGCAATGCCAAGCCACACGCCGCCAAGTCCAAGTTCGTCAGTCATGAGCCACATGTTTTCCTGAGCGATTGACATGTCAATATGCGCGTATTCAGGCAGCCACAAGCCAGTTTTTCGATAAACCGGAACTATTGCAACAGGAGCTTTTGCCGCACACGATGCGTATTTATGTGATTTCGAAAGTTCCAGTAATTTCTCGCGATTCGTAACGACGTAAAATTCCCAGGGCTGTTGATTACCGCAAGATGGAGCCTGCATTCCAGCACGAATAATTTCCGTGATTTTCTCAGGCTCAACGGGACGATCTTCAAATTGCCTAACGCTGACTCTTGTGTAAATACTGCTCATAATTTCACCTCAGTTTTGATTTTACCATTTCTAAGTTGCTGCTTGTCAATAGCGGAATTAGAGCATTGATTTCGTCGATACTTTTGTCCCACCACTTGAAGCTCAGCATTAACTCGATCAGTTCGTCATCGAAGCGTTTCCTGATCAGTTTTGCCGGATTACCCGCAACGATCGTATACGGAGCAACACGACTACCCACGACGCTGTTTGCTCCGATAATCGCTCCGTCTCCAATGTTCACTCCGGGAAGTATCACGGCGTTCTGACCTATCCAAACGTCATTGCCAATCACTGTGTCTCCTTTGAACGGCATGTCTGATTTTTCAGGAGCTTTCATGTGCCAGCCATCGAGCGTATAAAACGGAAATGTTGTTACAGCGTTCATCTGGTGATTAGCGTCGTTCATGACAAATTCTACACCTGCTGCAATCTGGCAGAATTTCCCAATGATTAACTTGTCTCTGCTCCACGGGTAAAAATTCGTAACGTGGCTCTCGAATTCAGAATCTGCAATGTACGTAAAATCTCCGACGATTATGTTCGGATTCTTAATCGTGGGCTTAACGTAAATTTCGCGATCATATCCTGCAATCGGATTGATCGTGTTTGGGTTTGGTGTGTTCATTCGGGTTATTTTTTTGCCAGAATCCAGAATATCCTGCATTCCCGTCCTCAAATCCGCTATCGTGTACTTTTTCATCTCGTTCTCCATAGCGCTTTGGATTTCTTTCAGCTTGCCATCCAGAAGGGCGTGGATGTTTTTGCCTACAGGACACTGTGGACTAGGATTTTCATGAAACCTGAATAAGTCTCCGTCCTCCACTGGATCTATGGCCTGATATACATCATAGAAAGATATTTCCGACAGTTCTCTTGTTGGCGAGATTCCTCCAGTTCCTCTTGCTACTGTGATAAGACCTGCACCTTGCAGCTGTGTGAGTATTTTTCGAATGATGACCGGATTAGTTCCTATGCTATCTGCGAGGAAATCACTCGTAACTTTGTATTCATCCTTAAACGTAGCCACACATGTGAAGATATGCAAAGCCACGGTAAATCTGCTTGATATCTGCATATAAACTACCTCCGGCTGTAACTTCAATGATTACATTAGAATTTGCCGTTCTGGTTCTGCCATGTTTCTTTTGCGGCAAGTGTTTCTATTACATCCCAGTGTTCTGCGATAAAGCCGTTTTCCACACGGAACAGATCATAATAGGTAGTCGGTACACCGCCTAAAGAACCTTCACTGCAGGCAAGCGCATAGTCACCGTCAGCAAGAACCATGTGCGTCTTGTCGTAAATCATAGAAATGCCTTGTTTTGCCATTGCTTCAAGAGCAGCACCAAGTCCCGACAGTCCGTCAGCGATGGAAATGTTGTGCTGAATGTATTTATCGCCATCGTAGTAAGATGTCAGCTTACCCGGATTTTCTCCGCGAAGCACATCGCCAACAAATCCGGCAACGATACGGCGAGTTTCTTCCTTGTCAACGTCTTTCTTTTCAAGTGTTCCGTCAATCTGAGTATGACCGGAAGGATTCGGCTTTGCAATATTCTGAAGGTTATCCCAGTGTTCGTCGATTTTTCCGTCGGCGTTGAAATGGAAAATGTCAAAAGCCACCTGCTCACCTGCTCCGGCAAAATTGTAAACGCTATGAAGGAAAACGCAATCAGCGTCTTCGAAAGCGCGAATGTTGTTGACCGTAGTCTTTACGGGTGCTTGCTGAAGACCTGCGACGGCGGCTACGAATGCGTCTGCACCAGTACCGAAAGCGAGGTTGTGCTGCTTGTACTCAGGCGCGAGAAGAGACTTTGCTTTCTCAACATCACCGGAAACGAATGTGCCAATTAGGGTCAATGCCTTTTCTTTATTTGTCATGTTAGTATTCTCCTTAGATTTTTACGAATTATATTTTAGATGTAATCGCTGTGATTTCATCTGATGGATAAAATATAACATAGCGGATATGTAATGTCAATAGTTACATCAGGATTTTTCAGTATTAATATTAATGTCAACAGTTTCGCAAATTTTGGATTTGGCACAGTTCGCGCTTGAGGTTTCTTTCTTCATTTCCTTCATTTGATCTTCAGCCCATTGATACACCGACTCCAACGCAGGAATCAATGTCTTTCCCCTATTCGCAAGTGAATACTCAACAGTTGGCGGTATCGTACTGTACTGCTTTCTTGTAATGAATCTGTCCTGTTCCAGCTCTCTCAGGCACTTTGTCAACATGGTTGCCGTAATGCCTACGACCTTTCTCTCCAGTTCACGATAACGGAGCGTCTGGTTTTCAGCGTCTGCAATATACCACAGGATCGGCAGTTTCCATTTCTGTCCGATTAGTTCCATAGCATACAGTATGGGACAATCTGTCTCATAGATATTCTCTTCTTTGGGCAATGGTTTTTTAGTCATCTCGAACTCCTTACAATATTTTTTATAGTGACAAAGAATATTCTGCCTTCTTGTTTTTTATTTGAACCTAATTATAATAAAGGCATGAACAAAAATCAAGCATGAAAGAGAGATTTCATCATGAAGAAAATATTTGAGTCCGTAATTCTGAATAATATAGCCCTAAAGAATCGTCTTATCCGCTCTGCTACCTGGGAAGGAATTGCAAACATTGACGGCAGCATTACAGATGAGACGTATGAAATTTACGAGGAACTGGCAAAAGGCGGAGTCGGTGCCATAATCACAGGCTTCACCAGTGTTGCGCTTCACGATTACTATTTTGGCGGCATGATGCGGCTCTGTGATGATTCACTCATTCCACAATATAAAAGACTGACGGATATCATTCATGCAGAAAGGATTCCCGTTATCACGCAGCTTGCTCTTGGAGCATATTACCGGGAAATCAAAGGGCGCTTTATGCAAGTTGAACCTGATGATATGACTTCTGATGAGATAAAATTTGTCATCAAACACTTCATCTACGCCGCTATTCGAGCCGAAAAAGCAGGCTTTGACGGTGTACAGATTCACGCTGCACACTTCTTTTTCCTGAGTCGTTTTATCAGTCCTGCAGTCAACCATCGCACCGATGAATATGGCGGATCAACAGAAAATCGCTCCCGTATCCTTCTTGATATTATGAACGGAATCCGAAAAGCTGTGCCAAAGCTTCATATTACGATCAAAATCAACAGCAGCGACTTTACTTACGGCGGACTGGAAGCGTCAGAATCCATTGCCATATGCAAACTTCTTGATCAAAACGGCATTGATTCCATCGAGGTCAGCGGCAACGGAACATCTGTCGGCGGAATCAAAGCTCATGTGAATGAGGGATACTTTGTTCCTGTCGCAGCAGAGATTGCCAAGAGCGTTAGCTGTCCTGTCATAGTAGTCGGCGGTTTCAGGAGTTTGGATGTTATGTGAGAAGTTCTGAACAAGACTGAGATTGAACTTATTTCCCTTTCAAGACCATTGCTTCGTGAGCCGGATTTACCAAATAAAATTAAAGTCGATCCAAATGTTGTGTCAAAATGCGTTTCGTGCAATGCCTGCTATTCATCGCATGCTCACAAATGCGTTTTCAGAAGGAGAGATCAGGCATGATGTTCCAATTAAATGTACCGACCAAAAGAGGCTCCGTGCTGAATGGCGTACTTTTCCGCTCTGAAGAAAAACGTTCCGTTGACACGGTTATGATCGCAATCACTGGTATACACGGAAATTTTTATTCCAATCCGTTTTATTACAATATCGGAGATACTCTGAACAGTGGAAATATCGATTTTATCTATGCCCAGACAAATGATGCCTTCGGGCGGATTGAAACTCTCAACGTAAACACCGGAAAAACAGAAATTATAGGTTCATGGAATGAGCGTTTCTCTTATACAGACGAAGATATAAATGCGTACCTTTCTTTTGCCGAAGAAGAAGGCTATGAACACATCGTCCTTGCCGGTCACTCCCTCGGAGCGAACAAAGTGATCTATTATTTGTCGCATAATCATGATAAACGTGTGGGACACTTCTTTTTGCTCTCTCCTGCCAACCTGACATACATGATGTCCGCTGTGACAACAAGAGAAAAGCAGATTATCAAAGAACAGGTAGAACGCGGAGACGGCGATAAGATGCTTCCCTTCCCGTTCATGGGATGGGTAGAGTGCATTGCTAATACTGCTTATGACTGGCAATTTTCCGGGCTGCTTAACAATGTCCATACGGCCAAGGACGGTGATTTTTCACAGGCAGAAAAGATCACTCACACCGGAGCACTTCTTGTCGGAACTTACGATAATTTCACAGACGGAGAGCCTTCTGAGTTTCTCCGCAACCTGAACGAGCACATGCCCAAACATAAAGAAAACAAATTGATTTTCATCGAAAAGACAGGTCACACCTACCAGATGAAAAATCAGGAAGTAGCCGATGATATACTTCATCAGCTTCAAGAATGGCTACCACCCTGTAAAAGGGATTAGCATAAATAATAATTAAACCAGGAGGATTAACATGAACAATCGAGTTTGTGAAATCTTAGGTATTACAAAGCAAACAAGTGTTACACGTGATCCTGACGAGACAGCTGAACGTATGAGGCAGGAAATACGCAAAGTGCGGGAATTAAGCGATAAGCCGTTTTCTGTAAATGTGCTTCCGGTGCAGAACGGCACGGATATTTACACGCCGCCTATGTTAAAAGTCATTTAAGAAGAGAACGTTCCCGTTGTAACTTTTGTCGGAGAACCGGATGAAAAAATGTTCTGTGATTTTAAGAAGCGTGGGATCAAAATCGTATACCGCTCTCTGAATCCAACACCGGAAAATGCACGTCTTGCGGAGAAATACGGTGCGGATATTATTGTTGCAACCGGATTTGATGAAGGCGGAACACTGCCGGACAAGGTTCTTGGAACTTTCTCTATTGTTCCGCTCATTGTCGATTCTGTTGGGCACACTCCTGTAATGGCAGCAGGCGGTATTGCAGATCACCGTGCATTCAATGCAGCATTTGCTCTTGGAGCAGAGGGTGTATACTGTGGCACGGCGTTTTTGATGAGCAAAGAGAGCCGCATGGCAGAAAATGTCAAGGAAGCTGTTTTGAAAGCCAATGCCCAGGATCTACTTCTTTTCAGAACCATACCAGCTTATTACCGTTCACTTCCCGGCAGCTTTGCAAATACTCTTGTAGCAATGGATAAAGCAGGCGCAACGAATGCAGAGCTCGGAAAAAAGATGGGTGGTTTTGCCAACCTGCGTGTCGGAATGCTTGAAGGCGACATGGACAGTGGCTATGTATCTGTCGGTCACGGAATCAGCCAAATCAATGAAATCAAGAGTGCAAAAGAAATTATCGATGCTTTATGCAGAGATTTTAAGAACTGATCATAATAAATCGGCAGCCGGGGTAGTAATGAGCTTCTCCGGCACTGGTTCTGTTCGGAGGTAATAGTAATGCCATTTATCAAAGCAAAGGTCAGCTGTCCAATATCGAAAAAACAGGAAGCCGAATTGAAAACA
>CAJOEM010000004.1:0-18836 GCA_905233725.1 uncultured Synergistales bacterium
CGCATTCAAGGGAGTTAAATCAGAACTAATTTCAAAATGCAAAACTCTTGGTGGAAATGCAGTTATTTTTTGTCAGTTTGAGTACCGAATAACTTTGAAAGAAGGTTTATTCGACAACAAACAGGGAGTTGAAATTTTTGCGTATGGTACGGCTGTACGCATGAAATAGGCTAAGAAAGGGAGTTTTTATCTTGAAAAAAATTATTTCTGTTATATGTTATGTTATATTGTTGCCATATATTTTTGGCAAGTATATTTTTAACCTGAGAAAAATTCGCAAGATCTCAACTCAATTACAATACGGAAATAACCTTTACAACGCGAAACGTTACGAAGAAGCTATAGATTATTACAAGAAAGCTCTCAGAAATACGACAATTAACGAGTATGAGGCTCCTCTTTATAAGCTCAATATTGCGAAATGTTATAAAAAACTTGGCAATAATAAAGATGGTTCATATTGGCTTGATGACGCGATTTCAGAAGTAAAAGATGATTCTGAAATGGTATCAGAACTAAAAAAACAATATAACGCAGAATAAAATACCTAACAAAAAATCTCTCGTAAAATATAGCCAAGCGTTGGGTTTCTTCAAAATATGTTCAGTCAGACTGGAATTTCAGAACGCATAATTAACGAATGCTCTCGGAAATTTCGGGGGCGTTTTGTCGCAAAATATTATAAATCATAGGGAGGTCGTTGTCATGAAAAGTGTTGTGTGTGGCGTTGATTTGTAATCCCTTGGCTGCAAAAATCGCCCGTGCAGAAGACGAAGACGATTCGCTCTTGGGAATCATCGGGGACATGATAATTGAGGAAATTGAGGACGCAATTATTGAAGCTGCTGTCGACGCATTTGTGGATTGGTTGACTTCGGATTCAAGTTCAAGCTCAAGTTCCAGTTCTTCAGGGGCAAGCTCAAGTTCGGGTTCAGGAAATTTTCAAGATGCGTATTTCCAGGCTGAGAAATATTTGAAAGAGCGGAATTATTCCCAAGCGTTCGAGATTTTCAACAGGCTGTCCAATCAGGGTTATGCTCCGGCTCAGGACAAACTCGGCTGGATGTATCAAAACGGCTGGGGTGTGACGCGCGATTATTCACAAGCAATGCGTTGGTTCAAAACTGCTGCAGAACAGGGAAATTCGGCTGCTCAGGCTAGTGTTGGTTTGTTATATTACAAAGGTTGGGGAGTTAGTCGCGATTACGACGAAGCTTTGCGTTGGTACAAGAAAGCTGCTGCTCAGGGCTACGAAATCGCAAAAAAACGCTGTGATATGATCGAACGCCTTAAAACCGAACGTCCATATATGACAAATCTCGAAGCACAAAATTCTCTGCCGTATCCGGGCGTAATTTTCGACAACAACGTTTACATTCGAGCAATCCCAAATTTACGCGCACCTGCTCTGAAAAAATTGAACTCCGGTCACCCGGTCAGCATCTACAGGACAAGCGATTCAGATCACGAGTTCTGGTATTACGTCAAGACTGCTAGCGGCACAGAAGGTTGGGCTTTGGCAAGCTACGTCGTCGCACTCGACAAAAACAAATTCTCACGAACTGAGATCGAACGCTCAAATCGAAATCACAAATTCCCATCTGAAGGCAAAATTTCAGTCTCTCAATCAGACAAGTTGAACATCAGAAATTTTCCGGTGGCGAAAGGCTCGCAAGTTCTGGACGCGTTACCAGACGGCAGCGAAATTACAGCTCACGAAATCTTCAGCGATTCAAATAGCGATTGGTACAGAGTTACAACACATGACGGAACTAAAGGCTGGGTCAACGGCAAATATATCCGCCTGCATCACTGAGCGAAAATAATTCTGCGCCCAAGATTTGACACATGCTCTCTCACATTCTCAGGTAATCTCGCGAAACTTTTCTCGGTTGTTATGCCAAATTCGTTCGGACAGGAAATTTTCACAAGACCGTTCTTAATTTCAACGCGCTTTATGCCAAAATTCGAGCCAAATTTCCGAATCGCTAGCAATCCTCCCAAATATTTCACATCGTCCGGCAATTTCCCAAAGCGATCCCGCATCTCAGAAAGCAAATTATCAAGTTCAGGCAAATCGCTCGCTTGCATTAGTCGTCGGTAAAGCGTAACTCGCACGTCCTCTTGCGGAATGTAGTATTCCGGAATCGATCCGACACCGTGATCCGAATTTATCTGCACAGGTTCATTATGCTTCAAACCGCGCAAATTCTCAAGCTCACGTTCAAGCATCTCGTAAAACAAGCCAAAATTTCCAGAAGCTTCTTTCCCATGCTGACTCGTTCCGCCGATATTTCCACCGCCACGAATATCCAGGTCTCTCTTCGCAATCTCGTAGCCAGAACCCAAGTCCGTCATCGTAGTAATCGCTTCAAGCCTGTCCATTGTTTCGCGATTCAAAATCCCTCTCTCTGGATAAAAGAAATACGCAAATGCTTTCTCGCCACGTCTGCCAACTCGCCCACGTAATTGATACATCTGGGCAAGTCCAAGCTCTTCAGAATTGTCGATTATGATCGTGTTCGCACGTCCAACGTCTAAGCCGCTTTCGATTATAGTCGTCGAGATCAGAATATCAATTTCTCCGGCGTAAAATTTCAGCATAATCTGTTCGAGTTCTTTTTCGCTTAACTGACCGTGTGCGATGCCAATCTTAGCGTCAGGGAAAAGTGCTTCGAGCATTTGTCTGTAGCGTTCGATTCGGGAAATTCTGCATGACAGGAAATATACTTGTCCACCCCGAGCTAATTCATACGCAACTGCGCGTCGAACCGTTGAGCCTTGCCAAATCCCGCTGAATGTCGCGACAGGCAATCGATTCTCCGGAGGCGTTAGCAAAATCGAAACTGATCGCAAGCCCCTGAGTGATAATGCCAAAGTCCTCGGAATCGGTGTCGCTGATAGACTCAATACGTCAACTGAACCGTAAATTTTCTTCAAGCCTTCTTTGTGCATAACGCCGAATCTGTGTTCCTCGTCGATGATTAGCAACCCAAGATTCTTGAAGTCAATGCCTTTTTGTAAAATTTTGTGCGTCGCGATGATTATATCGAGTTTGTTCTCGCGTATTTCAGAAATGATTTTCGCGGACTGTTTGCTGCTGACAAAGCGTGATAGCATTCCAATTTTGACCGGAAATCCCGCAAATCTCGATTGAAACGTGTTGAAATGCTGCTGAGCCAGTAACGTCGTCGGAACTAACACGCAAACCTGGAAGCCAGACTCAATCACACGAAACGCCGCTCTCATTGCGACTTCAGTTTTGCCGAAACCGACATCGCCGACAAGCAATCTGTCCATCGGAAAGTTACTCGACAAGTCACGCATAATATCTTCGATTGCTTTGAGCTGGTCAAGCGTCTCATTAAACGGAAACGCACTCACGAATTTATCGTACATGTCATCGGGAGAAATTCTGGGTTCACGCCGTTCCAATTCACGGTGCGCGAAAATTTCCAGCAGAGTTTTTGCTTCGTCATGAGCTTGTTCGCGTATTTTAGCGAGATTCTTTTTCCAACGCACGCTGCGTAGGCTGTCAAGTTTTGTGTCTTCGTTAGCGTGTTCGTTCAGTGGCGTGAGCTTGTACGATTGCAAAACCGGAATTAATAATCGCTGCTCGTCCGCAAATTCGATCGCTAATCTGTCAACGGGTTCATGATCCGAACTTGCCGCCTTGAATTTCTCGATACCCCTGAAGATTCCAACGCCGAAATCCTCGTGAATAACCAGTTGCCCGACTGATAATTTCTCCTGCCAATCCAACGGTGCGCGCCATTTCGTTACGGGTTCGTTCGCAATTATTCCGGATAACTCACGGTCTGAAATGAACGCA
Organism: uncultured Synergistales bacterium; assembly: GCA_905233725.1. Taxonomy (GTDB): domain Bacteria; phylum Synergistota; class Synergistia; order Synergistales; family Aminobacteriaceae; genus JAFUXM01. The sequence continues at coordinate 3,833 of CAJOEM010000004.1, forward strand.
ATTTTCCCGGAATTATCTATGAAGCCTGAGGATAATTTCTCGCGGTGCAATTCGTACGGTGTCTCGAAGAAAATCGGATTCTGTGTGTAGAGCCTGATTTGAAAATTACGTTTTTCGAGAGCGTCGCAAATTCCGGATAATACGCTCGCGTCGCCTTTGAACGCCGGCAACGGTGAAATGTCAGCTTCGAATTTCGCATTCCTGGAGACGGGTTCGATTCGCAGATTTCGCATGTCAAGTAATGCAGCAAGAATTTCGTTCCATTCTTGAATTTTATATATCGCGTGATTTTCACTCAGGATTTCCTCCCAAAGCCATCTGAACGAGCCAGCCTGAATATTTATCTTGTCCGTGTCGAAGAATAAGATTTTCGCGTTTGCAGGGAATATCTCAATCGGGAATTTTCGCGAATCATTTTTGCTTGAAAGTCCATGCAGAATTATCTCGTCAAGCTTCATGAGTGTTGCGTCACTTTTCTGAGTTTGCGGATTGAACGCGCCGATTCTGTCGATTACGTCGTCGAAAAATTCGATCCTGATTGGCATTGCGTGCGCCGGATCGAACACGTCGATTATAAAGCCTCGTCGGACATATTGACCCGGTGACCAGACTAAGCTCGAATTTGTGTAGCCGGATTCATGCAGCCAAGCCGATAATTTCTCAGGAGAAATTTCCTGATCGAGTTGCAATTTCATCTCCGAACTTCCAAACGCACACGGAGACATCAAAGCCCCCGGAGTTGTCGCGAGAACACCGCCAGTCGTTAGCCAGTTGTGAATCATTTCGCCACGTTCGATTAAAAGCGGCTGTAAATTGTGAATCTGCACGCTCAACGGCAGCTCGTTCAGCAAAAATGCGTTTTGATTCTCATGCAAAATCCTGTAATCTGAAACGAAAATCGAAGCTCTTAACACATCAGAAAAAATCGCAATCACGTGTGAATTTTTCGCACCAGTCGGGCAAATATATGCGTTCGCAGCACCGTTTACGTATTCGAAAATCGTCGCGTCATCAAGTTCGGAAATCTTAGCTCGTGAAATTTTGTGACACATGTTATCTGGAAAAATCAAACTCCATTTATAATATATTTATCAGGCAAATTATACCAATAATCTGGAGGTTTTTTGTAACGTGAAGAAAATAGCATTCATAGGTGTTGGCAGAATGGGTAGACCAATCGTGCGAAATTTGATGCGGTTGGGCTTTGAGTTGCACGTGTTCTCGGAGTCGCTCGTGAAAGTTTATGATGTCGTCGGCGAGGGTGCGAAATATCACGCTGAGATTGGCGATTGCGTCAAGGATTGTGAAGTTGTCATGACGCTGCTGGGATTTCCCAAGGATGTCGAGGAAGTGTATTTTTCGCGTGGAAATGTCATGGACAGTGTAAAAGAAGGCACGTATTTGCTCGACATGACGACTACAAGCCCAAGTCTTGCGCAGAGAATTTTTTCTGAAGGTTCCAGGCGCGGCTTTCGAGTTTTGGACGCACCGGTTTCAGGCAGCGAAAATGCAGCACGTAAAGGCAAGTTAGCGATTCTTGTCGGCGGAAATTTCGAGGATTACAAATCATGTTTGCCGTTATTGCGCGCAGTTGGCACACACGTCTCGTACATGGGAGAATCCGGCAAAGGTCAGCACGCAATGATAGCAAGTCAGATCATGATCGCGGGAACTCTGGCAGGAATTTCCGAAGCACTCGCATATGTCAAAGCAAAAGATCTCGACACTGCAAAATTTGTGAAAGCTGTCTCATCAAGTGAAGCAGGCTCTCGACAACTTGATATTAACGCCTCGAAAATCATGGATCGTGATTTCACAGCAGGCTTCTCGATCAGGCATTTCTTGAAGGACATGTTAATCGCAATGGACGAATCTAACAAAGCTGCTCTGAAACTCGACGTTTTGATGACGATTATGACGCATTACAGGCAGCTCGAGGAAGACGGTCAGGGCGAAATGGGCGTGCAGTCACTCGCGAAATTTTACGGCGCATGAGTTGCATTTTTCACGATAAGTTGTAGAATATTTCGAAAATTTTTTGAAAAAGGCAGATGAGATTTACTCATGAAAAAACTGAAAAAACTTGATGTCCCGTACAAGATTTACCTCGACGAAAACGACATTCCCAACTCTTGGTACAACGTGCGAGCCGACATGAAGACCAAGCCAGCTCCGTTGATTCACCCGGGAACTTTGCAGCCAATGAAGTTCGAGGATTTGCAGCCGGTATTTTGCGACGAATTGATCAAGCAGGAACTCAATGACACGGATCGTTATATAGCGATTCCTGATGAAGTTCTGGATTTCTACAAGATGTACAGACCATCGCCACTCACTCACGCTGTATTTCTTGAGCAGCTACTCGACACACCAGCGCATATTTTCTACAAGTTCGAGGGTAATAACACGTCAGGTTCTCACAAGCTTAACTCGGCAATCGCTCAGGCATATTACGCGAAGAAGCAGGGCTTGAAAGGCGTTACAACTGAGACAGGCGCGGGTCAATGGGGGACTGCGCTATCAATGGCGTGTTCGTATTTCAAACTCGATTGCAAAGTCTTCATGGTGAAAGTTTCGTACGAACAGAAGCCGTTCAGACGCGAAGTCATGAAAACTTACGGGGCAACAGTCACGCCGTCACCGTCAATGGAAACAGAAGCCGGTCGCAAAATCAACGCTGAACATCCGGGAACAACTGGCTCACTCGGTTGCGCAATTTCCGAAGCTGTTGAGTGTGCAGTTACTCATGAAGGCTATCGCTACGAATTGGGCAGCGTTTTGAATCAAGTTCTGTTGCATCAGTCGATTATCGGTCTTGAGACGAAAGCTGCTTGTGAAAAATACGGGATCAAACCTGATATTATTGTCGGCTGTGCTGGCGGCGGCTCGAATTTGGGCGGATTGATTTCACCGTTCATGGGCGAAAAATTGCGCGGAGAAGCTGATTACAGGATCATAGCTGTCGAACCTGCGAGCTGTCCGAGTTTTACGCGCGGCAAATACGCTTATGATTTCTGTGACACTGGCAAAGTCTGTCCGATGGCTAAGATGTACACGCTTGGACATGATTTTATCCCGTCGGCGAATCATGCGGGAGGCTTGCGTTATCACGGAATGAGCCCGATATTGTCGCAGCTTTATCACGATGGCTATATGGAAGCTGTATCGGCCGAACAAACGAAAGTTTTTGAAGCAGCCGTTCAGTTCGCACGCGTTGAGGGAATTTTGCCTGCTCCGGAATCAAGTCACGCGATTCGTGTTGGCATCGATGAAGCTCTGAAATGCAAAGAAACCGGCGAGGAAAAAGTTATCATAATCGGCTTGACTGGCACGGGATATTTTGATCTCAAGGCTTACGAGCAATATAACAACGGAACTATGACGGATTATATCCCAACGGACGAGGATTTGGCGAAAGGCTTCGCGAAAATTCCTGACGTGAAAGTGAATTTCTGAAGGTTATTAAGCGATCGCGAATTAAAATTAACATGAGAATCTCTCAGGTGAAGATTTGAAGATTTTTGCTCGGGAGATTCTTTTTTAGGCTTGTGCGTGTAAAACAAAAACACTTGACAGAATGCGCGATAATTTTTTATAATCTGCACATGAAATTCGATAGTGAGTTCGAGAGAAGACTGAATTTCAATTTGCTGTACGATTTTTACTCGCCGTTGTTGACGGTCAGACAGCGCAGAATTTACGAGTTGGTGTGTTTCTCGGACATGAGCTTGGGAGAAGCAGCGGAATCTTTGGGAATTAGCCGCCAAGCAGTTCACATGATGAAGCGCAAGATCGAAGCAAAACTTGAAGCAATCGAGAACGATCTGCATTTTGCGGACACAACACGAAAATTCGAGGAACGTATCAAGTCGCTCGAAACGGAAAACGAGTTTTTGAGGTCAAAATTAGGATTAAGTGATTTAAGTGATAAAGATAAAAATCAGGATCAGGATTTAGTGTTACATGTTTGAAGCGTTAAAAGAGAAATTAGCATCGGCTTTGTCACGTTTGAATTCGAAGGGCAAGCTTTCAGAGGAAGACGTTGACGGAGCGTTACGGGAAATCAGGCGCTCGTTGCTTGAGGCTGACGTGGATTTTCGCGTCGTGAAGGATCTTGTCGCAAAGATTCGTGAGCGTGCTGTGAGTTTGGAAGTTCTGAACTCGATTACGGCAAATGAACGCATCGCGGCTATCGTTTACGAGGAGTTAATCGCGCTGATGTCAGGTGACCGACGCAGCAATCTGATAATTTCGCCCAAGCCTCCGACGGTTATATTGATGGCAGGTTTGCAGGGTTCAGGAAAAACTACTTCGACGGTGAAATTAGCGCGTGTCCTGAAGGATTCGCACAATCCGCTGGTCGTGGCTTGTGACTTGCGCCGACCTGCAGCGGTTGAACAGTTGCGGGTTCTGGCTGAGAGTGCAAAAATCCCGTTTTACGGCGTGAGTGACCGGAAAATTTCGGTGCTTGATGTCGTGAGAGGTGCTGTAAAATTCGCGGAATCTCACATGAATGACGTTATAATTCTTGACACGTCCGGACGCTTGCATATTGACGAGGAATTAATGCAGGAACTGAAGAATATTGCCGAAGTTCTGCCGCCTCACGAGAAATTGCTTGTAGTCGATGCGATGATGGGTCAGGAAGCTGTGAACGTTGCGAAATCTTTTCACGAATTGCTGAATCTCACGGGCTTGATTTTGACGAAGATGGACGGTGACGCGCGCGGTGGCAGTGCGTTGTCGATTCGGGCGATGACAGGTGTTCCGGTGAAGTTTGTCGGAACTGGCGAGAATACTGACGCTCTGGAAATATTCAGTCCTGAGAGAATTGCAGGGCGAATTATGGGAATGGGCGATATTCAGGGGCTCGCTGAGAAAGTTCGTGCTGCTGGTCTTGACGAAGCAAGTTTGGGCGAGCAATTAACGCCTAAAAATCTCAAAAAGCAATTTACGCTAGAGACTTTGTTGACGCAATTTGAGCAGCTTGAGAAACTCGGGCCGCTCGACAAGATCGCAGGAATGATTCCGGGTCTTGATAAGCTCAAGGGTCTTGATAAAAACGAACTCGACGCAAAAATTTTGAAGCGTAATAAGGCCATAATTCAGTCAATGACGCTACAGGAACGACGCAATCCAAGGATTATAAAAGGTTCACGACGGCGGCGCATTGCACAGGGTTCTGGGACGTCAGTTCAAATGGTAAATCAGTTGCTTGCACAATACGAGCAGATGCGGAAGTTGTTCAAGAATTTCTCGTCTGGTTCGGGTTTCGGTGCGAGTAAATTTGGTAAACTGCGCAATTTATTTGGCAGGTAATATTTTATTCAGGAGGTGTGTTTTTCTAAAAATGGCTGTAAGAATTCGTTTGTCGCGTCAGGGACGTAAGAAAGCTCCTTTTTATCGTTTAGTCGTTGCGGACTCTCGTTCACCCAGAGACGGTAAATTCATCGAACTCATAGGCACGTATAATCCTATGACGGATCCAGCGTCGGTAACTATCAATGAGGAGCGTACTTTGTACTGGCTGGGGGTAGGAGCATTGCCTTCAGAAACGGCAAGGGGACTTTTGAAGAAGCAGGGTGTCTGGGAAAAATTCAAGCCGGCTAAATCGGAATAGAATTTTTTTCAAGAGCGTGAGTTAGTTAGTTGTATGTTAATTTAGGTAAGTAGTAATCACAATTTTTGTTTTTTATTTCTTCTAAGACTGCGAAAAAAACAGGAGGTGCCAAAATGGTCAATTATAAAGAGCTTGTAGAGTTCATCGTCAAACGTCTTGTTACGCAGCCGGAATCAGTCAGCGTAGAAAGTACCGAAGTTGAGGACGGAAATAATGTCCGTGTTCGTGTTGCCCATGAGGACGTAGGGCGCGTAATCGGAAAGAGAGGAGCGACAATCAACGCCATTAGACTGTTGGCAAAAGCTGCCGCAGTCAAATCTGGAGAGCGAGTTGATGTTGATATCGTCGAGGATTAATACATGAATTGAGTCTGAATCTAAAACTAAATCTGAGCATAATTACGATATTTCCGGATTTACTCGGGAAGTTTTTGTCCACGGGAAATTTGGCGCGTTCGCTTGAGCGTGGCGATATTCGCGCGGATGTCATAAATTTTCGAGATTTCGGCACGGGCAATTACAAGCAGCTTGATGATTATGCGTTCGGTTCTGGAGGCATGCTCTTTGCGGCACCGCAGTTGAAGCAGGCTCTGGATTTTGCGAAGAAAGGCTTCGAGAATAGTTTCGTGCTTTATCCGTCGCCTCAGGGGCAATTATTAAGCCAGGAATTAATCGAAAGTCTCGCGAATCAGGAGCACTTGATAATAATCTGCGGTCATTACGAGGGCATTGACGAGCGATTCGTCGAACGTTATGTCGATCTGGAATTTTCAGTCGGAGATTGCGTTCTAACCGGTGGAGAAATTCCTGCGATGGCGCTGATTGATTCGCTGTCGCGCCTTGTTCCGGGTGTCGTGGGAAAGTCCAGCGCTGTTGTCGAGGATTCGTTCTATCGAGGCATGTTGGATAATCCGCATTACACCAGACCAGCAGTTTGGGAAAATCTCGAAGTCCCGGAAATTCTTCTGAACGGCAATGAAAACGAAATCAGGAAATGGCGGCGTTCTGTTGCAGTTAATCGCACGCTGACACGCAGACCGGATTTGATCGCGCGTGCAGATATTCGCGATTATGTCTCGGCTGGAATTTATCTGGCGTTGATTGCGAATGAGGATTTTCTCGAACCGCAAGTATTTGCTGATATTGAGAGATTGCGCGTGATTTACGGATTGGAGCGACCGTTCGTAATTTCTGGGAATCGTGATTTGCGCGAGAGATTCAGGCATTCTGGATTCAGGATTCTCGGGAAGTTTTCGCGGATTCTGGAAAGCGTTAAGACTCCGGAGAAATTGTTAGTCGTGAAGCTTTGCGATTCTCCGGAGAGAAATTCGTTCCATTATGTTGAAGTCAAACGGAAAATTCTTGAGCATGACGGAGCAGTTTTATTCGTGCTGTCGAATGAGAAATTCGCGCTGGATTTTTCATGTGAAACTTGCGGCGTGTATTTGCATGATGATCTTGCAAATCTGAGCTTGAGTTTCAAGGCTGCGATTCTGTTCGACAGGATTTTAGGCAAAAGATAATGTTATTATGAAAGGAGATGTATAGTCATGAACGCGCTAGATCTGGTTCAGAAAAAGTTTTTTAGATCTGAGCCTCTACCGGATTTCAGACCCGGCGACACTCTGAAAGTTCACGTGAAAATCAAAGAAGGTGCGCGAGAGAGAATCCAGGTTTTCGAAGGCATCGTAATTGCACGTCAACACGGCGGACTTGACGAAACATTCACAGTTCGCAAAATTTCAAACGGCATCGGAGTCGAGAGAATTTTCCCGATTCACTGTCCATCGATTGACAAGATCGAAGTCGTCAGAACAGGAAAAGTTCGCAGAGCCAAGCTGTATTATCTGCGCAAGTTGAGCGGAAAAGCTGCACGTATCAAAGAACGCAGAAAGTTCGCGTAATATTTTTATAAAGCAAAATCCCTCGAGAGATCGCAAGTTTTTGGATCAATTCAATCGGGGGATTTTTGATTCGCAATTATTTACTCGCAGCAAGTTGTCCGCACGCCGCCATAATATCCGAGCCTTTCTCTTTGCGCAGTTCAAACTCGATTCGCAATTCACGCAGCGCCGCACAGAAATTCTTGATTCGCGATTCGCTTGAGCGTTTGAGATCCGTTCTTGATGGGATCGCATTGAACGGAATGAGATTCACGTATGGTTCGAGACCGTCAAGTAATGCTGCTAATTCGTAGGCGTATTGCGCGTCATCGTTTACTCGGTCAATCAGCGCGTACTCAATCGTGATTCTTTCACCGGTTCGTGACTTGTAGTGCCTGAGTGCGTCAACAAGTTTTTGCAGCGAATACAGCTTGCTTACGTTCGGCATGAGTTTTGCGCGTAAATTATCGTTCGTGGCGTGCAGCGAAACTGATAATCTCAGCGGAATTTCAAAATCTGCCAGGTCTTCGATACCCGGCACGATCCCAGATGTCGAGATCGTTATGTGTCTTGCGCCAAGATTTCGCATTCGTTTGTCGTTTAGAATTTTTATCGCGTCGAATACGTTGCGTTCGTTCAGCAAAGGCTCGCCCATTCCCATGAAGACTATATTATTAATATCGCCGGAGTTGAGCTTTTCCATCGTTAAAAATTGCCCGAGGATTTCGGATTTTGTGAGATTGCGGCTTAATCCCAAAGTTCCCGTCGCGCAGAATACACAGCCCAATGCACAGCCGACTTGGCTGGAGATACACGCTGTCTTGTGATCGCCATGGTTGATTAAGACGCTCTCGATTCGCTTGCCGTCGTTGAGTTGCCAGAGATATTTCCGTGTACCGTCGCGAGAATTTTGCTGCTTGATTAATATCGGCATTGAGATAAATATTTCGCCGGGTAATTTCTCACGCAGAGCTTTTGACAAATTCGTCATGGATTCGTATTCGAAAATTTTCTTGGCATATATCCATTCGCAGACTTGTTTCGCACGGAATTTTGGCTCGTTCATGTCGAGAAAAATTTTTTCCCAGTCAGCGAAATTTAATTCCAAAGCATCATTCATGTTATTACTAATTCCCCTCTGATATAATCGTGATGAATATATTATATTATTTTTAGGAGTGATTTTCATTTTGGGTCGTATAGCGAAAAATCTTGGGTTATATCTCGTGCTGATTCTTGTTGTCGTGTCGCTTGTGAACACGTTCTTGACACCTGAGGAAGTTCAGAAGCAATATGACGAAATAAGTTACAGCCAGTTTCTAACGTATCTTGACGAGGGCAGCATAAGAATTTTGCAGATTCGCAATAACACGCTTCCTGGTGAATCGAGTTCTGCGGTTTTGCAGGGCGAATTGAAAGAAGGTCAGAGATTTTTAACATATGGTCTTGATGTCGGCGGAGTTGCTGACAGAGCTGCGGCGAAGGGCGTAATGGTTACGGTTGAAGCTCCTCAGAAAAATTCCTGGCTGACGAGTTTGCTTTCGTCACTTTTCCCTACGCTGTTATTAATCGGCGTTTGGTGGTATTTTGCGTACTCGATGCAGGCTGGCGGCGGCGGTCCTCGTGGAATGATGACGTTCGGCCGAAGTAAAGCGAAATTATTTCTTGATAACAAACCCAAAGTCACGTTCAAAGATGTCGCAGGCTGTGACGAATCCAAAGAAGAATTGCAGGAAGTGATTCACTTTTTGAAAGATCCGGACAAGTTCAAGAAACTCGGCGCGAAAGTTCCCAAGGGTGTTTTGCTTGTTGGGCCTCCAGGGACAGGAAAGACTTTGTTAGCACGTGCTGCTGCTGGTGAAGCTGATGTGCCGTTTTTCAGCGCGAGTGGCTCAGATTTTGTCGAGATGTTCGTCGGAGTCGGTGCTGCGAGAGTGCGCGATTTGTTCGAACAGGCGAAGAAATATCAACCGTGCATAATTTTTATTGACGAGATGGATGCTGTTGGCCGTCACAGAGGCGCGGGACTTGGCGGTGGCCATGATGAACGTGAACAGACGCTGAATCAATTACTTGTTGAGCTTGACGGCTTCGATGAGAATAATTCGACTATACTGATTGCTGCGACGAATAGACCGGATATTCTTGACCCTGCGCTGCTCAGACCCGGAAGATTCGACAGGCATATCGTAGTTGACAAACCCGATGTCAAAGGACGCGAGGAAATTTTGCAGGTTCACATGAAAGACAAGCAATTTGCAGATGACGTTGACGTTGCGATTTTGGCGCGAAGAACTCCCGGATTAGTCGGCGCGGATTTAGCGAATTTGGTGAACGAAGCTGCGTTGCTTGCTGCACGACGTGACAAAGAGAAAATCGGCATGGACGAACTCGAAGAAGGAATCGAGCGTGTAATGGCAGGTCCTGAGAGAAAGAGCAGGTTGATAAGCGAGCGCGAAAAGAAAATTATCGCCTATCATGAGACAGGTCACGCAATCGTCGCGAAAGTTTTGCCCGGAGCCGATCCTGTTCACAAGATCTCGATTATTCCAAGAGGTCACGCTGCTTTGGGATACACGCTGCAATTACCCGAAGAAGACAGATTCTTGATTTCGCGCTCGGAATTGCTGAATCGAATCGCGATTTTGCTGAGTGGGCGCGTCGCTGAAGAATTGGTTTTTCATGACGTTACGAGTGGTGCTGCGAATGATCTCGAACGTGCAACACAGACAGCTCGACAAATGGTCACGGAACTCGGCATGAGTGATGAAATCGGCCTGGTGAAACTTGGCAACAAACGCGAGGAAATTTTCCTGGGACGCGATATTTCTGAAGATCGCAATTACAGCGAGGAGATTGCGTATTTAATCGATCAGGAAGTGAAGTCGATTATTGATTCGTGCTACGAGACTGCGAAGGAAATTTTAAGTTCAAGGCGCGATTTGATGGACAGGATTACGAGTGTTTTGCTTGAGAAAGAAATTCTGGATTCTGATGAGTTAGACAGGCTGATGAGTGATAAAGAACAGGATTCGCAAGACTTACCGGATGCTCGGATTGATAAGTTACCGGAATTTGGCACGCATGATTTTTTAGCATAGCTTGACGTTTTCGGGATTTTGGGTGATAATGTGCGTTGCGTTGGGGCGTAGTCTAATGGCAGGACACTGGACTTTGGCTCCGGCAGTAATGGTTCGAATCCATTCGCCCCAGCCATTAATCACAGCATCACAATCACAACGAGGTGATGAATTTGAATCGCAAATTAGGCGTTCTGATCATGGCGGCAGGCAAAGGCACTCGCATGAAGAGCGCGAAACCCAAAGTCATGCAGGAAATTTTGGATCAGAAAATAATTGATTGCGTGATTCACACAGTTGCAAAATCCCAAATCACAGAACCAGAGAATGTCGCCGTGTTGGTAGGTTCAGGCGGTGAACAGGTTGCAGAGTATTTATCGAGTAATTACGATTCGCGAATCCAGATTCTTTGGCAGAGTGAGCAATTAGGCACAGGACACGCGGTGAAGTCTGCTCAGAGTTGGTGGCAGAATTTTGATGATTTGATCGTGTTGAACGGGGATTTGCCGCTGATTAAACCAGAGAGTTTGCGAGAATTTTTTGCGCGTTCTCAGGGCAATGATTGCACAGTCATAACTTTTGTAGCAGGAGATCCCGCAGCTTATGGCAGAATTGTACGGAAAAATAATCACGTGAGCATCGTAGAGTTCAAAGAAGCATCGGATTCAGAAAAGCAAATTCACGAAGTCAACGGTGGCTGTTACGCGTTCAAAGTCAAAGCTCTCGAACAGGTCATAGATTTAATCACGAATAACAACGCAAAAGGCGAATATTATATCACGGATGCGCTCGCATTGATGAATCAAAAAGGATTTGTCACGGGCGCATTTGTTATGTCCGAAGAAGAAATGAAGGGCGTAAATGACCAGTTTGAATTGTCGCAGGCTTCGCGAATTTTGCAGGCCAGGATTTTGCACCACTGGCTTGACGAAGGCGTGCATATTATGGATACGTCGAGCGTTTTCATCAGTCCGGACGCGGAATTGGAATCAGACGTTAGGATTATGCCGAATGTGCAAATCTGGGGAAAATCTCGAATCGAATCTGGCGCAATCATCGGTTCAGGATCGATTTTGCGAAACGCTTTGATAGGCAGGAACGTGAATTTGATCGCATACGCCGTGATTGAAAACAGCGAGCTTAAAGATTCTGCGAAAGCCGGCCCGTTCGTTTACATTCGCGATAACACTTGTCTCGAGAGAAAAGCTTTTGCCGGAAAATTCGTAGAGCTGAAAAATTCCAGGATCGGCGAAAATTCCAAAGTCCCGCATTTGTCATACATGGGAGACGCTACACTCGGTCATGACGTAAATATCGGAGCAGGCAGCATCACGTGCAATTATGACGGCGTTCACAAGAACAAGACTTTCATCGGCGATAATTGTTTTGTAGGTTCGGATACGATGTTCGTAGCACCGGCGAAAATGTCAGATAATTCGGCAACAGCAGCAGGCAGCGTAATCACTCAGGAAATTCCGGAAGATTCTCTGGCAGTGGCACGCGCACGTCAGAAAAATATTTCCGGGTGGACAGCACGCAAAAAAATAATTAGCAAGTCATAATATAATAATCAAGTCATAATAAGGAGAAATTATCTTGTCAAGAGGAAACGGTCTCAAAATTTTTTCAGGAACAGCACATCCGCAATTTGCACTGGATATTTGCAAGAACTTGGGCGTAGAATTGTCGCAACTCAGGCATTATAGATTCTCTGACGGTGAGATTGGTCTTTCACTCGATGAGACTGTTCGTGGTTCTGACGTTTTCATCGTTCAGCCAACATGTTACCCGGCGAATGAGAACTTGATGCAGCTGTTGATTATGGCAGACGCATTCAGACGAGCTTCGGCAAAATATGTCAACGCAGTGATTCCGTATTTTGGCTACGCACGCCAGGATCGCAAAGCTAAACCCAGAGAGCCAATCACAGCCAAGTTAGTCGCGAATTTGCTCACACACGGAGGCATTCAAAGAGTATTGACGGCAGATTTGCATACGGGACAGTTGCAGGGATTTTTTGATATTCCGGTTGATCATTTGACGGGCATGAAGCTTTTGGCAGGATATTTCCAGGAATTGCTGAGCGAAGAGCTGAAGACAAATTCTGTTGTTGTAGTCTCGCCGGACGTTGGAGGAGTTGCGCGTGCGAGGAAATTTGCGATCATGCTGCACGTTGATATTGCGATAGTTGACAAGCGCAGGTCTCACGAGGTTGCGAATGTTTCAGAAGTTATGGATATTATCGGCGATGTCAAAGGCAGAACGGCAATAATCGTCGATGATATTATCGACACAGCAGGCACAATTTGTCACGCAGCAGAAGGCTTGAGGGAACGCGGCTGTGAGAGAATCTTTGCGTGTGCGACACATGCTGTATTATCCGGACCAGCTCTCGACAGAATTAATAACTCGCCGATTGAGAAATTAGTTTTCTCGGACACGATTCCGATTACGCCTGAGAAGAAATCTGAGAGAATTATGCAGCTGAGTATTGCGCCGATATTTGCAGAAGCGATTCGACGTGTTCATAACGAGAAATCGATTAGCAACATGTCAGAATAATTTTGAAAGGAATGATATTCATGAGAAAAAGTTTGAAGTTTTTTGCGTTTGTAATGGCGTTTGTGTGTGCGTTTTCCGGAGTTGCGCTTGCTAAATCCGAAGTGTTTTTCACGAAGAATATTACGCCCGAGGCAATGGTTGCGATTTATGAGCGTCTTGGTCGTGAAGCTTCGGGGAAAGTTGCGGTAAAACTCAGCACCGGTGAAGCTGGCAACACGCATTATTTATCGCCGGACTTGATTAAGAATCTTGTGCAGAAAGTCAACGGAACGATTGTTGAATGCAACACTGCATACGGTGGCTCACGCGCATCGAACGCAGCTCACTGGCAAGTAATCGAGGATCACGGTTTCACGAAAATTGCAAATGTAGATATTATGGACTCAGAAGGCGAAATTTCCTTGCCTGTCTCTAACGGGAAGCATTTGCGCGAAGATGTGGTCGGCTCGCATTTCAAGAATTATGATTTTGTCCTGGTTTTGACGCATTTCAAAGGACACGCGATGGCTGGACTTGGCGGCGCGTTGAAGAATATCTCGATTGGCATTGCGTCGAGTCGAGGAAAAGTTATTATTCACACGGCAGGCACGAAAGATTCCGGCAGTATCTGGTACAGCGATCAGGATGCGTTTTTGGAATCCATGGCAGAAGCAGCTAAAGCAGTCTCGGATAGCTTGGACGGCGGCAAAAGAATCATGTATATCAGCGTCATGAATCATTTGAGCGTTGATTGCGATTGTGACGGCAGCCCATCTGAACCCGACATGCACGATATAGGAATTTTGGCATCGTTGGATCCTGTTGCGCTTGATCAGGCTTGCGTTGATTTGGTTTACAAAGCTCCGGACGGAAGATCGCTGATTAATCGCATGGAGTCGCGTCACGGAATACACACGATTGAGTACGCGGCTGAGATTGGTTTGGGTTCGCGTGAATATGACTTGATAAGCATAGATTGAGAATGATAATTTGAAGCGCGAGTTTATATACCTGTATTATTATTTCGAAGTGCAATTCCTGCAGATTTACGAGTACTGGCTGTTGGGGATTGCACTTGGTTCATTTGTGTCTGTATTCGGCAAGAGCAAAATTCACGGGGCGTTTGAGTTAATCGGGCGCAAGAAGCTTAGTGTCTTCGGCATAATTCCGGCGTGTATTTTGGGGATAGCGTCGCCGTTGTGCATGTACGGAACGATCCCGATTGCAGCGTCGTTCAGTGAAAAGGGAATGCGTGAAGATTGGCTCGCGGCGTTCATGATGTCGTCGATTTTGCTGAATCCGCAATTAATAATCTACAGTGCTGCGCTCGGTCAAGTTGCGTTATGGCTGAGAATTGTGTCGTGTTTTTTCTGCGGAATATTTGCCGGACTTGCGGTGAATCTGTATTGCAGAATCTCGGGCAAGAAATTTTTCAGATTTGATGGCTTTTACGGGGAAATTTCGAATCGTGATGTTGATAAAAATATTTTTCTGCGCTATGTGAAGAACGTTGGGCGGAATTTGCGAGCGACTGGCGGATATTTTCTTCTTGGGATATTTTTGAGCGCGGTATTTCAGAGATACGTTTCGCCTGAGATTTTTGCGCGCTTGTTCGGCAGGAAAAACGCCTTTGGTGTCTTGATGGCTGCGACGATTGGCGTGCCGTTATACGCGTGCGGCGGTGGAACGATTCCGCTTTTGCAGCAGTGGCTCGCTGATGGAATGAGTTTTGCGAGTGCGAGTGCGTTCATGATAACAGGGCCTGCTACGAAAATTACGAATCTTGGCGCGTTGAAAATAGTCCTGGGTTCGGGAAAGTTCGTGGCGTATATTGCTTTTGTGATGGCGTATTCGCTGATTAACGGTCTCGTAGTTGATATG
>CAJOEM010000004.1:18881-145755 GCA_905233725.1 uncultured Synergistales bacterium
ACGATTTTCGCAATCATAAGCCTAGGAGGTTGCGGTGGCGGTTCAAGCAGTCATAACGGTGCTTATGAACCGGAAGAAGAAACGTCTGTAAGCATGAATGATATTTTCGATGATGAAGAAGCGGTTAATGAAATATTCAGACGTTTGGGTCCTGATATTTTTGGGTTTATCAACGTGTCAACAATATTGGAAATTTCAAAAAACAGTGATGATGCTTCACTTGAGATGGAATATATTGACTTTAACAATCCTGATCAAGATCCCTCTTCCCTGTATAACGTGAACACTCTTCGCAGCTATTACGAAAATGGCAGCGTGATTATTATCGAAGAACCCGATTTGTCATTGATTAATAAAGTAAGAGGAGATTTGGATCTTAGTGATGAGAACTCAGATATAACCGGTGACAAAGGCAGCCTTGAACTTTACGCGCTTGCTTTTGTCAGTGGCGATGTTGATAACGATTTCGTTTATATTATTCCGCGCATGGACGATGTGAGAAGTTCTGGAGAGTCAGAGGCCGAAGCACCAGTATCAATCGAAGATGCAGAATCTGAATCTGGTGATGAAACTCAAGCGAAAGAATTTACGGAAGAAGATACTGAATACACAATGCGTGATGCCCAGATCGACAGATGGGTAAGATTCCTGAAATGGCTTATCAGAATGGGCGATAATTCAAAGTCAAATTCCGCGTTCGCAACAGAATACGAAATTCGCAAGGCTGCCGATGATAATGATTTGGTCAAAATCGCAAAGGCTCAGACACGCACGTTTGATTTCTCAAAATATGATCCCAACAGAAAATGTTTCAGCAACGTTGGCGATTCGATGAAATATGACGTAAATCGTGCTACAACTGTTGATTATGTGATCTATTCTGTGCATTCGTTCTCGAATCATAATGATTATTATCTTGTTTTATGCGATGCCACGACCACACCGAAAAATTTTGGCGACACTACTCGCACCTGCAATAGTTTCGAGCAAAGTTTGACGTTTAATTTCCTTCATGGCTATACGAGGGGTTTCTATGTTGAGTCACACATAGATGACGGCACAATGCAAGCGAGCGATGTTTCAATCATGAACGCAATTCCCACGAACATCAACGCGTCTACGAGCCATTCCGAGACAATGGGCTGGCAGTTGGGCGGCAAGTTAGGCTTCAGCGGCAAAGGTGCTACAGGAGAACTTTCCGGCGGAATAAGTCACAGCGAAACAAAGTCATGGACAACGACAGAATATTCACTCCTGAACGAGACCAGAAGAGAATACATCGCCAGTGCGAAATGGCGCGCAGACATGAACCTGCCTTCAAACGGAAGCGACCACTCAGCCGCTTCACACATGAGCTATAAGGGAGTAAACGCTACTAACGCATCAAAAAACAGTCTCACGCTGCATTCAGAATGGGTGTGGAGCGTAAGTCAGAACTACTGGAACAAACATCCTAAAGTTACGATGAAAGTGCATTCACACGTTGAGGACGGCTGGACACATGGAGAAGCGTGGCATTGGCATGGATTCCTTAATTTAGTGAAATATGTTTGGGGTCGAGAGGATGGTTTTTATGAATACAACGGCTATAATTCACTTGATTTAGATAGACCGGTTCATATTGCGACGAACGTGAAATCATTTGCTTTTGAATCAAAAGCTGAGGCCTCAAAGAGTTTTACTTTGCTATCTGAAAGCAACTGGAAAATTTCATCGAATGTTGACTGGCTGAAATTCACCAGAACCAGCGGCTCTGCGACTGGTGAAACGGAATATGCGGTTATGTTCGATGTTGCCGAAAACACAACTTCTTCACCGAGAGAGGGAATTATAACTCTTAGTGCAGAAAACGAATCCAACGAGATTAATATTCAGGTTCTTCAATCCGGAGTCAGCAAATAATCACGAAATCATGAATTGCCCTCGTTAAGTCGGGGGTAATTTTTTATGATTATTCATGCTATAATCTGTGAGCTTTTCAGAAATTTTTGAAACGGAGCGATAATGATAATAAATGGATATTGAGTACTTGCTGTTTTTGCAGAATTTCAGGATTTCGATTAACGATGCGCTGACACCGTTCTTGGAGTACTTGTCGTTATTCGGAGTTACGCTGATTGGATTATTGCCGGCGTTCGTGTACTGGTGCGTTGACAAGAAAAAGGGCTTGTTCACGATCATGGCTTGGAACATGAGTGTTGCGATTAACGTTCTCGTGAAAAATATTGCGTGCGTTTACAGACCGTGGATTCGCGAGCCGAAAATAATTCCTGCTGGGAATGCTATCGAAACTGCTGGAGGCTATTCGTTCCCAAGCGGACACACTGCGACAGTTACGCCGATTTATGGATCGTTTGCGATGTTTGTGAAGAATCGTGTCTGGAAAATTTTCTGGGTTCTGGCGATTCTTTTGACGATGTTCTCGCGAAATTATCTGGGAGTTCACACGCCTCAGGACGTAATCGTTGGATTTGTGATTGGCTGTGCTGCGTTATTCGTTACGTGCAAAATTTTCGCATATATCGAGAATAAGCCTGAACGCGAAGATTTGATTCTTGCAATAATATTCTTGCTGGGACTTGCCGCGCTGATTTACACGACTTACAAGTCATACCCGATTGATTATGACGCTGCCGGGAAAATTCTCGTGAAGCCTGATACGATGCGTCGTGGAGCTTGGGCGGATATTGGCGGCCTGCTGGCGTTTGTCATTGCTAGATTTTGTGAGAAACGCTGGGTGAAATTCTCGTCTACGGGCATTAATGCGAAGGGAATAATTCTCGCGATAATCGGCATGATCCCGTTGAGCTGGATAATCCTGTGCCTGAAGCCTGTCGCGACTGAAGCGTTCGGAGCGTTCTGGGGAAGATTAGCTTCTCAGGGGAGCATAGTTCTTTATATCGTTTTGCTTTACCCGATTGTTCTGAAATTTTTCGCGCGCAATAAATAATTTTTGATTTGCGAATTTATGAATTTGAATCGAGAACCTCGTTTGAAAGATAACGGGGTTTTTTCATGTGCTAAAATATACCGAACTGGTTTGTATTTTATGATTCAAGAATTGGAGGCTGCAATAGAAATTGTCTGCAGATGATGCTAACACACGAACATGTGAACACAAACTCGAACGCAAATTAACGCTCTTGAACGTGTGGTCGATGGCGTTTGGCTGCGTAATCGGATTTGGCGCGTTTATGATGCCCGGGACAGTTTTCCTGAAGCGCGCTGGAACTGTTGGAACGTTGATCGCGATAGAAATCGGAGCAATCGTTATGCTTGTTATCTCGTACAGTTATAGCTACATGATTCAAAAATTTCCTGTTGCTGGCGGAGAATTTGTTTACGCGACGAGAGCTTTTGGCAGGAAACACGGATTTTTATGCGCATGGTTTCTCGGTCTGAGTTATTTGTGTTTAGTTCCGGTTAATGCGAACGCGATTGCAGTATTATTCCGAATGCTGTTTAATAATTTTTTCCAGTTCAAGTTTCTTTACACGATTGCCGGCGATGATATTTATCTCGGGGAAATTATTCTCGCGTTATTTGCTATGATAATTTTCGCGATGATTAACATGTTGAATATAAAAGTCTCGGGGATATTGCAGACGATTTTTGTTATATTGCTGATTTCAGGTGTAGTGATTCTCGTTTCTGCAGCAGTGTTAAGTCCGCTGAGCAAAGCTTCGAATTTCAAGCCGTTATTTTACCCGGACAAAGTTTATAATAGCAAGTTCGTGTTCCTGCAAATATTATCCGTGAGTGCAATAGCTCCGTGGGCGTTCGTAGGATTTGAGACAGTCCCGAAATTTTCGGAAGAATCGAGTTTCAGCATGAGCAAAGTCAAAGTCCTGATGGATACGTGCATAATATTAGGCGTTTTTGTCTACGTGTCGATGAATTTGTTCGCGGCATCGTATTTCCCGGAGAATTACGCGAATTGGGCAGAATATATCGATGATCTTGGGAATCTGCGCGGAATAATTTCTGTGCCGGTTTTGTATGTTGCGCATAAAGTGATGGGTGTTCCCGGATTAATCGTTGCTGGAATTTCGGCGTTGTGCGCTATGTTGACTGGAATCGTTGGCTTTTACTCAGCGACTAGCCGGTTATTATACTCGATGTCCGAGAATCAAATGCTGCCTGAATGGTTCGGACGCTTGAATAAATATAACGTGCCGATGAATGCGACGTTGTTTTGCCTGTTAGTATCGCTTGGAGTTCCGTTTGCTGGACGAGTGGTTCTTGGCTGGGCTGTGGACATGTCATCAATCGGTGCGGCGATAAGCTTCGGATACACGGCTCTTGCGACTCGAAAATACGCGGCTCTTGAAAAAAAGAAAGATATTATGATCTTCGCGGCGTTCGGATTTTTGTTTTCGGTTTTGTTCGCGATAATATTGCTGATTCCGATTCCGTTTTTTCCGGGGATTTCGCTTTCGTTTGAATCATATACGTGTCTTGTGTTCTGGATTTTGCTTGGGATAATTTTCTACAGGAACGCGTATAAATAAAGCCCCGTTCGTGTGAGCGAGGCTGAATTATTATATAACTGCTTTTTGAGAATCTTCGTAGATTCGCCTGATTTCAGATTCTGAGTCCAGGAATGCCTGGATAACTTGCGGGTCAAAATGTGTGCCGATTCCCTCACGCATAATCGCCAGAGCTTTCTCAAACGGGAAGCCGTCTTTGTAGCTGCGTTTCGAGACTAGAGCGTCGAACACATCTGCGACAGCCATAATTCTCGCCGATAACGGAATGTCTGAACCTGCGCGTCCCTCAGGATAGCCTGAACCGTTCCATTTCTCGTGATGATATGCAGCCAGGTTGCGCGCCTCTTTCAAGTATCCCGGATCAGGCACGATTTCAATCACGTTATCTATTATCTGTTTGCCGACCGTTGTGTGTGTCTTCATGAGTGAAAATTCTTCGTTCGTGAGTTTGCCTGGTTTGTTTAGTATAGCGTCCGGAATATGAATCTTGCCGATGTCATGCAACGGTGCTGAGCGTATTACGTCCTGAATAAATTCTTCGGTCATTGCGCTCGAATAAATTCCCTCGGATTGCATTTTCCGCGCGATAACTTCGACGTAGGCTGACGTGTTGCGAACGTGAGTTCCGGTATTTTTATCGCGGCTTTCGACAAGTTCCGCCATAACAAGAATCAATCCGGATTGCATTTTGCCGATCACAGCGTTCTTAGCCTGCACGTCGTTAATATATTCAACCGTGTCACGAAGCGTCTTGGTCAATGCCAAGTACAAATTCTCGATCTCGTCGCCGGTTCTAATATCCAGATTTTGCAGCATCTTCGCACTGATCTCGCGCGCTTCTTTCGAACTGTACGCGAAAGTTCCTGTTTCGATTGCGATCGCGTTAATCGGCAGCGTCAAATTATGTTCAGCAACTGCGAATCCGTAAAGACAAAGCATAATAAAAAATCCTGCGAAAATCGATATGATCTTGAACCAGAACGACAAGCTGTCATTCGCCAACATTCCCATTGAAATATCAGCTGCTGCGTAACAACGGCAAATTCCGTGATCGTCATAAACTGGCTCGTAGATCGTCAATAACCAGCCGTATTTATCATCAGTTATTATTGGCTCAATCGCTTTTCCGGCGAGTAAATCCGGCAAATATTTCTTGAACGCTTCGTCAAATTCGACAACATCGCCCAGTTCTGACGCAGGTGTGTCTGGTGTATCAACGTCAAATATAACGTGACAGCCGTCCTCCTTAATCTTGTAAATATACACGAAATTTATCTCCGGAGAACTTTTCTTTAACTGTTCGAGAGCACGCTTACTTCGGACATAGCTTCCGGTTTTTACGCGCGTGTCCAGATACGTATCGACTAAGTGCGGATTCACTGCATTCGCCGCAAGTCTAGCAATCGCTCTTCCCAACACGATATGATTCTGTATCGAGTAATCTTTGTATAACTCGTACGCCGTGAAAGTCGAGCCAGCCATAACAAGCAGCATCATGATTCCAAGATAACACGTTACTTTTGCGTTCAGCGATAATTTCCGGATATAGAGCTTGTGTTTATTATCGCGAATTATTTCACGCCGGGTCTGTTCGTATTCGTAATAATAAGACGCTAAGCGATAGCGTAAAATCTCCGGTAAATATCTCAGAGCCAGTGCCGTAATTATCACCGAGACTGTCTTGTTCAGGAAATCCGTTCCCAATATCGTCAGGAATCTGCACTCAAACTCGGAAAAACCAGTGCGACTTTGCAGCCACTGCATCACCGGCAAAAGCGATTCCATGCTGAAATCGTAATTCTCGAAAAGAATCGCAAGCCAGAGAAGCAAAACACTCTGAGTTAGCGCGAAAAACATGCTGATGATTATGAGCGTGTGATATTTCCTGAATAAGCCGCGTTGCGCAAAAAATGCCGCACACATCGCCGTTATGACGCTTACTGTTCCGTAATCCAACGACGGATTCCCAAGTAAAACCAGCCCCATCGACGTGAAAAACGCAACCGTCACGCCGGGCAAATATCCACTCAGAGCCGCAATGAAAATCGTTCCGAGCGAATCAAACATCACTGGAATTTGCAGCGACAAACTCAACGCAACTCCCAGAAAATTCAACGCTATGCCGGATATGCACAAAAATGCTAATTTACGCAATCTCACCTTTCATAAACACCCCCAGTTACTCAAATCTTAAATCTCAAATCTTAACGACGAGCCATTTGCCTTCGATGGAAAAGATCCTCTGTGATCTCATCAGCTTGTGCCGTCAACATGAATGCTTCCTCGAAAATCGCATTGCCAGCCGTGTCCTCTTGACCTTTGAACGCGTTTTTCAGGAATATTGGCGTTATAATCGTGCAGAAAATTATCATGATGATTATCGGACCGAGATATTGCTCGTTGATCATGTTCATAGCCATTCCTTTGTCAGCTACGATTAGCGCAACTTCACCACGACAGACCATTCCCAAGCCAGTCTGATAGCTTTCACTGTTCGAGAAGCCGCATAATCTCGCGCCGAGTCCACAGCCGCCCAGTTTCGAAATCACACTCACTATTACAATCGCAAGCGTGAATAACGCAAGCTGCATGTTCATCTTGGGCATGACGACTTCGATGCCGATATTCGCGAAAAACACCGGTGTCAAAAGCAAGAACGATATCGAATCAAATTTGCTCGCGATATATTTGCCTTTGGGAGCCATAGCAATTATCATCCCAGCAGCAAACGCTCCGATTATGTCCGCAACTCCGAACAGTACTTCAGCAGCCCACGCCATGAACATACAAAACGCAAATCCCATGACTGCATAGCGTTTCAGGTCACGATTGCTCTGAATTTTGTCCGAGTATTGCATCGCTTTGATATACACAACAGCCGCAATCGCAACAAATACGAAAAATCCGAAAATCTGCGCAATCACCAGCCACAAATTCACGGATTCTCCTGCCATTCCAGTTATGAGCGTCAAGCATATCAAGCCAAGAATATCGTCGATTAATGCCGCCGCCAAAATTGTGTTACCGACCTTCGTTGACATTTTGCCAAGTTCTTTCAACGTCTCAACAGTAATCGAAACTGACGTAGCTGTCAAAACTGCTCCGACGAAAATTGCCGACGCGAAACTCGTATCCGGATCGAACAGGTACATCAAGCCCGCGCCCATCACCAGCGGAACGACAACTCCGCTCAATGCCACGACGAATCCCACAGTTCCAGACGCTTTCAATTCGTGAATATCCGTTTCCATTCCAGCCGTGAACATGATGACGATTACGCCCAATTCTGCCAGACGGCTAATCAACGGTGAAGGCTGCAAACAAAACTGCATTCCGAATAAATATTCTGTCAAAACTCCCAACACCGCCGGACCAAAAAATAATCCCGCCATCAATGCTCCGACAACTTGCGGCAACTGGGCACGACGCGACAATATGCTGAAAATCTTCGTCGATAGCAAGATAACACACAAACTTAGCAAATAATTATACTGTTCCAAGATCACAAATACCTTTCTATTTCATTTCTATGCAAATATTAATCTTCGTCATCATACGAATCATACGACTCGCCCATTAACGCGCCAACCTGATGCCTCCATGGCAACGATGGATGCGCGCCGATTTTCGTACACGCCAACGCCCCACACGCCGCAGCAAATCTCACCGCGCGCCTGAGAGACATTCCCTCAGATGACGCAACACACAATCCCGCACAAAACGCGTCTCTCGCTCCAGTGTGATCGACCGCACGAATGTTAAACGCATCGAACGAAAAATTATCGCCGTTCTTCTGAAACACAAGTCCACCTTTCGCACTCTGTGTCACAACCAGAGTCTTAACGCCACGCTCCAGGATTTCCAAAGCCATGTTCGAAATCTCAGACTGAGGCGGGACTGTCAATCTCGCGGATTTTTTCGCACTCGCATAGAAACCTAACGCACGCTCATTTAGAATCAAGAAATCGATCCCCTGCCAAACTTCATCGGGTAATGAAAACGGTGGTTCTGCTGACAAGAACGTTTTACAATCAGCTTGACGCGCAACTTTCAAACCCGCAGCAACTGTCTCGGGCGGAATTTCCATTTGAAACAGCACAGCATCGGACGACTCGAAAATTTCCTTCGCACGAACTATCGCACTTTCATCGAGCAACACGTTCGCACCCTGAGAAATCACAATCGAACTGTCGCCTGCGTCTGTAACCGTGATTACCGCCGTACCCGTTGCAGCTTCCTTTCGAATTTGCAAATGAGAGCAATCTACGCCATTCTCAACCAGAACAGCACGAAGCCTCCTGCCAAATTCATCATCACCTACACAACCTATCATGTAAGACAGCGCATTCAATCTTGCTGCTGCCAGTGCCTGATTTGATCCCTTGCCGCCTCCAGCGATTCCGAACGGGCCTCCTATGACCGTCTCACTACGCTTAGGACAACGAGGTGCGCGCATTACTAGATCCATATTGAGAGAACCTACTACTGTGATCGCTGCCAAACTATACTTGCCTCCTCAGATAATAATACTGGATTGTTTTATTATTTTAATATCATATCACATGTTATCTTGATTTTTGCGAATTTTCAGAAACAATACGTACACGAGAATTATTCCCAACGCAAGCAACACGCAGCCCAACGTTATCAACCTGTAATATTTGCTCAACAGCTCCTGATGTTCCCCGAGAATATATCCCAGCAAAGTCAAAACGCAAACCCAAATTCCAGCTCCAAGCGTCGTGAAAAACGTGAAAATTTTCAGCGGCATTCTCGCGATACCTGCCGGCAGTGAAATATATTGGCGAATCACTGGCAACAACCTGCCGATTAACGTGCTGATATGTCCGTGCTTCAGAAAAAATTCGTCGGCTTTCTGAATCGAATCCTGCGAAATAAAAAAATATTTCCCCCAACGCAGCAAAAATGGCCGACCAAGTTTCAAAGCCAGCCAGTAATTAAACAACGCTCCCAGAATACTCCCGAAAATTCCGGAAGCTAAAACCCAAAACAGCGACATCTCACCTTTCCACGCGAGATAGCCAGCAGGAGGCATGACAACTTCACTCGGAAACGGAAAGAACGACGACTCAAGAAACATCAGCGAAATTATCCCCGTGTAACCCATTCTGCCGATCGTCTCGACTAACCAGCTGATAATTGTTCCCAAAACGCTCATGATTTATAACACCTCGTTCATGCTGCCGGTTCTGTAGCCCTGCAAATCCAGCGTAACGTAATCAAAGCCGAAACTCTTCAATTCAGCGAAAATTTTCTCACGAGTTTTATCCTGCAAAATCTTCGCGAAATCTTCCGGCAAAATCTCAATGCGCGCAATTTTCGAAGCATTCCCGTGAAGCCTGACGCGAAACTGTCGAAATCCCAAGTCACGCAGCAAATTCTCGGACTCAGCGACCATTAGCAATTTCTCGGGCGTAATCTCCTCACCGTAAACGAATCTCGACGCTAAACACGCAAACGACGGTTTATCAAAAGTTTTCAAGCCCAATTCCCAGGATAATTCGCGAACCTCAGCTTTGGAAAATTTCGCAATTCGCAGCGGGCTTTTCACGTGCAACTCTTCGATCGCCTGCAAACCTGGTCTGTAATCTCCTAAATCATCAAGATTAGAGCCTTCAATTACGTTCGCAATATTATTTTCGCGCGCAATCTCAAGAATTTTCGCGAACAGATCTTTCTTGCACAGGTAACAGCGATTCTTTGGATTATGCTTGAATCCGGGAATATCTAACTCGTCAGATTCAAAAATCACATGGCGAATATTATTCACTCTGCAAAATTCCCTGGCTTCGTTTAATTCGCGTTCCGGGAACATAGCCGACGCAGCCGTAACAGCCAAGACATTTTCACCCAAGACATCATGAGAAACTTTCAGCAGCAACGTAGAATCAACGCCGCTTGAGAATGCACAAGCCACACTCCCAAGCGACGCAAGATATTCACGCAAATTTTTGTACTTATCACTCAGCATTGCTTACGAATTTTTGCTTCTTGTGACTTCGATAGCGCCGGTTGACATGTTCTTTCGCGTAACGGTTTTCACGCCATCTTTCACGACTGTAGTTTCGAGATAAGTTTCGCCGTTAATCGTGACGACTTTTGACACGGTGCTGTCTTCGTCATCGTCAGATTCATCGCTTGAACTCACGGGAGCTGCTCCACCAGATTTTGCAGATTCGGCTTTTGCATCAGCTTTCACCGCGAAATGTGTAGCGTCAGATCCCGATTCAGATCCTGATTCTGAGCCTGATTCAGATTCCGATTCCGATTCAGATTCAGAACGCTGCTTCTCAGTTTCACCTGTACCTGCGAGTTTGCCGTTCGCGTCATAAATCCCGACTGAAGCGAGTGTGCTGGAATCTTCAACGTGTTCGTAAGAATCCGTTTCTACTTTTTGAACGCCGTCAACTTTCTTTACTTCCTGTTTTTGCTCCTCAGTCTGCTTGAGCGTTTGGACTTGACTTGCTGCAACTGCCGAGGAAATCCCAGAATAATCATATTCCGTTATCGTATTCATAAAATTTCACTCCCCTAATAACTCCGAAATTTCTAGAAATTATACACCCGTTGCGAATTTGTGCTAATATTGCGTGATACAAAACTAGATTTTTTAGATTAGATCAGAGTGTGAATGTGAATTTGAATAGCAAGATACATGACATACATGACGATGACGAAAATATTTGTCCCGGACGCAAACCCGTTCTCGATCTTTTGCTCAACAATCCCGAACGTTGCGCGAAATTGCTCATTGCGAATAACGTTAGGCCGCCGTTTCTCGATGAAGTTGTCGATGCTGCACGGAATGCGAAAGTTACGTATCAGCTCGTAGCTCCCGAAGCTCTGGATAAACTTTCTCAAGGTCAGAAGCATCAGGGCGTAATTTGCAAATTAACCAGCGTGAAAGCAATCGATCTCGAAGATTTCCTCGCAAAACTTGACACGAAAAATCCTGCGTTACTTGTGATCCCGGATCATATCGAAGATCCGCATAATTTCGGCGCAATAATTCGTTCTGCAGAAGCTGGCGGTGCTGCTGCTGTGATTTACGCGAAGAGACGCTCAGCTTTGCCATCAGGAACTGTGATCAAGACGAGTGCTGGAGCTGCGTTGAGAGTGCCGCTGATTCAGGTCGTGAATATTTCCCGAACAATCGAACGCCTGAAAAAATCTGACTTCTGGGTAATCGGACTCGACGAAAAATCCTCAAGCAGCATTTATGACGAGAAATTACCCGAACGAACTGCGCTGTTAATTGGCTCAGAAGGTTTTGGACTTTCAAGACTTGTTAGCGAAATGTGCGATGAACTTGTTAAAATCCCGATTAAAGCTCAGGGTGTTGGCTCGTTGAATGCGAGTGTAGCTGCGTCGCTTGGGATTTTCGAATGGAGCAGGAATTATAATAAAGCATAATACACGACACTATGATAACTATGATACGAAAAAACGAAAGGAATTGATATTTTCATGAACAGAAATATACGAGTGAGATTTGCACCGAGTCCAACAGGCGCGTTACATATAGGCGGAGGTCACACGGCGTTGTTTAACTGGCTGTGGGCGCGTCACAATGGCGGGAAATTTATCCTGCGAATCGAGGACACTGATCTTGCGCGCTCGACAAAAGAATACGAGCAGACTATCATGTCCGGCATGACGTGGCTGGGGCTTGATTGGGACGAGGGTCCGGATAAGGGCGGAGATTACGGTCCATACAGACAATCCGAACGCCTTGATATTTATCGCGAATACGCTGAGAAACTGCTATCCGAGGGAAAAGCTTATCGAGATGGTGAAGCGATAATTTTCCGGGTCGAACACGGTCAGGATATTTCGTTTGATGACACAGTTTACGGCAGAATCGATGTAATGAGTGACGGCTTGAAAGAAAAAGATTCCGACAAGCTCAAAGACATCGTGATAATCAAGAGCGACGGAATGCCAACGTATAATTACGCGGTTGTAATCGACGATCACTTGATGAATATCACGGACGTAATTCGCGGAGAAGATCACATTTCGAACACGCCTAAGCAAATCCTGATTTATCGCGCGCTTGGCTGGGACGTTCCGAAATTCGCGCACTTGCCAATGATACTCGGACGCGACAAGAAAAAACTCAGCAAACGCCACGGTGCAACGAGCATTTACGAATATCGCGACATGGGCTACATGCCTGACTCGGTGTTCAATTTCTTAGCACTTTTGGGTTGGTCAGCTGGTGATGACAAAGAAATTTTCACGCGAAACGAAGCTGCGGAATTATTCGAGCTTTCACGAGTTACACGAAGACCAGCAGTGTTTGATTTTGACAAGCTGAATTATATAAATCAGGAACACTTGAAACGCTTAGACCCAATGACGCGCCTGAACATGATAAAGCCGTTCTGGCTCGAAGCAGGTTTACCCGTTGATGAAGTCGAAAAATCCCGAGGTGAAAATTGGCTCGCCGAAGCTTTGACCCTAATGGAAGGTCGTGGACGTACTGCGAAAGAGATGGCGGATTTCTCGGATTATTTCGTTTCGTTCGAACCTGTAAAAAAACGCTGGGATGCTTCAGACGTTGACAAAGAAAAATTACGCGAGTTCTTCACGATGATATTCGCTCAACCAGTCTTCAAAGCTCCTGAACTCGAAATTGCTGCGCGTGATTGGGTGAGTGCGCGTGAGGGTGCAAAGATGAAAGAGTACGCTATGCCCCTGAGATTCGCCCTGACCGGCATGAAAGTCAGCCCGGGAATTTTCGAAGTCGCTGAGCATTTGGGTCGCGAAGAGTGCGAGAAACGCTTGAAATTCTACGGATTGCTATAAATTGCTATAAGCTATATAAACACGATCCCCTGACACGCAATATATCAGGGGATTTTTCATGCGCAAAATCACACGCGAATCTCAAGATTTATACGCGAAATTTTCTCAGCAAGTCCTGTGTTGTCATTCACGTCGATCATTACACCGTTGAAACGCGGCTCTGATTCACACGGCTCAAACATCGTAGGCATTCCTGTAAGAAATTTCGGCATAACTGAATTTTTCTCAACGCCGATTACTCCGCCATGTCCGCCCGTCATTCCAGCATCTGTTATGAACGCCGTGCCGTTACGCAGAATTTTCTCATCAGCAGTCTGAACGTGTGTGTGAGTTCCGACAACCGCGCTTACTCGTCCGTCAAGATAATGTCCCAAAGCCTGTTTCTCAGCCGTAGCTTCAGCGTGAAAGTCCACGAAGATCGGCAATTCGTCACCGTATTTTCTGCGCAATCTCTCGATCATCTTGTCCGCACACTCAAACGGCGAATCAATCGATGGCATGAACGCCTGTCCCTGTAGATTTATTATCCCGAGTTTCCTGTCCTTACGCTGGATAATTCCGCAGCCAGTTCCCGGACAAGTTCTCGCGTAATTTGCCGGTCTGAACACTCGCGTATCTGAATCCAGAATCGGCAAGAACGCTGCTTTGTTCCAGATATGATTGCCCGATGTCATGCCGTCAACACCCAGAGCTATGAACTCATTGAAGATTTTCTCGGTCATGCCCTTACCGTGAGCAGCGTTTTCGCAATTTATCACAAGAAAATCGTACTTGCCAAATTCGGCTTTAATCACAGGCAACGCAAGCGCAAAAGTTCGCCGCCCGATGTTCCATGCTACATCTCCAGAAAATAATATTCGCATTTACTTCG
The DNA here is from genome assembly GCA_905233725.1 of uncultured Synergistales bacterium. Taxonomy (GTDB): domain Bacteria; phylum Synergistota; class Synergistia; order Synergistales; family Aminobacteriaceae; genus JAFUXM01. Next base: position 33,075 of record CAJOEM010000004.1, read on the forward strand.
CAAACTCCGTGTATCTGGTCTCGCGTGAGACGTTGACTTTTATCTGGCCGGGATATTTCATTTCGGATTCGATTTTTCTCGCTATGTCATAAGCAAGTTTGTGAACAGTTCCGTCATCAGTTTTGCCAGCTGCAAGAATCACCCGTACTTCACGCCCAGCCTGAATTGCATAAGCTCGTGTCACTCCGTCAAAAGATTTCGCAAGAGTCTCAAGTTGTTCGATTCGCTTGATATACGCGTCCAGACTTTCACGACGTGCACCGGGTCTTGATGCGCTGATTGCGTCCGAGACTGCGACGATTACTTCGTACGGAGAACTGACTTCGAGTGTGTCATGATGAGCGGCGATACAATTCACGATTTCGGGTCTTTCACCGTAGCGTTTCGCCAAATCTGCTCCGATTGCGGCGTGCGGTCCTTCGATTTGATGGTCGATTGCTTTTCCGATGTCGTGCAACAATCCAGCGCGACGTGCGAGTTCCTCGTCAAGTCCGAGTTCCGCGGCGATAATTCCGGCGATCTGTGCGACTTCGAGACTGTGTGCCAAAGCATTTTGACCGTAACTGAACCTGAATTTTAACTGCCCGAGTGTGCGGACTAATTCCGAGTGAATATTTTTTATGCCGAGTTCGAGCATTGCGTTTTCGCCATCAGTTATCATTTCTTCTTCGATGTCGCGGCCTGCTCTGTTAATCAATTCTTCGATTCGTGCCGGGTGAATCCTGCCGTCAACAACCAGACGTTCCATAGCGCGCCTGGCAATTTCTCGTCTAACCGGATCAAAGCTGCTTAGAGTTACTGCCTCAGGAGTATCGTCAATTATCAAATCTACGCCTGTTAAACTCTCGAATGCCCGAATATTTCTGCCTTCACGCCCGATGATTCTGCCCTTCATTTCTTCCGACGGCAGCTGAACAACACTCACTGTAGATTCGCCGACGCTTTCAATCGTGCAACGCTGCATTGCTCCGAGGATAACATCACGAGCTTTTTTCTCAGCATCGCGCTGCATACGTTCTTCGAGTTCCTTGAGTTTCAGACCGAGCATGTGTTTTGCATCGTCTTCGGTGCGTTTGAGCAAAATTTCCTGAGCTTGTTCGCGAGTTAATTCCGCAATTTCGGCAAGTTTCTCGTCCTGCTGCTGGATTATTTCGTCGATTTCTTCCTGTTGTCTGTCGAGTTCTTCGTTTTTGAGGCGCAATTCTTCTTCTTTTTTCGAGATGCGTTCGATTTTGCGGTCGAGGTTCTCTTCTTTCTGTTCGATTCTGCGTTCAGTGCGTTGAACTTCGTTGCGGCGTTCTTTAATATCACGTGAGGCTTCCTGCTTCAACTTGGAAACTTCGTCGCGGGCTTCAGAAATTCTCGATTGTTTAATTCGTTCGGAATTTTCGTCTGCTTCTTTGAGCATTTTCTCGATACGTTTTTGCGTACCATTCAACCTGTGATTATCGATCGTTCTCAGTGCGAGATAACCGATAAACACTCCCACCAAAAAATCAGCAATGAATGCCGATACAAATAAAAAACTCATAATATCAATTAAATCCTTTCAGTTATGCTAGTAAAATCAGAATTATTCACCCAAAGATCCATCGAACGCGAAAATTTCCGGATCTTCCGGTGCTTAAATAACGTGCTAAATTACGTAAATACGAATCATTAATCCTTGCACTAATAATAATTCTAACTTGTTGAGGCTTGATTAACAAGTTTTGATTGCAAAAAAAATGCCCCGATGTTCTGGGACATTCTGTATTTCACACATAATTAAGAGATATTGTTATTACTCCGAAATTATTTCGAGCGCCGTTTCATTATGCACAAAGCCAACGCAATCATAGCAAGCCCTGAGAAGCCTGCGTTACAACCGCTGCTATGATGACGGCCAGTGTATGAGCTTCCAGTTCCTACTGTCGTTACAACCGGTGTGTAAGTCACGTTAGCTTTCATGTAACTCACGATATTCACGTCTTTTGCCGCTGGAACTCTGTCGATAATTTCACCGTTATCGTCAACGAACACAGCATTGTCGCTCTCATCAGTCACAGAAGAATTTCGCATGGAATTTCCAGACGCTGTCTCTGAGACCAACATGTGCGGGCGAATCGATTCACCGACTTCGAGATTAGTGCTTGGGACTTTGAAATAGTAAATTCCGTTTTGAGAAACTTTCATCGTTTCCAAGACAACAAGAACATCTTCGTTATTCCTGTCAAATATTTCGACTTCTGTATTCGTGAGTGCTCTTGTCGATCCCTTCGCGTCATTCGGCAGAACGCTAACAGTAACGTCATCCGGGAACGCTGTACCCATTTGATCAGCAATCGCATCGGCAATATATTCGACTGCTTCAGAATCTGTCGCAAAAATCGTCTGAAGATTTGAGCTTGGAGTTTCCGAATACTGATACGTATCTGACGGGACTTCGATTGATGGCTGCTCTCCGCTTTGGCTGGCTGACACGATTGTGATCGAGAAATCCTTGTCTACAAAGCCGAGCTGGTTCGTGATTTCAACGTTGAATGTGAACGTTCCGGCTGATGTAGGCGTACCGGATATTGTCGCAGTCACGCCGCTGGATCTGAACGTCAATCCATCGGGCAAATCGTCGCTGTCACATTTCCAAGTGAGCGGGACATTTCCCTCAGCAGTGATCGTTGCGGAATAAGCTGTGTCGACAGTTCCGGACGGCAGACTTGATGTTAAGAACACTGGTTCACCACTGACAGTTCCGGGTTGAGTGCCGCCTGGTCCGCCAGTTCCACCTTGACCGCCAGCATTTCCTGAAGCCTGTCCCCATTGATAATCTACCGCGCTTGATTGATATATTCCTGCGCTGCCGAGTTCGTCCAGTGCGTCAATCGCGCCTTCTGGTCCGGAGCTGCTCTGAGTATAGATTCGCAATTTTCCAGACTGAAGGATAATATAGCCGTTCGAATCGATGCCGTCTGCGCCAGTTGAAGTTACGCTCAAGCTTCCGTTATTTTCAGAATCAAGCGTGAACACCGAAACGTAATCTTCATTCACGTTAATGCCGTCATCAGGAGCTGTAACGTCGATTGAGCCGCCGATAATCGTCATGTGCATTTCTGAGTCAAGTCCCTCATAAGTTGCTGAAGTTATGCTCAATGATCCGGTTGAATCTCCGCTGATTAGCATTGAACGCCTCGAATGGAATGCGCCGTCGAGTTTATAACGCTTGGATTGCTGTTTGTAATCTGTGCCGTCAATTTTCGTAACGCTATCTTTCGCCGTAACCTCCAACATTCTCGGAGTGTTCAAGCCTTTGAAAACGTTTTTCGTTCCGGAAGCGATTTCCACGATTACACCAGCGTCGTCAATCGTCAAATCTTCAACGTCAAACGAAGCTGTTGCGGTGAGAGCGGCTGCCTCTTTCGCGGTGTCTGCGGCTTCATCATCGTATGGTTCGCACTCGTAAGCTTTATAGAAAACGATCGCAGGTCCAACATCACAGCTGACTTCCACACCGTTGAGAACGAGATTGATCTTTTTTTTCTTACCGACATCGACCCAAATTTGTCCGTTCCATTTTCCGCTGATTGCGTAAGTTCCGGGTTCTTTAATGTGCAGGACAGGGCTGGCATAAGCTTCAGCAGCAGAGTGTGTCATCGTAGCAAATGCTGCAATGTTGCCTGTATTCGCTGATGTTCTGAAACCGTTTCCGCCTGGGAAACCGCCGTTACCTGGCATATCTGGAGGGGTCTGTCCACCGAAATCGCCACTGGTTCCGCCCGGGAAATTTCTGCCTATGTCGCCACTCGGCATATCAGGAGGGGTTTGTCCGCCAAAATCGCCACTGGTTCCGCCAGGTATTCCTCCCATTTCACCAGGGGTTCCACCCGGAGTTCCACCCATTCCCATCTGAGCCGGGAGAGTCGCGAAAATCAGCTTCGAGATAGTCACGCCGTCTTGATCTTTGCTCACAGCATTGAGGACTGAATCGTCATAATAAGCTACGTACTCAGCATCGCCGCCACTCGTTGTAGCCGTCGCACCCGTGAAATCTGCGTTGCTCGTCAAATAGCGAATGTCGTGCGCAATGTAAACATCGTCACTTTCTGCGCCACTTGCTGTGAGAATGCCATCTTCATCATAGGCTTGAGTGTCAGTGCTTGTGAGCGTGTAATATTCGTCTGAGCTGGACGGTTCACAATGCCAAACGAATCCGTAATCTTTAACTGTCTCACCGTCAACTGTTGCTGTTCCGTCGGATTTCAAAACGATCACTGTTGCATCTGGATATGATTCTGAGATGTCAGTACTCGTCGTGCTGTCGTCTGTGCTGCTGGAACTTCCGCCTGAATATGGGTTGCTCGCGTTGTAGGTCTGTGAGCCAACAGTGAGTGTGTAGCTGCCGTAATTAATGCTGCCGTTGTTCGTAAGAGTATTCACAGTTGAGTTGCCCGTCATTACCCAAGTTGAGCCGGAATTAATCGTAACTGTGACATTTCCGCCGCCGTTGGAAGAAGTTCTCACGCTTGAAGTTGAAGCTGTTGAACTCGTGATTGCTCCGGTGAAAGTTGAAGAGCCTGAGAGATTCAAATTGAGCGAGGATACGCTATCGACGATCATGTTGCCTGCGATAGTTTGGTCTGTTGCGTTGAGAGTGACCTGTCCGCCGTTTGAGCCTGAACTTCCCCAACTGTCAGCTGTTGCTGTCAAAAATGCGCCGGTTGAATCGTTATTCGTGATTGCTACACCGTTGAGTGCGATTGTCGTTGTAGTATTCGTTACGTGGAAAATCGCGCCCTTCGTATTCGTGATAGAGCCGTTCGTCATTGTGAATTTCGAAGCTCCGTTTGAAGCATCGCCAGACATTGACTGATAGATCATGATAGCTTGATACGTCGTGTCTTGACCGTTCAGTTTGTTATGATTAGCACTTAACTTAACATTGTTTAACGTGACAGAATTTCCGCCCTCGATTACAACACCCTGAGCAACATTCGAAGTCAAATCCGCGCCCGTTACAGTTATGGCTGCCGTTGAGTAAATCGCCGGTGAGCCAGTGCCGCTTGTAGTGAAAGTTCCGTCTGTAACGGTGATAGTTCCGCCGCCTTTGTCCGAACGAATCGCTGCAGAAGAACCGCCCGAAGTCGTAACTTTTAAATTCGTAGCGTTAATAACTCCGCCGCCAGTTGCCATGATTCCGCCGGAATTGTTCTTCGTAGTGGTGATCGTAGCGTCAGAAATTGTGATCGTAGTTCCGTCGCCGCTGTTGCTTCCGTTGAGATTTCCGCCGTATGAGAACACAGCATTGCCGTAAGAGGCGTTGGAAGAAATGTTTGTCGATGAACCTGTGATCGTCAATTTAGCTCCGCTACTCGCACGAACAGCCGCGTTGGTACCCTGCCAATCATAGTTGTCACTCTGTCCCGAAACATCGCCTGTTTTTGTGACAGTTATGTTATTGTACGTTGCGTCACTTGTAACTGACAGAGCATTATTTCCAGCAGTCGTCGAGCTGTAATCAGCTGCCAAGCCCACAGCACTCAGTGAGAGTACCAGAGCGATACAAAGCGCAATTCTGAGAAATTTTTTCATGTAAACACATGCCTTTCTAAAGTAGTTTAAAGTAGTTTAATAAGTGACAATTCTAACACAATCACACGTCCAGTTTCAATCGCGAATATTGTTATCGTGACTTCAGTTCTTGTATCTTATCGCGTAAAACGGCAGCCAATTCAAAATCAAGTTTCTCAACAGCGCGCCACATCTCGGATTCAAGTTGCTTAATCGTAAGCGGAATATTTTCGAGTTGAGCTTGGGATTTTCGGGAAATAATTTTGCGTGTATCGTGGGAATTTGCGAATGCGTCGGCGAGTTCTGCTGGCAAAAGTTGCGTGACTTCTTTCGAGATGCTGCGTGGAGTTATGCCGTGAGACTTGTTGAAGGCGAGTTGTTTGTCGCGTCGTCGGCGAATTTCGGAAACTGCTCTGTTAATGCTGTCGGTGAGATTGTCAGCGTATAAAATCACTTTGCTGTCGATATTTCGCGCTGCACGTCCCATAATCTGAATCAGCGACCTATCCGAACGCAAATATCCTTCACGGTCAGCGTCAAGTATCGCAACGAGTGTGACTTCCGGCAAATCCATTCCCTCACGCAGCAAGTTTATCCCGACGAGAATATTCACAGAACCGATTCGCAAATCATGTATTAATTCCGCGCGTTCAAAAGTGTTCAGCTCCGAGTGAATGTACTGGACTTTGAATTTGTTCTCGCGCAGAAAGTCGGCTAAATCTTCGGAGGATTTCTTTGTGAGAGTCAGTACGAGTGCGCGCTGATTCTTGGCTGTAATTTCGCGTAATCTTGCGATTAAGTCATCGATTTGAGAGATTGCTGGTCTGATTTCGATTTCTGGTTCAGGGATTCCGGTTGGTCTGATAATTTGCTCGACGACGTTTTCACCGGAAACCTGCAATTCATAATCCGCTGGAGTTGCAGACACGAACACAGCTTGATAGATTCGCTTCTCGAACTCCTCCCAACGCAGCGGGCGATTATCCAGGCACGATGGCAATCTGAAGCCGTTCTCAACCAGAATATTTTTTCGCGCTCTGTCGCCGTTGAACATGCCTCGAACTTGCGGCAGAGTTATGTGCGACTCGTCAACGAACATCAGGAAATTCTCGGGGAAAAAGTCAATTAGCGTTCCTGGTGGTTCACCGTGTTTGCGTCCGTCAAGATAGACTGAGTAATTTTCGATCCCGGAGCAGTAACCGGCTTCGTTCATCATTTCGAGATCGTAAATTGTGCGGGTTTTTATGCGTTGAGCTTCGACGAGTTTTCCTTCTGCGATGAATTTCTGCTCGATTTGTGAGAGTTCCTGGCGAATTAACGCTTCGGATTTCTTGATAGCGTCGGATTCTGTCACGTAATGTTGCGCGGGGAAAATTGACGCTTGAGTTATGCTTTTCAAAACATGTCCGCTGATTGGGTGAATTATTTTTATGTCCTCGATTTCGTCGTCGAAAAATATCACGCGAATACAGTCTTCTTCGTTGTATGCAGGGAAAATGTCAATCGTGTCGCCCCTGACTCTGAATTTGCCCGGTTCTGGAGTGAAGTCGCTGCGTTCGTAGTAATTCTCGACAAGTTTGCGAATGAAATCCGAGAGTTCGAGCTTGTCATGTCGCCTGAAGCTTATGATTGCGTTCTCGTAATTTTCGCGCTGACCCAATCCGTAAATACACGACACACTCGCCACGATTAAAACGTCGTCACGTTCGATCAGTGCTTTCGTAGCAGCAAGTCGCAAGCGTTCGATTCGCTCATTAACGGAAGCGTCCTTCTCGATGTAAATGTCGCTCTGAGGAATGTATGCTTCTGGCTGATAATAATCGTAATAACTCACGAAATAATGCACGGCGTTCTCGGGAAAGAAGCTCTTGAACTCGGAATACAACTGTGCTGCGAGAGTTTTGTTGTGTGCCAGGACGAGTGTTGGGCGATTGATTTTCGCGATGACGTTTGCCATTGTGAAAGTTTTTCCGCTGCCTGTAACGCCCATGAGAGTTTGGAATTTGTGATTTTGCGAGATGCTGTTGACGAGTGAATCTATCGCTTGAGGCTGGTCACCTGATGGAGAAAATTCTGAGTGTAATATGAAGTCTTTGTGTTCGAGTTTTCTGATCATGTTCGTGTTATATATATATTATGTTTGTGAAAAAGTGTTACGATTTAGCAATTTTTAGCATTTTTGAATCAGATTCGTTTTTTGCAAAAATCGTGCAAATTTTTCGTGGGCTAAATTGAGCTTGTGAAAGCGTTTAAGAGGGCAAAATCTGTAGCTGTAAATGTAGCTGTAAAAATCAAAATCTCTCTCGCGATTCGTGTGATCACAAGAGAGATTCTCACTGCGCATATTATATCACAGATCAGTCCGTTCGCAACGCATCAATCGGGTCAAGATTCGAAGCTTTCCACGCAGGCCAGAAGCCAAAAAACACTCCGACAATCGCCGAGAAGCCTACTGCGATAATAATCGACTGCATTGATATTACCGTTGCCCATGAGAATATTTCTGTTACGGCTTTCGACACAGCAATTCCGCCAGTGATTCCGATCGCGCCGCCGAGTAATGATAATACGACAGCCTCGGTCAAGAATTGCACACGAACATTCGCAGGTCTTGCACCGACAGCCATTCTGATGCCGATTTCACGAGTTCTTTCGCTAACGGAGACAAGCATTATATTCATGATACCGATTCCGCCAACCAGAAGCGAGATTGACGCAACTGCCCCGAGTAACATACTCATGACGTTCGCAGTTTGTGCAGCGTTTTCCATAGCTTGAGTCAGATTTCGAATGTCAAAGTCATTGGGAACGCCTTCGGTTAATTTGTGTCGCTGTCGGAGAATTGCTGTCATTTCGGATTGAGCTGATGTTAGAGAATTTCGATCTTTCGCCTGAATATTCACGCGCCTGACACTGTCAACTCTTCCGCCGCCCATTCGCACAAGCCTTCGCAACGCTGTCGTAACCGGTACGATTATAACGTCGTCCTGATCTTGCCCCCAGGAATTTGCGCCTTTGGGTTTCGTTGTGCCGATTACACGAAATGGAACGCTCTTGATGCGAATCACTGAGTCGATTGGGTCTGAGTATCCGAATAATTCTTTCGCGACGGTTTGACCAAGAATGCAGACTTTCGCAGCAGATTTCACGTCCGCTTCGGTGAAACATTCGCCCGATTGCATTTCCCAAGTGCGTGCCGGCAAAATATCCGGAGTGCTTCCCAAAATGCTTGTGTTCCAGTTGCTGTTGCCGTAAATGACTTGTGCGCTTGCATTGACTTCCGGAGCAACACGTGCGATTGAGAAACTTTCCTGAGCGATTGCGTCACAGTCGCTTAGAGTGATGGAATTTCCCGAACCCGCTGCGCCTCTCGCACCCGTGCTGTTAGGAGGAGCCGGCATAAGTATAAGAAGATTTGCGCCGAATCCGGAAACGAAACTGTCAACTTGCTGAGCAGCCCCGCGTCCAATAGCTACCATTGTGATGACCGCGCCGACACCGATTATGATCCCCAACATGGTCAAGATTGATCTCGTGCGATTGCCTAGTAATGATCTCAAAGCTGTTTTTACGATTTCCATTTTGATTTAATTCGACTTGATTTGAAGTGTGAAATTCCTTTCGTAATATTAAGATATTAAGCGTGAATATTCTAGCGCAAATTCGCAATTCAAACGTGAAAATTTCGCGGAGAATTTTTGCTATAATATCTCGAAATATATTTTTTGTGCAAAAGGAGAATATTTTCGAAAATGGAATCAGTTGCATTTAGTAGAACGTACAGAGTTGCAATTAGAAGTTTTTACAAGCATATCGCACTCATGCTATTGGTTTTCGTGTGTGCGTGCGTTATCAGCTGGAAAGCTTTGCTCGGTGCGTCGATAACTTGGGGGGCTGCGTTGATATTGATCTTGGCAATCTTTGCTAATATTCTCATGAAGCGCGCGTCCGAGAAATTAACTCTGCGTGATAATGAACATGAGAAGGAAATTGCATACGAAACCGGATTCGCAAACACTCGTTCAGTTGAGATTGAGCTTGGGAATATTAAGCACATCGAAGTTGAACAGAACGTGTTGCAGAAATTACTCGGTATCGGCGACATGAAAATCGCAAGTTCCGGCACAAGTGAGAACGAAATCCATATCAGGAACATTCCCAATCCGTACGTAGTTCGCAACGAAATTCAGGAACACACGAGAAAATATAGTTACGCGAATCGGGTTGTTAATCAATGAGCCAATCTGAGAGAATTACAATTTCGAATGACGGCACGGGCATGAATCAGGCTCTGGAATTGACGCGCAAAATTGCAGATTCTTCAGGACTTGCTGGGCGTGAGAATTTTCACCTGTGCTTGTTGTCGGAGGAATTGCTTAGCATGGTTCGTGCGATTGTCGGGAAATTTTCGGCTGAGTTCTGGATTGAGTCTGAGAATCGGGATTTTCGCATTAGGCTTGAGGCTCGCGGAAAAGTTGATTACGCGCAGAAGCAGGATTTGATTTCGGTTTCGACGCGCGGGAAAAATTCGTCATCGTTCGGAATTATGGACAAAGTTCGCGAAATGCTCGAAGGCTTCACGTATAACATGGAAGAGAGTTTCAAATTCCAGACTGAGTATGGCTCGGGATTTCTGGATTACGGCACGCTGGGAATGACCGGTGCGGAAATTTCGCAGGCAGTCTATTCGTGGTCAATGCAGAAGTACAAACAGAGCATCTCGGATTTGAACGCAAATTCTCAGGACGAAGCTGCGTCTGAAGCATGGGACGAGCTTGAGAAGTCGATAATTGCGAACATAGCAGACGATGTGCAAATTGGTGTGAAAAATAACGTGATAAATGTCACGATTTTGAAAAAATTTTAGGAGGCAGTTTTAAAATGGAAATTCGCAAAGATATGAAGGGTTCGGAATTAACGGTTGCACTTGAGGGCAGACTCGACACGACTACAGCACCTCAGCTTGAGACTGAGCTGGGAGATTTGCCGGGTGTTAAGACGCTTGTGATCGACATGGAGAAGCTTGTGTATATTTCATCAGCAGGCTTGCGAGTTTTGCTCAAGGCTCAGAAGCTCATGAACAAACAGGGAGCAATGACGATTAAGAACGTCAGTCAGGAGATTCGCGATATTTTTGAAGTCACGGGCTTTAATGAAATTCTGAATATCGAGTAGATTTTGCGTAATCTATTATTTGACGTTGCGCGAGGATTAGCGATAGTTCTCGTTGCAATTTTTCACATAGTTTACAGGACAGAGAACGGAACAGCCGATATATTCTTGAAGGAATCTATTTGGCTGGTAATTCCGTTTTTTTTCATAGTATCGGGATATTTCACAAATGTGAGTGCCGGGAATCTTTTGCGAGACGCGATTAACAGGCTCAAGAGATTGTTATTTCCGGCGGTTTTGTGTAGCGTGGCTGTGCTGATATTGCTCGGGATTTACTGCGCGATTTTTCACGCCTATGATTTTCGGGCTTGGTCACTTGATGTGATTGCTACGTATTTGAGGCCGGAGTTTTTCAGAAAGATTCCGGCTTTTGCGCGTTATGATTTGATAAACGCACTGGTATTTGATCTTGTGTCGCCGGTGTGGTTTGTCTGGACGATGGCGCTGACGATTCCGGTTTTCTACACGTGTGCAAGACTCGTGAATTTGCGGAAATTTTGGCAAGTGGCGATTATTTGCGCAATTTTGCTTGCGTTGACGTTCGGATTGTACGATTATCGCAATGATTTCTCGTGGAGTTTGATAATTGTTCCGGTTTATGCTGCGATCATGATTTTCACGAGATATTTGCGTGAAGCCGGACTCGTCGAGAAAATTCTGGCTTACAAGAACGCGTATATATTTGCAGTATTTGCGTTTGCTGTTCACGGAGCGATGTTCAAGACCTGGGGTTCGTCGAATATTTTCATGAACGAAATCGGAACGGTTGGGAAATTCAGTGTGTTCGCGTTTTTTGTGCAGGTATTTGTCGGAGCCTACGTGCTGTTGATATTCTGCGAGTTTCTGTGTTGCGTGAGATATTTGCGGAAGTTCTTGAGATTTGTCGGGAGAAATTCGCTGTATTTCCTGTTGATGCACAGATTTTTCGCGGCGATATTCTCGGATTTGGTGGGATCATATATCAAGTCCGGCGCTAACTGGTACGTGGAATTTTCCGGCGAAGTTTTCGTGAAATCGTTCGTTGCGTTTGTTTTGTCGATGATATGCTGCTCAGTTGTCGTGAAGTTTTGTGAGGGAAAATGTTTAGTAAATTGCTGATGAAGTTCAAATCGAATATTACGCTGCAAATTTTGACAGGCGTTCTGATGGTTTTTGTGCTTTTAACGGGACTTGTGTGCGTGATTGGCTACGTGCAATTCACGGACGCAATCGAGGATCAGTACGCTGACAGTGCGTATAACACGGCTCGAACTGCTGCATACGAACTCACGCCGAGATTCTTGAAGCTGAATGACCCAACGCTGCGAGAATACCAGATGAAGCTGATTGATATTAAGCGCAACTGGAATAAACTGGCAGATACACAGGATGCTACGTTTATATATTTATTTAAGGCTGCGAGCGATGATGTCACGAACGAATACTCGAAAGTAACGTTTCTTGTGAATGTTGCGAATAAGCGAACTGGCTTTCCGGATTACAGCGCAGGCTACACGATCACTCAGACTGACAGCAGATATTTGCGCGCGTTTCGGGAAATTTACGAGAGAGGCTCGGAGCGCGTTGAGATTGCGGTTTACAGACCCGAGGAAAAATACACGTCCGGAAATCACATAACTGTTATGGTTCCAGTTCATGATCACCTGAAGAATGTTATCGGAATTTTGGGTGTTGAGCGTCGAATGGAAGACCTTGACGATGTGCGTTCGCTGTATTTGCGTCATGTATTAATTTTCTCGGCGGTATTCTTGTTAATTGTGATGTCGCTTTACGGGTATTACTTGAGCGGTAAGTTATTGTCGCCGATTCAAGAGATTGCGTCTGAGGCAATGAGATTTGCTCGTGAAAATACGCGTGCAGAAATTCAACTTGCGGATAAAATCACGGATATTAGCGAGATTGGTCAACTTGCGCGAGTTATTGACGTTATGGAAGAAAATATTGTCTCGTACGTCGATAATTTGACGCGCGTCACTCGTGAGAAAGAGCAGATTAAGGCGGAATTAAACGTTGCGACACAGATTCAGGCTGACATGTTGCCGCGAAAATTCCCACCGTTCCCAGAACATGATGAGTTTGATATTTACGCTTCGATGACACCAGCGAAAGAAGTTGGCGGAGATTTTTATGATTTCTTCCTGATTGATGACGATCACATGGCACTCGTAATTGCTGATGTCTCAGGAAAAGGCGTTCCGGCAGCGTTGTTCATGGTCATAGCGAAGACGCTTATCAAGAATGTCGCGCAAATGGGTAATCTGTCATCGTCGGAAATTCTTCGTGAAGTTAATACGCGCTTGTGTGAGAATAACGAGGCGGATTTGTTCGTAACGGTTTGGCTTGGGATTCTTGAGATTTCGAGCGGAAAAATTTTCGCGTCAAATGCAGGTCACGAATACCCGGCGATTAAGCACGTGAACGGCAATTTCGAGTTGTTCAAGACCAAGCAAAGCCCTGCAGTAGCAACCATGGACGGCATGAAATTCAGGGAATATGATTTCGAACTTGAAGCTGGTGACGTGCTGTATTTATATACGGACGGAGTTGCAGAGGCGACAAATTCTCATGATGAATTATTCGGCACGGATAGAATGCTCAATGCGCTGAACAAATTCGAGAACGAGTCTGCGCAGGAAATCTTGACGGAAATGAAGCTTGCTGTCGATAATTTCACTGGAGATGCGCCGCAATTTGATGATATTACGATGTTATGTCTAAGATATTTTGGGAAAGATTCTGGAGGTAAAAAAGCTTGAATAACTTGATAGTCAAGGCTGAGTTGTCTAATCTTGAATCGGTAAATATGTTCGTTGAGAGTAAACTCGAAGAACACGGCTGCGGGGCGAAAATTGTTTTGCAAATCGCGCTTGTTGTCGAGGAATTGTTCGCGAACGTTGCGAATTACGCGTACAAAGACAGAGCTGATTCTGAGAATAATTACGTTGACATTAACGTAGAATTTGCAGAATCTGAGTCTGGGGCTAAGTCTGTCAAGATAACTTTCACTGATGAGGGAGTGCCGTATAATCCATTGTTGAAACCTGATCCGGATATAACGCTTTCTGCTGAGGAGCGACAAATTGGCGGCTTGGGTATTTTCATGGTAAAGAAATACGTCGATGATATTTATTACGAGCATTCAAACGGTAAGAATATCCTGACGGTTGTGAAAAATTTTTAGGAGGCGTGTTCATGAAAGAGAGAAAAAGATTGGGAAAATATTTTGCGTTGTTATTAGTGATTGCGATAATTGCGATTTTGCCGGCGAGCTGCTTTGCTATGTCGAAGAAAGACGGCAGCATTCGTTCGGGAGTTTTGACGTATCTGGGAACGACTGAGTCTGAATTTCAGGCTGCACTCGATGATTTGCGCAAGGCTGTTGCACCGTTAATTCCGACTGATGAAGAGCGCGATTCCTGGGAGCATGAGGACAGGCTTGAGGGCTTTATCAGTTCGCTTGTCCAGACGCGGCGTGAAGTCAGCTTTTTTGACTCGTTGCTTGCGATGCAGATGGCTTTGCGTTCGAGGAAGCTTGATGAGATAGTTTTGCCGGAATGCACGGGCCTGTACTTGATAAACTCGAATAGTAATTATGACGTTTTGTTCTCGCTGAATCTCATGCCGTCAAGTATATCATTCGGATTTAGGCGCAATGACACGGCGTTGAAAAAAGAATTTGACGGCGCAATCGCTGCGATGAAAAAGGACGGTACGCTTTCAAGGCTCGAGTCGCAATATATTTCCGAAGCTGGTTCTGAGCCTGTGCCGGTGAAATTCCAGGATTTCAAAGGCGCGCAAGTCATAAAAGTTGCAGTCACAGGAGATTTGCCGCCGATAGATTTCATAGCGTCTGACGGTACACCTGCTGGATATAACACGGCGATTTTGTCCGAGATTGGCAAGCGCTTGAAAAAGAACGTGCGATTGATCAGCGTAGATGCTGGCGGACGTTCTGCTGCGTTGGCTTCAAAGAGAGCTGATGTCGTGTTCTGGTACAGAAATTCCGGCGATTTGAAGCTGCCTGCGAAAGCAAATAAAGTAAATTCTAAGGCAATGCGCAATGTCATGAAAGATAATCTGGATGGCGTAATTCTTTCGAGTCCGTATTACGAATGGGACACGGATTTGATAATCGGGCGTTCAAATTAGCAAATCAGCATGAGCGAGATATTATACAAGATATTGATTCAGGGCGGATCGTATCTGACGATTTGGCGCGGCGTTCAAGCTACGGTTTATATAACGCTTATGTCGCTGATTTTCGGGACGCTTCTGGGAATTTGCGTTTGTGCGCTGAGAATGTCTCGTGTGAAAATTCTGAGTGTATTCGCGAATGTTTATATAACGCTTCTGAGAGGCTCTCCGGTTTTGATGCTGCTGATGCTTATGTATTACGGAGTTTTTGCTGGAACAGATTTTGAGGCTGACTCGGTTGCGATTGTCACGTTTGCCCTGAATGTTGCTGCACATGTTGCTGAAATTTTGCGCGCGGCGATTTCTGCGACGGATCACGGACAAGTTGAAGCTGCGAGAACTCTGGGCTTCTCGAAATTTCAGGCGTTTTATCTAGTGACATTTCCTCAGGCTCTGAGAATTGCCAAGCCGGTTTACCAGTCAGCGATTGTGAATTTATTACAGTGGACGAGCGTTGTAGGCTATGTTTCGATTACGGATTTAACGCGCGTGATTAATAATATTGCGTCACGAACTATGCAGCCAATGATGACGATTGTGATTGGCATGTTGATATATCTGGTTCTTGCGTACGTGATTCACGGCATATTCGCAATTACGGATTATTTGGGAGTTCGCAAGTCATGAGCATAATTCAAGTTAAGAATCTTTCGAAGTCGTTTGGGAATTTGCAGGTCTTGAAAAATCTGAGTCTGGAAATTTCTGAGGGAGAGAAAATCGCAATAATCGGCGCGTCAGGCTGTGGCAAGAGTGTTTTTCTGAGATGTCTTGAGCTGCTGGAGATGCCGGATTCGGGCGAGATATTTATTGACGGCGAAGAGATCACTCGTAAACATGCTGACGTGAATCGCATTCGGCGCAAAATGGGAATGGTGTACCAGAAATTTTACCTGTTCTCACACATGGACGTTCTCGATAATTTGTGTATAGCTCCGATGAAATTGCTTGGTATGTCTAGAGCTGAATCTGAGAGACGCGCTATGGATTGGCTGGCGAGAGTTGGCTTGACATCGAAGGCTCACGCTATGCCTGGGAATTTATCCGGTGGTCAGCAACAGAGGATCGCAATTTGCCGTTCACTCATGATGAATCCGAAAGTGCTTTTGTTCGACGAACCGACGAGTGCGCTGGACCCTACGATGGTTGGGGAAGTTCTCGCGATGATGCGAATGTTGGCGAAAGATAACATGACGATGCTGATTGTTACGCATGAGATGAATTTTGCGCGTGAAGTTTCGGATCGTGTTTTGTTTTTTGCTGACGGCGGAATTTACGAGCAGGGTTCGCCTGAGAAAATATTTGATTCACCCGAGCGTGAGAAGACGATTGCGTTTATTCACAAGCTGAAGCATTTCACGTTTGAGATTCGTGAGCGGAATTTTGACTTGATGGCGCTACACGGAGGTATTCACGCATTTGCTGAGAGATACGGGATTGCGAAAAAACTCGCATACAGGCTGCAATTATCTTGTGAAGAGTTGATTTACGAGATAATTTCCGGAGCATATACGCAGAATCAAGAGCCGGATATTTTTGCGGAAATTTCGTATTCTGAATCAGATAATCGCACGGATATAGCTTTCGAGTTTAAGTCAGATTTGCGTTTCAATCCGTTCGAACTTGAGCTTGAACTTGAGCCTGAATCAGATAGTGATGCGCATTTGGGAATTGTCATGCTCAGGAAAATTGCGTCAGATTTGCGCTATGAGTTTGCGAATAATGTGAATCGAATCGAGATTGAGTTTTGATTCTTGCGCTGTTGTGTGATATAATGTGCCAGTTTTGGAGATGTGGCCGAGCGGTCGAAGGCGGTTGACTCGAAATCATCTAAGCGGTGTTGTAGCCGCTTCTAGGGTTCAAATCCCTACATCTCCGCCATTTGCAATGCAATAATGCAATTTTGAAAACACACTGTGAAAGGTCAGGTATTTACACGTATGAAAATCCTTGTTGTTAATTGCGGAAGTTCTTCCCTGAAGTATCAGCTCTTTGATATGGACAATGAGTCAGTCTTGGCAAAAGGCTTAGTCGAGAGAATAGGTATTGACGGATCGAAAATGCGACACGTTAAGACGGGTGCGGAGAAAGATTACAGAGTGGAAACTCCGATTAAAGATCACAAAGTTGCGATGAAGCTCGTGCTTGATGCGTTGCTTGACAAGGATCACGGTGTAGTAAAATCACTTGACGAGATCGCAGCGGCCGGTCACAGAATCGTTTCTGGTGGCGATTATTTCAAAGAGTCAGTGCTTGTAAATGATGAAGTTATGAATGCACTGGTCAAATGTATTCCGTTAGCGCCGTTGCATAATCCTGGACATATCATGGGAATCGAAGCAGCTCAGCACGCTATGCCGAAAATGCCCAACGTCGTGGTATTTGACACAGCGTTTCACCAGACTATGCCGGATTACGCTTACATGTACGGAGTTCCGTATGAATTTTACGAGACACACAGAGTCAGACGCTATGGCGCACACGGAACGAGCCATCATTTTGTATCGCTCAGAGCAGCGGAATTTCTTGGCAAAAAACCCGAAGATTTGAAAATGATCACGTGTCACTTAGGCAACGGAAGTTCAATCACGGCAGTTAATGGCGGCAAATGCGTTGATACGTCGATGGGCTTGACACCGTTAGCAGGAGTTCTGATGGGAACGAGAACCGGCGACATGGATCCTGCAGTTGTGCCGTTTGTCCAGAATATAACGAAGTATTCGGCTGATGAGATGAACGATTTCATGAACAAGAAGAGCGGCTTGCTGGGAATTTCCGGAGTCAGCAGCGATTTGCGCGATGTCGAAGAGGCTGCGTCAAAAGGCAACGAACGCGCCAAACTCGCGATTTCCATGCTTGAATACGGCATCAAGAAATATATCGGAGCTTACACGGCTGTAATGGGCGGACTTGACGTTCTGGTTTTCACGGCAGGCATCGGCGAGAACAGCGCAGAAACTCGCGAGGGTGTTTGCGAAGGTCTGGAATTCATGGGCATCAAGATTGATCCGGCGAAGAATAATATTCGCGGCAAAGAGGCAATCGTCAGCACAGATGATTCAAAAGTCACGGTCGTTGTGATCCCGACGAACGAAGAATTGATGATTGCACGAGAAACTAAGAGAGTTGCGTTCTAGTTCTAATTCTGGTTCAAGTCAAATTTTCACGGACGAATCTGTCGCAATAATACCGCTTCCGCCTCGCAATGACACAGAATCTGAAGTCGTCGGAGAGTTTGAGTTTCCGGCTGGGGTTCTGAATTTTGAGGGTCAGGATTACGAGTTTCCGCAGAGTTTCAGCGCAAAAGTCCTTGCGAAATGGTTCGATGAGAATTTGCTCTCGGTGAAAATCTCTCTTGACGCGAAAGTTATTGCAGAGTGCGCGCGCTGTCTGAAGCCGGTTGAGTTCGAAATATCTGATAATCTTGATTACCTGTATTTTGCAAGTGCCAAGAATCAGGATCCAAGCTTGGATTCAGAGACGCTTAGCGAATTTGATGACGCAGGATTTTTCCCGGTCGAAGTGGAATTTTTCGGACGAACGCTTGACGTTATGCCGCAGATTCAAGAGAGCATTTACACGCTGCTGCCGTTCAGAATATTGTGCCGCGATGATTGCAAAGGCTTGTGTCCTGAGTGTGGCGCGGACTTGAACGAGGGAAATTGCGATTGCAAACGTGAGAATGCGGATTTTGCTGGTGATTCTAGATTTGCAGTCTTGAAAGATTTGCGCCTTGAATAATATAATATGCGAATTAATATTAAGTTTGGAGGAGTTTTTACAGAATGGCTACACCCAAAAGAAAAACGTCGCACGCTCGAACTTCTCAGCGTAAGGCACAGTGGTTGAACGCGCTCAAAGCACCCGTTACTTTGAGTTGCCCTCACTGCGGAGAGATAGTGAAAGCGCACCACGCCTGCCCATCATGCGGCTATTACAAAGGCAGACAGGTAGTAAAAGTAAAAGACGAAGAAGCAGCCGCAAGCTGATTTGATTCGGTGAGATTTCTCACAGAGCCGGGGGCAATGAAATTACGCGTTTCCCCCGGTTTTGCTTATTTTGTTTAGAAGCAGGTGTTAATAATGAGTGAAGAGAATAACGAGAATAACGAAAGAATCGAGAAATTTTATTTCCAGTCCGAAGCAGCAGAAGTCCTGAAAATGATGATTAACTCGGTGTACTCGAACCGAGATATTTTTTTGCGCGAATTAATTTCAAATGCGTCAGACGCGCTTGACAAACGCAGAATCGAAACACTAAAGGACACATCGTTAGCTGAGAATAAGCACCCGGAAATAAAGATTTTCACAAACCGCGACGCAAATACAATTTCAATCAGCGATAACGGCATCGGCATGTCACGCGACGAGATAATCAAGTTTTTGGGAACGATTGCGAAATCCGGCACAAAAGAATTTCTCAACGCTGTGAAAAATGCGAAAAATGCGAAAGAAAATAATCCAGGCGAACAAAATTTAATCGGTCAATTCGGTGTCGGCTTTTACTCGGTTTTCATGGCTGCGGATAAAGTCGAAGTCCTGACACGAAAACTGGCTTCACAGGATACGTATTTGTTCACGTCAACAGGCGACGGCTCATTTACGATTCAAGATGCACCTTTACGCCCCGAGTGCGGCACGACCGTAACGCTTTATCTCAAAAAGAACGAGAACGAGAACGAGAATATTAACTCAGACGAGAAAATCGAACGCAAAGATTATTTCAGCGAGTGGGTGATTCGCGACATAGTCAGCAAGTATTCGGATTTTATAGCGTACCCGATTGTTCTGAACGTAACTCGCACTGAAGATGGCAAGAAAATTACAAAAGATGAATTATTAAACTCACAAAAAGCAATCTGGCAGCGACCAGAAAACGAAATCTCAGACGAAGATTATAACGAGTTCTACAAGCATTTGACGCACGATTGGCATGATCCTTTGGCTAGAATCAGAATTAATGCTGAAGGCTCGACGAATTTCAAAGGCCTATTATTTATCCCGAGTGAAGCTCCGTTAGAACTGGTCATGAATCCGGATTCCGGCGGAATAAGCCTGTATATCAATCGCGTGTTTATCATGAATGATTGCAAGTCTATAATCCCGACGTATTTGCGATTCATTCGGGGCGTGATTGACTCAGAGGATTTGCCGCTGAATATCTCGCGCGAAATCTTGCAGGACGAGCCTATCGTGAGAATTATCAGACGCAGCACTCAACGAAAGATTTTCAACGAATTAAAAAAATTACTCGAGAATGACCGTGAGAAATATATCAAGTTCTGGAACTCGTTCGGCAGAATTTTAAAAGAGGGAATTTTGCAGGATCGTGACAACGCTCAGAATATTCTTGACATAGCGATTTTCAGGACGACAAATTCTAACGAATGGACGACGATTGACGAGTACAAGACACGCATGGATACGCATCAAAAGGGCGTGTATTGCCTTGCCGGACGCGATAATCTCGACGCACTCAAAGCTTCACCAAAACTCGAGCCATATACGCAGCGAAATCTCGAAGTCTTGCTCATGACAGACCCAATCGACGAAGTGATATTATCCGAAGCAGAATTTATCTTCA
The DNA here is from genome assembly GCA_905233725.1 of uncultured Synergistales bacterium. Classification (GTDB taxonomy): domain Bacteria; phylum Synergistota; class Synergistia; order Synergistales; family Aminobacteriaceae; genus JAFUXM01. The sequence continues at coordinate 53,565 of CAJOEM010000004.1, forward strand.
CGAAAGACGAAAATTCCAAGTTGCTGAACATTACGCTAAATTCTGTCAGCCCAGTCTCGGAAGATGAACAGAAAGATAACGAACAAAAACTCGAAGCATTCAAAGAGAAATTCGAACCGCTCAAGAAAATTGCACTCGAAATTCTGAATGACCAGCTCGAAGACGTAACACCAACTCTCGGACTCACGGACTCGCCAGCTTGCATAAAAGACCCGTTTGCCGGAATGTCGTTCCAATTTGAGAGACTGATGCGTTCGACCGGACAAGACGCTCCGTTACAAAAGCGCATACTCGAACTCAACGTCAATCACCCGATTGTGAAAAATCTTCTCACACTCGCGCAAAATCCCGAAGAATCCCGCAGCAAAATCGATGACACGCTTCACATTCTTTACGATCAGGCGTTGATTCTCGAAGGTGTCTTGCTACCTGATCCGGCAGCGTTCGTGAAAAGAATTGACGCGCTGATGTCCAAGAATATGGGTGAGTAACAAACATGCCGTTCTTATCAATTCAGCGATCTCACCGAAAATCTGCTGAGACTGACGTTACGGGCTTCGTGATTCAGAAGAGATTGCCGGACGTAATTGCACAGACGCTCGCGGAATTCGAACAAAAACCGGAGCAAAAACCTGAGCCGCCGGAGATAATTTCGCAACCCGAGCCGGAGCAAAAATCCGAGCAAACGTCAGAACCAGAACTGGAATCAAAACCTGAATCGCCGGAGATAATTTCGCAACCCGAGCCGGAGCAAAAATCCGAGCAAACGTCAGAGCCAGAACCGGAATCAAAATCTGAGCCGCCGGAAATAATTTCGCAGCCTGAACCAGAGCAAAAATCTGAATTGCCGGACGTAATTGCACAGACGCTTGCGGAACTTAAGCCAGAGCCAGAGCCTAAACCGGGATCACAACCTGAAGATTTCGAGGACAAATACAAATTCAATTCCGGCAAAAGATTCGTCGATGAGAACAAAAATGATTTCGACAAAATGCTTGATGAATTGGAGCGAATCGGCAAAGATTTTCTCGATTGGGAAACTGAGAAATTCACTGGGAAATTCCTCGACAAGTTCAAGAGTGATGAGCGTTATTCCGATGAAGAAGTTCGTGAGATGAAATTCGATGCGTTTTTGGGCGGATTCATAAATGCGGCGGCGATGATTTTGCAGGAAAACGGCTATTCGAAAACAGCTTTGAACCGACTGGAGCGAACGAAAACAGCTGTCACAACAAAAGAACGTATCGAAGAAGAAACTCAAGCAATTAAGACTCGTGTCCAGGAAACTGGTGATATGGTCGATCTGTCAGATATATTTTCAGGTATTTTGTCATTAGGCGATTGATTAAAGATTGATTAACTTGGAAGATAAATTTGATAAATTTGAACAGGACGAGGGCTTCCAGAATCCCGAAGACAGGGCGTTCATGCTGTCGAAAATTCGCAGCGTCTTTGGTAGTGCAGATGCTCCGGCAAAAAATCTCTCGCACAAATCACGCGAAACTCGCAAAACTGAAATCCCTGATGATATTTTGCAGCGTCCAATTTCGGATTTGATGGACAACGAGAAAATAGCAAAATTGTTTCAAAGCACGGGCGTTACGATTCGAGAATTGCTCAACACGTCACAGCCTGAGAATATTCCGGCACTGAAAAAACTCGGCGCAATAGCTGAACTAGAACTTAACAGGAGGCTTAAGAAATTCAAAATGCTCGCGGAAAATTTTTTCGACGATGAAGCTCCGGATATAAATCTAATCAAGAAACTCGAATCACTCTACGGACTCAAGCGTGTTAGACTTGCTGAATTACTCGGCACGTCTGAGGCATCGTTGTCTATAAAGCTCAAGAAAGTCATAAATCGCGGACGTTGGCGCGGGAAAATTCTTGATGAAGATGATGAACAGGTTTTCGCGAAAATGCACAACGAGAATCATTCACAGGAAATTTCTCACGAAAAGAAATACATGATTCTCAAAGGCGATAATCCCGAAAATCAGGCGTTACTGGTCATGTCCGATGGGAAAGTGAATTGTTGGCTGAGCGTTGACATGCCCGAGGAACTGCGGCGATTGTTGCTCGAGAACCCGGAGCCGGAAATCATAGACTCAGAGCCAGAGCCGGATATTCCCGTTGACGAGATTATGACAGCAAACGCAACCGGAAATATTATCTCGATCTTGAAAGAGAAATTTTTCTGCCCGGACGATTATCAGGGCTTCGCGAATCTCGCAGAAAAACGTGGAATGACAATCGAAGACTACTCGGAGTTTATCTTCGGATTGAAGCTCAAACGCTGGAACTCGCAAATGATAACGGATACGAAAATCATAGACTTGTTCGAGAAACGCAAAAACAAGAACGGCAAAATCCCGGCTGCAGTTTCGCGTGAAAACTGGATATATCAATTCGCAAAACGCAAAGGCTTCGACAAATTCGGCGATTTCGTGAAATTCTACGGCTACGAACCAGAATGAATCAAAATCAAAAAACTTCCGGAGAGAGATTAATTATTAATTCCCAATCCAGAAGTTTTTTTTGCGCAGAATTTTCGCTTGATATATTATTCGAGAATTGCGCCTTTGTCAGCTGAACTTACAAATCTTGCGTAACGTGCTAAATATCCGGTCTTGATTTTTGGTTCGGGAGCTTTCCAGATTGCTCTGCGTTTTGATAATTCTTCGTCCGAAACTTTCAGCTCGATTTTGCAGGCATCGATGTCAATGCTGATCAAATCGCCCTCGTGAACTAAAGCAATATTCCCGCCTGAAGCCGCCTCCGGTGAAACATGACCAATGCTCGCGCCGCGTGTAGCACCTGAGAATCTGCCGTCAGTTATCAACGCAACACTCTTATCAAGTCCCATGCCGCAAATCGCCGACGTCGGATTTAACATTTCGCGCATTCCCGGACCGCCTTTAGGACCTTCGTAGCGAATCACGACTACATCACCCGGGTTAATTTTCTGAGCGTAAATCGCAGCAATCGCGTCATCTTCGGAGTCAAATACTCTCGCACGACCCTCGTGTTTCATCATTGACGCGTCAACAGCCGAGCGTTTCACAACACAGCCGTCAGGAGCAAGATTGCCTTTCAAAACTGCAATGCCGCCAGTTTTCGAATACGGATTCTCGATTGGGCGAATTATTTCCGGATCAAGATTTTCGGAGTCAGCAATATTCTCGCCTACAGTTTTTCCTGTTGCAGTTATCAGGCTTGTGTCGATCAAATTCTTCTTCGCGAGTTCCTTCATGACAGCGTAAACTCCGCCAGCACGATCAAGATCTTCCATGAAAGTATCGCCTGCTGGTGCTAAGTGGCACAAATTCGGAGTCCGTGAGCTAATCTCGTTCGCATCAGCCAGATTAATTTTCACGCCAGCTTCGTTAGCAATCGCTGGAATATGCAGCATCGTGTTCGTCGAACAGCCAAGTGCCATGTCAACAGCTTCAGCATTCTTGAACGCCTTCTCAGTCAAAATATCGCGTGGACGAATATTTTTCTCGACGAGTTCCATAATTTTCATGCCGGTTAATTTCGCGAGCCTGATTCTTGCCGAGTACGGTGCAGGAATAGTCCCGTTACCTTTCAGAGCCATGCCTATAGCTTCGGTTAGACAATTCATCGAGTTAGCCGTGTACATTCCTGAGCATGAGCCGCACGATGGACAAGCGTTTTCCGTGTAGTCATTCACGCCAGCTTCGTCGAGTTTTCCGGCGTGATAAGCTCCGACAGCCTCGAACATGTGACTAAGGCAAGTTCTGCGACCGTCTTTCAAATGCCCAGCCAACATCGGTCCGCCAGCGCAGAAAATCGCAGGAATATTCACGCGTGCAGCAGCCATTAATAATCCGGGGACGTTCTTGTCACAATTCGGAATCATGACCAGCCCGTCAAACTGATGAGCCATCGCCATTGCTTCGGTCGAGTCAGCTATCAAGTCACGCGACACAAGCGAATATTTCATGCCCGTATGCCCCATCGCGATCCCGTCACACACAGCTATTGCGGGAAATTCAATCGGAGTTCCGCCAGCAGCACGAATCCCGGCTTTCACAGCTTCAGTAATTTTGTCGAGATGCATATGCCCCGGCACGATTTCGCTAAAAGAATTTACGACACCGATAATCGGGCGTTCGATTTCTTCGCGAGTGAATCCCAGAGCGTAAAGCAAACTCAAATTCGGAGCACGATCAACTCCGGACTTGATATTATTGCTGCGTAAATTGCTATTTGGAAACTTCGTCAAGATTTTCACCGCCACCGTCGCGCCATAACATTTGTTCGCGTAATTGCTTGCCGATAACTTCCATCGGGTGTTTGGCGAGTGCATCACGCTTTGAGTTAAAGAACGTGCGTCCATTCTTGTTCTCAGCGATCCAACGTCCCGCGAAAGTTCCGTCCTGAATATCACTCAGAACTTTTCGCATATTCGCCTTGACTTTATCATGCGGCAAAACTCTCGGACCGGACAAATATTCGCCGAACTCCGCCGTGTCAGAAATCGAGTAATTCATCGCAGCAATTCCGCCACGGTTCACAAGATCGATTATTAATTTCATTTCGTGAATGCACTCAAAATACGCGTTCTCAGGATCATAGCCAGCCTCGACAAGAACTTCGAAGCCGCACTGCATCAAGTCAACAACTCCGCCACATAACACAGTCTGTTCGCCAAATAAATCCGTCTCAGTTTCCTGCTGCATCGTAGTCTGAAGAACGCCAGCTCTTGCACCGCCGATTCCAGCTATATATGCGAGCGCGATGTCAAGGCATTTCCCGGACGCGTCCTGCTCAACAGCTACTAAACACGGAACGCCTTTTCCTGCGACATACTGGCTTCGGACTGTGTGACCCGGACCTTTCGGAGCAGCCATGAAAACATCAACGCCAGCCGGAGCGACAATTTGCTTGTAACGAATATTAAATCCGTGTGCGAACGCGATAGCTTTTCCCTCGGTTAAGAACGGTGCGATCTCGTTCTTGTACAAATCAGCCTGTTTCTCGTCATTGATCAAGATCATGATTATGTCAGCAGCTTTCGTGCATTCACTGACTGTCATGACTGTGAAGCCGTCTTTCTCAGCAACTGGCCAGGATTTCCCGCCTTTGTATAATCCGACGATTACATCACAGCCCGAGTCTCTCAAATTCAGCGCGTGTGCGTGACCCTGAGAACCGTAGCCGATAATCGCAATTTTCTTGCCGGTTAATTTTGCCAAGTCGCAATCTTTTTCGTAATACATGCGTGCCATAAAAACGAACACTCCCTCAAAAATTATTAATTAATTCAAAATATTGTAGCAGAAATTTCCCGAAAAATTTTATTTCCCCTTGTCTTTTACAGCGCACAACGTAAACGCGAGGAAAAATCTGATTATCCTGAACAAGCCTATAATTCTAAGCCACACAGAACGCAAAATTCTCTTGACACACTGAATGCCCCTGTGATGATACATTGGAAGCATAACTGTTGAAGAAGCCGAGTCATTGATTTTATCGATCAGCTCATCGCTAGTTAAATTCTCACCCCACGCACTTCGAATAAGCATTTTCCAATAGAGACGGTCAACTTGTCTACCCAGAACACCTGACCATGGTTTCCAGTTCCCAGTGACATGAATTATGCAGTCCGACAAAGCATCGGCAACCCTGCTGTGATTAAATCTCCCGCTTACGAGCTTGACATCGCCGGAAAAAATCGAGTTTAGAGCAGCATGAAATCAACAGCAATTTTGAAAATCGATCCACGTTCACGCATTTTCCTCAAGTTCATTATCAAGACACCGGCGTTTACGTAAGATTCACTGTCGCTGCCCATGAACTTTCTCCTGCATTTTTCAAGCATACCGTCAAAATTAGCGCGCAATGGTTTAGGTGTAGCTCCTACCAGACTTTTTCCCTCGAAGTCAATGTCCCAGAAATTTTTTATGTCCAAGTTCACGAGAATATCGCTGTCGAGATAAATCACTTTGTCAAGATCCAAAACTTCCGGAATAAATAGCCTGTACAAAGTCCCAATCGTCCATATTTCAGAAATTTTCCGGAGTTCGTCAGTGAGTTGGGATTTGTATTTCTCGATATTTACGAACTCGATTTCCTGCGAATATTTCTGAACTGTGCGCAAGAATTTCTCGCGGTTATCCTGAGTGAGCGTGTCGTCGTGGAGCAAGTGAATCACAACCGGGCTTTGCGTGTTCTCAAAAATCGAAGTGATTACAACTCCGGCGTGTTGAGAATATTTCCCCGAGGGATCATAAATTGCGAGTGCTACGTGAATCGCTGATTCCTGATTCCTGATTCCTGATTCCTGATTCCTGATTCCTGATTCCTGATTCCTGATTCCTGATTCCTGATTCCATTATCGATTCTGTCATTTTCTTACTTGTCAAGCTCCTTTTTACTTAATTTACGATTTCAAACAATTCAAGCCGCAAGCACCACAGCCGCTTCTGCAATCAAGCGTCAATTTGCAATCATAAGCTTTGTGGCGTTCTCGCAGCAAAAATTCCTTCGTGATCCCGACATCTATGAAATCCCACGGCAAAATTTCAGATTCAGATCTTTCGCGCGTGTAATCATTCGGGTCAATTCCCAAACTTTCAAAAGCATTCAGCCAGCGATTCAGATCAAAGCATTCCGTCCAGTTGTCAAATTCAGCACCGTTTCGCCAAGCATGTTCGATCACGTCACAAGTTCTCACATCTCCGCGTGACAATACGCCTTCGAGAAAAGTCTGCTCGGGTTCGTGATATGCAATCGTGACATTATGCTCATGATTCTCGGACTTGATAAACCTGCCTTTGTCGCGTAATTCTTCGATTGAGTTCTGGCGCTCCCATTGAAACGGTGTGTGAGCTTTGGGCACGAAGCCTGAGACACTCACACTAACCGTAACTCGTTTGCGTCCCATTGAGCGTCCAAGTCTGAGAGTGCGTCTTGCAAGTTCGGAAATCGCCCGCAAATCTTCCTGAGTTTCCGTTGGCAATCCCATCATGAAATATAATTTCACACGTTCCCAGCCTCGCGAGAAAATTTCGCCCAGGCAGTTCATGATCATCTCGTCAGTCAAGCCCTTGTTGATTACATCGCGCATTCGTTGCGTGCCAGCTTCCGGGGCAAAAGTTATTCCACCACGACGCGAGTTTACGCCAGATAACCTCTCAGCCAGTCCAACCGAAAAACCGTCCATTCGCAAACTCGGCAAACTCAATCTAGCTTTGCGTTTCGACAATTCGCCCGACAAATTATCAATCAGGCTCTCGATCCCGGAATAATCGCACGACGCGAGAGATAACAAGCCAACTTCGTCCCAGCCGGTACTGCGCAAAATTTTCATGATAGATTCGCCAGCTTGATTCACGTCTGATTCGCGCACAGGTCTATTCACCATGCCTGCCTGACAAAATCTGCAGCCTCGACCACAGCCACGAAATAATTCTATCGCTGCTCTGTCATGAACGACGCTTACACTCGGAACGATCATGCTCGACGGCATGAAGAATTTCTCGGAAACTTGACGCTGAATCCTGCAATTCTTGTGAATGCTCGGGATATAAACGCCCGGAATATTTTTGCATAGCTCAAGACGTTCGGATAATTCCAGGTCTTTTGCATCAGTCAGGACTTCGAGTAATTCAGGCAACACGGCTTCAGAATCTCCGACACAGAATAAATCTATGAATTTGCTGACGGGTTCTGGCACATAAGCTCCGTAGCCTCCAGCGATTATTAACGGGTCATGTTTTCTGCGATTCTCGGTGCGAATCTCAAGTCCGGCGAGTTGCAGAATCGTTAGTATATTCGTGTACGCAGCCTCGTGTGGCAATGTGAACGCTATCACATCAAACTCACTCAGAAATTTCTTGCGTTCAACCGAGTAAATCTGCAAGTCATTCTCGCGCATTTTCGCAGCCATGTCGTGCCAAACTGAGTACGCCCTGTCAACCAGATAATTTTTCCCGAGCGATTTCACGAACGAGTTTATAATCTGGAAGCCGTAATAGCTCATGCCGATCTCATACACATCAGGAAACGTCAGGCAAATTTTTAAACTTGCACTTTCCCAATCGTTTTCACACGAATATTCGCGCCACTCACTGCCAGAATATCTTGACGGCCTCGAAACTTGTGATAATAATTTCCATTCAGGGCTGTCGAACTCGTAAAAATTTCTCTCAATACACATGTCAGTACACATGATGCTCTCTCACTTCCTCAACATAAACACTCGCGACCAAACCCAACGCGACAAAACTTGATAACAACGAACTGCCTCCGTAACTCAGGAACGGCAGCGGCAAGCCAGTAACCGGTGTCATTCCGATGCTCATGCCGATACTCTCGAAAATCTGAAACCACAGCCAGGTTGCAACTCCAGCGATCAAAATCTTGCAGCGAGAATCTTTGCTGTTCATGCCAGTCGCGATTATTCGGAACAGCACGATCAAGAACAGCGCGATTAGAATCATATTGCCGATAAATCCAAACTCCTCAGAAATTACGCTGAATATAAAATCCGTGTGAGGCTCGGGTAAAAATCGCAATTTGCTCTGAGTTCCCATCATGAAGCCTTTGCCTGCAAATCCGCCAGAACCGACAGCAATTCTTGACTGGATCACGTTATAGCCAGCTCCCAACGGATCGCGCATAGGGTCAAGAAACACAAGTATTCGCATTCTCTGGTAATCTTTCAACACGAAGAAAACCAGAAACGGAATCGCAGACGCTCCCAAAGCCGCGATACTCAGCAAATATTTCAGCGGAGTTCCTGACGCAATCAACATGCCAAAAGATATTACAAGATACACGAGTGCGCTGCCTGCATCGGGCTGAATCAAAACCAGAAGCACAGGTATCATGATCAAGCCCAAACTCGCAAGAAACGTTTTCAAATCCAACGGAGGATTTCGCGTAAGAAATTTCGACATAGTTAATATCAACGAGATTTTCGCAAATTCACTCGGTTGAAATCTCAAGCCGCCAAATCCCAGCCAGCTTTGAGCACCCTTCACTCTCGGAGCAAGCAAGTCCGTCAAGATTAATAGCAAAATCGTCAGGATAAACAACGGATACGCGCCTTCGAGCAATTTCCTGTGACCGATTAACATAACGCAGATCATCGCAGCAAAACTCACAGCAACCCAGCCGATTTGTTTAAACGCCAGATTAAAGCCACGTCCCAGAAATCCGGCTCCAGCACTGTAAACGCAAATCACGCCCCATAGCGACAAAAAAAGAACACTGCTCAACAGAATCTTGTCCATTGAGACAGCGTCCTTCTTAAATTCTTCCCAAAGAAACTTCATGACTTCATGAATAGCTTAATTTTTGAACTCGATGCTGCCACGCTTAATGCTTATAACCGGAATATTCGCGACGAGTGCGACGGCCTGCTCATCGTGATCAAGATCAATCTCGATTTTTTCCTGGTCAATGTCCATGTATTTCGTCAAAACCTGAACTATTTCCATTCTCAGACTCTGCAATAATTGCGGTGAAATATCCGTTCTGTCATGTATTAACACTATTTTCAATCTGTCCTTCGCTTTCTGACTTGAGTTTTCGTTGCCAGAACCAAAAATCCTCTTCAAAAAATCCATGTATTATCTTACCTCCCGTTCTTTTCTGCGAGATTCATTTCTAGTGGCGTTTGCGCGAGAAAAATTTCTTGATCTTGCTGATTAGTCCTCTTGATGCGTATGATTCCAAGTCCATTAGCGGCACGTCATGACCAAGTAATCTTTCGGCTATATTCAGGTAGGCTTGTGCTGCTGGTGAATCAAGAGTCATTGTCATAGGCTCACCGTTATTTGTCGCGCGTATTACGTTTTCGTCCTCGGGAACGACACCGATCAAGTCAATCGACAGCACATCGAGAATATCATCTTTTGCGAGCATGTCGCCATCTTGAACCATGTTGGGTCTCAACCTGTTAATAATCAATCTAATCGGACTCTTGCCCATTGACTCAAGCATTCCGATAATTCTATCTGCGTCACGAACTGCCGGGATCTCCGGTGTAGTAACGACGAGAGCTTCATCTGCTCCTGCTGCTGCATTTCTGAAGCCGCCTTCGATTCCTGCCGGGCAATCCAGGAATATAAAATCGAACTCCGGTTTGAGCTGGTTGCACAAATCGACCATTTGTTCGGGATTAACAGCGTCTTTAGTGCGAGTTTGTGCTGCCGGCAAGAGATACAATCCCTGGACACGCTTGTCCTTCACGAGTGCTTGGTTCAATTTGCAAGTGCCCTCGATTACGTCGATGAAATTATACACAACGCGATTCTCAAGTCCCATTATTACATCGAGATTTCGCAGACCGACATCAGCGTCAACAGCAACAACTTTTTTGCCGAATTTCGCCAGAGCCGCCGCAATATTTGCCGTCGATGTAGTTTTGCCAACGCCACCTTTGCCCGAAGTCGTTACGATTACGCGCGCAAGTGACCCCGATGAACTTGATGACTTTATTTCCGTATTCAGATCGCTCAAAAAAAGCTCCTCCTTCAAAATATATATTTCTAATTCAAGCTCTAACCCAAGCTTAGATTCTTGAAAAATTTATTCTCACGAATTACCGGCGTTCCATCTTCGAGTGTAATCAGCGCGCATTTGCTCCAACACGTCGTAGAATCCGGATCTGCGTAACATAATTTATTCGCAAGCCTAATCTGAGGCGTTTCAAAACACCCAGACCAGACGAAAATATCTTTGCGTCCGTAGCCTCCAGCGTGAACGATCCCGTGCAATTTTCCCGCGACGATTATGCTGCCGCCCGCGACGATTTCTGCGCCTGCATTCAAGTGTCCCCAGACCAGAACATCGCCTTCAGTTTCGATTCTTTGACCAGATCTGAGCGAATTGAAAATAACTTTCCAACCCGGGTATTTCTTCTCCTTCAAGATAATATTTTTCTGCTCAGGAATCTGATTCACTTGCTTCAGCGATTTTTTCTCTTCGGGTTCGGGTTCCTGTGTAGAAAGTCCGGCACTGCGCAATAATTTTCTGCTCTCTTCGTTCTGACACAGCCACGCAATCACTCGAATATTCTTCTCCCAGACGATCTCACGCAGCATTTGAATTATCAATTCACTCGAACATTTTCGCGTCTGGAAATCCAGAGCAACTCCCTGATTCTCCGGCAGTTTATAAACATCAGAAGGAATGCCTGCCAACAATCCGAGCAATTCGTCATCGTTCAGATTTTCCGGCAGAATATATTTCATGCCATAGTGTGTCGTATCCGGTTTCAAGTTCGCCTCAGGTCGTCGGAAACGTCGTATTTTTCTTAAAATTGAATTTCCCAACATCATGTTACGTATTATAGCAATTTTTTCGCGCAAAATTCACTCGCAAAATTAAAGAACGTGATTCACAAATCCGAAATTCCTAGTGAATATTACGAGTACACAAACACAAATTTATCAAAAGGGAGCGTGAGAAAAAATGATTAGCAAGATCGGCGGACAGTATAATCTCGATGCACTAAACGGCAAGAAATCCAGAAAAAACGTCTATTATGACAACAATGCGAATAAATCCGATGAAGCGGACTTCAGTTCGTTTGCAGTACATTTGTCGAAATACAACGCTGAATTAAAAAACATTCCTGATGTAAGAGAAGACTTAGTAGCAAATCTTAAAACCCAAGTCGAGAGCGGCAATTATGTTCCACCGTTGGACAAACTTGCAAGCTCCCTGATAATTGCAGGAATGCTCGATAACGTGTAAATCATGCGTTCAGAATTTGAATCTCTCACGGAGTCGATGCTCGATGAATCAGATTGTCTTGATGATCTTGTCGATGCGATCCGTGAACAGCGTCAGGCTATGCGCGATCGTGACGAGGAACTTGTGAAAAGCCTGATGGACGAAATTCGCGACATATTCTTCGACGCACAGACAAAAGAATCAATCCGAGATGACCTAGCAAAAAAATTGGCCGCAAAATATTCCTGTGAGCCAAGAGCTTCGTCTCTCGAAAAATTCATGAACGATTACGACAAAGCAAATTTCAACGGGGCTGCCGATAGATTAACGCAGTCCATTTTTATTCTTAAATCCGAGATGCTGATATTAAACGGCATGATCGACCAGAACGAACGTTACACTTCCATGCTCTTATCTGAATGGCAGAGATTATCAGGCGGGCGGGCGCAATCTGGTGTTAATAATTCCTTAGATTTCAGGGGGTAATAATCATGAGTACATTCTCAGGCATTGAAATGGGCAGACAGGCTCTCAACGCTTTCAGATTGGGTATGCAGACCGTCGGACACAACATCGCAAACATGGGCACAGAAGGCTATTCGAGACAACGCGTGAATTTCGCAACAGTTCAGCCCATGGATATTCCAAACGTCGGTCAACTCGGTCAGGGCATGAAAGCCGATGAAATTATCAGGATTCGCGACGAATTTCTCGATTTCCAGTACAGAAACACTCAGACAAGTCTTGGCTATTGGGAAAAAGTCAATGATTTATACACAGCGATTCAAAATTACGTCTCAGAACCAAATGGCTCAGGAATCCGAACAGCGTTAAACACTTTCTACAGCAATCTGCAAGCGTTACAGCAACAACCCGAGGACGCTTCAGCACGCCGCAGTTTGGTCGAATCAGCTCATGCACTCGGCGATTCACTCTCGCTATTCATAACGGGCATGGACACGTATAATGACTCAGTGAATTTGCAAGTTCAACAGTACGTTGCAGACGCGAATACGATTCTTTACGATATTGCAGCACTCAACAAAGAAATTTATCACGCCGAATCACTTAACCAGAATGCTAACGATTTGCGGGATCAGCGCGATGTTCTGGTAGACAAGCTCTCAAAAATGATGGACATAACATACTCAGAGCCAATGGAAGTCAACGGTCAACAGGGCGAATTTTTCCTGACGCTCAACGGGCGAACATTGGTTCAGGGCGACAAAGTCCGTGAAGTCAAAGCACACGCCTTCCAATGGGACAACAAAGTATATTACGACGTGCAGGTTGCTCAGAACGAATTTGACATAATCGATAATTGCTCAGTAGCTGATGTTTTGGCGACTGGACCTGAAGGCAGCTATCAATTAACTGTCGATAGAATCGCTAACGGTGTTTCATGGACAATCGGCGGCGGTGACGCGCATTGCTTGGAGACACGCTCAGTTCAGACGGCAAGCTTTAAGGACGGGATAATTCTCAACGAGGACTCCGACAAATCTATTCCGAGAAAAATCGGCATTCGAACTTTAATCGATCCCGAAAGTGCTGGAACGTCAAACGCTGGTAAACCCGTAATCATGAATATCAAAATCGACTGGGACGACACGAGCAACGGCTGGAAATTGCGCGCTGAGAAAGACGGCGTAGATTTGGGAATCACGAAAACATATTCAGGCGACGATTTGACGGCAGCGAATCTCCAAGAATTTGCGCAGACTGCTATAGATTCAGATTCTGATTTCTCACACTTGAAAGTCTCGTACGACAGCCAAACTCAATCACTGAAATTCTACGTTGATGACGAAGTGCCGTTAGAATTCACGGATTACAGCGGAATGCTCGGCGCGTTGTCAAGCGTTCAGACCGAATTAACAGACGTAAACATGAGAAACCGTGTCATGACTGAGGACGACGCTCTGAATATTTCCGGCTCATTCAGAATTCAGGTTGGAACTCAGGGTACGCGCGTTACGTCGAATATTTTCCGTGAGAGTGCGGCTACAGGTCTTGAATCTGGCGTAATTCTCGGCGATGGTGAAGCTGGCGACAAATATACGTTCAGAATTGGTGTCGCGGATTCTCAGGTAGATATTTCTGCAACATGGAACGATTCTCTGGGTCAATGGGTGTTATCAAGCGATTACGGAAATACTCCGGTTACAGCAACTGACGGAACTCTCACAGTTGAGGACGTTTCGAATTTCATAAACGACACGATTAAATACGCAGCAAATAACGGCTCGAACAGTCTTGCACTCAACGGCATATCAACAACAGCAGGTCCGGCTAATGGCACGAAGGTTCAGTTCTACATCGATTCCAAAACAAGCAACTTGATCTCGATCTCAGACATTCAGGGTAACTTGGCTGAGAAAATGGGAATCGTGAACAAAAATCCGGTTATCACAATAGACGTAGACTCAAGCGATTCACTCACAACGATTCGCAACAAGATTAACGAGAAATATCAGGAAGAATTGGGCTTGACTGCTCCGGAACAATGGGTACACGCTTCGATTGAACAGGCTGACGATCAATCATATTATTTGACGATTGCTGCGGACGTTGCCGGTGAAGCTCAGAGAATTACGTTAATGGGTGCGGAAGATGGCAATATGCAAGTCTTGCGGCGTTTGGGACTTACTGCGAACGAACAAATCGGCACTGATCAGGATACAGGCGCGAAAATTTACCGTGAAGTCTCAGCTATTCCTGCGAGCGGCGTTGCTCAGGACGCGTCATTCACGTTGAACGGCGTGCGTTATTTATCATCCGAAAACATGTTCAATCAGGCGAAACGAATCCCTGCAATCGGCGGCACGGATTATTCAGCGTCAACACTCTCAGAAATCGGTGATGGAGGCATGTGGCTGAATCTCAAATCTTCAGGAATAGCGAATATAACAGTCAAACATCACGTAAGAAGCGGCTCAATCAAAGCACTCGAAGAATCTCGCGACTCGATAATTCCGGAGATAAAATCCCAACTCGACACGATGGCTTATAACCTGATTAATAACGTCAACGCATATAATTACTCGGGCTATGGTATAGCGAGCAGAATCAACACAACCGGCACACAATTCTTCAACAATTCCGGCTTCAAAGCAGCTGCAGCCAAGAATCTCAGCGTAACAGACGCAATCACAATGGACAACGCTTTAATCGGAGCTGCAATGGGTCTCAAGGACGAGAACGGCATCGCAAGTTCTGGAAAATCCGGCGGTGCTGGCGATGGTACAAACGCATATCGCATGATGAATCTTAGCTGGGCAAAAACTTCATCTGACGGAACTATGACAATAGGCGAAATTTACGACTCGCTGCTCTCTCAAATCGGCTCTGAAGCTGCGAGCGCAAGTCTCATGAATTCAACGCAGACTACGGTTGTTGAACAAATCGACGCTGAACGTCAGGCAGTTTCGGGCGTTAATGTCGACGAAGAACTCATGGACATGATAATTCTGAATCGAGCATTCGGTGCTATGTCGAGATATATTACGGCAATGGACGAAATGTTAAACACGATTATTAACGGTTTCGGTTTAGTCGGACGATAATAATAGCGAAAACTAGAATCAGGAAATTATTAAAAAGGACTGTTGAACATGCAAAGATTAACTACTGCCACGATGTACGGATCACTTCTGAACTCGCTGCAAAGTAGCCTGAGAAATATTCAGGATTTGCAAACTCAGATTGCGTCCGGGAATAAATACACGAAACTCTCAGATAATCCGACGGCGATAGCACAAGCTCTAAAAATCGAATCTGCTCTGAACTCGAACGAACAATATCAGCAAAATAACCAGAACGCGATCACAATGCTGAGTTACGCTGACAGTGCGCTGAATAACGTTCTCGACGCAACAAAAGATATTCGCACACTCGTAATTCAAGCTGGAGACGGAGCTTTGGACGAAACACAACTCGATGACATAGTTGCAAGCATAAACGCGAAAAAACAAGTTATCGTTGACTCGCTTAATTCGCGTGTCGCGGGACAATATATTTTCGGAGGCACGGACACTTCAACTCCACCGTTCACTCTGACTGCTGACGGCTCAGTCGTATATAACGGCAATGACGAGCGCATCAAGTACACTTTGGCTGACGGATTACTCGGCGATGTGACTTTTGCAGGAAGCGAGATTATCCCGACAGACGAGGACAGCTATTTCATCTGCTCTCACAACGTACCGCTGGATTGGCTCTGGACCGGTCGCGAAGAAAAAGTTCAAATCACCGTTGGCAATCGCACACTCTCAGTTTTCATTCCCGAAGATTGGATCGATGAAGTTGCAACGAAAACCAGTTCCGACGACAGCAACGTAACGGACTATAACAGATTCAGAGACCCGGGTGAAGTTACAGGAATCAGCCTTGATGATCTCGCATCACTTGTGAATCGCTCATTATCCGAACAGGGCGCGAGCATGTTAGTCACGGCTTACGTTGAGAAAGATACAAACACAAATCAGCAACAGTTAATTCTCAAGAGCAACACAACTGAGAAAATCGGCATCACAGGCTGGTCAGACACGGATTATTTACCGATGGCGCAATCGATTTCGAGCGTGAATATCGACGGAAATATCCCGGACTGGTCGCAGTCAAATGACAAAGACGCCGTGAACGGTCTCATGGGTAACGCGAACTTGCTGAACTGGCGCGGCGGTGACAATTCCGGAAAATTGACGATTACGCTCGATGGCAACGATTATGATATAGATCTAACCGGCATGAACTCAGTTACGGAACTCACGAAAGCTATAAACGAAGCAGTTCCGTCAAATGCTGAAGCTGGTGCGATGCCTGTAGCGTCATTATCAGTGGGAATTTCTGGAAGACTTGTGCTGCAATCCTCACGCGGGGAAATTTCTGTCTCGGGTGACGAGGACGTTATGAGCGAAATTTTCGGTTCTGACAGTGGCGGAGTTACGCTCAACGGCACGACTACGATCACAAGTTCCAAGAGCACAATCTCAGTCCAATCCGGCACAGAGCCAGCCGTGAAAATTTATATTAACAACAACGACAATTTATCCAGCATTGCAGGGAAAATCAACTCGATTAACGGAATTTACTCGCGAATTTCGTCGAATAATAACCAGATGATAATTACGGCTCAGAGAATCGGCGATCAACCTGAGGACAGATTATCGGTCGATGCTGCTGCTGAATCTCTGCATTACCCGAAACTCACGATTACAGGCACGGGCGGTGCGTTGGAATTATTCAGTTTTGAGGACGACGGCACTGTTGAGAAAAATACAGAAGGCGAGATAATCTCGGGCATGATAATTTCCAAACAGGAGACGCGCCCCGTTGATCACAGCCACATGGACGTGTTCGATTACTTGGGAATGGAAACTGCGATGAAGAGCCGGGAATTTGCGATTGACGAGAAGCTCACGGTTACAAGCGATACGCAATTACACTGGCGCGTGATGAGTGGTGGAAAAACTGCTGACATAAAGCTCAACCCGGGTGAATATTCGCTTACAGATTTGGCGGACAGACTCAAGAATGCCGGCGCAGGTTGGCTCGAAGTTACCGTTGACGTATTCAATCCTGACGAAGACGAAATCAACGCTGACGAGACTGAATCCGGAGTTGTTACGACAAATAATCACGAAGAACAAACTCAGAGACTGGTAATTCGCGGCTACAACGGTGAGCAGGTTTTATTCATCGACATGAACGATCAGAATTACGCGGATATTCTGGGACTTTCGACTGCTGTACGAACTGACGCATACACAACTGATGACAACGGCAACACGATTCCCGGAACTGGCATGCGATGCGTGAATTTCCCCTCAGCTCCGTGTGTTGATGATAACATCGGCGTAAATTTGCGAGTTCAAATGAATTGCGGAATGTATTATGACATAACAGTCTCGAAATCCGCAGTCATGAATAACTCAACGGGCTTCGTCGATCGCAACAAGTTCATGAAGGAAATCGCGAATCAGGTGAACAAAATCGAAGGACGTGAAATTATGGGCGTAACTGTCCACGTGAACAAATCCGGCAAAGAAATCGACGATTCAGCAGCGTTATATTTCCTGTCCGGAGAAGCATTCACGGTTGTAGACATGCCGTTTTCTGATCCTGAGTGGGGCGATTATTCCGGCGGCTTGGCTGCACAGTTGGGTATTCACGGCGGAGTAACTTCCAATCTAGCACAAACTCAGTACAAAATGCTTGATAACGCAAAATTCGAAGATTACGCAAATTTCCCGACAGACGGCGGTACGATTAAGTTCTCGAATCTTGCGCACTCGGTCGAGATTGACGTTAGCCCCGAAGATACAGTCAAAGATGTCATGGACAGATTACGAGTTCAGGCTGGCGATTGGCTCTACGTGAATTATTACGATACGCACATGGGACAGGACGACGTTCGCAACACGGGCGATTATCCGATTATAGCGATCTCTTCGGTTGATGGCTCAGCTGTAAGCATTACGGATTCAAAGGGAAATATTGCGCAGGATTATTTGGGAATCAGCACAGGTATTCAGACACGTGTTGACGGTGGCATGTCGCAATTTGACTGGAATGATGGCACGACTACGAACGCAAATAACGCGAACGTTCTGAGAATCACAGTCGCAGGTTATTCGCATGATATAGATTTGGCGGCGATGCGTGACGTTACGGACGATGAAGAGATCAAAGCCGATGATCTCGCAGAATTTATCAACGCAAGATTCCAGGATTACGACGTTCAAGCAAGAATTAACGATGACGATCAGCTCGTGATTTGGTCCCCGAGGGGTTACGCGATCAAAATGGATTTCCTGGACGATAACGGAGACTCAGTGACGAGTAGCTTCCTCGGCTCAGAACCTTTGAACGCGACGTATTATAGGGGCGGCTATAATCTTGAGGCAGACGCTTCAACACGCGGACTTGAATTTGACGATAACGGCGAAGTTGTCATGTACAGTTCGAGCATTCACAGCCAGAACGCAACGATTCGAAGTGGTGCGAACACGATGCGCCAAAACGCTTTCGGAACACTGAACGATATAACAGCGGCGATTAAATCCGGCAATAGATTGGATCTGGAAGAGAAAATGCTGCCAAGGCTGGATAATTTCATCAACAATTTGCTTGGAGTTATGTCTAGTGCAGGAGCTATGCGTGACAGATACGAAGCTAACACCGATAAATTAATTACGGAAAACGCTATCATGGCTGAAGATTACGATTCGAAAGTCAAGATTGATCCTGCCGACGCAATTTCGCAGTTAATGGTTGCAGACTACATGTATCAGGCGAATCTAGCAGTAATTTCGCGGTTAATTCAGCCGACGTTGCTGGACTTTTTGAGTTAGAATTATTCTATTCCATTAAAAATGTCTTCAAAAATGTTTTCAATGCTCCCAATCACGGGGGCAATTTTTTTGCGCATAATAACTATTTCAATCCACGCAAAGCGGTAAACGGACTCTCCACTTATGCGACAAACTCCAGTGATATAAAACACTTTGAGAAATAAAATTACCGGGAAAAATAACGTTTTTGATTTCAAGCCAATTTAATAATAAAACGAAGCTTTACCATTTTAGGAGAAATACACGACATCGAAAGGCTCAAAATCTGACGCTGGAGCAAAAGTTGAAGTTGGAGTTGCTACAAAAATCAAGAATATAGCTTCGACCGGACACAACGCAGGCATTAAGGGAGCGCAATACGCTGGGACTACGACTCTAACAATATCGGTTGTGAATAATATACTCGCAGTCTTCACTTCAAAGGTGAGAAAGATTTTTCGGACGCAATTCGTGATACGGCGAAAGATGGCGGAACTGCTGCAGCAACAGGCTACGTTATGAGCGGAGGTCTTACGGTTTTAGCGCAAAGTCTCTCCTCGAAAACGTCAACAATCATTCAGTCACTCGTGAAATCAAACGTCCCAGGCAAAATCATAACCGGAATCATGCAATTCGGCTCAGTCCTGAAAAATTACGCATCCGGTGAAATTAACACACAGGAATTTTTGATTCAAATGGGAGATAGAGGCTTGAATTTTGCGTCGATGAGTTACGGAATGGTTGCTGGACAATCACTGATCCCGATCCCGATTGTAGGAGCTGCGATTGGCGGATTAGTTGCGTCGGCTTTGACTAGCGATTTGATCCAGAATTTCATGCAACAGCTTAAACGCAAAGATCTCGAACATCAGGAACGTTTGCGAATAATCCGTGAATGTGAACTCGCAACAGAACAGGAAAGAAATTTCAGAGCAGAACTTGAGTATTATCTCGCGAATTATTTCAGGGAATGTCGGGAATGTTTTGACGAGGCGTTATCTGGAATGAATCTCGCGCTGCAAAATAACAACGCTGATAGTTTCATTCAGAACGCTAACAAGATCACGCGCAAATTGGGCGGCGACGTTTATTTCGAGACGGTCGATGAATTTGTCGATGCTTGGGATAACGGTGTAGTCGATAGATTCTAGATTCTAAACTTAACAGGAGGAAATTATTATGCCATTGCCATTATTAGTTTGGGGAGCAGTTGGATTAGCTGGACTTTTGGGGATCGGCGCTAACGAATCAGCCAAGGAAACTAACGAGAAAGCTGAACGACGCGCTGAGGGTGCAAAACTGAAATTCACAAATGCGAAAGGAGCTTTAGAACGCGATCATTCGGACATGCAATCATCACTTGCAAGATTCGGCACGACCAAGAAAGATATTCTCGAAAGTTCCATGCGTGAATTTCTTGATGCTTACGGACGGCTAAGAATTACAGAA
Source organism: uncultured Synergistales bacterium (assembly GCA_905233725.1). Classification (GTDB taxonomy): domain Bacteria; phylum Synergistota; class Synergistia; order Synergistales; family Aminobacteriaceae; genus JAFUXM01. The sequence continues at coordinate 74,063 of CAJOEM010000004.1, forward strand.
TTTGAAGCTTTACCTGACGAGAAATTCGACATCAAGCCTGACGAAATACTAAAGATTCAAAAGATGACGAATATTTACCAAGACTCTTTCCAAGCCGCAACCGGTGGAGCAATAACCGGAACTTTGGTCAGTCTCGCAGCAACTGGTTAACTCGGAACTCTCGCAACTGCTGGGGGAGCGTTATTGACCGGAAGTTTTGCAACAGCAGCAACGACTCTAACCGGAGCATTGGCAGCAACACCGATCGGAGCATTACTCGGACCTGTCGCACTTTTCACCGGAGCTTTTGCGGATATGAGAGCCGACGAGAATCTCGAAAAAGCTAACGCAATGTACGCTCAAGCCGAATTAGCCGAAGCCAAAATGCTAACTCAACGGGATTTATGCGACGCAATTTGTGAACGTGCAAATATGCTGGATAACTTGTTATACGAACTCAACAGACTTTTCGCACCAACGGCAGCAAACTTTAACAGCATGTTGCGAATACGAGACGGATATTTCTCTGGCAGGAAATTTTCCCCGAGAGAGTTCAGCAGCCAGGAGCACAAATTCATCGCAAGCACGCGCGCATTAGCTGGAGCCGTGAAAGCTGTAATGTTCGACGTGAAAATCGCGAATGATTCTAGTGACGGCAAATCCGTGAAGCTCAACGATAATTTTTACACACAATATCACGCACTCGCGGACAAGTATCTGCACTAAAATTGCGCATAAAAAATCCCCTGAGCAATTCAAGCTATCATGACTTGAGAATCGTTCAGGGGAAATTTTTCGCGTGAGTTCAGCTCTTGTTGTGCGTTCTCGACGTTCATACGTTCTGACACGTTTGAGTTCCTTGTTCTCTTTGTACGAGATCGACCTGAACGGTGTTGCGCCAGTTCCTGCAGGAATCAAGTGTCCGATTATGACGTTCTCTTTCAAGCCGCTCAATGGATCCGATTGTCCTTTCACAGCAGCTCCGGCGAGAATTTGCGCGGTCTGTTGGAATGATGCCGCACTCAGGAAACTATCCGTAGCCAATGCAGCTTTCGTGATCCCGTGAATAAACGGCTTGCAAACCGGAAGTTCACGCAATCTCTGAACAAACGACACGTCTCGAATTATTCTGCAAGTGTCAGATTTAGCGTTCGCTGCCCTGAGAGAAATTTCGACCGGTTTCTTCGCGACAAGTTCGTCAAAATTCGACAGCGGCAAAAGCTCTTCACCGTCAGAATTTTTCGCTCCGAGCAGGACTTTGTTCTTGATTTTGTTCGACAATATTTTCTCGAGAATTTCGCTCCTGAGAATCATTTCGCCATCGTATAATTCAATGCTTTCGTTCACACCCTTAGCAAAATCCGCGATTACCTGATTATCAACGTAAGTTCCGTCAGCAAGTTCTTTGCCCCAAAGCGCGCGCTCGATTAACGCCGTCTCGATTGAATCCGCAATATTTATCTTGTCAACCGAGTGCCAGACTTTCACTTCACGAATGCCGCCATCAGCAATTCCCTGACTTATTTCCTGATCGATCAGCATGTCTTTTCGTGCGATTAATCTGTCGTCGATATACAAATCTTCAGAAAGCCATTTCGCATTCACAAGGCGATTCAGCAATTCGCGATCTTCGACTCGAATCACAACCGGACCATTTGGATTCGCAACCGTCAAGCGCTTCAGCTCCGGACGTCCCAAAACCGTACCGCTCTTTAGACGCCAAGTTCCGAGCCTGAAATCATCAAAAGTGCGTAAACCCGTGATTTGCTTTTGAAACGCTGCTTTGCCGACGATTACTTCGATAACGCGATCTTCGTGACTGAGCATCATGCTTGTGAGCGACATTCCCGGCGTGAGAATTTTCAGCAATGCATCCTCATCGAGCGTGTGACCCTCGAGGCTCTGCAATTCCGGATCAGCGTGTGCATCGACCGAAATCAGAACATCACCGCCGAAATTCTTCTGAGCTGTATTAAGCCTGTTTTGATTTTCCGTGTGAATTTCCTGAATCACTTTCTCAGCGTCATCGTTGAAAATTATATCTCCGGCAACGAACGATGTATCGCCTTCTTCGATAACGCGAACTCGATTCAGCGGCGCAACTTTTCGCAAAATCACTTCGATATGCTTATTATTTATGCTGACACCCTGAGAATGATAAACGTACTGAATCTCATCGACAAGCATTTTCTGAACCGCATCGATTCCTGAGACTTCGAGTAATTGCTGCGGATCAATGCTGCCCTCGGTCAACGGTGTGAGCTTGTTCACGTACATGCCGACTTCGATTCCCTCTTTCAAGTCCTGATTTGACGGGATTGCGTGTGTGATTTTTTCTTTGCCGTCTGGGCTTGAGATTATGACTTTGCGTTTGCCTTCAGGTGTAATATCCTCGATGAATCCGTCAAGACCTGCGAGAATGCAAACTTTTCTGGGACGCCGTGCTTCGAATAACTGCTCGATTCGTGGCAAACCCTGCGTGATATCCTCAGCCTGACGAACTCCACCCGTATGGAACGTTCTCATCGTTAATTGCGTTCCTGGTTCACCGATTGATTGAGCTGCGACAACTCCGACAGCTTCACCGATTGGCACGAGTTTTCTCGACGAGAGATCATGACCGTAGCATTTCTGACAGACTCCGTGCTTTAATGCGCATGACAACGGGCTGCGCACCCAGACTTCATCTACTCCGGCATTCTCGATTTTCTTCGCGATTTTCTCAGTTATGATTTCCCCGGACTTGATCAAGACTTCGCCATTCGCAACAATATCATTCAGGGCAGTTCTGCCGGCGATGCGTTCAGCGACTCCGATCATGACTTTGCCTTCACTTGTTAGAGGCTTGATGCAAATTCCTTTATCTGTTCCGCAATCGTGTTCCGTGATTATCAAATCCTGCGATACGTCAACGAGCCTTCGAGTTAAATAACCGCTCTTTGCAGTTCTGAGTGCTGTGTCCGCGAGACCTTTTCTTGCGCCATGCGTTGAGATAAAATATTCGAGCATGTTCATGCCTTCACGGAAATTCGCCGTAATCGGATAATCAATCGTTTTACCAGTCGGGTCACTCATCAAGCCGCGAATGCCAGCCATCTGTCCCATTTGACCGAGTGAGCCTCGTGCGCCGCTTTCGACCATCATTCGAACCGGGTTTTCCGGATCCATGTGAGCCTTGATGCTATCAGCAATATCTTTCGTAGCTTGTCCCCATAATTTGCCTTTTTGATCCAGATATTCGTCATGCGTCAACAAGCCCATCTCGTAATTTTCTTTTGCAACATCGTCCTGAGCCTGAGTGATTTTCGTAATTTCGGTTTTCTCATCTGGGATTCGCACTGCCTGAACTCCGAACGAAATTCCGCTCCTCGCTGCCCAGTGATAACCGAGTGATTTTATATCATCAAGCATTTTCACAACGCCGGGTCTGTCGATCTCGTCATACGCAGAATCTAACAGGCTGCCGATTCGCTTTTTGTCAAGCTGTTCATTCACGAAGCGCAATTTATTCGGGATACGCTGATTGAAAACGACTCGTCCGGGTGTAGTCTCGATGAAAACCGCGTGATATTTTCCATCAGATTCGATTTCGTCAGGTGAATTCACGATCACTTGTTCGCCATTCTTGACATATAATCTGCGGCCTTTGGGTTTGCCGAGTGAGCCGTCATCTTTGAGCCATATTCTGGAATTTACGTGAACAACCCCGTGAGACAGCGCATCGAGAACGTCGTCACAATTCGCGAAGAATGACCCATCACCGGACAAGCCTTTTCGCATATCCGTCAAGTAATACACGCCGAGAACTATGTCCTGTGTCGGAGTTACGACTGGTCTGCCGCTAGCAGGTGAGAGCAAATTATTCGCCGAGAGCATGAGTAATCTTGCTTCAGCCTGAGCTTCGATTGATAACGGAACATGTACAGCCATCTGGTCGCCGTCGAAGTCCGCGTTGAATGCCGTACAAACCATTGGGTGAAGTCTAATCGCTTTGCCTTCCATCAGGACGGGTTCGAAGGCCTGAATGCCGAGCCTGTGTAAAGTCGGCGCACGATTCAGCATTACCGGATGATCTTTTATAATATTCTCGAGGATCTCCCAGATTTCCTCACGACCGCGCTCAATTTGACGACGCGCACTCTTCACGTTCGGAGCTAATCCGGAATCAACAAGTCTGCGAATAACGAACGGCTTGAACAATTCCAGAGCCATCTGTTTAGGCAAGCCGCACTGGTAAATTTTCAGTTCAGGTCCGATTACGATAACGCTGCGTCCTGAATAATCGACACGTTTCCCAAGAAGATTCTGCCTGAACCTGCCTTTCTTACCGCGCAACAAATCCGTGAGACTTTTCAGCGGGCGATTTCCTGCACCGAGGACAGCTTTCCCGACACGTCCGTTATCGATCAGAGCATCGACGCATTCCTGAAGCATGCGTTTTTCGTTGCGAATTATAATTTCCGGAGCATTGAGCTGCTGCAATTTCTTGAGGCGATTGTTGCGATTGATTACGCGCCTGTACAAATCATTCAGGTCACTCGTAGCGAATCTGCCACCGTCGAGCTGCACTAACGGTCTCAAATCCGGCGGGATCACTGGCAGCACGTTCAGGATCATGCTTGAGGCTAGCGAATCACTCTTTCTGAAATCCTCAACGACTTGCAATCTCTTGACTAATTTGCGTTTTTTCTGACCAGTAGTCCCGGCAATTTCCTCGCGCAACGATGACGAGAGCAAATCCAGATCCAACTTGTTAATCAGCGTTTGTATTCCGTCGGCACCGATTCCTGCTTCGAATTTGCGATCATAAGCTTTGCATAATTCCTGCTGACGTTCGAGAATAACATCTCCCTGTTCGAACGGTGAATCTCCCGGAGAAATGACGAGATGACACGGTTCGTCGATAACTTTCACGTGAGCAACCTCGCGGAATTTTCCTGAATATCTCTGCTTCAGGACTGATAATTCACTTTCGGAAACTATGTCGCCTTTCGCAAACGGCATTTTCGGAGCAGATGTTACGATGAACGCGTCATTTGCGCCGATTTTTGCGCGAGTGAAAATACCGTCGTCCTGATTCATTTCCGAGACAGGAATGATTGCGCCGACTTCAAGTTTGGAATTTTCGAACGCCTGAGACAGCACATAAGCCGGTTCAGCTTTGACGACTTCATTGCCGTATTCAGTTTTCAGTTTTGCGAGTTGATTTGCAGCGACTAATTCCCCGACTTTCAGCTGCGGAACGTCCACAAACTCGATCAAGTACGCGCGCTCAGCTTTGAACATATCCGGGTCATAATGCTCGTGAATCTTCAGGTCTGAATCCGAAATTACGTCGCCGACTTTCACGATGCGAGGATCAGTTTTGTGACCGACAGCCGTAACTTTCCAAGCACTTTCACCACGTCTGAACGGAGCGAAATATATTACTTTTTCGAGATCTTTCGCGCCAGTTCCCAAGAGCAAACTCAATCTGCTGGGAATGCCGCGCAAATACCAGATGTGAACGACAGGCACAGCGAGTTTGATATGTCCCATGCGTTCGCGTCTGACACGATTATCCGTTACTTCAACGCCGCAATGTTCGCAGATAACTCCTTTGAATTTTGGTCCGGAGCGTTTATATTTTCCGCATTTGCATTCGTAGCTGCGAGTTGGACCGAAGATTTTCTCGCAGAACAAGCCGTCAGTTTCAGGGCGCAGTGTTCTGTAATTTATCGTCTCAGGTTTCTGCACCTCCCCGTAAGAAATTTCTTCTATGCGTTTTGGAGTTGCGAGTTTGATTCTCACTCCGACAATTTCTTTTCTTGGCATTTAGGCATCGACCTCTTTTTTACTCATTAACATTTTCACCAATATTTTCACCGGATGATTCTTCGTGTGATTCGCTTGACTCGCTGGATTTAGTTTTTTTAGCGGCTCGTTTAGTTTTGTGTTCTGGTTCTGGTTCGGGCTGCTCAGAATTTACCGGAGCTTCCTGTGATTTCGGCTTAATCGGCAACAGTTGGATCGCGTCCTCGTTATCAAAAACTGACGGCTGTTTCTTAACGAACGGGCGTTTCTGTTTAGGTTTGGGTTTTGACTGAGATTTTGAAGGCTGATTCTGAGTGCGTGAATCGGCTTTTCTTGGCTTAGTCGGGAGCGAATCTGTTTTGCCAGAATCCGGAGTACTCGTGAATAACAAGTCCTCGGCGATTGGCTGAGCTTCTGCTGTTGGCAACAAATCGACTGCTTCTGAGAAAGGTTGTTGCTCGAATAAATCCGGCTCTGTCTGTTCAGGCTTGTGGCGTGGGAGGCGCTTGCGTTTAGTTCTGCCCCTAATATCGTATTCTCCGTGCTCATTTTTGCGAACTGGTGAGTACGACGTGAATGTTTTCTCGTCCTCTTCAAGTGGAATATCTCCGCGAGTGCCGTCTGAGTATTCGACTTCGACATCGAGTCCCAAACCCTGAAGCTCTTTCACCAAGACTCTAAAACTCTCAGGGACACCGGGTCTTGCCAAATTCTGTCCTTTGACGATTCGCTCATAAGTTTTGTCACGTCCGCGAATATCATCGGATTTGACCGTCAAGATTTCCTGCAAAACGTTAGCAGCTCCGTAGCCTTCGAGAGCCCAGACTTCCATTTCGCCGAAGCGCTGACCGCCGAACTGAGCTTTTCCGCCCAAGGGTTGCTGAGTGATCAAGCTATACGGGCCGGTTGAGCGAGCGTGGATTTTATCATCAACCAGGTGAATTAACTTCAGCATGTACATGCAGCCGATTGTGACTTTCTTGTCCATAGGCCGACCAGTTCTGCCGTCACGCAGCGTAATCATGCCGTCTTCGGTTATGTCCGGGTATTTTTTCTGCGCGATTTTCTTCATTTCCTCGAAGATTTCGTCCTCTTTTGCGCCCTCGAAGACTGGTGTTGCGACGTGCCAACCGTTACTGACCGCAGCGAATCCCATTATAGTTTCGAGAACCTGACCGAGATTCATTCGGCTGGGAACTCCGAGCGGATTCAGAACTACATCGACAGGTGTGCCATCAGGTAGATACGGCATATCCTCGACCGGCAAAATTCGACTGACGACGCCTTTGTTTCCGTGACGACCTGCCATTTTATCGCCGACTGTGATTTTGCGCTTCTGAGCGACGTAGACTTTGACCGAGCGAGTTACGCCTGAGCCGAGAGCTTCTGGTGAACTGTCATCACGCGACATTTGCTTAACTGCGACGACTTTTCCCCAGGAACCGTGCGGCAATTTCAACGAGTTATCGCGAACTTCACGAGCTTTCTCTCCGAATATTGCGCGTAATAATTTTTCTTCGGGGGATTGATCGCTTTCGCCTTTGGGAGTGACTTTCCCGACGAGAATATCGCCTGCGTTGACTTCAGCACCGATTCTGATTATGCCGTTGTCGTCAAGATTTCTGAGCATATCTTCGCCTACGTTTGGAATATCGCGAGTAATTTCTTCAGCGCCAAGTTTAGTTTCGCGAGCGTCGATTTCGTATTCCTCGATGTGAATTGACGAGAACTTGTCATCTTTCACGAGATTTTCGCTTAGCAATATTGCGTCCTCGAAATTATAGCCTTCCCACGGAACGAATGCTACAAGAACGTTTTGTCCGAGAGCAAGTTCGCCGTTATCTATTGCTTGACCGTCAGCGATTATGTCGCCTTTCTTGACGTGTTCGCCTTTTCTGACAAGTGGTCTCTGGTGAATCAGTGTTGATTGATTTGAGCGCCTGAATTTGATCAAGTGATATTCGTGTTCGCAGCGTATTTTTATAGAGTGTTGTGCATCGACCAGGATCACGACTCCGTTATCTTGAGATATAATCTTGAGCCCCAAGTCTGAATCCACGCTTTCTGCGATAATATCACCCTTTCGAACGCGCACGCCCGGAATGACGATTGACCTGTATCTCACCGGAACTCCTGCACGCTCGCGTTCTAACTCGTAGATTTTCTCAGTGCTAATTCTGATTGTTTTCGAGTCAACATAACTCACGATTCCGTCTTCTTCGGTTAATATGCAAGAGCCGGAATCTTTAGCGATTCTGTGTTCGATTCCTGTTCCAACGACTGGAGCTTCGGGGCGAATTAACGGTACTGCTTGACGCTGCATGTTTGAACCCATCAAGGCTCTGTTTGCGTCGTCATGTTCGAGAAACGGGATCAGAGCAGTTGAAGGCGATACGATTTGTCGTGGCGAAACGTCCATGTAATCAACGTCTTTGACCGGTATAGTATTAATTTCATCGGCGTGGCGTGTTGGGCAAAATTCACCTGCGAGAGTAACGCCGTCGTCTTCGATTTGTGTATTTGCCATTGCGACGTTGTATTTATCTTCGTCATCAGCTGATAAGAGCACAACTTCGTCAGTTAATTTTCCATTTTCGACTTTGCGTCTTGGAGTGACGAGGAAGCCGTGAGAGTTCAAGCTTGCATAAGTCGTAAGTGACGAAACCAGACCGATATTTGGGCCTTCAGGTGTCTCGATTGGGCAAACTCTGCCGTAATGTGTGTAATGTACGTCGCGTGCTTCGAAACCTGCGCGTTCACGTGAAAGTCCGCCCGGGCCGAGTGCTGAGAGTCTGCGTCTGTGAGTGACTTCGGCTAACGGGTTAGTCTGGTCCATGAATTGCGAGAGCTGACCTGAGCCGAAAAATTCTCTTAGACATGCCAGGATTGGACGAACGTTGATTAATTCGCGAGCTGTAGCTTTGCCGAGATTTGTGCTGGTGTTCATTCGTTCGCGAACTATTCTCTCCATGCGTGTCAGACCGATTCGGACCTGATTCTGCAATAATTCGCCAACTGAACGAACGCGTCTATTGCCCAAATGATCTATATCATCGCTTTTCCTGTTGGAATTTCTAAGGCTGATCATCTCTTTGATAATTGCGATTACGTCATCGAGAGTGAGTAGTCTTTCGTCTTCGGACGCTGAGAGATTAAGGCGGCGATTGAGTTTATATCTGCCAGTTCTGCCGAGGCTGTAGCGTTTGGGGTCTGCTAACAGGCTCTTGAAATATTCTTCTGCGTTCTGAGCGCGTGCTGGTTCATTAGGTCTGAGTCTTTTAAATATTTCGATGAAAGCTTCTTCGGGATTTCGGGCGTTATCTCTATCGAACGTTGCAGCCAAACTTGGATCGAGTGTATATACTTCGATTTGAGCTTTGGGAGCTTTCTTGAACAATTCAGTTTTTGTGTCTTCGGACATAATCGTGCCGCGTGCCAGGATCAATTCTCCGTTGTCATCGAACACGTCACTTTTGCATATTCTATCTTTGAAGTCGTCGTTTAATCCGATTATTTCGCTTCCTGTGCTGAATATATCTATTATTTCGTGATTATCTCTTACGCCGAGGGCTTTTAGCAGCAGAGTCACGGGTAATTTTTTTCGATTGTCGATATTAACGCTGATAATTTCCTTTGAGGACATCTGGAAATCGAGCCAAGCGCCTCTATCCGGGATCAATTTAGCCTCGCAGCCGTCTGAAGTTCGTGTGAAATATATTCCTGCGCTTCGAGCAAGCTGATTTATGACGACGCGTTCGGTCCCATTGATTATAAAAGTTCCGCGATCTGTCATGACAGGGAAGTCGCCCAAGAATATTTTGGGATCGATTTTTGTGTGTTCGCCGCCATTGTCGTCGATATCGCTGCTGTTATTATCGCCGCAGTAAGTCAGAGCGAGGGTTGCGCGTATAGGTCTTGACCAAGTGAGGTCTTTCTGTCGAGCTGTTTCCTCTGAAATTTCCGGCTCATCGAGAGAATAGCTAATGAACTCAAGGGCATATTTCTCATCGAAACTCTTAATCGGGAAAGTTTCCTGGAGCAGCTCTTGAAGTCCTTGCGATTTTCTCAATTCTGGGGGGACATCGTCTTGATAGAACCAATGGTATGATTGTTTTTGCACTTCGATCATGTCTGGCATTTCTACGGTGCTGGAATTTTTGCCGAAAGCATGACGATTTCTGTTCTTAGTAATTGGTATTAGGGTTGGCAAATTCTCGACCTCCCATTATGATAAAAAATCATAACAAATTTGGTGCCCGAAAGAGGACTTGAACCTCCACGACCTTGCGGCCACTAGAACCTGAATCTAGCGCGTCTGCCTATTCCGCCATCCGGGCTTTGTGACAAAAACTCTGGAGGCGACACCCAGACTCGAACTGGGGATAAAGGATTTGCAGTCCTCTGCCTTACCACTTGGCTATGTCGCCCCGATAAAAAATTCAATTCGATTCAAACGGAGATATTTTACAGGTGAAATTATGATTCGTCAAGATGCGAAATTTTTTTGTGAGTTAATCATCTCGAAAATTTTGGATTGTTCTCCAAGAATTTTTTGTGCGTACGGTGCCACTCGTTGCAGCAAACGCACTCACACTCATCAGACTCCTTTCACATTTTCTCAGCAAGTTGTGTTGCAATCAGGCGTTTCAAAGCTGCGAGTTCATCACTCGTGAATAACGGCTCATGTTGTTTTACTTTCAGCGATTCACGCCACTGGAAAAATTTCTGCACAAACGGAAACGCGACTATTGCAAAGCTCTCGTGTCTTCCGTGCGTTCACCTAGGAAGCCGACTTGTTGTTCCAAGCCAGTAACACGATTCTCTAAATTACCCAAACGTTCGTCTATCTTCGCTAAACGTGCGTCCATTTTTTCGAATCGTTCATCAACTTTAGCAAATTTCTCGTCAACTTTTTCGAAACGTGCGTCAACTTTTGCAAAACGTTCGTCAAGCTCCTTCCTGATCTGAATGAGCATGTTCTGGTTTTCCAAGCGCATCGTCGCCATGAACGCGTCCATTTTCGCGTCAAAAACATCCCGCCTCAAATACACATCATCACTCGCTGCAGCAAACGCACTCACACTCATCACGAATAACAACGCAATCGCCAATAATATTTTTCTCATGTCAAAGACTCCTTTCACATTTTCTCAGCAAGTTGTGTCGCAATAAAACGTTTCAAAGCCGCGAGTTCATCACTCGTGAATAACGGCTCATGTTGTTTTACTTTCAGCGATTCACGCCACTGGAAAAATTTCTGCACAAACGGAAACGCGACTATTGCATGTGACGTAAGCTCTCGTGTCTTCCGTGCGTTCACCTAGGAAGCCGACTTGTTGTTCCAAGCCAGTAACACGATTCTCTAAATTACCCAAACGTTCGTCCATCTTTGCTAAACGTGCGTCAACTTTTGCAAATTTCTCGTCAACTTTTGCAAAACGTTCGTCAAGCTCCTTCCTGATCTGAATGAGCATGTTCTGGTTTTCCAAACGCATCGTTGCCATGAACGCATCCATCTTCGCGTCAAAAACATCCCGCCTCAAATACACATCATCACTCGTCGCTCCAAACGCACTCACAATCGTTACTATCAAAAACACAATCGCTAATATTATTCTTCGCATCTCGAAAACTCCTTCCACGTGTGAAATCATCGCTGAATTTGAAAATGTCCACTTAAAAATATATTATATTCACAAATCTTGGAGGTGTAAATTTTTTTGTCAGGGAATAATAATATCAGAAATTTTTGCATAATCGCTCATATCGACCACGGAAAATCTACGCTCGCTGATAGATTACTCGAACGTACCGGAACTATTAAGCAACGTGACATGAAAAATCAGATTCTCGATTCACTCTCTCTCGAACGTGAACGCGGAATTACGATTAAGCTCGTGCCAGTCAGAATGGATTATAAATCTCAAGATGGCAAAGATTATGTCTTGAATCTCATTGATACGCCGGGACATGTCGATTTTGCATACGAAGTCTCACGTTCACTCGCTGCGTGTGAGGGCGCGTTGTTAGTCGTCGATGCGTCTCAGGGTGTCGAGGCTCAAACTGTCGCAAACGCTTATCAGGCAATCGAACAAGGTCTGGAAATTCTGCCGGTGATTAACAAGATTGATTTGCCGTCAGCTAGACCGGATAATGCGAAACAGGAAATTCAGGAAGTCGTTGGGCTTGATGCTTCAGACGCAATTCTCGCAAGTGCAAAAGATGGGCGCGGTGTCGATGAAATTCTCGAAAAAATCGTTGCTCAAATTCCTGCTCCATCAGGCGACCCAAATGCTCCGTTACAGGCTTTGATATTTGACTCGGTCTATGATAATTATCGCGGCGTTATTTGCTATATTCGTGTAATTAACGGAACTGTCAAAGCTGGACAGAATATTTTCTTCATGCAGACGAAAACTACTTATCCGGTCAACGAAGTCGGTGTGTTCAAACCAGGCTTCACTCCGGTTGAGAGTCTGAGTGCTGGTGAAGTCGGCTATATTACCGCGAGTATCAAAACACTTGCTGAAGCTCAGGTAGGCGATACCGTAACAGATGCTATGAATCCTGCGTCAGAACCTTTGGAGGGTTATCGCAAAGTCAAGAGTGTAGTTTTCTGCGGATTCTATCCGGTTGAACGCGACAATTACCCGCAACTCAGAGACGCTCTCGAAAAATTATGCCTGAATGATTCCGCTGTGACTTATGAACCCGAAACTTCTGAAGCTCTGGGATTCGGTTTTCGCTGCGGATTTTTGGGAATGCTGCATATGGAAGTAGTGCGCGAAAGATTGCGTGAAGAATATGACGTCGAACTCGTGGCAACTGCTCCCAATGTTGTGTATGAAGTCGTGACGAACTCGGACGAAATTATCGAGGCTCACAGACCTGCAGATTTTCCGGATTTAGGCGACATAAAAGAAATTCGCGAACCGTATATCAAGTTAAGCGTGTTTTTGCCGTCAGAATTTACCGGACGTGTTATGCAGCTTGTTCAGGATAAACGCGGAACTTACAAGTCAATGGATTATATTACGCCTGAACGTGTGCGATTGATTTACGAGATGCCGCTGTCGGAATTTATAATCGATTTTCACGACAAGCTCAAGTCACAAACTCGCGGCTATGCGTCACTGGATTACGAGTTTATCGGCTTGAAAGCGTCGGAACTTGTTCGAGTTGATATTCTCGTGAATGGTGAAGCTGCTGATGCGTTCTCGTTCGTATGTCACAAAGATCAGGCCTATAATCGCGGACACGCAACTGTTACAAAATTGAAGGAGCTAATCCCGAGCCAGCTGTTCGAGATTCCGATTCAGGCTTCGATTGGCAAAAGAGTAATCGTTCGTGTGAATGTTAAGGCTCTGAGGAAAGACGTTCTCGCGAAATGTTACGGCGGAGATATTACACGCAAACGCAAATTACTCGAAAAACAGAAAGAAGGCAAAAAACGCATGAAACAGATCGGCAAAGTTTCAATCCCTCAAGAAGCTTTCCTGGCATTCATGCAGGTAGATGACAAGCCAAAGTGATTTCGGGTTGTATATTCACGTGCCATTCTGCGAGAGAAAGTGCGGCTATTGCAGTTTCTATAGTGTGATCGTGAATGATTCGCGCGTAGATTCCTGGCTGCATGAGCTCGAAGCTAATCTGGAAATTCTGCGTGAAAAATTTCTCGGGAATTACGGCGGCAAGATTCGAATCAGAACGCTGTATTTCGGCGGCGGAACTCCGAGCGTTTTGGGAATCTCGATTTGGGAGAAGTTGTTCGGGATTTTGCGAGAGAATTTTGTTCTGGAGAATTGTGTCGAAGCAACTGTTGAAGCGAATCCCAATTCTCTGAATGAAAATTTGCTGTCATTCCTGAGAGATAATCACGTAACACGAATCAGCCTTGGTGTGCAGAGCCTGAATGATCATGAGCTGGAAATTCTCGGGAGATTGCACGATTCAAAGCAAGCTCTACACGCTCTGGAACTCGTGAAGAATTACGGATTTGATCTGAACGCGGACTTGATATTCGCAATTCCTGAGCAAAATATTCGTTCGTGGGATAAGTCTCTGAGCGGCGTGATAAATTCCGGAGCAGATCATATTTCAACGTATCAGCTTACACTCGAACCAGACAGCAGAATGTATGCTTCGTTCGGGAATGTTGATTTTAACGTGAACGGATATTATTTTTACAGGTATGCGCAGTATGTTTTGCCTCGGAAAAATTTCCAGCAATACGAGATCTCAAATTTCGCAACGGAAAATCACGAATGCATTCACAATTTGTCATACTGGAAACAGGAAAACATGCTCGCATTGGGGCGTTCGGCTTCGGGCTATATTGACGGAACACGCTACAAATTCTCACATGAAAACTCCGAACTTGAACTTGAATCCGAAAAACTTGATATTAACGCCAGAGCCAGAGAGGCAGCGATATTATTACTACGCACAAAATACGGGATCGCAAAACGCGAATTTATCTCGGAATTTGGCAGCGAAAATTTTTCGAGTATAGAGCGAATCCTGAAGCAAATGCCCGATGATCTGTTCGTGAGGACGCGTGAAAATCTTGCGTTGAGTGCAAAAGGAATGCGTGTTGGAAATGCAATTTGGAGCGAAATAATTTGATTGTGATAGAATGTTAAGACAATTTCTGAAGCGAATATTTTTATTTTATTTTATTTAACAACGGAGGAATTTTAGAATGTACGAGATAGTTTTGATACGTCATGGCGAAAGTGCTTGGAACAAAGAGAACAGATTTACTGGCTGGACTGATGTTCCACTTTCGGAGAAGGGAATTTCTGAGGCTAGTGCTGCCGGAAAGTTACTCAAGGCTGAGGGTTTTACGTTTGATTACGCGTTCACGTCGGTTCTGAAACGCGCGATTAAAACGTTGTGGCTTGTGCTTGAAGAGATGGATTTGATGTGGATTCCGATTCAGCACTCTTGGAAACTGAACGAGCGTCATTACGGAGCGTTGCAGGGTTTGAACAAAGCTGACACAGCAGCCAAGTACGGTGACGCACAGGTGAAGATTTGGCGACGAAGTTATGATATTCAGCCGCCGAAACTCGAAAAATCAGACGAGCGATTCCCGGGCAATGAGAAAAAATACGCGAATTTACCCGAGGCAGATTTACCGTTCACTGAGTGCCTGAAGGATACCGTCGCGAGAGTTGTGCCGTTCTGGCAGGAAGAAATCGTTCCGTGCATCAAGTCCGGCAAAAAAGTAATCATCGCTGCTCATGGAAATAGTTTGAGAGCGTTGGTGAAGTATCTTGATAATATTTCGGAGAAGGAAATTCTCGAACTCAACATTCCGACGGGTGTGCCGCTGGTTTACGAACTCGACGAGAATATGAAGCCGATCTCTCACAGGTATCTCGGTGACGCAGAGGCAATCGCGAAAGCTCAGGCAGCAGTTGCGAATCAGGGTAAGGCAAAATAAGGAGGTTATTCGGAATTGCATCTCTCAGATAGAATACAGGCGTTGAAGATCTCGCCAATCCGCCGTCTGATTCCGTATGCGGACGAGGCAAAAGCTAAAGGTAAGAAAGTCTATCACCTGAATATCGGGCAGCCGGATATTAAGACACCGGATCAATATTTCGAGGCGATCAAGAATTTCAGACCGAATACCGTAGCTTATGCAGTCTCTCAAGGAATCCCACAGTTGCGTGAAGCGATGAGCAATTATTATCATGGGATCGGCGTTGATTACGATCCGAGTGATATTTACGTTACGTGTGGAGGCAGTGAGGCGCTGTCATTTGCTGTGATGATTCTCTGCGACCCGGGCGATGAGATTCTCGTGCCAGAACCGTTCTACGCGAATTATAATACGTTTGCCAGACTTGCACTTGCGAATTTGATCCCGATCCCGACAAAAGCAGAAGACGCTTTTCACTTGCCGCCAGCAGCTGAAATCGAGAAGTTAATCACACCGAAGACACGCGCAATCTGGGTATCGCATCCGTGTAATCCGACCGGAGTTCTGTATCGTCCCGATGAAGTCGCAATGTTGACGGGAATTGCCAAGAAACATGATCTGTTTATCATTGCCGATGAAGTTTATCGCGAATTTACATACGGTCAAGGCTCGAAAGCTTTCATGAGTTTTGCGTCGATTCCTGAGGCGATGGATCGCGTTATCATGATTGACTCGGTCTCGAAGCGTTACAGTGCGTGCGGTGCGAGAATTGGCTGCATTGCGATCAAGAACAAGGAATTTCTCGCGCAGGTTATGAAGCTGTGTCAGGGAAGATTGAGCGTCTCTGCGATTGAACAGGCTGCTGCGGTCGGGCTTTACTCGACACCGAAATCTTATCTCGAAGAAGTCAACAAGGAATACAAGCTTCGTCGTGATGTTTTGTACAAGGGTCTGAAGGCGATTGACGGAGTAGTTTGTCACGAACCTGAAGGCGCGTTTTACACGATGGTGAAATTGCCGGTTGATGATTCTGAGAAGTTCATAATCTGGATGTTGCAGAATTTTGATATTAACGGCGAGACAACTATGGCAGCTCCTGGCAGCGGATTTTATGCGGCAGCGAATAAGGGCTTGAATGAAGTCAGAATGGCGTATGTTCTCAAGAAAGAGGATTTGGAGCGTGCGTTGGATATTCTGAAGAACGCGATTGCAGCATACCCGGGACGACTTGAAGCGATCAGAGCATAAAATAAAATTCCTCCTGATGGAAACGCGGGAGGATTTTTTGTGCGCAAAAACAGTCAAGTTAGTAACGATTGAGATTAGCTGAGATTAGCTGATTTTGACGAATTAATTTAAGAGTGCTAATATTCACGCGAAATTTTTATGAGGAGTTTTGTTATGATAAACAAATTTTTGTTAGTACTTGTGTTTGTTGTGAGCTTGTTCGGAGTTTCTGGAGCAGCCGACGCGAAATCACTCGTGATAATTTTCTCGCGAGCAGATGAGAATTACAACGTTGGCTATGTTCAGGAAGGCAACACGATGGTTTTAGCGAAGATGATTGCGCAGAAAACCGGCTCGGAATTGTTCGAGATTAAACCCGCGAAAGCATATCCTGCAGATTATGACACGGCTATCGATGTCGCAAAAAAGGAACAAAATGCTCACGCACGCCCCGCAATCGCTGAGGACAAGAATATCGACGAGTATGACATGATATTTTTCGGCTACCCGATTTGGTGGGGAGATTTGCCAATGGCTTGTTACACGTTCTTAGAATCGCATGATTTCACGGGCAAGAAAATCGCTTTGTTCTGCACACACGAGGGCAGCGGCTTGTCAAACACAGATTCGAAACTAAAACGTGCAGCTCCGGGTGCTGAGATTTTGCGAGGACTTGTTGTTCGCGGATCAGTTGCGCAAAATTCCAGAGCTGAAGCTGAGAAGTCCGTAAATTCTTGGCTGGCGAAACTGGGCTATTAAATCCGGAATTATTGATTGAGAAAAATGAGAGAAATTTCCCTGATTTGGTCGCGTTGATCAGTCAGGGATTTTTTTTGCGAGGAATTTTTGGAGTTGTGAAATGCTTAGACCGTTGATAGATATTTTGATGACGATATTGCTTCTGCTGTCGATGTCGTATGAACTAATCGGCACGAGTATCGCGGAATTTTTCGGATTTGACTCGTATGATTTTGCGCCGATTTTCCACGAAGCGATCGGCATGTTGCTGATAATTCTGTTTGTGTATCACACGTGGCTGAATCGCTGGTGGCTGAAGGGAATTTTCAAGGGCAAGTATAATTTTACGCGCGCGATTTTGTCGTTTGTTAATGTTGCGCTGATAATTGACGTGATATTCTTGCTGATTACGGGAGTGTTGATGTCCAAGACTGTTGAGCTTGTAGAGAGTGACGGCTTGATGTCGTTCGCAAGAGTTGGTCATATGTTGGCATCGTTCTGGGGATTTGTTCTGATGAGTTTTCACGCCGGCTTGAACTGGAATATTTTTTCTGGAATGATTCGCAGCAAAATGAAAGTTCGCGTTCCGAAAGTTTTTGCGATTGTCTTGGCCTTGGGATTTGTGATTTACGGAGCGATTGCGTTTGTGAGAAATAATCTTTGGGATTACATGACGCTTAAGACTGAGTTTATATTTTTCGATTTCGATGTGCCGGTGATATATTTCTTGCTGGATTACGCGTGTATCATGATTATGTTCGGGATTTTTGGACATTGCGTGATATTATTGCTGCGAAAATTCAGAGTGTAAAAGGAGGGAATTTCTTGAACTGGTACGGAGTCATAATTGGCTTTGCAGCGTTTCTTGTTACAGGAATTTTTCACCCGATTGTTATCAAGTGCGAATATTATTTCTCGGAGAAAGTCTGGGTTGTGTTTCTGGCTTTGGGATTGATAGCAGGTGTGTTGTCGCTTTTGGCTGATAATTGTGTTTTGTCGGGGATTTTGGGAATATTGAGTTTCGTTTTGCTGTGGTGCATTCGAGAATTGAAAGAGCAGACCAAGCGTGTTGAGAAAGGCTGGTTCCCGAAGAATCCGAATCGAAAATATTTTGTTTGAATTTGAAGTTGAAGGGAGATGTTAAGTCATGATATTTATGTTTGCAATTTCGGCTGCGATTTTCGCGTATGAGATTCTGAGCTTGGTTTTGCCGCTGAGAATTTCGGGATTTTGGAAAGTTATTTTCGCGCTGGTTTTGCTTGTCGCGTCGATGAAAAATTATCTGTTCCAGAAGTTTGGCGGAGGAATGTTTTTTGCGCCGGATTTGCCTCGTGAAGTAGTTTTGGTCGGAGCAGTTCTGTATAATTTCCTGATTGTGGCGTTGTTTTTGCTGATTGCGAAAGATTTGCTGTTGCTTGTCTGTAAGATTCTTGGCTGGAAATTTCCGGTTAATGCTGCGTCGTTGATTGTGTGTGTGCTGGCTGCGTTGCTGACGTGTTATGGAACGTATGAGGCTATTCGCGTTCCAGATGTCGAAACTCATGAAGTTGCGCTGAAGAATTTGCCCGAAGAATTTGACGGATTCAAGTTCGCAATGCTGGTAGATTTACATGCAAGTTCGCTGAATCGCCGTGATTTGTTCGAAGCTATAGTCGCGAAAACGAATGATTTGCAAGCGGATATTGTTTTAATTCCCGGTGATTTTGTAGACGGATTAGTTTCGCAGCGAAAGCAGGATTTACAGCCGCTGGAAAATTTGCGCGCGAAGTTCGGAGTCTTGGGCACGACCGGTAATCACGAGTATTATTCAGGTTGCAGCGATTGGCTGAGAGAATTGGGAAGTTTGGGGGTGAAATTTATCGAGAATCAAGTTGAGACTCTGAGTTCAGGTGACGCGAAATTGATAATCGCAGGAGTTCCGGATCAACAGGGCATAACATTTGGCTTCAAAGCTCCGGATATAGAACACACGCTCGAAAATATCCCGGAAGATTCTTGCGTAATCTTGATGGATCACAGACCAACTAATGCAGTCCAAAATTCACGCGCAGGAGTTGATCTGCAAATTTCCGGACACACTCACGGCGGAATGATTCCGATTTTGGATATGATTGTCGCGCAATTCAACGGTGGATTTGTTAAAGGCTGGTACGATGTTGGCGATATGAAATTATACGTGAGTAAAGGAACGTCGCTTTGGAACGGCTTCCCGATGAGAATTTTAGATCCGGCAGAAATTACGTTGTTTATTTTGCGAAAAATCTGAGGATTATTTGCTAAAATATTCGTGAAATTTATCTCTCAAAACAGGAGTGAAATTTTTTTATGGTTGCGTTATTGAAATTAAGTCCGGTGTTGGTACTGGGCGTTTTAATGGTAGGTTTTGGTCTTGATATTTTGATTGCTGCACCACTTGCGTTAGTTTACGCGATTTTGATCGGCATGATAGCGAGTCGGATCAAGTTTGGCGATTTGATGGACGCTGCGATCGAAAATCTGAAGCATATTCTGGTCGTGTTCTTGATTTTGCAGTTGGCTTATGCTGTTGCGAAATGCTTCATGGAGACGGGAGTTGCTGCGTCGATAATTAACATGGCGTTATCGTTGGGATTGACGGCGAAACTCGTAGCTATGACGGCGTTGTTGGTCACGGCGATTTTGTCGATTGCAACAGGCACGTCATGGGGAACTTTTGCTGCGTGTGCACCGATTTTTCTCTGGCTGAATCACATCGTCGGAGGCAGCGTTGTCTTGACGGTTGCAGCGATTGCCGGCGGCTCATGCTTTGGTGATAATATCGGATTGATCTCGGATACGACTGTCGTGAGTTCGAGCCTTCAGGGAGTTGCGATAGTTGATCGAGTTAGACATCAGGGTGTTTGGTCAGGCTTATGTTTGATTCTCGGAGCAGTTGCGTTTTATTTCGCGGCAGTGAGCATGGGATTGCCAGACACAGTTGGAAATGCTAACGAGGCTATTGCGCAAATTCCTGAGAGCGTTTGGGCAGCACTTAGTGAGAAGAGACCTGCAGCAGTTACGCTTTTGAATCAGGTTCGAGCCGGTGTGCCGTATTACATGGTTGTGCCGTTAGTTTGCGTGCTTGTACTCGCGGCAATGGGAACGAATACGCTGATTTGTCTTGGAACTGGAATTTTCGGTTCGCTTATATTCGGATATTTTGCCGGGACTGTTACGGATTTGTCGAAGTTCTTAACGATGGTACAGGATAGTTTCGCTGAAGCTGGCAGTTGGGTTATCGTAATGATGCTCTGGATTGGAGCGTTCGGTGGCGTTATGCGTCGAATGCACGCGTTTGACTCGATTGCGAGATTCGTTCTGAAATTTGCGAAGAAAGTCAGGCATTTGATGTTCGCGAATGGCTTGTTGTGCTTGATCGGCAACGCAGCACTTGCGGACGAGATGGCTCAGATCGTAACGATAAGCCCGATTATCAAGAGCATGACGGATTCGAGTGTCAAAGGCGATGAGAAAGCGATGTATAAACTTGCTCTCAGAAATGCGACGTTTGCGGACGCGATGGGAGTGTTCGGCTCGCAGTTGATTCCGTGGCACGTGTATTTGGCGTTCTTCGTGGGAATTGTTTACGCGGTTTATCCATTGGCTGAGAATAACGTGAGCATTGTTGATATTATCATGCATAATTATCTTGCGTGGATTGCGGTATTGTCGATGTTGATTTTGACGCTGACGGGCCTTGATAGATTCATTCCGTTGTTCAGGCTGCCGTCCGAGCCAGAAGTCCAGTTAGTGAAGCCCGAAGAATAATTTTTAAGAATAATTTTTTGGGAAAATATTCTTGTGAATCTCCGTTGATAAAATCTGAGAAAATCAGAGAAAATCAGCGGGGATTTTTTGTTGGCTAATTTAAATTCTCGTATTCATAATAATCAGTCCCTTTTCACGTGCAATTTTGCCAGACGAAATAATTATGTGTGATAATCTTAGTGTGATAAATTTCAAGACGTGAAGGTGTTAGGAAAATTGGGAAATACGCGAAAATATTTCGGAACTGATGGTGTGCGTGATTTGGCAAATTCTGGCAACATGACAGCGGAATTTGCGTTGAAACTTGGTCGTGCGTTTATGAGATTCAATCGCGGCAAAAAAATCGTGATTGGTAGAGATACGCGCTTGAGTGGCAAAATGCTTGAGTGTGCGTTGAGTGCTGGGATTTCGTCTGAAGGTGCGGAAGTTTGCTTAACTGGAATCATTCCGACACCGGGTGTTAGCTGGGCGATAAAAAATCTCGCGGCTGATGGTGGAGCTGTAATCAGTGCGTCGCATAATCCTGCTGAATATAACGGCATAAAATTTTTAGGTTCTGACGGCTGCAAATTGTCGGATTCTGAAGAGCTTGAGATCGAGCATATTCTGGAAAATATCGAGGACACGAAGCCCAATCACGAATCGATTATTCAAACTGGAAATATTATTCATGAGCCGGATTTGTCGGAAAAATACGCTGAACATATTGCGAAACTTGCAAAACCCGGATTAAGCGCGAAACTTGCCAGCAAAAATATCGCGTTCGATTGTGCGTTCGGAGCTGCGAGTGTAATTGTGCCGTCGGTGCTGATTAATTCGGAAATTTCCGGCCATGTTTTGTCGGCGAATTTCAACGGACTTGATATTAACGCCGCTGCCGGTGTGATGCACATGGAAAATCTCACGGGCTTTGTCAAGAATAACAAGTTTGATTTAGGATTTGCGTTCGATGGTGATGCGGATCGAGTTTTGATTAGCGATTCGAAAGGCAGAATTATTGACGGCGATATAATTCTCTGGGTGTTGGGGCGTTGGCTGAAGTTGCAGAAAATTTCCGGATCTGACTCAGTTGTTGTGACGGTCATGAGCAACATGGCTCTTGAATCGCATTTGGCACGCGAAAATATCGAGACGCTGCGTTGTCCGGTCGGTGACAGATACGTTCTCGAGGCAATGCGTGAGAAAAATTCTGCGTTGGGCGGCGAACAATCCGGGCACATAATCGCAATGCCATTCACGAGTACGGGCGATGGATTATGCACGGCTATGTTGTTCCTGAACGCGATAAATGACCTGAACGAAAATTCTGACACGCTGGTTGACAGATTCGGGCGTTATCCTCAGAAATTGACGAACCTTAGATTGCAAAAACCTCGCGAACTTGTAGACATGTCAAAAGTTGACGAAATTGTCGAAGATTACAAATCCAGGCTCGCGAATTTAGACGGCAGAATCTTTGTGCGAACTTCCGGGACTGAGCCGTTGCTGCGAATTTTAATCGAGGCGAGAGAAGCTGACGTTGTGGAAAATTTCTCGCTGGAACTGGCGAATATTCTCGAAAAATTCTGTTAAGCAAAATCCAGGCAAAATCCCGGGCATGAAAAAATCTCCCGTTATGAATCAAGTTGCGATTCGTTCGGGAGATTCTTGTTATGTGCTTGTTATGTGTGCTTTATGCGTCAACGAGTAAGTCGCGAAAATCAACTTTCCCGTCAGCAAATTCAGATGTGATTCGCAATTTTTTGCCGGATTTCTCGGACTCTGGCATAGATGGCAAATCGTATAGTATATCAAGCATCAAGCTTTCCATTATTGCACGCAAGCCTCTAGCGCCAGTTTTCTTTTTGATTGCGAGTTCTGAGATTCTATCGAGTGCATCAGCCGTAAATTCCAGTCCGACGCCTTCCATTTCTAAGAGCTTGCTATATTGTTTGACGAGCGCGTTCTTTGGTTCCTGCAAAATTCGTATGAACGCAGCTTTGTCAAGTTCTTCGAGAGCTACGAGCATCGGGATACGTCCGACTAATTCCGGAATCAATCCGAACGTAACGAGATCTTCTGGCTGAACTTTGCTTAGAATTTCGCGTTTACGTTCCTGGTCGGTTAATTCGCCGCCAAAGCCGATTGACTTGTTCAACTCACGACGCGCAACGATTGGTTCTAGTCCGTCAAAAGCTCCGCCGCAAATGAATAATATATTCTCGGTGTTAATCTGTATAAATTCCTGATGAGGGTGTTTGCGTCCGCCTTTCGGAGGAATATTTGAGATCGTGCCTTCGAGAATTTTCAGTAATGCTTGCTGAACACCTTCGCCGGAAACATCGCGAGTTATGGAAACTGATTCAGATTTTCGCGCGATCTTGTCCATCTCGTCGATATAAATTATTCCGCGTTCTGCTGCCTTCAAGTCAAAGTCTGCTGCCTGAAGCAATCTCACAAGAATATTCTCGACATCTTCGCCAACGTAGCCAGCTTCGGTCAACGTAGTCGCGTCTGCAATAGCAAATGGCACGTTTAATTTTTTCGCGAGAGTTTGTGCGATTAGAGTTTTCCCTGAGCCGGTTGGACCGAGTAATAATACGTTGCTTTTCTGAAGTTCGACGTCGTGATTTTTTTGCTCAAGATTATTTTTCACGCGCTGATAATGATTATACACGGCAACTGATACGACTTTTTTTGCACGAGACTGTCCGATTACGTACTGGTCAAGATAATCCGTTAGCTCTTTGGGCTTGATCGTCGTGAAAGCTTGCATCGAATCCGAATTTTTCACGCGTGCTTTGCGAGAATCATTCAGAGATTGCAGGAACAATTCATCGTCGTCGAAATCCGGAGAGTCCATTGGCATGTGCAAATCCTGAACGTACGGTGGCAAATTTTTACCCGCGAGCATGATATTACAAACCGTGACGCACTGATCGCAAATATGAACCGAACCGCCTGGACCGTCGAATAATTCGCTGACTTCATCGCGTGATTTGCCGCAGAATGAGCAGCAATCGACTTTGTTATTATTATTATTTTTCTTTTTGCCGGGCATCTCTATCTCGATTCTATTATCTTGTCAATTAAGCCGTATTTCAGAGCTTCGTCGGCTGTCATGAAATTGTCGCGGTCTGTGTCTTGCGCAATTTTCGCAATATCCTGACCGGTGTGTGACGCGAGAATCTTGTTGAGCAATTCGCGTGTTCTCAGAATATTCTTCGCGTGAATTTCGATGTCGCTGGCCTGACCACGTGCGCCTCCCAACGGCTGATGAATCATGATCTCGGAATTTGGCAGCGCAAAACGCTTATTCTTAGCACCGCCAGCAAGCAACACAGCTCCCATACTCGCAGCAAGTCCGACGCAAATTGTCGAAACGGGACTCTTGATATACTGCATTGTGTCGTAAATCGCAAGTCCGGCAGAAACACTTCCGCCCGGGCTGTTAATATATAGATTAATATCTTTCTCTGGGTCTTCGCTCTCGAGAAATAACAACTGGGCAACGATTGAATTTGCGACATCATCGACGATTTCTGAACCGAGAAAAATTATCCGGTCTTTGAGCAATCGGCTGTAAATGTCATATGATCTTTCGCCGCGACCAGTTTGTTCGATTACGTATGGAATGTAATAGGACATTTGCTAATTTCCCTCGTGATCGTGTTCGTGATCGTGATTATGCTCGTGTTCTGGGACTGAGAGTTCGCTGACTTCTTTGATCTTCATGTTCTTGATGAGAGTGTCCGCAACTTTTTCGTAACGCAACTCGTCCATCAGGCGATTCAACTGTTCTTTGTTCTTGTAATAGAAATTCGCGATTTCGGGTTCAGTCATTCTGAAACGTTTTGCGCGCTTCTTGAACTCTTCAGTTAAATCTTCGGATTCGACTTGGACATCGTATTTTTTCGCAACTTCGTCCATTACGAGAACATCTCTGACCGAACTTTCCGCACGAGTCCGCAGCAATTTCGCGTAACCTTCACGACCTTCTTTTGTGTTGAGACCGTACGCTGTGTTCAGGTCAACGTTTGATTGCTTTGCCCATTCCTCGTCATCGCGGCGCATTGCCTGAATCTGTCGCAAAATTAATTTCTCTGGGATTTCGAGTTTTGCCTGTTCAGAGACCATCGCGATTGCACGGTTGCGAATATCGTTCTCGTGTTGTTCGCTGAGTTCGTCGAAAATGTCGTTGTGAAGTCTCGTTCTGAAAGCTTCGTCGGTTGTGATTGTCTCATCGTTGAAAAGCTTCTTGTAGAAATCAGCGTTTAATTCAGGTTTCACATACTCAGAAACGTTCTCGATCTTCATGATATATTTCAGTTTTTTGCCAGCGAGTTCAGTATCCGGGTGACCTGCTTCAACGTCAAAGACTGCTTCGACAGTGTCATTTTTTCCGTGACCGATCAGCGCCGCACGAACTTGCGCACGAACTGTCTCGTCGGATAAGCTGATTTTCTCTTTCGTTGGGTCTCTGCGGATTTGTTTTTCGTCCTCAGCATCTGAGCCGTCGTCATTCAAAACCCGAATCGTCAACTCAACGTCAACCAGATCGCCGTCCTGAATCGCTCTTTCAACGGGTTGTACCTGTGAATTCTGGATCAGGATTCGATTTATTAATTTATCAACGTCTGAATCCGAAACACTTGTCGTAACTTTTTCGATCTCGAGATTTTCGATTTCGGGTAATTCGATCTCGGGTCTGACTTCGAAAATTAACTCGCATTTCACGACCTGATCTTCTTTGATTTCCTCTGAGACGCGCAATTCCGGAGTTTCCAGAGGCTCAAGATCATAATCATCGATGATCTGGCGCAAATTCTCCGGGACCAATTTTTCGAGAGTTTCGTTATAGAGTGCTTCGCGACCGAATCGCATTTCAAGCACGTTACGTGGTGCGTGACCTTTTCTGAATCCGGGAATGTTAACTTGCTTAGATAATTCTCCGAGCGTCTTTTTGAGAGCTTTTGCAAATTCATCTGGATCAAATTCCAGTTTCAAAGTCACGATATTTTTTTCCTGCCCTACCAGTTCTGTTCGCATTTTTCAGGCTCCTTCATAAACACAAAATTGCCCCGAACCAACGTCAGGGCGAAAATTCAACAAGATTTTATCACAAAACGCGCGAAAAAATCATAATTATTAACTACTAACATTCATTTAACGTTCATCGTCTGAGATTTCGAGAATATCCCCGTCAAGCTCTGCGTCAACATTCTCATTGGGCGGCAGATTAGCGTTCGTGTTTTCATCGTCCAAATCTGAATCTAAATCCGAAGCTGAATCCGAATCCGGAATGAATCCCGTACTTTTGCTAACTTCAGCCATGATATTCTTGATAATCTCGTCCTGAAGCGTCTTATTCTCCGACAAGAATTTCGCGACGGATTCTTTGCCTTGACCGAGAGTCTCGCCTTTGTACGCCAGCCACGAGCCCTTCTTGTTAATAACGTTGTAATCAATAGCCATGTCAACAACAGCGAATCCCATCGGAATGCCCTGACCGTAAATCAGACTTGTGTGAGCAGTTCTGAACGGAGGAGCTAATTTGTTCTTCACGACTTTCAAGTATAATTCGTGACCGATTGTTACATCGCCTTTGTCGAGTTTTTTTCCGCGCCTGACTTCGAGCCTGATTGACGAGTAGAATTTCAACGCACGTCCGCCTGTTGTAGTTTCTGATGGACCAGCAGGAGCGTATCCCGTCGAAATTAACGCACGCAACTGGTTGATGAATATCACGACGCAATTCGTCTTCGCAATAACCGATGCCAAGCGTCTCAGCGCATACGACATTAATCGCGCCTGCAAACCCATCTGGCTTTCACCGATTCGCCCGTCGATTTCTGCTTGAGGTGTTAGAGCTGCGACTGAATCCACAACGACAATATCAACAGCACCGCTTCGAACCAACGCGTCCAAGACGAATAACGCCTGTTCACCGCTATCCGGCTGCGACAAATACAAAGACTGAATGTCAACGCCCAAAATTTTCGCAAGTCTCGGATCCAGAGCGTGTTCTGCATCAATGAACGCTGCAATTCCGCCGGCTTTCTGAGCTTCAGCAATCGCACACAATGCAATCGTAGTTTTTCCCGAACCTTCAGGCCCGAATATTTCAACGATTCTGCCCTTGGGATAGCCTCCGATTCCTAACGCAACGTCAAGAGGCAAAATTCCGCTCGAAATTACGTCAACGTTTTTGTTCGCACTGTCACCCAGACGCATAATCGCACCGTCGCCAAATTTGCTGCGAATTTCATCGATTGCAGCCTCAAGAATTGCCTCGCGAGTTTGAGTATTTTTCTTGGCTGGTTTAGTCGCCATTAACTAATCATCTCCTGTTTCGTTTCGAAAATATTTTTCACGCGCAATATTTTAGAGTAGTGTTGCGAAAATATATAGTCTTGATTTTTTCAGGATTTTATGGCACGCAGCAATTCAGATAATGCAAACTCAACCGAACTTTCACGAATCTCGCGGCGATTACCCGAGAATAATTTTTTCACAGCATAACTCGCAAATTTTCCACGAGATGCAAAGCCGAACCAAACTGTGCCGACCGGCTTCAAATCGCTGCCTCCATCTGGTCCGGCAATTCCCGTAATCGAAACTGCAAAGTCTGTGTCATAAATCCTGAGCGAGCCTTCACACATCGCAAGCGCACATTCACGACTGACTGCGCCGAAATTTTCGAGAATCGCGTGACTTACGCCGAGAATATTTTCTTTCGCAGAGTTCGCGTACACAACAGCACTGCCGTTAAACACGTCTGAACTTCCCGGAATTTCTGTCAATGCAGCCGCAACAAGTCCGCCCGTACATGATTCAGCGCAGGAAATTTTCGTTGAGAGCGTTCTTGCTTCGTGCAGGATTTCTTCAGCAAGTAAGAGTAAGTTAGTATTCATGATTCACGCTCCTAGAAATTCTGGATTAACCCGAACAGCCAGCCACTTCGGAAAAAATATGCGTTGATCGCCTGCAAGATTACGTTGCCAATAATTCCGCCGACAATGTCATCAAGCATAATTCCCCAGCCACCGTGAAATTTTTCCATGCGATTTATCGGGAACGGCTTCAGAATATCCAGCAACCTGAACAGAAAAAAGCCTCCGACGAGAAAATTTTTCGGCAGCAAATATACCGTACACCACATTCCGGCAACTTCATCGATTACTGTGCATCTTGGATCTTTTTTGCACCTGAGATTTTTCACGGAACAATTCGCTCTAACCGGACAAGGCTCAGAGCCATCGAGCAATTTCTCAGTCAGAGCCGTTGACCAAACACCGAGCAAACTCACGCCAACAATCGCCCATAACGGAATGTCAATCACGAAACACACCAGCATCGCAACGAATGATCCCAAAGTTCCGGGCATACTCGAATGAAAGCCAAGTCCAAACACCGTCGCAATATTCACGTAGAAATTCCTGTTCAAAAATTTATTCTTATTCAAGACAACACCGCCTAAAGAAAAGATATTATTTTTGCAAGATTCTATCACGCGTTATGATTCAGGAAATCCAGAATTTTGTTCGCAGTAATTATTCCGATTCCGTGAGCTTTTGCAAGTTCTTCGGGAGAGAGTGTCGCGATTTTCTCGAGTGAGCCGAATTTTACGAGTAATTCAGTTGCGCGTAATTTTCCGATGCCGGGTATCTCGTGTAATTTCGAGTGACGCATTCGTGATTCGCGAGCGTGCCTGTGAGTTGTGATTGCGTATCTGTGAACTTCGTCGCGTAATCGTTGCAGAATTTGCAGAGCCGGGTCGCTGTAATCGAGAATCATTGGCTCTGGATTGTTCGGGAAAAATATTATCTCTTCACGTTCGGCAAGAGCTATCATTGGGATTTCGAAATTCAACTCGTGAATCGCTTTCTGAGCATATTCGAGCTGACCAGTTCCGCCGTCGATTAGCGCGAGTTGTGCAGCTGGTTCGGAGTGTTTCATGACGTGTGAATATCTGCGCTTGACTGTCTCGTAAATTGATTCGTAGTCGTTGATTTCGCCGTCCGGTAAATTTTTTATCTTGAAGCGCCTGTATAGATTCTTGTTAGGCTTGCCCTGTTCGAACACAACGCAGCAGCCGTAAGTTTCGTGCCCGTGAGTGTGTGAAATGTCGAAAGCGTCGATTCGCCACGGAAGAATTTTTAGCTTCAACAATTCCTGCAAACGCGTGAGGATTTGCCAGGTTACGTTGTCGAGATCTTCTTGTAAAACTGACGATATTTTGTAGCGGGTTAATTTCCAGATGGCTTTGATTGTGTCACGGAATCTTGCGGCTTTTTCGAACTCGAGATTTTTCGCGCAAGTTTCCATTCGGTTTCGCAGACGTTCGACAAGTTCCGCGGATTTTCCGTCGAATAGCAAGATCAAGTCACTGACGCGTTCACGGTATTCTGATTTTGAGCACAGTCCAGCACACGCGCCCATTGAGTGTCCGAGATTGTATTCGATACAGGGGCGTTTGGCATTGTCGGGATTGATTTTGGCTTTGCAGACTCGCAACGGGAAATATCTTTCGGATAATCGCAAAAGATTTTTCATGCTGCCGGCGTTTACGAACGGTCCGAGATATAACGCGCCGTCATTGCTTTTGTGTCGGGTAATTTCCAGCCTGGGGAAGTCTTCGTTAGTGATCTTGATGTACGGATATTTTTCGCTCATCTTGAGTTCAACGTTGAAGAATGGTGAGTAACGCTTGATTAATTTTGCCTCGACGATTAAAGCTTCAGCTTCGGATTCAGTGCGTATAATTGAGATGTCCTCGATTAATTCGACGAGTTTGGCTAATCGTGGCGACCAGAATTTCGAGTGTTTGAAATATGACGAAACGCGGCGTTTGAGTTTTTTTGCTTTTCCGACGTAAATAATTTTCCCGTCACAATCGCGCATGAGATAAACTCCGGGACGTTGCGGCAGATTTTTTAGAATAGCTTGAATTTTGGGTTTGATATTCATAATTTCCGGATTATAGCAAAATTTCGTGATAGAATTACGTGTTTAATACAAATATTTTTTCGAGGGAGTTTTTAGAAATGTTATTTGCGTCTGATCCGATAGCGAAATTGCTGGGTTCATGGTCAACGTATCTGAATGTGTACTCGGTAATTCTGAGAATTTTGTTTGCGATTGTTATTGCGTCGATAGTTGGCTGCGAGCGTTCGTCGAAGAGACATTCGGCTGGCTTGCGAACGTTTATCGTGATTACGCTTGCGTCTGCTTTGTCAGCGATGGCGGATTTGGGATTTGGTTCTACAGTTCCGATAATTTCTGCTGCTGCGATAGTTTCTGCTGCGATGATTTCGGGAAATTCGATTCTGTTTTCGTCAAAATCTCAGATTAAAGGCTTGACGACATCTGCTGGATTATGGGCGTGCAGTGTAATCGGACTCGAAGCTGGAGCAGGCTGTTACACGTTGACTTTGATTTCGGCGTTCGCGTTAATTTTCTGCATATCGACATTGCCGCGCGTTGAGAAAATCCTGAAGAACCGCTCGAATCATTTCGAAGTGCATCTGGAACTAAAGAACAGCTCGAACCTGCAAGATTTTGTAACGACGATTCGCAAACTTGGTCTGAAGATTGACGATATTGAATCTAATCCGGCGTATCTGAACTCGGGATTGAGCGTGTATTCTGTTTCTATGACGATTCGCGAGCGTGATTACGAGAAGTACAAGCATCATCATGACATAGTGCAGGCATTGCGTTCGCTGGATTATATTTATCACATAGAGGAAATGAATTGAATTAATTATCGAGAACCTGAGCATGTGATTCAAGATTCAGATTCTCGATCAAGATTAAGAGCAAGCAAGATTACTGCAATTTCTGAATGAGTGTTGCGATTTCCTGTTCTGAAACGCCGATTCGGAGCAGGAATTTTTTTGTTGTCTGGGAATTTGTGTTTTTATCAGCGAGTACCAGCGGCAAAAATCTGCGGATTTCGCTGTTTGCTACGAGTTCGTATTCGCCAGTTTCAGGCATGATCCCGAAATAATTCTTGAACGAGATCATGTAATCAGCTTCGATTTCGAGTTCTGACGCGCCACATAGACACTCGACGATTGCGCAGAAAATTCCGGCTCTGTCCTTTCCCAAGTCGCAGTGAATCAAATACGGCGGATCGTTTGCGGCCATGAAGCTAATCCCACGTGCGATTGCCTGGCGAAATTTCCGGGACTGAAACTTCAAGCCCGTGTCAAGTCCGATGAAATTTTGCGTGCTGTAGTAAGTCCCTGAGAAATTCTCGAGACTGAGAATCTTTGCGTCAGAATCAGCTGTGTTTATGAACGTTTTGATTTGTGCGTTTTTTGCGAGTTCGTCGGCGATTTGCTCACGATTCCCCCAGGCTTTCACAGGTGACGATGAGCGAAATAATTTTCCCTTTCCGATTCCAGTTGTCGTTACTTCACGAAAATTCGCAAATTCCGCATCAGACAAATTCTTGTAATCGGCGCGATTCTTCGAGAGACGTTTCGACAAGCTCCGGTAAAAATCTTTCTGAGAGAAATTTTGCTGAGATTGTGCAGCCTCGCATATTCCAGAAAAACTCAGAGCCAGAATTAGAATCGCAATCGCAATCAGGAATTTTCCGTAACGTTTCGTGATTATGATCATGATTCTTGACTCAGGATTTTCTCCAGCCAATGTTCGAGTTCGTTGCCGTCTCGCAGCAATTTCCCGTCCGTTGATGTGAACGCGTGTTTTGTGTAGCCTTCCGCGGCGAGTTTTCCTGTTCTGAGATTCTTGATTTTGCACGAGAAGACTACGCTGACTTTGGACAAATTGCTTACGCAGGTTTCGATTTCGATTTCGTCGTCATATAGCAGCGATGATTTGTAGCGACAATGAGCTTCGACAACCGGCAGCATAATTCCGCCAGCTTCCCATTCAGTGAAACTTTTGCCGCTCGCCCTGCAAAATTCAGTTCTGCCCATCTCGAACCAGTCCAAATATCTGCCGTAATAAGCGATTCCCATTTTGTCAGTTTCGCCATAACGTACGCGTGTTCGTGTGAGATTTTTATTCGTGTAGGCGTTCATGAGTTCAGAGGCTCCAGTCGTGAGAAAATTTCTTCTTTGTCGTGTCCGATTATCAGCGTGAGAGAAGTTGCGCGTTTGTCTACCTGGATTAGCTTTTCGTTTTTGATGCCGCATAATTCAGCCAGAGCCATTGCGCTTTGTTTTGTGGATTCGTCGTCACTCGGCGGGTATAAAATATTCGTCGCTCTGTAATCGTAATGTCTAGCGTTGCCGGTGTATGGAACTTCGATTCCAAGTCTCTGGAAAATCGTAGCTGCACGTTTGCCCAAGCCTTTCTCGCCGTCGCCGTTCAGGATTCTTATGCTCAGAATTTGCTCACGTAACTCGGCTAATCTATCGTTCGTGAATGCTGAGCTGAGTTGAGTTTCTTCGGCTACGTTTTCTGGATTGTCTGAGTAATTCATGAGCGTCGGATTGCTGGCTAAGCTTGATTCTGAATCGCCTGAATTTGAATCTGGATCTGAAGCTGCAACCTGGTCTGGAAATTTCGCGGCTAGTTGCATTGAGAACGCGACGTTATCGAGTATCCAGTAGCTGATGTTCTTGTTATAGCCAGATTTCCCCGGAGCCATGAACATTTGGATACGATTTGATTCGAGTCTGTTCGCGAACTGCAAAAGTTTCAGAGCTTCGAGTGGCGCAAGGTCTGTATCGACTGCATCAAGAACTTCGGTTACTAGTGCCGGGATTCTTGGAATTATCGACGGGCTTTTGAGTTTTTGTATCACGATATTAATGAATTTCTGCTGACGTTGAACTCGCCCAATATCGCCGAGCGGATCGTGCCTGAATCTCACGTAACCCAGAGCCGTTTTGCCGTCCATGTGCTGACGACCTTTGGGAATGTTTATGAATAACTTGCCAGAATAGTCCGTGTAATAGAGCTTTTTCTCGACGTTAATATCAACTCCGCCAAGCATGTCGATAATTCTCGGGAAGCTCTTGTAATTAATCTTCACGAAGTAATCTATCGGCATTCCGGTCAAATTCACGAGCGTCTCACGCAGCAAATTTATTCCGCCGTAAACGTAAGCATGATTGATCTTGTCCCAGCTTCGTCCGGGAATATACACGCGCGAATCTCTGGGGATCGATGCAATTTTCAGGCCCATGTTGTCAGCGTCAAAGATTGCCAGTGCGATTGCGTCAGTACGTGAAGCTCCGTCAACGTTATCAAGTCCGACGATTAACACGTTCACTGTACCTTTGGCAGATTCGATTTGTTGCGAGGATTTTTGCTTTTCGAGACCGACGGCTAATTCAGTTTCACCGCTTGTGCTGATTTGAGTGTTGCTTTCGGGTTTAGTAACGCGCGATGCTCTCGGAGTTGGCAGCGGATTCGGATCGTTCATGACTTCCATAACTTTCACAGTTGCGCCACCCAGAGCCGACGATGCTATCATGATTATCATTCCTAGGATTTTCAAAAATCGCATGTTTTGTAATTTCACCTCTTGATAATTATATTATATTTTGTACAGACCTTGGGACTCGATGTAAATTTGCACCAGATGCGGCACGAGAAATCTGATTCCCTCATTCTCACGAACCCTGCGACGAA
Organism: uncultured Synergistales bacterium; assembly: GCA_905233725.1. Taxonomy (GTDB): domain Bacteria; phylum Synergistota; class Synergistia; order Synergistales; family Aminobacteriaceae; genus JAFUXM01. The sequence goes on from CAJOEM010000004.1 coordinate 107,613, forward strand.
TTTCTGTGCTGGAGACGGCAAATTCCGGAATTTTTATCACGCGAAGATTGCTGCGAATAATTTGCGGCAGTTTGTCGATTCCGTCAAGAGAATATCCCGGGCGAGTTGCTGTTACGAGAGTGCAGAGTGTCGGGATAATTTCGAAATCGTACCATGATGTGATCGAGAGCATTGCGTCAAGTCCAGTGATGAAAAACAGGTCTTCAGGTTTAACGCCTGAGTCGATAAATTCGCGCAGAGTATCAACAGTGTGAGTGTAATCTTTGCGGTCGATCTCAGTTCTTGAGACTGAATATTCCAGAACTCCAGCAGTTGCGAGTAGTGTCATTGCGTAACGGTCCTCGGATTTTGTTATGTGAGATTTGTGCGGAGGATCGCCTGTTGGGACGAAGACTATCTTGTTAATTCCCAGGATTCGCCGGCTTTCCTCAGCTGCGAGTAAGTGTCCGTAATGAATCGGGTCGAAAGTCCCGCCCATGATTCCAGTTTTGATATTCGCCATGTCACATAATTTGTTCGGGTTCGAAATCAAATTCAATATCGCCGATTAAGACTTTGTCTCCTTCACGCGCGCCTGCATCTTCGAGAGCTTCTTCAACGTTGAGCTTTTTCAAGAGTGCTGCGAATTTCAGTAACGCGTCCTCTTGTTCGAAATTGATTCGTGACACGGATTTCTCGAAATTTGCGTGTTCGACTTTGAATTTGCCGTCCGAAGTTCGAATGATTTGTACGGGAAGGCGTTTTTTTGAAGCTTTGCGTGGTAACTCGATGAAAGCTGGTTCGATAGTTGCGTCAATCTCGAAAGATTCTGGTTCAGACTTTGGATTTTCGCGTGCGAGCTGAGCGATTTTCTTGATCAAGTCTGGGATATTTTCGCCGGTCATTGCGCTTACAAACATGCAATCGAGTTTTAATTTGCGCATTTCGGATTTCAGGCGCTTGATATTATCCTGAGATTCTGGCAGATCGATTTTATTTCCAATCACGAGACACGGACGCTCTGAGAACTCCGGATTATACGACGTGAACTCATCCTGAACGGCGTGAAAGTCTTCGAGAATATTATTTCCTGAGAGATCTACGACGTGAATCAGGATTCTTGTGCGTTCGGCGTGCCGTAAAAATTCCAGCCCGAGACCTTTGCCCTCATGTGCGCCCTCGATTAAGCCGGGTAAATCTGCAATTACAACTTGATCGTCATCAATCGCGAGAACTCCGAGATTTGGCGTGAGAGTTGTGAACGGATAGCCTGCGATTTTTGGTTTTGCGCCGCTGATTGCTGAGAGAATGCTGGATTTTCCTGCGTTAGGAAGCCCCACGAGACCAACATCAGCGATAAGTTTTAATTCGAGAATCAATTCGCGTTCTTCACCTGGATCGCCTTTTTCTGAGAATCTTGGAGCGCGCCGTTCTGAACTTGCGAAATGTGCGTTGCCACGACCACCGCGACCGCCTTTTGCTGCGAGATATTGCTGTCCGGGGAAGACCATGTCAGCGAGTAATTCGCCGTCTGAATCTGCAATCAAAGTTCCGCACGGTACGAAAATTTTCAGGTCCTCACCGTTTGCGCCCGTTCTCATTGCGCCCGAACCGTGACCAGCATTGCCAGCCTGAAACCTGCGATTGTACTCGAAATCTGCGAGAGTTACTATTCCACCGACAGATTCGATTATAACGTCTCCACCTTTGCCGCCATCAGCGCCATCTGGACCGCCTTTGGGAACGAATTTCTCACGACGGAAGCTCAACGCACCATTGCCGCCGCGACCTGCTTTCACGAAAATTTTTGCTACGTCTACGAATTTCATGTAATTATCTGCATAAAAAAATCCCCCTCGTCATTCATGATTTTCAACACGTGATGAGGGGAGAGAGATTTTTGTTTCTGTTTTGGAAATTATGAATACTATTAAGCGACTGGTTCAACAGAAACGAATTTGCGTCCTGCTTTTGTCGCGTAATTGACTTTTCCTGGGACGAGTGCGAATAACGTGAAGTCACGACCCAAACCGACATGTTTCCCCGGGTGAACGCGCGTGCCACACTGACGAACGAGAATGCTGCCTGCGCTGACCGTCTGACCGGCAAAGACTTTTATGCCGCGATATTTGGGTTTGCTGTCTCTGCCGTTAGTCGAACTACCCTGACCTTTTTTGTGCGCGAAAAACTGAATGTCAAACGTGAATTTCATGATTAGATATTTTCCTCCGAGATTTTGATATAACCGGAATTTTCACTAGCGATTTGCCGTAAAGATTTTTCGATTGTGTGAGTGAGAATTTGTATTTTGCTCGAATATTTTGCCAGCCAAGACACACTGATTAAAATTTTCTCATCGTCGATCCTTGCCGTAACGCTTGGAATTTTTGCAACGTCCATTATTCCCAGAAGCAACGCTTGCATCAGTGTCGAGACTGCCGCGCAAATTATATCCGAACCCTTCTCAGCATAACCCGAATGTCCCTGTGCGCGTATTCCGGTTAAGATTTTGTTTTGAAACGTGAAAGTTATATTCGTCAAGTTATAAGCTTACGTTGCGAATAATAATTTCGGTGTAATACTGTTTATGACCGCGCATTTTGCGATAACCCTTTTTGCTCTTGTACTTGAACACGAGAACTTTGTCATCGCGAGCCTGATCGATAATTTCAGCTGTGACTCTTGCGCCCTGAACATACGGAGAGCCGAATCTTGTTCCGCCCTCAACATCTCCGCCGACGAGTAATACTTTGTCGAACATAACTTCTGTGCTGATTTCGCCGTTGATTTTTTCGATTCTGAATTTGTCCCCGACGTTTGCGCGATACTGTTTACCGCCTGTCTCAAAAACTGCGTACATGTAAAATTCTGTCCTTTCTTCGCCGAATCGTGGCTTTGAGAATGCGATCTCAAATTATGAATTGCCGTGTTCGTGCGTTTTGCGAGTGATTATAGCATGGAATGACGTGATGTGCTAATATTTGCGAAAAATTACGAAAGTGTGATTAATCATGCAACATGAATCTGTGTATCTTGAGAATAATTCGCTAGTGATTCTTGACCAGACGAAATTGCCGAATGAGATCGAATTTTTGCGATTAACTCAACAGTCTGAGATTTACCGGGCGATTAAGAATTTACAAGTTCGTGGAGCGCCTGCGATTGGAATTGCTGCTGCGTATGGATTGTACTTGGCTGCGATGGAATGTGAATGTGAAGATTACGCGAAATTTTTCGAACACGTACACGCTGCGAAAGAATATTTGAACTCGTCACGACCGACGGCTGTGAATTTGTCTTGGGCATTGAATCGTCTCGAACAAGTTTTGATTCATAACGCGAATCTCGAAATTTCTGAGATAAAGAATTTGCTGAGACTTGAAGCTGAGCAAATCAAATCCGAAGATGCGAACATGTGCAGAAAAATCGGTGAGTTCGGACTGAGCTTGATCAAGAATGGCGACGGAATTTTGACGCATTGTAACGCTGGGGAATTGGCTACGGCGAAATATGGCACGGCACTTGCTGCGATTCACCTGGGACGTGAGCGCGGCATGAATTTTAGATTGTATTGCGACGAGACCAGACCGTTATTGCAGGGTGCTAGGTTGACAGCGTTCGAATTGATGTCTGACGGAATTGACACGACGCTGATTTGCGACAACATGGCGTCACAGGTTATGAAAAACGCCTGGATTGACGCGGTATTTGTCGGAGCGGATCGAATTGCTGCGAATGGCGACACGTGCAACAAAATCGGAACTTCAGGACTTGCGATACTTGCGAAATATTACGGGATCCCGTTTTATGTTTTTGCGCCGAAATCCACGATTGACATGAACACAAAATCTGGTAACGAGATCATAATCGAACAGAGACCCGCAAGTGAAATTACGGAACTCTGGTACGAGAAACGCATGGCTCCGAACGATGTGAAAGTTTATAATCCTGCGTTTGACGTTACGGATCACGAATTAATCTCAGGAATTGTGACGGATTTGGGAATTTTGCGCGCGCCTTATGACGTTAGCTTGAGAGAAATTTTCGCGTAAGAAAGTAAGAAAAACAGCCCTCGTTTTGAGAGCTGCGTTAATTCGTAGGTGTTTGTTTGTGTGAAAGTTATTTCCTGAACTCGATGAATGATTTCGCGATGCCTTCTGAGTCAAGACCGAAAGCTTTGCGTAATTCGCTGGAAACACCTGACAAGCCGTATTTTTCAACGCCGAGATTCTTGATTTTTGCGCCGAGATTTCGACGTGCGATTTCAAGACCAAGAATTGCGCCCATGCCCGTGTTGACGTGATGATCTTCTACGGTCAGGATATATCCGGTTGCACATGCTTCTTTTAAAGCAGCTTCGTCGATTTCGAGCGGTGATGACACGCAATAGACCGAGACATTCACGCCCTGTTTTGCGAGTTCTTCTGCGGATTTCAGCGCGATTTGTGTCAGGTAGCCGAGTGCGAAGATTGCGCCGTCTTTGCCGTCACGTAATTTCACAGCTTTGCCGTACTCGAACTTGTAATCAGGTGAAGCAAATTCGGGGATCGAATCAACTTTGCTGCGACCAACAGCCAAGCACACACAGCCCGGAGTCTTGAGCATGTAACGTGTAGCTTTGTCAGTCTGGTTAGGATCTGCCGGCACGAGTAATTTCCAGCCGAACATGTTACGCGCCTGTCCGACGTAATCAATGCACTGGTGAGTTTCGCCATCTTCGCCAACGTCAAGACCAACGTGAGTTAATACGAGTTTGTTTCCAGCCTTGTTGATGTCGTTGAGTCTTTGCTGGTTGTAAGCTTCGTCGATGCCGAAAACTCCAAATTCCGCCCAGACCGAGACAGTTCCAGCAGCCGCCGCAGCTCCCGAGATTGTAGCAACAGCGTGTTCCTGAATGCCGCACTGAATAAATTCATCAGGACAGACTTTCTTGAACTCGCCAGTCATAACGGACGGTGACAAATCGCAATCGAACACAAGAATCGGAGTTTTGCCCGCGACTTTGTAATTCAACTTGCCAACATCAGCGACAGCTTTTCCGAATGCGCCACGGTTGTCGGATTTTTTCTCGTTTGTGTATACGATCGGAGTTCCTGTTTCGATTTCAGCTTCGAATGGAGTAATTTCGCGATAAGGCTTCGGAGCAGGAGTATTTTTTCGCGCGTCGAGAGCTTTTGCGAGAATTTCAGGATCTCCGCCGAGGGATTTAACGACGTTTGAATAGATTGGCTCGCCCGGAGCTTTGCCGTGATAAGTTGGGACACCTGCCATTTCACCGCCGTCTTTGCCCATGACAGTCTTGCACATAAGTACGGTAGGCTTGCCGTTTTTGCCAGCGTTTGCGAGAGCCTTGAACAATTCCGGGAATGAATGTCCGTCGCATTCGACAACTTCCCAGCCATCAGCTTCCCAGATTTCACGAATGTTGCAGTGCATGATTTCTTCGACAGTGCCGCTGAGCTGAATCTTGTTCCAGTCGATGAGAGCGATGACATTGTTGAGTTTCTGGCTGACTGCTATTCGTCGTGCTTCTGCGATTTGTCCTTTGGTTTGACCGCCGTCGCCCATCAAGACGAAAACTTTGCCGTCATGATTTCTAGCGCGCTGAGCCAGTGCAAATCCGACACCAGCTGAAAGTCCCTGACCTAAGTTGCCCGTATCCCAATCGATTCCGGGAACTTCACGAACGATGTGTCCCTGAATTGTGCTGCCGAATCGTCTGAAGTTTGGTAACGCGTCCTCGGCCGGAATGAAGCCGTATTCGATTAAAGCTGCGTAAACTCCTGCTGAAGTGTGACCGTGAGAAATTATTACGTAATCGCGATCGATTTCACTTGCATTAGCCGGTGTTAAATTTGCGAAACCGTACACGCTCAGGAACATTTCCATACTTGAGAATGCGCCGCCCGGGTGACCGGAATTTGCAGCCTGAACCATTGTGAGTGAATTGATTCGAGCTTGTTTTGCAGATGCTTTCAGAGCGTTGAGTTCGTCATCAGTGAGAGTAGCTTTTCCGTGAAGATTTTTAAGTGCCATGATTTTTTCCTCCGTTGATTATGATTATTTAAGATAAGAATAGCAGAATTTGCAGAATTTTGAATCGCAGAATTATTGAATCGTGATAATATTTGCGAATAATTTTAGGGAGGTAATTTTCTTGAATCTTGATTTCTTGATGGTTACGAAGACTTTGACGGGGCTGTTCGTGTTGATAGCGTTCGGCTACGGGGCTGTGAAATTTGGCATGATTAACGCGAGTGCGACGGTGCATTTCTCGGCATTATTAATGAAGGTTACATTGCCGTGTACGATTTTTATATCGCTGGTTCAGAAAGAATATGATCCGGCGTTTATTTACGATGCTTTAATTATGATTGCGAGTGGACTTGTGCTGTATTCGTGCATGTTGTATTTCTCGAAATTCGCCGCGAAAATTTTCGGTGTGAAAAAAAACTCGATTGGCATTTGGGCGTTTTCGACTACGTATAGCAATGCGGGATTTGTAGCGTTTCCGATTGCGTTGGCATTGTTAGGGCGTGAAGGTCTTGCGCTTGCAGTAATGCTGAACATGACGTTTAATATCACGGCTTACACACTCGGCTCGATTGAGATTGCGAAGGATTCAGCGAGTACATCTGGAGAATTGGATATGAAGTCCGTAATTTTCAGCACGATAAATTTCGCGATTGTTTTAAGCTTGATATTTTACTTCGGCAGAATCGAATTGCCCGAACTTGCTGCAACGTCGATTAATTACGTTTCGAATATTACGACGCCGTTGTCGATGCTGTTAATCGGAATGTCGCTGGCGAAATCTCACACGCAGGATATTTTGAAGAACAGGGATGCCTGGACATGTGCAGCGATGCGCCTGATAATTTACCCGTTGATATTGTGCGGATTATTCCGGATTTTTGTGCCATGGAGCAATCCGATGATTACGGCGGTGATAATTCTGGTTATGGCGATGCCTGTTGCGAGTACGGCTGTGATTCTTGCGGAAAATTATAATTCGAACGCGGATTTAGCAGCTGAGGCGCTATTCATATCGAATATTGCGTGCATAATTACGATCCCGTTGATGTGTACGTTGATTCCGGTTTGATGTTATGTGATTGGGAGTGAAAATTTTGCTGAAGAAATTATATTGCGAATTTCTGAGATTTGGCTGTTTCACGTTTGGCGGAGGCTGGAGCATTGTCGCGCAGATGAACGAGCTGTACGTTAAGCAGGAGAAAATCTTGACGAACGAAGAATTGCTGGATATTACAAGCATAGGAAGAAGTTTGCCCGGAACTATGATCGGAAATATTGCGATGTTGTTTGGCTATAGAATGCGCGGATTTTTCGGAGGAGTTGCGTGCGTGTTCGGAATGATAACTGCGCCGATGATTGTTTTGATATTGATCACGACGTTTTACTCGATGTTTCAGGATAACGTTTGGGTAGCTTCTGCGATGAAGGGAGTTAGAGCAGCGGTTGCTCCGGTAATTTTGAGCGCGTTGATGGCGATGCTGCACAGTGCATTCAAGTTTCCGCCGTGTTATCTGGTAGCGTTGTTGATGTTCGGATTGTATTTTTTCGCCGGAGTTAGCTGTGTTTGGCTTGTAATTTTCGGGGCGATTCTTGGGCTTGTGATTTGCGAATATTACGAGAAGAAAGTGAAGCGCGATGACTGAGTTAATAACGCTGCTAGAATTATTCTGGAGTTTCGTGAAGATCGGATTTACAAGTTTCGGTGGCTTGTCGATGATCCCGTTGATTTCGAGCGAGATGATCTCACACGGATTCATGACGGCTTCAGAAGTTGCGGATATAGTTGCGATCGCTGAGATGACACCGGGACCGCTGGGATTGAATTGCGCGACGTTTGCGGGAATGCGTGCAGGCGGAATTTTGGGAGCGATTGTTGCGAATTTGGGAGCGTTGTCGCCGACGTTGACGGTTGCGTTTATAGCTGCGATATTTTTCGAACACGCGAAGAATAACAAGCATCTTGTGCAAATCATGACAGGTGTGAGACCTGCGTGTGTTGGAATGGTTGCGGGAGTAATTCTCGAGATGTCGCGTGAAAATTACGTTGATGTTCCGACGCTTGCGATTGGAATTGTAGATCTGATTTTGCTGCTGTACGTGAAGATGTCGATCCCGAAAGTTTTGTTATTAAGCGCGATTTTGGGAATAATATTTTTTGCTGTGATGGGATTTTGAGCTATGTTTGATAAACGTGCATTAATGGATTTTATCGAGAGAAATACGTTTTTGAGTGTTGTAGATTGTGGCGAATGGTTTTACGCGGCGCATTATGTTGAGCGTTCGTTTGCGCTTGCGTACACGTGTGATGATCTTGAAAAATTGTGCGAATTTGCTTTGAAATTTGATCGTGCAAGAAAGACCGGCTCGCTGTATTTGATATTCCGGAGCATAGCCGATGAAGCGAATCCTGATTATGTTCGAGAATGTGTGGAATTGTTTATGCGCGAGAGAAAGATTCGTGAGATTAAGCGCGTGTGAATCCGTAATTTTCGGTGAAATATGCGCTTGAACAAAAATTTTTTTGTATATATAATTGACGCTGTTTTTGAAATTTCAGGGGAAATCCCGTTTTGTTACAGGAGGTGAAAAATTTTTATGGCAGAAAATCAGACGATTGCGGAGATCAAGACCGCAGAATCTCAAGCTGCCGCCGCGGTTCAGACAGCCAAAGAGAATGCAGTGAAGAAGCTGAATAAAGCAAGTGCCGACGCTGAAAATTCTCTCAAAGAAGCTAGACAAACTGCAGCCCGACAGTTCCGAGACAAGATTAAGCGCGCTGAAGAAGCAGCCGAGACGAAAGCCAAAAATATTCTGTCCAAGCGTGAAGCTGATGCCAAAGGATTCTATGACAGTCACAAGTCAAAAGTTCATGGTGCAGCCTCATGGATTACTGAAGAGGTGATGAAGAAATATGGGCGTGGCTAGACTCAAGAAATCTGAGCTGTATTATCACAAATCCGTCCATGCTCAGATAGCCGCAGCACTTCAAGAGTCACAAGCTTGTCAGATCATAAGCACTGAATCTGAATCAGAGGCGAAATTACGCGAATCGGGTTCGGAAACTTTGGCTTTGCTTTCGAAGAGTGAGGAGAAATTATCGGATATTAGATACTTGATGCGAAGTTTGACGCCGCATTTTGTTGATCCGGTGCCGTCACTTGACAGAATGCTCGGTGAACGTCCGGAAGTTTCGATGGAAGATTTGTCGAAATTGTCGGATCAGACGGATTTGAAAGTTATTTGCGAGAAAACTCGCGCTGTTGAACAAAGGACTGCTCAGACGAGGCTTGAATTATCACAGGCACGGGCAGATCTTGCGTTGCTTGAGAATTTGGGATTTTTCCAGTATCAGCTCTCGGTCATAACTGAGGGAACTAAAACGCTCAAAGCTGTAATCGGCACGGTGAAGGCTGAGAGTGTGAATAAACTGAAGGCTGCGTTGGGAGATTTCTCGAAATTTTCGAGTGACGTTGACTTGACTGTTGCAGAAATTGACGAGAAAGCTAATCCTCAGGAAATTTACGCTGCGTTGATTTATTCACGGAAGCTTGAGCGCGAAATATTAGACGTTTGCGTTAAGAATGGATTTTCGAGTGTTGAGATCCCGTCACATTTCCAGGCTACGGTCGCCGAAGAGAAAAAAATTGCTGTTGCGAAAATCGCTGAGCTTGAAGCTGCTGAGGCTGCTGCACTGGCCGACATGAAGGCGCTTGCGCAGGAAAACATGCCGACGGTTCAGAAACTCTCGGATTATTGGACGAGCATGAACAGACGCTGGCAGGAAATCGCGAAGAGTGAGAACACAGAGACGACTGTTTTCACGAAATTCTGGATTCCTGAGACTGAGTGTGAGAAGCTGAAGTCCAGGATTGATTCGATAAGCTCCGACGTTGAGCTGGTATTTGCCGATCCTGAACCCGGTGAAGAGCCGCCGACGTTGTTGAGAAACGGCAATTTAGCGAGACCGTTTAATATTTTGACGGAATTGTACTCGCCGCCAACGTATCGAGGAATTGATCCTACGCCGTTATTAGCACCGTTCTTTTTTATATTTTTTGGAATGTGCCTGGGAGATGCTGGTTACGCGATTGTTTTGGCTGGAACGATCTGGTACGTTTTCAGGAAGTACAAGCGAATCCCGGCTGGAATTAAGGATTTCATCAAGTTATTTGCGTATTGTTCGGTTTCGACGTTGATTTACGGAATAATTTCTGGAAGTTTCTTCGGGAATTTTATCGATAGTTTTGTGCCGATTCTCGTTCCGTTCAAAAATTCGCTGATGTTGGTTGACCCGATGACGAATCCTATGCAGGTTTTGGGAATTTCGCTGTTATTAGGCGTAGTGCACTTGATGTTTGGATTATTAATTGCAGCGTATGACAAGATCAGGCACGGGGAGTTTGTTGACGCTCTTGGCGCGAATATTTCGTGGTTCTTGTTCATCGTGGGATTATGCTTCTACGGTGTAGGACTTGGCGGAATGTTGCCGTCACATTTCGTGCAAATCGGTCAGGCGATGGCGATTCTCGGAGCGGTAATAATATTTATTTACGCTGGCAAAGGGAAAGCCGGAATTTTCAACAAGATTATTTCCGGATTTTTAGCGTTATACGGATCAACGTCGTATTTGGGAGACATTCTGAGTTATAGCAGATTGTTAGCTTTAGGCTTTGGATCGGCTGTTATCGGAATGGTAATAAATCTTTTGGGCGGACTTGCTGCTGATATTCCGTATATTGGCTGGCTGATTGGCATAGTTGTAATAATTGGCGGTCATATATTCAGCATTTTAATTAATATTTTGGGTTCGTTCGTACACCCGTTGAGACTTCAGTACGTTGAGTTCTTCGGGAAATTTTACAACGGCGGCGGAGAGTCATTTGCTCCATTGACACTTTCGCAGGAATTTGTCACCGTCAAATCTTAGAAAATATATTTTACGAAAGGTTGTGTGTTTTTATTATGGAATATCTTGGACTTTCTTTGGCACTTTTTGGAGCGGCGTTGGCTGCTGCACTTTCAGGAATTGGTTCTGCAATCGGAATCGGCGTTGCTGGCGGATCGGCTGCTGGTGTTATGACTGAAGATCCCAACAAGTTCGGTTCATGCTTGATTTTGCAGGCGTTACCCGGAACTCAGGGAATTTATGGATTATTGATCGCATTTTTTGTTTTGAACAAGCTTGGACTTTTGGGCGGTGCAGGAGCAGTTGCGCTTAACTGGAATCAGGGTTTGCAGATTTTCGCAGCTTGCTTGCCGATAGCGTTGGTAGGCTGGTATTCGGCGATTTGGCAGGGCAGAACTTCAGCGGCTTCGATCCAGATGATCTCGAAAAAGCCCGAAGCAATGGGTAAAGCGATTATCTTGCCGGCAATGGTCGAAACTTACGCAGTCCTTGCACTTCTTACGAGTATTTTGATGCTCATGGGAATCCAAGTGGGCTAATTCGGGTGGGTGATCTTAATGGCACTTGCCGATATAAAAGCTAAAATCAAATCGGATTCTCAGGCGCAGATTAAGGCAATCGAAGAGGAAAACGACGCAAAAGTTCGCGCAGTCAGTCAGAAAGTTAATGCCGAGATCAAGAGCATTCAGGATTCTTACGCTGCAAGGCTTGCCAAGGAAGAGCCAGAAGTTCTCAAACGTCGCGAAATCGTAGCTGAACTTGACGCAAAGCGCGTGGATTTGGGAACTCGTCAGAAATTGGTTTCAGAAGCATTTGAGGAAGCTTTGAAGCAATTAGCTGCATTACCGCCTGAAAAGTACGCTGGCTTTGCTGAGAGATTGCTTAACGAGGCGGTCGCAACTGGCAAAGAAGTCATGCTCACTGGCAAGAACGAGAAATGCTTGAATCAGAACTGGCTTGACAAATATAATTCTGCGCATAACACTTCGATAACGCTTTCAACTGAGAAACTTGACATTGCTGGCGGTTTTGTTTTGAGAAACGACAGGATCGACACGAATTGTTCTTGGGAGATGTTGCTCTCCGACGCACGCTCTGAAATTGAGACAGGGGTCGTTAAAAGGCTGTTCGAGTGAGGGGGTGTAAGCTGTGAGTTATGTTTACACCGTTGCACGGCTGCGAGGAATGGAGAATCATATTCTGGATTCGGCATTTTTCACGCGCCTGATGGACAGCGCAAGTATTGATGACGCTCTGAAAATGCTCGGTGAGACGTCGTATTCGCAGTATTTGAATCAGGATTCGAATTTTGACAAAGCGATTGATTCTGAGATGCTCGCCACGTTTCATGAGTTGGCGCAATTTGTGCCGGATCAGGAATTGTTGACGCTGTTCAGGATTCCGTATGATTTTCATAACGTGAAAGTTTTGCTTAAGGGATTATTTAAAGTCAGAGCCGGAGATTTGAACGGCAGACGCTATGATTTGCTCTCGAAATTAGCAAGCATTGACACGAATGAATTGACGGAAGCTGTCGAAACTGAAGAATACGGATTCTTGCCTTATGGCTTGACGGATGTAATTCCGCAGTGTGTGGCGTTGTGGGATCAGACGAAGAATGCGCAGGCTGTAGAGTTATTGCTGGATCATCAGATGTTCAAAGCGATGTTGGCTCTTGCTGAGAAACTGAATGTTGCGCTTGTTACGAAATGGGTCAAGTTGAAGATTGACGCGGAGAATCTGAAAGCTGCGATCAGACTTGCGAGACTGAAATATGATTCGAATCATGCGCTGCCGTTCTTTCACGAGGGCGGATTTTTGAGACCTGATGATTTCGCCAAACTCATGAATGAGCCACAGGAGACTTGGTCGCGGATTTTGTCGCACACGGATATTTCGAAAGTTCTGAATGCCTTGACTGAACAGCAGGATTTGAAAGTTGCATTCTCGGACGTTTCAGCAGCGATTGACAGATATTTGCTTGAAGTTCTGGAATCTGCGAAATATTCGATTGAAGATCCTGCGAACGTGCTGCTCTATATCTTGGCGAAAGAAGCTGAGGCCAGGAATGTGCGCGTGTCACTTGTCTGCGTATCATCCGGACTTGACCGTGAATTTGCTCGTCGTGCTGTGATCGCGTGATGTACGTGATGTAACGGAGGTTAATATTCGATGTCAGAAAAAAATACGAAACCCATTGCAGCAATAGGCAGTTATGAAATGGTCTTGCCGTTTCAAGCAGTCGGGATTCACAGCGTGATATTAAATTCCGAGAATCGCGGCGATTTCGAGAAGATTCTTGAGCAATTAGCCGGTGAAGATTACGCGGTTATATTCATTCAGGAAGATTTATTCGTGGATTTCTCGGACGCAGTTGAAGGGATTAATGATAAATATAATACCAGTGTGTTGCCAGTGCCGTCACCGTTGGGTGCGACTGGTGCTGGACTTGCTTCGATTAGACGCAGTGTAGAGAAGGCCGTTGGTATGGATATTTTTGCCGAAAGATAAATAATATTACATGAATAATATTACTCGGAGGAGATTAAATTAAATGCCTGACAAAAAGGAAGTTAAAGGAGTTATAGAAAGAATTTCAGGCTCTCTGGTTGTCGCTGGCGGCATGGAAGGCGCGAGTATGCAGGACGTTGTGCATATCGGCGAACTCGGACTTGTCGGCGAAATACTTGAAGTGAAGGGGGACAAAGCTTCGATTCAGGTATACGAGGAGACTTCGGGACTTATGCCCGGTGAACCCGTTGTCTCGACAGGAGAGCCTTTGAGCGTTGAGCTTGGGCCGGGAATTATCGAGCAGTTTTATGACGGCATTCAGAGACCGTTGGAATTGATCGAGAAAGCAGCAAACAGCCATTTTATTTCGCGTGGCATCAGCGTTCCGGCGTTGGACAGAAATAAGAAATGGGCTTTTAATCCGAAAGTCAAAGTCGGTGATGAAGTCATAGCTGGCGATATTCTCGGGACAGTTCAGGAGACTGTTGTGGTCGAACACAGAATCATGGTTCCGTTTGGATTAAAAGGCAAAGTCACTAAGATCGAATCCGGCGAACACACGATTGAAGACGTAATCGCAGTCTTGGACGATAACGGCAAGAAATACGAGATCAAGATGCTTCAGCGTTGGCCAGTCAGAAAGCCAAGACCAGTTGCTCAGAGACTTGCGCCGAATGTTCCGATGACGACAGGTCAGCGAGTTGTTGACGCGTTTTTCCCGGTTGCGTTGGGCGGTACTGCATGCGTTCCCGGACCGTTCGGTTCAGGAAAGACTGTTATTCAGCACCAGTTCGCGAAGTGGGCACAGGCTCAAATCGTTGTTTACGTCGGTTGCGGTGAGCGCGGAAATGAGATGACGGACGTTTTGCTCGAATTCCCGGAACTTGATGACCCGCAGTCAGGCCAGCCTTTGATGAAACGCACGACTTTGATTGCGAATACGTCGAATATGCCGGTTGCAGCGCGTGAAGCTAGCGTTTATACGGCGATTACTTTGGCTGAATATTATCGTGACATGGGCTATTCGGTCGCTTTGATGGCGGATTCAACAAGTCGTTGGGCAGAGGCTCTGCGTGAGATGTCCGGACGTTTGGAGGAAATGCCAGGTGAAGAAGGTTATCCGGCGTATCTGGGAACACGTCTGGCATCGTTTTATGAGAGAGCTGGGCGCTGTATCGTGAATGGCAAAGACCAGCGTGAGGGGTCAATCACGGTTATCGGCGCAGTTTCACCTCCCGGCGGTGACTTGTCAGAACCAGTTACGCAGAACACACTCAGAGTTACGAAAGTTTTCTGGGGACTTGACGCGAACTTGGCATATCAGAGACACTTCCCGGCGATTAACTGGCTGTCCAGCTATTCGCTTTACACGGAGAGACTTGACGCTTACTGGAACGAGAAATTTGATGACCAGTGGAGCGGCTTGAGAATCGAGGCAATGAGCTTACTCGAACAGGAATCGCAGCTTAACGAGATCGTCAGACTTGTCGGAATCGACGCACTTTCACGCGATGAACGCATGGTAATGGAAACGGCGAAATCTCTGCGCGAGGATTTCCTGCACCAGAACGCGTTCCATGAGATTGACACGTACGCCTCAATGGAGAAACAGTTCAAGATGCTTAGGACGATTGTGGATTTCCATCATCAGGGATTGGAAGCTCTCAGAAAAGGCGCGCCGATGAACAAGCTGTTTAACTTGCCGGTTCGTGAACAAATTGCGAGAATGCGCTACTTGGAAGAGAAAGATATTAATCAAATCGATGCTCTCGATGAAGTTATTAAAGAGCAAATTAACGGAATAGTTCCTGTCGGAGGTGAGACTAATGCTGCCTAGAGAATATAGAACGATTTCAAGTCTGTCTGGCCCGTTGATGATGGTCGAGAAAACTCAGGACGTTCGATATGATGAGCTTGTCGAAATTTCTCTCGCAAACGGTGAGAAAAGACGAGGCCGTGTTCTTGAGATTGAGACGGATAGAGCGTTAGTTCAGGTTTTCGAGGGAACTTCGGGAATTGACGGAGAGGACACGAAAGTTAGATTCGTCGGAAAAGTTTTGACGCTGCCGGTTGCGCGTAACATGCTGGGACGAGTTTTCAACGGACGCGGTGAGCCTATCGATGGTGGCGCGCCTTTAATCGCCGAACAGAATCTTGATATTAACGGCATGCCGATGAATCCGTTCTCAAGAGATTACCCGTCAGAATTTATCCAGACCGGAATTTCGACGATTGACGGTCTGAACCCGATGGTCAGAGGTCAGAAGCTGCCGATTTTCTCAGCGTCAGGCTTGCCTCATAACAGAATGGCTGCACAGATTGCGCGTCAAGCTACGGTTATAAGTGGACACGAGGATTTCGCGGTTGTTTTCGCAGCGATGGGCATAACGTTTGAAGAAGCGTCGTTCTTTATGGAAGATTTCAGACGCACGGGCGCATTGCAGAGAACGGTTTTGTATATTAACTTGGCTGATGACCCCGCAATCGAAAGAATTTCTACGCCGAGAATTGCCTTGACTGCTGCTGAATATCTCGCTTTCGAATGCAACATGCACGTCGTTGTAATCTTGACGGACTTGACGAACTATTGCGAGGCTCTGCGTGAAATTTCCGCTGCACGTAAAGAAGTCCCCGGCAGACGCGGTTATCCTGGATATTTGTACACGGACCTTGCTACGATGTATGAACGCGCTGGGCGTTTGAAAGGCAAATCAGGATCAATTACACAAATTCCGATTTTGACGATGCCTGAAGACGACAAGACACACCCGATCCCAGACTTGACCGGATATATCACCGAGGGACAGATTATTCTCAGCCGAAGCTTACACAGACAGGGAATTTATCCGCCAGTCGATGTCATGCCGTCGCTCTCACGTTTGAAAGATAAGGGTATCGGCAAAGACAAGACACGCGAAGATCACGCCGACTTGATGAACCAGTTGTTCGCAGCATATGCCCGCGGTAAAGAAGCAAAAGAACTCGCCGTAATTTTAGGTGAGGGAGCGCTTTCGGACGAGGACAAAGCTTTTGCGAAATTCTCGACTGAATTTGAGGATAAATACGTTCGTCAAGGTGAGTACGAGAACAGGACGATCAAAGAGACGCTCGAATTGGGCTGGAACTTGCTCACGATGATTCCTGTCAAAGAACTCAAGAGAATCAGAGACGCTTATATTGACAAGTATTTGAAACCGTTACTTGACGCAAAATCCAAGACTGAATAAAGGGGGAATTTGACGATGGCAAGAATGAACGTCAACCCCAACCGAATGGAGCTTTCGAAATTAAAGCGGCGTTTGTCAGTTGCGAAACGTGGGCATAAATTGCTGAAAGATAAACAGGACGCACTGATTAAAGCATTCTTGGAGAAGGCTCGTTCAGGAAAAGATTTGCGCGAACAAGTTGAGAAAGAATTAGCTGAATGTTACGGGACGTTCGTGTTATCCAGGGCACAGACTACTCCGGAAATTCTTGAGCAGGCGTTAATGTTCCCGGGCGCGAAATCCACGCTGACTGTCGATTGGCACAACGTTATGAGCGTCATGGTTCCGGAATACAACGTTGAACAACAAGGCAATCCGGTGAATTATGGCTTCGTAAATGTGCCGTTATTGCTCGATGCGGCTCTCGAAAGATTCAGCAAATTGATCCTGAACTTGCTCAAACTCGCTGCCGAGGAAAAAGCTATCAGGCTCATGGCCGGCGAAATTGAACGCACACGACGCAGAGTTAATGCTCTCGAATACGTCATGATCCCGAATTTAGTCGAAACGATACGTTACATAAGCATGAAACTCGACGAACAAGAACGTTCAACTTTGAGCAGATTGATGAAGATCAAAGAAATAGTTTCAGCGTAAAATTACACAAATTGCTCCCTTTGATGCCTAGCTTGCTTTTATGCTTGACGCGAAGGGGGCATTTTTTTGCGAATTTATCAGGAGGCAATCACACATGACAGAATACGAGAAAATGATTCTCGGCGAGTTATATTATCCCGGCGACGAGGAATTATACACGCTCAGGACACGCGCTCACAAATTATGCGTCGAATATAATCAAACGTTCGATACAGACGAAGACAAACGCAACGAGATTCTCAGCAACTTAATCACGAATTATGACCCGAACGAAATATATTTCCAAGGTCCGATTTATTTCGACTACGGGATTAATATTCACATCGGGAAAAATTTCTACGCGAACTTTAACTTAACGATTCTGGATTGCTGTCCCGTGAAAATCGGCGACAATGTTCAAATCGGAACAGGTGTCTCGATATTAACGCCCGTTCACCCGCTGAAATTTCGCGAACGTAACGCAAGATCAGTCTCGGGATTCAATGAGCCAATCGTCCTCGAATACGCGAAACCAATCACAATCGGCGATAATTGCTGGCTCGCTGCAAACGTAACTGTCATCGGAGGCGTAACAATCGGCAATGGCTGCGTAATCGGTGCTGGCAGCGTCGTAACGCGTGACATTCCTGATAATTCTTTCGCGGCTGGGAATCCCTGCAAAGTTATCAAAGCAATCGACAATTAATTATTAATTAATCACGAATCACGCAAAGATCCCCCGGAATTTTCGCAACTCCAGGGGATCTCGTTTTATTCGCAACTAGAATATTCTTTTCTTAATTCTTTCTTAATTATTCGCTTCGTCAAGTCCGCCGTTCAAAGCACAAATCGCGCAGGCTTCTTTCGCACTGTGCAGCGAACCGCACTTCGGACAAGTCACCATATCGCTCTTCGCCTCGTACAAATCGACTCTGTGACACTCCGGGCAAACGTAAATATCAACGTGAACTCGATCCGCCTTCAAAAACGCGCTGCCCATCGGGTAAGCCGACTCTCGCAATTTAAGCTCCTTGTGGCATAACGGACATAATTTTTTCTCTGTCATAATTATTTATCATTCCTTTCGTGTTTCGCAATTCGTGAATTATTATAATACATCTTGCGCAATGTTTTTCAAAACGTCCGAAGATTCGCGTAATTTTCTGTGTTCCTCGGCACTTAATCGCAGCGGAATTATATTCTCTACACCGTCTTTGCCAATTATCGCAGGCAAACTCAACGCAACGTTCTCGATCCCGTACGTGTTATTAATCAAGCTCGAAATCGGCAAAACAGTCTTTTCATCACGGATTATCGCCGCAGAAATTCTCTTCACAGCCATCGCAATTCCGTAATAAGTCGCCTGTTTACGCTTGATAATCTCGTACGCACTGTTCCTGACGCTCTCTTCGATGCGATTCATAGCCTCAGAATGATCACGATGCCCGCGCATTTCACAAAAATCATGCAACGGCACTCCAGAAACATTCGCACTGCTCCACGCAGCAAACTCACTGTCGCCATGTTCGCCGATTATGAACGCGTGAATGCTGCGAGTGTCAACCTGCAAATGTTCGCCGAGTAAATAGCGCAATCTCGCCGTGTCAAGAACCGTACCAGAGCCAATTACTCGATTAACTGGCAAACCGCTGTGTTTTATCGCAGTCAGCGTCAAAATATCAACCGGATTCGCTACGACAAGCATGATCCCCTGACAGCTGCGTTTAGAAATCTCGGACATTATGCCTTTGAAAATTCCAACGTTCTTTTTCACAAGATCAAGACGAGTTTCACCGGGTTTCTGGTTAGCTCCGGCTGTTATCACGAGCAATGCAGCGTCACAAGCCGAGTCATAATCTCCGGCGTAAATTTTCATCGGATAGGCAAGCGGCATTCCGTGCGCAATATCAAGAGCTTCACCCTCAGCACGATCGCGATTAACGTCAATCAAGACCATCTCGGAAAATAATCCGCTCTGCATTAACGCAAACGCACTCGCACTGCCGACAAATCCGCAGCCAATTATCGCAACTTTTCGTAGATTCAACATGCTATATTCTCGACAAATACTCCAGACACGTTCTCACACCGAACGCACTCGCACCCTTCGAGTAAATCCCGAATTCTTTATCATAAAAATCAGTGCCAGCAATGTCCAAATGTGCCCAGGAAATTTCCTCGCCAACAAAGTTCGACAGGAATATCGCCGCGAAGATTGCTCCTCCGTAACGCTTGCCGCAATTCGTCAAATCCGCAAACGGGGACTTCAAACTTTCAGCAATGTGTTCGTCCTCGTGAGGCATTCTCCAGAACGCTTCTCCCGAACGCTCAGACGCTGCCAGAAATTCACTCGCTAAATCGTCATCATTCACAAATAATCCCGCGCGCCAATTTCCCAACGCTACAGCACATGCTCCAGTCAACGTAGCCATGTCGATAATTACGTCCGGTTTCAATTCACTCGCAACACACAGCGCATCTGACAGAACTAATCGCCCTTCTGCGTCCGTGTTATTAATCTCGATTGTCTTGCCATTTCGCGCCGTGACAATATCATCTGGTCTGAACGCCGAGCCTGATGGCATGTTCTCTGCAGCAGCCAAGAATCCGTGAACTTCGATATTCAAGCCGAGTTCGCGAACGCCTTTCATGATTCCCAGAACGTTACATGCGCCGGTCTTGTCACCTTTCATCGTAGTCATGTAATTCTCGGGTTTAATATCAAGTCCGCCGCTGTCAAACGTGATTCCCTTGCCGACAAACGCGATTTTCTTAACAGGATTCGCAGGTTTGTAGCTCAGGTGAATCAATCTCGGGGGAGTCTGTGAACCTGAACCAACAGCCAGCAACGCGCCCATTTTCTCAGCACGCAGCCTGTCAGAATCCCAGACTTCACATTCAAGTTCGCATTCTTTCGCAAGTTCCGCAGCTTTGATTGACAAAGTTTCCGGATTAATCACGCAGCCGGGCTCATTCGCAATTTTACGCGAGAAAATCTGAGCTTGTGCAAAAATTCTACCCTTAGCAATTTCTGACTCAGAAAAATCTCTGTCGACGTAAATCTCTTTCAAAGCGAAATCTTTGTGATCGTCTTTCTTGCTCTTGTACCTGTCGAACTCATACGCGCATAACTCAGCAGCTTCGGACAATGCAACGGGCAAATTCTCGAAATGCAAATCCCCAAGCATAACTTGAAGCGCAAAATTCTGGTCACGTCCGGCGGTTCTGAAAAGCCACGCTAAACTGTCGCGCACGAGATTCAATTTCACATCGCGGATTTTTCCCAGTCCAACGAGATATATATTGCGAATATTCTTGCCGAAAACCGGAATTTTCACGAGACTGCCTTTCTTGCCCGTGAAATCTTTTCGCGAAATTATCTCACGCACTTCATCACAGAAACACAGCTCCGAATTTTTCTCGCAATCTTCACATGATAACAAGAATGCTACAGAGCTGTTCTCCGGCAAATTATTTTCGAATCGCTTAATTAGCATTAACTGCCCTCTTGACAAAGCCCGACTTCAGGCATTTTGTGCAAATCTTCATTCGAGCTGTTACACCGTCACCGAGATCTACGTGTACATTCTGCAAATTTATCAACCAACGTCTGCGTGTGTGACGATTAGAATGACTGACTGCGTTCCCTGATACTGGACCTCTTCCGCAAAACTGACAATACTTAGCCATCTCAAAAATTCCTCCGTATATTTATATTTTCGTAAAAAATTCACGCGGCTAATTATACTACAAGAATTACGCGAAAAACAAAAATAACTTGCGAAAATCAGTCTTTCATATTACAATCTACGCGTGCGGACGTAGCTCAGTTGGCAGAGCATCAGCTTCCCAAGCTGAGGGTCGCGGGTTCGAATCCCGTTGTCCGCTCCATTTTTTGTAAGGATTGCGTAACACTATGGACACTATGGTCAGAAAATTATTTTTACTCGCACTCGCATTTGCTTTATCTCTCACGAATATAAATCCAGCACAAGCTCAGGTAAAATTGCGCGTGATTTGCAGCCTGTTTCCGGAATACGATTTCGCAAAAAATATACTCTCAGACAGAGCCGACGTGAAACTATTATTGCGTCCTGGAATCGAAGCCCACGATTTTGAACCTTCTGCACGCGACATCATGAATCTAAACGAGTCCGACGTGTTTATTTACACCGGCGACTTAATGGAACCCTGGGCAGCAAAGATCATATCGTCGTTAAATCCGCGCGTGAAAGTCATAAATCTGTGTGAAAATATTGCCACCGAAAATTCTGACCCTCATATCTGGCTGGACCTCGCAAAATCCGAAGTCATGATCCGAAAAATTCTTGAGAACGCGAATTTATTATCACCGGACGATTCAGAATTTTTCACACGTAACGCAAATTCCTACATAGCAAAATTACACGAACTCGACCAAAAATTATTCGACATCAAAGCCAGATTCGATTCCAAAACTCTCGTATTCGGCGGTCATTTTTCATTCGCATATTTACTCAGACGCTACGGCTTCAATTACATCACAGCCTACGAAGGCGAGAATGAACCATCAGTTCGACAGGTTGCGCGCGTAATCAAGTTCATAAACGACAATCGCTGCAAATATTTTCTCTGTGACAAGTTCGGCGTTACGACAATTTCACACTCAATCTCCGAGCAAAGCGGCGCGGAAATATTAATTCTTGATTCTATGCACAACATTACGCAACATGAATTTGACCGGAATATCACATTCGCGCAAATATTCGAGAAAAACGTCAACACAATCCAGAAATTTCTTGAGAATTAATTATTCACATTTTATGATTTCATGACTGAACGCCTAATCTTGAAAAACCTATGCGTGAAATACGGCAATCTGAAAATTCTTGAGGACGTGAACCTGACCGTAAATTCCGGCGAAGTTGTTTTCATAACAGGTCAGAACGGAACTGGCAAGACTACTCTCATGAAGACTATCGCAGGATTGATTAATCGCAGTTCGGGCGATATTTTTTGTACACCGAAAATTTCCTACGTGCCACAAAACGAAGACTCAAACCTGGATTTTCCGGCAAAAGTCAAAGAGATAATTCTCACTGGAACTCAGCGACCGCGAAAATTATTCTACACACGCTCCGACAAGAAAGCTGCTATGAAATCCATGCAAACGCTGCGAATCTCGAATCTTGCGAATCGTGAGTTAAAAACTCTCTCGGGTGGTCAACTCAAGCGTGTATTTTTGGCGCGGGCATTATGCGGCGATCCGGAATTATTATTGCTCGACGAACCTTGCGCAGGACTTGACGCTGAATCACACGAATTTCTCTACGAAGTTCTGCGGAAAATTCGCGATACAGGAACGGCGATCATAATCGTAACTCACGCTGAATCCGATCTTGACGAGATCAAACCTGCAAAAGTTATTAATATCTCACATGGCAGAATTTCTTGAATTATTCACGTATCCATTTGTAATTCGCGCGATTTTGGCTGGCTGCTTGCTGTCAATTTGCGCGGCGGTTTTGGGCGTTATACTTGTTCTGAAGCATTATTCGCTGATTGGCCACGGATTGTCCGAGATTGGCTTTGCTGCGTTGTCAATTTCTGCGGCGTTTGGGCTTTCTCCGGTTATAATTTCGACACCGGCAATAATTCTCGCGTCGTTCGTGATATTATTCGTGAGTCAAAAATACAAAGTCGCTGGAGACACGGCGATTGCGATTGCGTCATCATCGGCGCTGGCTCTGGGAGTGCTTGTAACGTCAATGACCGGCACAAATTCCAACGCGTACACATGGTTGTTCGGCAGCGTTCTTGCACTGAACGATCTCGACGTAATCCTGGCTGTAATATTATCTTTGACAGTAATAATCACGTTCACAATTTTCTATAATCGCCTGTTCCTGATTTCCTACAACGAAGAATACGCAAAGTCTCTTGGTATCAAAACCGGAATATATCATTTCGTGATCTCAATCATGACGGCATTAGTCGTAGTATCGGGAATGCGAATCATGGGAACGCTGTTAATCTCGAGTATAATAATCCTGCCAGCAGTTTCGGCGAGAAATATTTCGCACGGATTTTTCAAGCTCGTGATAAATTCCGCGATAATTTCGTTCGCGTGTTTCGTGACTGGATTACTCAGCTCGTTCGTGTTCAACATTTCGACCGGAGCGTGCATCGTGTTAATAAACGCTCTCGTACTCATGATAATCAAACTATTGAAACTCAGGGGGAATTAACTTGACAGGTAAGGGACATAGACTTTCGACATTTGCGTTTGTTGCAGGAGCTACGGCTTCACCAGTTGCGGCGATGTTCAGTTTATTGGGAAGCACATTTCCGGATTCGTCCGAGTATTTAATCTTCGGCAAAAGGCGCAATCGTTATCACAGACGCTACACACACTGGTTTGTTCCCTGGCTTGTATTGGCTTTGACGTGTTTTAACCGCGCTGGCTGGATTGTTCCGAGACTTTCTGCGCTAATCGACGGGCGAGAGGCTCATCGTGATGTGTGGGCTTGTGCTGGATTCTGGTTTATGGGCTGCGTGCTGCATATTCTGGAGGACGCGTGGTGTGGAACAGTTCCGTTTTTACGGCCTTGGAAACGTGACATTGGCGCGCATGTCTTCAAGATGTCTCCGAATTTTGGCGAGTTAAGCAACGGTGAGAAAGTTTTCATCGTGTGTTCGATTTTAATCGCAGCAATTTCTCTGGCAATTCGAACGCTAACACTCAAAGATCTCGTACACTTCTGGAACTTGATATGAAAAGCAAACTTGTTGTAATGGGTGGGAGCTTCAATCCGCCGACGATTGCGCATTTCAGGCTTATGCAGGAAGCTGTTAATTCGATCAACGCTTCGAGAGGAATTTTTGTGCCGGCATGTGACAGCTACGTTCGAAAAAAGCTTAAGAAATTGCAATGTCAGAACGAGACTTTGAGCGAATCGCTTCGTCTTGAGATGCTCGGGAGTTTTTGTGAGAAAGATTCACGCTTCGAAGTCAGCAACATTCAGATTTTGAAGCAGCGTTTCGGGCATGATTTTGAGATGCTTGAGGATTTGCAGGAATTTTATCCCGAGTGTGAGATTTATTTCGTGACTGGCAGCGACAAATTGGGAGTGTTACCCAGATGGCACAGGATCAACGAGTTTCTAGAAAAATTCAGGATACTTGTTGCGAAACGTGGCGACGATATTATAACGGGCTCTTGGCAGAAATTCACGTTCACGATCCCGGACGAAATTCTAAATATCAGCTCAAGTCTCTTCCGCGAAAAATTGCGCAATAATGACGAGTCCGCGAAAAATCTTGTTACGCCGCAAGTCTGGCAGCTCATGAACAAGAACGGCAAAATACCCTGGAATACGATTGACAAATTTCGCGATGAATATGATTTCCTGAGCAATTTTTACGAAGCTGAAATTACGTTCGACGGCTTGACTTACGGTAGCAACGAGGCTGCATTTCAGGCACAAAAGTGCATGACACACGACGAGAAATTATCATTCACCGAGTGCAGACCCGCGAAAAGCAAATCCTTGGGCAGAAGCGTGAACTTGCGTCCTGATTGGGAAGCTGTGAAAGTCGGATTAATGACGCAAATTGTTCGCGCAAAATTCACACAAAATCCAGAATTAGGCGCAAAACTTGTCGCAACTGGTGAGAAAATTATAATCGAGAAAAATACTTGGGGAGATGTTTTCTGGGGTGTTAATGCTCGAACAGGTCAAGGCGAAAATCATCTCGGGAAGATCTTAATGCAAATCAGAGACGAATTACGCTCAAATTAAAAAACGTGAATCAAAAAACGGACGAGA
This sequence comes from uncultured Synergistales bacterium, assembly GCA_905233725.1. Taxonomy (GTDB): domain Bacteria; phylum Synergistota; class Synergistia; order Synergistales; family Aminobacteriaceae; genus JAFUXM01. The sequence continues at coordinate 132,695 of CAJOEM010000004.1, forward strand.
TTTCTCCCGCCCGAAATTTTTTCGCAAATCAAATCTTAGCTTAGCCGCCGCAGCTGCCTGAACAACCTGCACAGCCCATGCCGCACGAACCTGATTTCCAAGCGTTTATAACCGGCACAAACACGTCCAAAATCGGCTGAATGTTTTCGACACCGGAATCTTCGCTGGTCAAGTTCAATTCAGTCATGATTTCCTCGGGTGTTTCAAGTCCGTCAAGTATCAGCTGCACAACATCTCGCAACAAAATTTCTTTCTCAGGACATACGACTGCATCCGCTGGACTTCTCGCCCAATCAATGACTTCAACTTCCTGATCCAATACTGCTGATTCCATGATAAAAATACGCCTCGATTCCAAAAATTAACGCTTCGAGTACTGTCTCTTTCCACGCGCGCCTTTCTGACCGAACTTTTTGCGCTCGACCATTCTTGGGTCTCTGGTCAATAATCCTTCTTTTTTCAACGCAGGTCGCAATTCCGGATTCATCTTGATCAACGCACGCGCTATGCCCATTCTGACAGCTCCAGCCTGACCAGTTAATCCACCGCCCGACGCATTCACAAAGACATCAACACGTCCCTCAACGCCGGCAACTTTCAGCGATTGCTCAACCTGTGAACGCCACATCAATCTCGGGAAATAATCTTCGACTGTGCGGTCATTAATCTTGATTTCGCCTGTGCCCGGACAAATTCTAACGCGAGCCAATGCGTTTTTACGTCTGCCCGTTCCCCAAATGTATTTATCTTCTGACATGATTCACTCTTGCTCCTTCCTAAAAATCAAGAACTTGCGGATTCTGTGCTGCATGCGGGTGATTGCTGCCTGAGTAGACTTTCAGTTTCGAAGCATATCTCAGGCGATTTCGCGGCAACATTCCACGAATTACATGCTTGAATAATTCCTCGGGTTTTGTCTGCATCAACTTGCCCCACGGGAACGCTTTATAACCGCCCGGGTGTCCGGAGTGATAATGCCAGAACGACTGCGAGCTTTTCTTGCCCGTCAACTTTGCTTTTTCAGCATTGATGATTATCAAATAATCTCCTGTATCTACGTGTGGAGTGTACTCGGGTTTGTTCTTGCCCGTCAACACTCGCGCCGCTATTGCCGCAATTCGACCAATCGGACGATCCGCAGCGTCAATAACGTACCATTTTCTGTCAACATGACCAGTTTTCGCCATGTATGAACTGCTGCCAGTCATAAAAAACTTCCTCCTAAAAATTATATATATATCTCGTAACAGACGGGGGCAGTCTGGTCTGAAATAAATATCTTGATTATTAACACACTATTTTACACGCACTAATCGCGAATTTTCAAGTATCCCGGGCAATCTTCCGCGCTTTGCAACAGGTTTGCCGTCAACTTCTTTCAAGTCCATCGTCATATCCATAGGCGTTGCGTGTGATATGTAGCTTCCAACTCCGAAAACATCTGCTCCAGCATCAGCAAGTAACGCAATTCTCTCAGGATTCAGTCCGCCCGAGACAACGATTTTCACATGCTTAAATCCTTCGTGATCAAGTCTGAAGCGCATCTCTCTCACCAAATCAACAGTGACTCCGCCACGCTCACTGGGTGTGTCAAGTCTCACAGCTCCGAGGCGATCTCCCAAAGCACGCGCAAGTCTCAGAGCTTCCTCGCACTCATCATGGAACGTATCGACCAGGAATGTTCTGCCAATATTCGCAGGCAAGACATTATCATAAGCTTCTGCCAATTTCAGCGTGTCACCCATGATTAATATCGCAGCGTGTGGCACAGTCCCCGATGGCTCAGCACCGCACAATTTCGCTCCCAGAACGCAACTCGCCCCAGCACAACCGCCGACTCTCAAAGCAGTCGATTCCATGACCGGAGCAACAGCCGGATGTAAATGACGCGCTCCGAAACACAACACCGGCTTACCCTTCGCAGCATCGACGCATTCACGCGCAGCCGTAGCCCACGCACACGAACTCGATAGCATTCCAAGCAAAACTGTCTCGTAAATCCCAAATTCTCCGTATGAACCTTTTATGCGCATGACAACTTCTTTGGGTGTGAACGTGTCGCCTTCTTTTAACGATTCGATCTCAACGTTTGCGTCCTTCAAAAGCTCGAAAACTTCTCCGCAGCCAGCGAAAATCCCCGTCGAACGCGAGAAAATTTCTGCCGTAACTTTCGTGTCAAGCAGATTCACGGACGATAAAACATCACGAGTGTTTATGAAATATATATCAGTAGTTGCGCCGGATTTGATCTCGTCATGTGTTGCGCTCAAAAAACGCTCAGATTTCACTTTGAGGCTCGTTGCTTCCTGAAGTGATTTCAACATGTGATTACTCCTCTCGATTCGTAATAATTAGCCGTAATAATTAGCTCATGAGTACGAGGAAAAACGATGTGAGCATGAAAACTGCTGACAAAATTATCGTGATCTTCGTTAATTGCGAAAATCTCTGCCATTGTCCTGAGTCAGCCTGAGTGCCGCCGCCGAAAATTCCTGCAAATCCGCCTTGTTTTCTCTGTTGCAGCAACACGATAGCCGTGATCACGATTGCAACGATGATATGAATAACCGATAGTAATACGCGCATTGAAAAAATATTCCTCCTAAATAAATACGTTAATACGTTTACTCGAAAAAACGCGATTATTATACACTATTCCCAGTTTTTATAAATTCCGGCCTTACGTTTTGCCTCGGCTTTCTGCGACACGTGCGACCCGAGAATTATTTTCCCGAAACCCTTACGATTCAGCAAATTTCGCATTCTACCCATGAACGGACACGGTTGACGGTGCGAATTATCCGAACAAACACACGACGCAAAATGAATAACAACATCTGATTTTTGCAAATTCGCGCGTTCAAGTCTGCGTCCAAGATTCTCGAGTTTCGCTGTCAGCAAGTTTCCACAACAACCTCCGCAAGTCATCGTCATGTAGCGAGTATTTTCCGGATAACCTGCGAATTTTCCTGTGCGTTCGTAGAAATCGTTCATGCAGAAGAATCCAGAGCATCTCTTCACGACATCATCACACTGAATTATAACGACTAATTTCGGCGAATCGTCAATCATTTTCACATTCTCCCTAAATTGCCGACTGGATCAGCTTCAACGATTGCTTCGATAGCGTTGTCAGCAAGAATTTTTCTGGCACGATCTGCGTCCTCGGATTTCACGTCTACGAAATATACGTGTCTGTCAATTTTGCCATTTACGCCGAAATTTCTGGGGTCGAGTTTTGAGCCACAGCCGCACGCACTCAAACTGTCAGCCAAGTACGAACTCGCACGCACGCCTTTGAAGCCGGAATTTCTCAACACGTCGCGAATTTTCAGCCAAGTCTCGCGATCTTTCTTCTTAAAAACCGTAACTTTTTTTTCAAAACACGCAAACCACATTCGCAATCAACTCCTGAATTACATGATAATTACATGATAAAATCACGACATGATCATATCAAATCCAAATCCCGAGAATATTTTCGCAATCATCGCAGAATTTAATCCGCTACATTACGGACACGAGTTTCTGCTGCAAAATTTACGCGCAAATCATAGCGTGATCGTTATATTATCGTCAAATTTCGTTCAACGTGGTGAGCCTGCAATCGTTGACAAATTCTACCGTGCAGAAATGGCAATCAAAGCCGGAGCAGATCTAGTAATCGAATTGCCGTTTATATACGCTTGTGCCGCTGCTCAGGATTTTGCGTTCGGAGCTGTGGAGATTTTGCGGAAAACTAATCTCGCCGGGAAAATTGCTTTCGGAATGGAAGACCCGGATTATGATTTTGCGCCAATCGTCGAGACACTGCTGCACGAACCCGAAGCCTACAGAGAACTTCTGCGTGAAAAATTGCGTGAAGGATTCTCGTTTCCAAAAGCAAATTCTCTGGCTCTGGAAAATTTATTCGACGGAGCTGGCGAGTTCATAGCGAAACCGAATAATCTTCTGGCTGTATCGTATGTTATGAATCTGCGAAAGTGTAATTGCAATCTCGAAATCGTGCCGTTCAAGCGAGTTCAAAATCTCAAGAGTTCAGAAATCCGTGAAAATCTGGGAGCGAATTTCCGAAACTTGCCGAATTATTCCCGGGAAATTATCACCAGAGCAAGCGTTAATCATAGACTCTGCGAAAATTACCAAGCTTCAATCTGGAATATGCTGCGAAATATTTTCCTGAGAAGCAGTCCTGAAGATTTGCGGAAAATTTACGCGATTGATGAAGGCATCGAGAATCTTTTTCTTAAGCACTGGAAATCATCACGGAATTTGCGAGAATTTGTGTCTAGCTGCGTGTCGTCAAGATATACGAAGGCTCACGTGAATCGCAGGTTAATCTACATTATGCTGAATCTCGAACGGGAAATTGCTGAGAGTGTGAAAATCTCTGGAATAAATTACGCGCGGATTTTGGCATTCAATCACAACGGACGATTGCTCCTGAAAAACTTTGCGAAAAACTCACAAATTCCAATCATAACAACACCCTCAAAACTCAGGAATAATTCTCAAGCTGCAATTCTAGAGAGAAAGGTTTCGGAGCTTTACGAGTTATTATTACCCGAACAGGATTTCAGGCGCGAAAATCTCAGCGTGCTACAATTTTAGTTTAAGAATAATATTTTTGAGAGGAGTTCACGATGACTGAACGTGAAGAAATTATCGACATGGTAGAACGTATGCGCGATGAAAAACTCAGTGACGCTATAATCAAGCTTGAAGAATTTAGTAAATGGTGAGGGGAAATTCTTACATGACGAGAAAAATTTTTGCTGCGATTGTATTGTGTATCGTATTTGTGTGCGCGATTTTAGGATTGATACCGCGAGTGAGGCTTGAAGCAATTAACACCGATGTTGCGATTCTGGCAGATTATCGTGAAATCTCAGCGTTGGCGAAAAATTCCGGGCTGAATGTACTCGAAGCAATCGAGATGCTCAAGCAAAACGGTTTGACAGGCTTGATGGTCTCGGAATTAACCGGCGATAATATCAGTCACGGTCTCGGTTGGGCTGAGTTCACAATTACACGCGACCCTGAACGCGGAACTGAGGGAACTGTGATTTCGATTCTGCCAAATTCTCCGCACAAAGATTTGCTGAACCATTGGCTGCGGGTGAGATTTTCGATCAAGAATGAGAATCATGATAATTCACCGATATTTTTGCCGCTCTCGGTCAGTATGCTAAAAACTGTCGGGATAATTCCGGATATTGACGGTCTCGAAGCTGCGAAGAAATCCGGATTGCCAATTTACTACAGACCTGCGCCATCTCCGGGAACTTTGCCTAATAACGCTGCGGAAATGCTGAAACTTGTTCACGAGAAATATCACGTTGCAGTTTTCACACCAGCCGGTGAAGTTGTCTCAGGTTATCCAGATGTAAGCGCACTAGCGAATGTTGCGAAAGATTTCGGTATACCGTTAGCCGTTGTGGAATTTTCGCGTCAAATGGGTGAAAAAAATCTGAACGAACTTGTCTCGCCGATGTTGATGCCGCTACACAGTGTCACGAATGAAGAGATGATGTCACGAAATATTACTCGAGTTGCGTTGCGTGACAGATTGATTCGTGCAGCCGTCGAACGCTCAGTAAGATTATTATTGCTGCGAACTGCACCTCAGAATACGACGAATTTCTCGTTCAAGGATTTTTCCAGCGAGATGAATTTACTTGCGCGCGCGTTGGGAGATCATAATTTCAGCATAAAATTTCCAGAGGTGTTATTCAGGGCGAATCCTCCACACCCGTTCCGAGGCTTTGTTGGAAATATTCTCGCGTCATTTGCAGTTGCGGCTATGTTGAGTTTTGCGTTTTGGCGATATTTCACGAGAATGGGGCTTGCTGAAAATTCCCGCACGAAAATAATTTTCGCGATTGCTGCGTTAGTCTTGACGATTTTGTGCGCGAAAGTTTCGTTTGTTGCGAGAATTGCGTGTGCGTTGCTGGCTCCGATGATTGCTGTTGAAGCGGCGTTATTGGCGATGGATTATAACAAGAATCGCAGCCTGATTCAGGGATTTGCGTTTGTGTTGGTTGGTGGTCTCGCAGTTGCAGCGTTCTACAGTTTGCCGGAGTACATGTTGAGATTGCGCGCGTTTTCCGGAGTGAAAGCTACGTTGATAATTCCGCCGGTTCTGGTGATTCTGCACGATTTCAAGAGACGCATTCATCCGGAATCGATTCTGGAATTTCTTTCACGTCCGCCATTCTGGGGAGAATTGATCTTGTGCGGAATTTTGGCAGTTGCGATTGGCTTGATGATTTTCAGGAGCGGAAATGTTGCGATAATATCGAGTTTTGAATCACGCATGCGTGACACGTTGGAGAACTTGCTGATTGCCAGACCCAGAACCCGTGAGACTTTCATTGGCTATCCGTCGTTATTGCTGCTGAATTTTCTCGTGAGCCGGAATTATCTTGCGCGTTACCGGGAAATTTTGCGAGTTGGTGTTGTGATTGGTTTCTCGTCGGTGATAAACAGTTTCTGTCATTTTCATACGCCGTTGCTGCTGACACTTTTGCGCGAATTTAACGGATTATGGACGGGCTTGCTGTTCGGATTGATTCTGGTTGTGATGATTCGCTTCGTGTTGATTCCGGTTTTGCGAATTTTGAAGCCATTGTTCTCGTAAGAAAATGCGAAAGTACAAGATTGCGCTTGCTGGTTATTACGGCTTTGAAAATTTCGGCGATGAATTATTACTTGATGCGAGCCTGAAAATTCTCGAAAATTCCGGAATTGATCTTAGCAAAGTAGTCGTCTTGTCGAACGATCCGATTCAAACTGCTGAAAAATTTCGGGTTGCTTCGATTTCGCGTTGGAGTTTTCGTGAAGTGTCCCAGACTTTGCGAGAGAGTGAATATTTAATGCTTGGTGGCGGTGGTTTGTTTCAGGATTCGACGAGTGTCAGGTCTTGCGTTTGGTATTGGGGTCTGGTGAGATTGGCGAAATTTTGCGGATGTGTGCCGTTTGGGATTGGTCAATCTTTGGGAGTTTTGCATTCCAGGATTTCGAGATTTTTGACACGTGACGCGCTGAGAATTTGCAAAATATTTCAGGTTCGGGATTCGTACTCGTTCGAGATTTCCCGAAAATTCGGTGTGAAAAATTTGCTGTTCGGTGCGGATTTGGCATTAATTCTGAGATGCGAAAATCATGAATCCATGAAAGATATTCTTGCCAAGAAAAACATCTTGCTGAATTTGCGCGCGCATTCCAAGACTGAGAAATTTGTCGAGATACTCGCGTCAGAATTTGATAAACCCGGAACGTTGAGGAATTTCAGGAGCAAAATTATCGGTGTAGCTATGTCGGACGATGACGTGAACACGTTGATGAAATATAGAACTAGATTGCGAATTTCGAAAATAGTTTTGCTGCGGGATTTTCGTGCTGCTGAAAATTTATGGAAAGATGCGCAGATGTGTTTCGGAATGAGATTGCATTTCGGAGTATTGTCGCGGATTTTCGGGGTGAGAGTTGCGATGATGCCGTATGACCCGAAAGTGAGTCTCTTCGCTGAGCAGTCGAATATTCCGTGCATTTATGACAAATTCGTCGAGCCGTCACAGCCTGCTGAGATTCCTGAAAATTATTTACGTGATATTTGCAAAATTATGAAAGCATTATAAAATTTTCACATGGAAAAGCACCGCATTGATGAAATTGGCATAAGATATGTCGAGAAATTGTCGCTGTATGAAGAGTACGCTTCGAGGATACGCAATTTGATGCAAGATCTAGTCGAGTTAGAGGGAGTTGAATTTTACGCGATTGAGGGTTGGGCGAAACCTCCGGCAGAATTGCTGCGTTTGCTTTCAAGTCTCGAAGAAAATGATCTTGCTGAAGTTGATCTGGTAACGATTCGAGTTTTGCTGCGTTTCCCTGAAGATGTTCTGAGAATCGAGGAAGTTGTGAAATCTGAGTTTGAGATTGATTCAGAGCGTTCAGTGCCGTCGAGCGGTCTTGAGGATCCGTACAGATTTGGTTATCCTGCGGTTGTGTATATACTTGCGCTGTCGTCATCACGTGGAAATTTGCGTGAATGGGCGAAGTACAAGAATCTGAATTTCAGGCTTGAATTGCGCACGATGCTGCAGGAAGCCTGGGCAACTATTTCGCCGCGAGTTAATCAGACAGTAGGCAGCATTTCGGAAAAGAAATTGACGCGTGAATTGGTCTTGTTAGCAGCGTTACTTGAGAAAGCCGATCAGGGATTCTTGACGCTCAAACGTGAAATTAGCGAGGAAGCTTTGTTGATTCCGCCGAAAGCAAATTCTGCCAGCAAAAATTCTCAGGAGACGCAAATTCTTAATGCCGAGAAGATTTTCACGGACGAGGAATTGTACGCGATGTTTCGTGATAACGCGAATCTTTTGGGAGAATGGAACGCCGCAGCGATTGAGGCAGGATTTCCGGAATTTACGCCGAGTGCTGATTATTTGCGCGAGAGTTTCGGGTATTTGTGTGCGATTTTGCGCGCTTCAGGCATTGACACGCTCTCAGAAGTGAACAAGTTCCTCGATGACATGAAAGAAGGCGACAAGGGTTCACGGCAGTTGCGAGTGATTCACGAATCGTTCAAGAATGAGCGTAAGAATTGGCGAGTAGATCCGTTTTCTGCGTTATTTTTGCTCGTGCTGAATTTCAAGTGGGAGGACTTGAAAGAGAAAGATCTTGTTGCGTTGAAGATTAAGCGTGGCTCGGATAGAATTACGGGCATTGATTGATTGCGAATAATTGCGAAAATATTTTGGAGGCTGAAGTTATGAGAATTATTATAGTATGGGTGATAGTGTCGTATTTTATTGGCTCGATTCCGACGGGCTATCTTGTTACGAAACTTTTTCACAAGGATTCGAACGGCAAGCGCGATAAACTCGACATACGCTCGATAGGCTCTGGCGCAACTGGCGCGACGAATGTTGGACGTGCGATGGGTCAGGGCTGGGCGAGATTCACGGCTGTGTTCGACATGTTGAAGGGTGCGTTTGCTTTGTTAATTGCGGCGCATTTGGGTAAGTCGTTTTTGCCGGATCAGCAGGAAATTTTGATAGCGTTATCTGGATTTGCGGCTGTAATCGGTCATAATTATCCGGTCTGGCTTGGCTTCAAAGGCGGCAAAGGTGTAGCTACGACGTACGGAACGTTATTTTTTATCTGGACTCCGGAGTCATTTGCGATAGTTTTGCTTTGCGGCGCGATCTGGTACGCGATCATGAAGACAACCAGATATGTCTCACTTGCGTCGATGCTCTCGATGCTTGCGATGCCGTTGTTCTTCTGGATTCTGAAAGCTCCGTTGCCATTCACGTTAGTTGCGCTGGCGTTGGCTGCGTTGGGAGTTTTCAGACACAGGTCTAACGTTGTGAGATTGATTCACGGGAACGAGAATAGATTGAAATAGAAAAAATAATAAATAATGGTAAAGCTGATTACGTTTGATTTGGACGACACGCTCCTGACAAAGCAGAAAGTTTTGACGGACGAGAATTTTCGTGCGTTGAGAGATGCGCATGATTTGGGGATTGAAATTGTTCCGGCGACTGGCAGATTTTGGCACGCTGTTCCGGAGTGCGTGAAGGCTCTCGAATTTGTGAATTACGCGATAATTGTGAACGGTGCGGAAATTCTTGACGTGAAGAGAAATATTTCGCTGGCAAAATCTGAGATTCCGGTTGAACGTGCGCTGAATATGATGCGAGTGTTTGACGATTTGCCTGTAATTTATGATTGTGTTGTGAATGGCGTGTGCTACATGCCGCGTAAGAATTATGATCGAATTGCGGAATTTGCTTTGGATAATATTCAGCGTGGAATGTTGGAAAATTTCAGGACTCCGATTGATGACGAAGAATTTCGTGAACGGATTTTGAATGCTGCGGGTGTTCAGAAAGTTCAGGCGTTCGTGAAAGACGCGGAATTGCGCCGTGATTTGCTGCGTTCGTTGCCGGTAGTTTTTCCGAAGAATGCGATTGCTTCATCAGTTGCGAATAATCTCGAAATAAATGATATTAATTCTGGCAAAGGCTACGGATTGAAGAAATTATGCGAGATTCTGGGAATTGACGTGAAAAATGCGCTATCGTTCGGTGATGGCTTGAATGATATTGACATGATCGAGGCTGCCGGGATCGGAGTTGCGATGAATAACGCGTGCGATGAGTTGAAGCAGATTGCTGATTACGTTACGCTCAAGAATTGCAATGAGAGCGGAGTTGCTGAGGGAATCAGGAAATTTTGTTTTGGGCAATAATTGGGATAATAATTTTCTCTGCACTGCCTGAACTGTCCGTGAAATTTTTTCTGAGTGACGCGCTGGAGTTTTCGAGAAATTCCGGAGTAGCGTTCGGGATATTTGCGAATTATCCGGAGATTTCGTTAATTTTGGCTACGGTAGTGTTTGCGATGATTTTTTACGTTGCGATTTCGGAAATATTTGAGTTTCGGACTCGCATTTTTTTTGCGGTAATGTGCGGAGGAGCGTTTGCGAATCTGTTCGAGCGAGTGATTTTCGGCGCGGTTTATGATTGGTTGCCGCTGAGAATTTTCGGGATTGATTTCGCGTTGAGATTTAATGTCGCAGATTTGGAAATTGCGTTCGGTGCGTTACTTGCGTTTTTAATGATATTCTTGAGATTCTTGAGAGGGGAAATTTTTATGAATTATCGAGATTTGGGAAAGACTGGCGTTAAAGTCAGCGAGATTGCTATGGGTTGCGAGGGATTTTCTGAGGAGAATTTCGCAATGACGAAGAAATTATTTGATTTCGCGGAGAAGCACGGGATAAATTATTTTGACCTGTACACGTCGAATCCGCAAGTTAGAGCAGCTGTAGGCAACGCGCTGAAGAATCGCCGCGAGAAATTTGTTATTCAGTCGCATTTGTGTTCGGTTTGGAAGAACGGTCAATACGAGAGAACTCGGGATTTGCGCGAGGTCAAAGCTGGATTTTCTGAGATGCTGAAGTTGCTGCAGGTTGATTATATCGACGTAGGCATGATTCATTATTGTGATGCGCTGAGTGATTGGCGTGAAATTCTTAATAACGGCATTCTGGATTACGCGCGAGAATTGAAGGCTTCCGGCAAGATTAAATTTGTCGGCTTGAGCAGTCATAATCCCGAAGTTGCGTTGGAAGCTGTTGAGAGTGGCGCGATCGAGGTTTTAATGTTCAGTGTGAATCCGTGTTATGATTTGCAGCCTGCGAGCGAAGATGTTGAAGAATTATGGAACGAAGCTAATTACGAGAATCACCTGACGAACATGGATCCCGAACGCGAAAAATTATACGAGACGTGTCAGCGATTGGGCGTTGGCATTACGGTTATGAAATGTTTCGGCGGAGGAGACTTGTTGAACGCGGAATTGTCACCGGCTGGAGCAGCTTTGACTGTGAATCAGTGTATATCGTACGCATTGAGCCGTCCCGGAGTGAGCTGTGTTTTAGCTGGAGCGCATTCTCTTGAGCAGTTGCAGGAATCATTGGCGTATGAGTCAGCTAGTGAGAGTGAAAAAGATTATGCGTTGGCGCTGTCGTCGTTCCCGAAAATCAGTTGGAAGGGTCATTGCATGTATTGCAGCCATTGTGAGCCGTGTCCGATGAAAATTGATATTGCGAGTGTGACGAAATTCCTGAATCTTGCTGAGTCACAGAAACAAATTCCCGAGACAGTTCGTGAGCATTACAAAGTTCTTGAGCATCATGCCGGCGAATGCGTGAAGTGTGGTGCGTGTGAGAAGCGCTGTCCGTTTGGTGTTGCGATTCGTGATAATATGTCAAGAGCGGAAGATATTTTCGGATTTTAGAATTGAGAATTAGAATTTGATTTAGGAGGAATAATTATGAAAGCTGGAACTAATGGCGATGTTTACGTTGAGTACGCTAAGAGAACCGGTGACGAATCAGTCGTATATTTCACGAGAGATCTTTCGTCTGAGGGATTGCGGAAAATTTTTGCGCGAGTGAAATCTGTTTTGAATGGGAAAGTTGCGGTGAAATTGCACACTGGAGAGCAACATGGACCGAATATTATCCCGAGAGCCTGGGTGAAAGATTTGCTCGCGAAAGATTTGCCCGACGGAACGATTGTTGAGACGAACTCGTATTATGACGGCGACAGATTCACGACTCAAGCTCACAGAGAGACGCTGAAAATTAACGGTTGGACGTTTTCTCCGGTTGACATTCTCGACGAATTTGGCACGCTTATGTTGCCGGTTAAAAATGGAAAATGGTTCAAGGAAATGTCTGTTGGGAAAGATTTGCTGAAATATGACTCGTTGTTAGCATTGACGCATTTCAAAGGACATGCTATGGGCGGATTTGGTGGTTCGAACAAGAATATCGGCATTGGCTGTGCTGATGGGCGTATTGGCAAAGCGATGATTCACACGACACCAGGTCAGCCGGAGCAGTGGGACATTTCGAACGAGGAATTTATGGAGCGAATGTCTGAATCGACTAAGGCAACGATCGATCATTTTGGCAAGAACGTAGCGTATATTAACGTCATGCGCAACATGTCTGTCTCGTGTGATTGTGAAGGTGTTGCAGCAGCACCGGTTGTAACTCCGAATATTGGCATTGTAGCGTCGCTGGATATTTTGGCGGCGGATCAAGCGTCGGTGGATTTGGTCTTCGCGCTGTCTGAGAAAGATCGTGCTGCGTTGGTCGAGAGAATAAAATCGCGCCGAGGTTTGCGCCAGTTGAGCTACATGAAGGAACTCGGCATGGGTAATGATAAATATATTTTGACCGATATTGATAATCATGACGCGAGAATTTCTTTGCATGACGCTGTGAAAGACGTGAAGCCGTTCAGAGGTTAGGGAATGTCGCTGAAGTCGCGATTATTGGGAAAACTCATGAGTAATGCTGCGAGTTCTGGATTTTGTTCGAATTTGCTAGCGTTTATTTATCTTGCCAAGACAGCATCGGATAGGTATCCAGTTGTACATAATTGCAGAGATTATACGAGTAATATATACATACGGTACTTGTTGAACTTGTTAGTATTGCCGGCTGGGATTTGCAAATATTTCTTTCACGG
>CAJOEM010000005.1 GCA_905233725.1 uncultured Synergistales bacterium
CACATGAACGACGCAATCGTAATCACGAATATCACAGCCGTAAATTTTTTCGCACGCATAATTTGCACCCCCAGCTAGAAATTAAAGTATATGAACGGAGTCACGAGAACATAGCGCATGAACGACGCAATCATAATCACGAATATCACAGCCGTAAATTTTTTCGCACGCATAATTTGCACTCCCAGTTAGAAATTAAAGTATATGAACGGATTGTACATGGAATTTATGATTTCCAGAACGGATAATATCAGCACGAGAATCAGGAATATTTGTTCGAGCCATTCAAGAGCAAATTTCTCACGCAATTTCGGGATCACCGGACAACAGCCAACACACGCGATGATTAATAACAGCCAGGAACCGTGAACGTACTCGAAAAATCCCGAATCGCAAAAGGCATTCGCGTTTAATCCGAGCAAAGATTTCAGGAAATGCCAGCCCGACAGAGTATCTTTCGAACGCAGAAATACCAACGCAAACGCAGCTACGAGATTCGCATAAATCGGCGAAAATATTCCGAACGTTTTTCTGACATCAATTTTGCTCTCGAACATTAAGAACGCGAAATGAATCATTCCCCATACGATGAACGACCATTCTGCGCCGTGCCAAATTCCGGTTAATAACCAGACTGTGAATATATTCAAGATATGCCGGGATTCACTCACGCGACTGCCGCCCATCGGAATGTAAACGTAATCGCGAAACCATTCAGAAAGCGAAATGTGCCAACGCCGCCAAAAATCACGCACACTTTTTGCAATATACGGATACCGGAAATTCTCTTGAAAATGAAAGCCGAACATTAAGCCAAGCCCAATCGCCATGTCGCTGTATCCCGAAAAATCGAAATAAATTTGCAAACTGCACGCCAACAATCCCAGCCACGACATCATAGCCGACGGATTCGGCATGTAATCGAAAATATTATCCACAATTTGTGCGAGGAAATTCGCCAGCAAAACTTTCTTGCCCAAGCCATAAACGAATCTTTGAACACCTTCGGAAAAATTCGCGAAACTCTCGTGACGATTCGTGATTTCGGCTTCGATTTGTCCGTAACGAACGATTGGACCGGCGATTAACTGTGGGAAAAATGATATATACAGGACAAGATTCAAGAAATTTTTCTGCACCTGAGACTTGCCGTAATACACATCGAAGACGTAAGACATCATTTGGAACGTGAAGAACGAGATACCGATTGGCAGCGCAATATTCACCCTAAGATTTTCCCAGCCTGTCAGATTCGCAATATTCCCGGATATAAACGTAGCGTACTTGAAAATTCCGAGCAATCCAACGTCGAATAATATCGCGATTAACATGAAAAATTTCCGGCTTGAATCATGCTTTGACATTTGCAAAACCAGATACCAGTTCAGAACAATCGACGCAAGCATAATCAGCACGAAGAACGGCTCTCCCCATGCGTAGAAAAATATGCTCGCGAAAAGCAATATGAAATTCCGAACGTTACGCGCCTTCACGCAATAATAAATCCCAAGCAGCACGGGCAAAAACACGAACAAAAATACAGCCGACGAAAATACCATGATTTCTCCAAAAAAATTTCCCCTCTGTTAAGATTTACGATTATTAGCGAATCATTAAATCATTAACAAAGGGGAATATTCATGCGATTAAATTTTATTTACTAGATATCTGCTCCGAATTTGACATCATCGTAGTCATCACTATTCGTTAATAACACGACGACTGTTTCGGGGTGATTTGCTGCCTTGATCTTGTTGCGATCGAACTTCATGAGCTTCTGTCCCTTCTTGACCTTGTCACCTTCCGCAACAAAATCCTCGAAGCCATCGCCCTTCATTTCGACCGTGTCAACACCGACGTGAATCAAAATTTCCATGTCGCCCGGTCCAGTGATGCCGATTGCGTGTTTGCTCTCAGCTACTGATGAAATTTCGCCGTCAACTGGTGAGTAAACTACGTCGTCTTCGGGTTCGATGCCAACACCCTGACCGAGTGTGCCTGCTGCGAATGTCGGGTCTTTGATCTCAGTATACGGGATCACTTTGCCTTCGACTGGCTGAGCAATTTCGCCTGCTGAGCATTTGATTACGCTCTTGAACTCGAGAATTTTCTCAGGGATTTTCTCAGGTTCGGCTGCTGCTGGAGCTGCTTCAATTTCTTCGTGCCAGAACATCCATGCCAAAGTAAACGCAATACCGCCGGAGATCGCGAGCAAAATCGTGTACTGAACTGGCTGAGCAATCGTCAAATATCCCGGAATGCCCGTAACACCGTAAGCTTTCGCACCGATTCCCAGGAATGCTCCGAAAATCGAGCCAATCGTGCCGCCGATCATTCCTGCTAAGAACGGCTTGAAGAATCGCAAATTAACACCGAAAATTGCCGGCTCAGTAATTCCCAACGCTGCCGAAATTGATGACGGGATCGCAACGACCTTTGTACGGTTATTACGCGCTTTCAAACCTACAGCCAAGCACGCTCCGAACTGTGCGAAATTTGCTGCAGAAGCTATCGGCATCCACGTGTTCAAGCCTACGTCTGTCAGCATTCCTGCCTCGATTACGTTGTACATGTGGTGCAGACCCATAACGACCGTCCAAGGATAAATAGCTCCCATTACGCCTGCTCCGATCGGGTTCTTAACGAGAACTGTAGCTCCGGCTAAAACCCATGACTCAAGCTGTGAGAAAATCGGCCCAATAATCGTGAACGTCAAGAACGTCGTAAGCAGAACTGTGCAGAACGGCGTAATAAACAAGTCCAACATTTCGAGTACGTGCTTGTGGAACCATTTCTCGATCATGCACATAAGCCAGACTGCGATCATAACCGGAATAACGTGTCCCTGATAGCCAACTCGTGAAATCGATCCGACGACCCATTCGCCAACTTTCAAATCGCCAAGCAATTTCCAACTCGGGATAATTCCGTCAGTTACGCCGAAGAATGCGTTGATAGCCTCAGGACTTCCTGCGACCCATGCGTTCAATAAGCCAGCGTGAATCATAACAAGTCCGATTACAGCTCCCAGGAAAGTATTTCCGCCGAAGACTCTAGCCGTAGAAATTGCAACGATAACTGGCAAATACGCAAATGCCGTGTTCGCGACCATATCCAGGAATCCGTACCAGTCTGAGCTTGCAAAATCCGGGTAAACTTTGCCCAATGCCTCGACAAGACCCATCATTAAGCCCGACGCAACGATTGCTGGTAAAATCGGCACGAATACGTCACCGATTGCCTTCAAAACGCGTTTCCAAATTGGTTGAGCAGCAGCAGCAGCAGCTTTGACATCATCTTTTGTAGCTTCTGACATGCCCGTGATCGATAAAAACTCGGCGTAAACTTTGTTGACAGTTCCAGTTCCGATTATCAACTGCAACTGACCGTTGTTCTCGAACATGCCCTTCACGCCATCGACATTTTCGAGAACTTTGCGATTGACCTTATTATTATCTTTAATAACAAGGCGTAAACGTGTAGCACAATGAGCAGCTTGAGCGATATTATCTCTGCCGCCGATATTAGCTACGATTTCCTCAGCGCACTTTCTGTAATCCAGTGCCATAACAAAAAACCTCCCTGAAAATTAAAATAATTTTAAATCCGCAAACGCTTTTGCAAGTCCGTCGTCACTCACTGAAGGACACACTATATCAGAAAGTTTCTTCAGAGCTTCCGCACCGTTTGCCATACAGACGCTAGTACCGACCGTCCGTATCATTTCCAAATCGTTCATGCTGTCACCGAAGCCGTACGTGTCAGATTTTTCGACGCCGTATTTTTTCGCAATAATCTCAACGCCCAGACCCTTGCTAAATTTCCTGTTAATTAATTCGCCATTCATGCAATTATGAGCCTTGACTTCCTGGATCACGAAATCGAAATCCTGCCCCAGTAATTTACGCGCCGGATCGAGCTGCGAATCTTTCTGACACATGATCACGACTTTGTAAATCGGGCTGCCGTCATATTGCGACATTGGCTTGATTCCAAGATTTGACGACAAAGCTTTGCGCCAACGTTCGATCTCAGAATTTCCCTCGGCTTGACCACTGAGAAAATCCCCGAGATTCTCGTCACCCCATGAGCCGTCTTTTGCTTCAATCGTGCAGAACACGCCGTTATCATGCAGAGATTTCAACGCAATATCACGCTGCTCGTCAGTCATCGGGCAATCGAACAAGACTTCCTCAGCATTTTCTCCGACAGCAACGTAACCGCCAGCACACGAGATCATGCCATCGAATCCCAGCTTGAACACGGGCATGAGCATATCAGGATTACGCCCTGTGCATAAAAAAACTTTGTTGCCAGCTTCACGAGCTTTCTTGATTGCTTCGAGAGCACTTTTTGGCGGAGTATTTTCGCCTGGATTTGTGAGAGTTCCGTCAATATCCAAAAATATTAATTTCACGATTCAGCCTCCATTTTAATTTTTCATTCAGAATTTTCACATGCAATTATTTTACGCTTAAGTTGCCAAATTTTCACACTTTTGTCTCAAAAAATTGCGGGTACAAACGCAAGACCTCAGCAATTTGTTCATTACTCAAAATTCCACTTGATAACAAATCTTGTGCAAAATCACGTCCTTGTCTCATGCCTTGTTCAATGCCTCGTTTTATGCCCAGCTCAATTCCTTTATCGCGCGCACACTCGTACTCAATGACTGCCAAAAAGTCCGGTCTATCACGCATTCCCTTTCCCTCCTCGATTTCTGTAATATAACTATGATATTGTCTTCGCAAAACATTGTCCCTTAATCCAACAATGTAATTAACATATCTCAGAATTCCACGACGTTCAAACTCATTGAACCCATGTTTGAACAAAATCCTGACAATGCGCTTCAAGTACGCAAATTTTTTCGACTCATTGTTCTTGCTGCGAACAGCAAATTTCACAGCTAACAAAAACAAGTCAATCTTATTGCCGCTCGTTTCAAGTTCCTCATCGCTGAATTTGTACGCCTCAAAAAAATTATACCTGTACTTGACCAACGTTCCGAAATAATCCGTCTCGTAAATCCCGAGAGCCTTTTCTTTCTTTGGCCGACGCGCCGTCAATATCGCCAACGAAACTATATTCTTTCGATAATGCGCAAACAACATGCAATAATACAGGAACATTCTGTACGAAATATCCGCGCCGCCCTTGCCCTGAACTTCGATATGCAACAGCAGCCACTTCTCGTCACCGTCCTTCATCGGAACTTTCACAAGCTCGTCAACAAATAACGGCGAATTGTGAGAATCAGTCTCAGGCAGCCCAAGAACATCTCGCAACTCTTTGTCCAGAAATTCAGGCGTTCCGGATAAATCCGCCTCAGCGTACAAATCCGGCAAAAATCTTTCCAGAACTTCACGCCAATACTCTTCGATGACATCCTTCCAAAAGCCATCGAAATCGCTGACAAATTCTCCAGCTTCATCAAGCCATTTGCTAATATCGTACTTCGATGCAATATTATTCTCGCTATTCATACTCGCTTGGCACAAACAAATCCTCCGTTTTTGATATTCGCTTAGATTTTATAATATCGCACTGGATTTAGCAAAATTATATTTTTCCACGAAATTCGTGCGAGAAATTTGCGTCGTATAATCTGGACTTGTTCGCGAAATTCTTCCCGTCAAGAAATTTCCCAACCAGAATTATTCCGGTCTTAGCAATACCTGAACTCTCGACTAATTCGGGCAACGTTCGCAGATTCCCGGATATTATTCTCTCGTCGCGCCACGAAATCTTGTACGCCAATGCAGCCGGTGTCTCAGGAGAATTTCCCGCAGCAATTATTTCCGCGCAAACTTCACGCAACATTCCCGCCGACAAAAATATCGCCATCGAGCAGCCGTGACTCGCCAAAAATCGCAAACTCTCTCGCTCTGGAACTGGTGTTCTGCCTGAATGCCGAGAAATTATCAGACTCTGCGTTAAATCCGGGATCGTGTACTCAACCTGCAAACTCGCAGCCGCCGCACAAAATGAGCTAACACCCGGCACAATCTCGAACGCAACATTTTTATCGCGCAAAATTCGCATCTGTTCGTTAATCGCGCCGAATATCGCAGGATCTCCCGAATGCAGCCTCACAACCAGCAAATCTCTCGAATCAGCATCCAGCATTTTCGCCGAAATTTCCTGCAACGTCATCGCAGCACTGTCACAAATTTCGCAGTCAGCTTTTGCATATTCAGAAATCAATTCCGGATTCACGAGTGAGCCAGCGTAAATTATCACGTCAGCTTTCCGCAGCAAATTCGCCCCCCGAACCGTTATCAAATCCACAGCTCCCGAACCAGCTCCGACAAAATATATCACGCCATCTTCTCCTGCTTGACTTTTTTATCAATCACATGACGCGACGCAAGTTCAAGAATCAGATCTTTTATCTCGATGCCCTGATCTGCCATTAATACCAGCATGTGATATATCAAATCCGAGAGTTCGTAAATCGTCTCCTGTTTGGAATTTTTCGCAGCAATTATCACTTCTGAACTCTCCTCGCCGATCTTCTTTAGAATTTTATCAAGCCCCTTCTCGAACAAATACGACGTGTACGAGCCTTCAAGTTTCTCAGACTTGCGCGATTTAATCAGCTCCATCAAGCCGCAAATCGTGAATTTCTCGTGAGATTCTTTCTGCGGTTTCAGGATAAAATCCTCGAAGCACGAATAATTCCCCAAGTGACACGCAGGTCCATCAGGTTTCACGTAAACTAGCAGCGCATCATGATCACAATCTGCTTTGATAGCTATGATATGCTGAAAATTTCCACTGGTCTCGCCCTTCAGCCACAATTCCTGACGCGAACGGCTCCAGAAACACGTCAATTTTTTCTCAAGCGATATTTCCAGACTTTCGCGATTCATGTAAGCAAGTGTCAAGACTTCTCCGGTATCATCGTCAATAACAATCGCAGGCACTAGTCCTTTTTCATCAAATTTCACGTCGTTAATATTAATATTATTCATGTCATTCACTCCCAAATTAAATTCGCGCGTTAATATTCGCATGTTTCATAGCAAGCTTCAAATCCGAAATTCGTACCTCACCGAAATGAAATATCGACGCAGCAAGTCCGGCATCAACTTTCGGCAACGTCTCGAATAACGTGATGAAATCCTGAATGCAGCCAGCTCCACCAGACGCAATCACCGGCACATTCACAGACTCACTCACAGCACGCAGCATCTCGAGATCAAAACCCTTTTTCACGCCGTCAGTGTCAATCGAGTTCACGACAACTTCACCGGCACCGTTATCAACGCATTTCTTAATCCAGTTTATCGCTTCGATGCCGGTATCATCACGCCCACCTCGCGCAAAAATCCTGAACTCACCATTCACACGCTTCACGTCCGCAGAAATCACGACGCATTGTGAGCCGTACAATTTCGCAGCCTCCGGAATCAATTTAGGATTGCGAATAGCTCCGGTATTAACGCTGACTTTATCCGCACCGCAGCCAAGCACTCGCTCAAAATCCGCAACACTAGAAATTCCGCCGCCAACCGTCAACGGTATGAAAACATTTCGCGCAGTCTCACGCAAAATATCCGTGAAAATTTTCCGACCATCGGACGACGCCGTAATATCATAAAACACAAGTTCATCTGCTCCGTTATCACTGTAAAATTCCGCAAGTTCAACCGGAGAATTTACGTCATTCAATCCCGTGAAATTTACGCCCTTCACGACACGCCCGTCACGAACGTCAAGACACGGGATAATTCGTTTCGTTATCATGCAAACTCCTCCTGAAAATTCGCAGCCTGTAAATTAGCTGTAAAATTAGCTGTAAAAAAGAGAAACCTCAATTCACAAATCGCTCGTGAAAAGAGATTTCTCTTGACTAGGCATTATATCAAATTCCGGAATTTTTGCGAGTTATTGTTCCGGAGATTCTGCCAAAATCATCGGTGAATATTTTTCCTCACGCGCCTTCAGCCAAACTGCAACGATAATTTCGCGGCTTTCAGGCACAGTTTCGATTGCGTTATCGAGGCTTTGATCGCTGGACTCGTAGAAGCCGACTAATTCGCTCTCACCAGAATCTTCGCTCCAGATTAATTTCGCATTCTCGGGAACATCATCGCCAAATTTCACCGTAAATTCGTAGACGTTATCTTCAGTTATCAAAATCTCCGGCAAAATCGCAGCAATCATTACATCCCCAGAACTTACGGATTCAAATCCAGATTCAAATTCAGATTCTTGACTTGAACTAGCATCGTTCGCAAATTCTATCCCCGAAATATCCTCGAGTGATTCAGACTCAGACTCGGCTTCAGATTCAGACTCAGATTCAAATTCAAGTTCTGATTCAGTTTTCGCAGCCTCAGATTCGAGTTTGGGTTTTGCAGCTGTAGTCGCGTCACCAACTGTCAAACTCAGAGTTTTCGAATCCGTGCCAACTTCGTTCGTTGCGGTGAATGTCAAGTCGAAAGTTCCGTCCTCTGTCGGAGTTCCTGACAAAGTTCCGCTGCTGGCGTTGAAGCTCATGCCATCTGGTAAATCGCCATCAACAGACCAGGTTATCTTCGTTGAACCCGTAGCTGCGAGTTGCTGTTTGTAAGAATTATCTAATGTCGCAGGCGTGAGAGTTGCAGTCGTGATTTTCGGAGCAACTTTTGAAATGATCGTGATTTTCTTGCTGGCAGTTCCGTCAGAATTTGCAGCTGTGACAGTGACCGTGAGTTTTTGCTCAGTTGTCGGGAGCGTGCCGGATAATTTCGCTCTGTGAGTATCTGTCTGCGTGAGCGTGAGATTGCCCTGTCCTGATGCGCTGAACGTTATGAAATCTGTTCCCGTGACTTCGAAATCAAGATCGACACTTGTTCCGGCGGCTTGCGTGTAACTAGTTGTGCTGAGATTTTGGAAAACCGGTTTTGTGCCATTGACGGTGAATTTTGCGGATTTGTTAGCTTTCGAGACAGCGTTTTCAGCCGTGACATTCACAGGAAGATTCGCGAATGAATATTTCGGAGTGCCGATGATTTTCGCAGTGCCAGAATCCGGATCAGGTTCGAAGCTCAATCCCAAATCTTCAAGCTTAGTGATATTATTCTTCGTCATGTCTGTTGTCGGTGTGAAAGTGTACGCGAAAGTAATTGGTTTCGTTCCTGTTGCTGAGATTTTAGAGCCGGAGTATTCCTGATCGACTTTGCCTTTTGCGAGTGAGAATGTCAGATTCGGCGCAACACCTTTCACTGTCAAATTGAGAGTTTTGCTCGTAGTTCCGGCAGCATTTGTTGTCGTGAAAGTCACATCGTACGAACCAATTTCGGTCGGAGTTCCCGAGATAGTAGCTGATGTTCCCATTGAATTTTGCGTGAGAGTGAGCGTGTCTGGCAATCCTGAAACGTCCCAGGTTATGCCGGTTGCACCTTTAGCTGAGAGTTTCACGGAATATTTCGCGTCAGTCGTGGCATTTTTGAGCGAAGTAGTTGTGATTGTCGGAGGCTCGATGATATTCAGCGTAATCTTTTTCGAGGCGGAACCTGAAGAGTTCGTCGCAGTGACCGTAACTTTCATAGTCTGCGCACTTGTCGGAGCTTTGCCGGATAATCTCGCTGTCTTGCCGTCCTGAGTGAATGTGAGATTTCCATGACCAGATGACTTGAACGTGATGAAATCTGTTCCTGTGACTGCAAAATCGATAGAAATATCTGAGCTTGCAACGTACGTGTAGTTTGATTCAGTCGGTAGGAATCCACTCGAGTTTGATCCAGCTGATGAACTTGCAACATACGTGTAGCTTGATTCAGTCGGAGCTGTGAAAGCTGGTTTTGCTCCGGTGACTGTGAATTTTGCGGTTTTGTTTTGCTTTGAGACATCGTTCGAGGCAGTGATGCTCAAGAGCAAATTCGTGAAAGCATATTTCGGAGTGCCGGTGATTTTCGCAGTTCCTGAATCTGAATCTTGTTCGAGTTTCAAGCCCAAATCTTCGAGCGTAGAGATTCCGTTAGCTTTCATTTCGGTCGTTGGAGTGAACGCGCAGGTGAAATTAATCGGTTTCGTACCAGTCGCGGAAATTTTTGAGCCGGAATATTCCTGATCGACAGCACCTTTTCCAAACGAGAGACTCAGACTTGGCGCAACACCTTCAACTTTGAGCGTGAGATTCCTGCTGGTAGAGCCTGCTGCATTTGTGACTGTGAATGTTACGTTGTAAGTTCCGATTTCAGTAGGAGTTCCTGAGATTGTCGCTGATGTTCCCGTTGCATTTTGCGTTAGTGTGAGCGTGTCTGGCAATCCAGAAACTCCCCAAGTAATGCCAGTACCCTTGGCTGCAAGTTTTACGGAATATTTCGCGTCAGTTTTTGCGTTATTGAGCGAGGTAGTTGTGATTTTTGGAGGCTCGATGATGTCCAGCGTAATCTTTTTCGAGGCAGAACCCGAAGCATTCGTCGCAGTTACGCTAATTTTTAAAGTTTGCGCTGTAGTTGGAGCTTTACCGTATAATCTCGCAGTTTTTTCGCCGTCCTGAGTGAATGTGAGATTTCCATGACCAGATGACTTGAACGTGATGAAATTCGTGCCCGTGACTTTGAAATCAAGATCAATATCTGAGCTTGCAACGTACGTGTAGCTTGATTCAGTCGGAGCTGTGAAAGCTGGTTTTGCTCCGGTGACGGTGAGTTTCGCGGACTTGCTTTGCTTTGAAACATCGTTCGATGCTGTGACATTCAAGACTAAATCCGAGATCGCGTATATCGGAGTACCGGTGATTTTCGCTGTTCCTGAATCTGGATATTGTTCGAGTTCCAAACCCAAATCTTTGAGCGTAGAGATTCCGTTAGCTTTCATTTCGGTCGTTGGAGTGAGAGTGCATGTGAAATTAATTGGTTTCGTACCAGTCGCGGAGATTTTTGAGCCGGAATATTCCTGATCAACAGCACCTTTTCCAAACGAGAGACTCAGACTTGGCGCAACACCTTCAACTTTGAGCGAGAGATTCTTGGTAGTAGTTCCTGCTGTATTCGTCGCAGTGAAAGTCAGGTTGTAAGTTCCGATTTCAGTCGGAGTTCCTGAGAGCGTCGCTGATGTGCCGTTCGTGTTCTGAGTTAGTGAGAGCGTGTCGGGCAAGCCTGAAACGTCCCAGGAAATATTCACAGAACCCTTGGCTGAAAGTTTTACGGAATATTTCGTGTCAGTTTTCGCAGAAGCCAGTGAAGTAGTTGTGATTGTCGGAGGCTCGATTATGTTCAGCGTGATTTTCTTCGTGGCAGTACCTGAAGCATTCGCAGCTTTGACTGTCACGGATAATGTTTTCGCACTTGTCGGAGCTTTGCCGGATAATTTCGCGGTCTTGTCGCCAGTCTGGGAGAATGTCAGCGGACTGTAGCCAGTTGCTGTGAACGTGATAACTTTTGTGCCTGTGACTTCGAAATCGAGATCAATATCTGAACCCGTATTGAACGTATATTGAGTTTCAGATTCGTCCGGCGTTGTGAAAGCTGGTTTTTCACCTTCGACTGTAAATTTCACGGTGCTTGTTGCTTTCGATACGACGTTTTTAGCCGTGATATTCACCGGTAAAGACTTGAACGCAAAATTAGGAGTGCCGGTTATATTCGCAGTACCGGATTCTGAATCTTGTTCGAGTTTCAAGCCCAAATCTTCGAGTGTGAGAATATTTGCCTTTTTCATCTCAGCTGTAGGCGTAATCGTGCAATCGAAGCTGATTGGTTTTGTGCCGCTTGCTGAAATTTCTGAGGCGGAGTATTCACGTTCAGCGATTCCGTTAGGGAGTTTAGCCGTGATTTTTGGAGCTACGCCGTTGACTTTGAGTGTGAGATTTTTCGTGACAATTCCGACGTCGTTTGAGAGTTTGAGCGTGACGTTGTAAGTTGCGACTTCAGTTGGAGTTCCCTCGATTGTTGCTGAAGTTCCGGCAGAGTTCTGTTGTGTGAAAGTGAGCGTGTCCGGAAGTCCTGAAGCTGTCCAGATAATATTCGCAGAGCCTTTCGCGGTGAGTTTCGCGTAATATTTCGTGTCAGTCGTTGCGTCCGGAAGGGAACTTGTCGAGAGCGCAGGTTTTTCGTAAATCGTAATTGTGAATTGTTTTGTCGCGCTGCCGTAAGAATTTTTCGCGGTGATTGTCGTTGTAAATGTTCCGGTTTTGGTAGGTTTGCCGGAGATTGTGAGGGTATTGCTGTTGAAACTCAAGCCGTTCGGAAGATTCCTGGTCGTAAACGTGAGATTTGTTCCGGAAATGCTGAGCTGTTCGGAATAACTTTCGCCGAGTATGCCATCGCTTAAAGTTGTAGTGTTGATTACCGGTGCTGAAGCTTCCTGATTCATCGGCACTACAGGAGATGTTCCACCCGTAACTGTGAACGCTTTGATGCAGGCGTTGTAGGAATTTCCCTTTGACCAACTTGAGTTTGAACCGTAATCCGAGAAGAAACTGCCCGATTCGATTTCAGCATTGTCCGTGTAGCCTGAAATTTTTGATTCGACTGCGGTTTGTGAATTGCTGAATTGCACGACGACAGAGAAATAATCGCCTTTTGTCAGTGGGATTTGTTTGTGCAGTGTGATCGTGTGATAACCTGCTGTTGATATTGTCTCGTTCTGAGCGTGTACGAGATTTCCCGATGTTGGCGCAGAATTTACGGATTTCAGACCGGTGTAGACGTTAATTTTGCAAGTGACGTTGTTGTTGGTCGTGAATAAGCCTACTTCGGTCAATTTCTCGTTCTTGTCACGTAACGCTTGGAAGACATTTGCTGCGAATTTGTATGAAACAGTTCCGACCCAGCCAAGAGCGTCATAATAGTAGCATTGCATGTCAGAATTTGCGGGTTCAACGATGAATGCGCAACCGTCAGAAATCAGCTGTTCGTATGACATCCAGAAATAGCCGTTGTCGCCGACGTTGCCGTTACCGTTTGTGCCCCATATATCGCCCCAGGAATTTTTCACGAGCCACGCGCCATTACTTGATGGTTTGTTCTTGAAGTCCTCTTTGGGGAAATCATCGTCCCAGCCAACGAGCAAAACTGCGTGATCGATTCTGTTCGCGCTATTGTAGAAAGTTGTGTGTCCGTTGATTTTCGCGTATGAAGAGTATGCGCTGCCGTAATAGCTTATCTGGACAGCTCCGTGAGTCATGATTCGCTGCTTTATGTTTTCTGATGAGTCTACGGCTCGCGAATTTGTTGTGAAAGTTGCCTCTTTCAGGCGCAGAACTCTGGGATAACTTTCGGGCGTTGAGTATGCCGGAGCGGTTCTGTAGGGCAATACTGAGTCAAGAACGGGTCCGTCAAGTCGTGAATATAACGCGATCGTGTAAAGAGAGTTGCCTCCGTTGCCGAGAATCGTGTTCATGTTGGAATTGGTTTTGTAATTCTCGTAGGCTTTTGAGTAATCGGAATTTTTCATCGCGAACCAGGCTAAGTGCATCACGGATAGATCCATTTTGGAATTTCCCTGCCGCATGTAATTTGATTCCATTGCGCCTATTCCAGCGAATGCCCAACACGTACCGTCATCGCCCTGATCTTTCACGCTTGTGAGGTAATTTCCGGCAGTTCTGAGATCGTATTTGCTTGGGATTGTCGTAGCTTTGTCGCGCATAGAAATTTCCTGAGGCGGATTATCTGCGAGATGTGACAGGTCAATCGGAATTGGAATGTACCCGGTTGGTTTAAGATTTTCGGATTCTGAGCCGGGATCTGATTCGGAATCTGAATTTGCTGTTGCTCTGTCACGAGTTATGACCGGAGAATTTTGTTCACTTTGCCAGCGTAGAAATTCTTCGGAGAATGGTTCTAAATCAGTTTTTGCTGGTTCGAAAGTATCTTCAGCGAAAGTTCCCGTCGCGAAAAATGCGAACACGAACATCATTGCCAGTATTAGAATTTTCGTGTATTTGCTTGTGTACATTTTCGAAACTCCTTTCAAGATATTAGTGTATTAATAATTATAATTCGGTGTAATTTGCGCTTGGCTTTATTATAATGTGTTTGTTACAAATTATTACAAAAAGTTGCAAATTTTTCACAGGAGAATTTTCATGAGATTATTTATCACGACGTTATCAATGTTCAGTGTGATCGGATTTGGCTACGCGCTTGCCGGTTACGGTGGGACTTTGTTCGGGAATGCGATGCGAATTGATTACGTTTTGTTCGGATTGATAACTGGTTTTGGCTGCGGATTGGCTGCGATGCTGCTATGGTACAGGAACCGGAAAAATTTTTTTTACGATGATGACTTAGACCACTCCGGAGAATTTTTGCAAGATGTCAAGTCAAGCGATCCAGAATAATTTTCTCGCGATATATCAGGATTTAAACGCCGCGATTGATGGCGCGAAATTCGAATTTCCAGAGCCGGTTATTGCTGCGTATAATCCGCTGGAATATGCGTGGGACGGTTTCGAGAAATACGTGCGGAAATATTTGCGTTCGTCTGTTAGAAATGTTTTTCTGGGAATGAATCCAGGACCTTGGGGCATGGCGCAAACTGGAGTTCCGTTCGGTGAAGTGAATTTTGTGCGGGATTGGCTGAAGCTGCGAGATATTGTGATTCGCAAGCCGATTAACGAGCTGGATTCGTACAAGATTCTCGGTCTTGATTGCAAACGTTCGGAAATCAGCGGCAAAAGACTCTGGGGATTATTTCGCGATGAATTTGCTGAGCCGGAGAATTTTTTCGCGGAGAATTTCGTGTTGAATTATTGCCCGTTGCTGTTTATTGCGAGACCTGCGCGGAATTTAACGCCGGATAAAATCAAGCTGCCTGAGAGAAAAATCTTGTTTGGGATTTGCGACGATGCGTTGAGAAAAATTCTTGAGATTTTGCGCCCTGAGAACGCGATTGGAATTGGAAATTTTGCGGAGTCGAGATTGCTCGAAGTCGTGACAAGTTCGCGAGTTGTGAAAATTCTGCACCCAAGTCCTGCGTCACCGTTGAGTGCGAAAAACTGGGACGTGAAAGCAAAAGAAAAATTGTTTGCGTCGGGAGTTTGGAGGTGATTTTGTGAGCGATGAAATTGTCAGAGTGCGCGCGTTGTTAGCCGGAAGAGTTCAGCATGTCGGCTTTAGAGCTTGGGCGTGTGATCAGGCTGAGCGTTTGGGTTTGACCGGAACTGTTGAGAATTTGCTGGACGGTCGCGTTGAAGTAGTTTTTCAGGGCAAGCGTGATTGCGTAGACGAGATGAAAGTGAAGCTCAAGCGTGGTCCAACGATGGCACTTGTCAGACAGGCGATTTTCTATAACGAGAAGGTTGTTGAGAACGAGACGAATTTCGGCAGCATATGGTGGTAGTTATGATTCGTGATATTATTTTTGGGAAAATATTTTGCGTGTAAGGTTGTGAAAATTTTTTGCTGGAAGTCAGGGAAATTTTGGAAGCTGTGAGAGACGGCTCACTCGGAGTTGATGACGCGTTACTGAAGCTGAAGGAAAAGCCTTTCGAAGATGTCGGTTACGCGAAAGTTGACTTGCACAGAAAATTGCGTCAAGGTGCAGCAGAAGTTATTTACGGAGCAGGAAAAACTACGGAACAAATTGCCGGAATAATTCGTGTAATGCTCGCGAATAACCAGGACTTGATATTAATCACGCGCTTGTCGAGAGAATCTGCGAATGAACTCGTAAATCTTGGGATAAATCTTGAATATCATGAACTCGCGAAAATCGGGATCGTTGGGAAAATTCCTGAGCCGAAATATTCTGGCTTCGTTTTGGCAGCGACTGGCGGCACGAGCGATATTCCTGTTGCCGAAGAAGCTGCGTTGACGTGTGAAGTTTTGGGCAGCAGGGTTGTGAGATTATTCGATGTCGGAGTTGCGGGTTTACATCGTGTGCTGAATCATATTGACGAGATCATGAGTGCGAATGTGATAATCGCGATTGCAGGAATGGAAGGCGCATTGGCGAGTGTTTTGGGAGGTCTGACGGATTCGCCGGTGATAGCTGTTCCGACGAGTGTTGGCTACGGAGCGTCGTTCGGTGGAATTTCTGCGTTGCTTTCGATGTTAAATTCCTGTGCGAGTGGAATTTCTGTCGTGAATATTGACAACGGATTCGGAGCAGGTTATCTTGCAGCAATGATGAATCGTAAATTTGCGAAATAATTTTTAACGGGAGCGTAAATCATGAAGAAACGAAATTTTTTATTACTGGCGTTAGTGTTGTGTTTGGGAATCGGCGTTGCGTTTGCTGAGGATTATGACATTGCTGGAGCCTGGAATCTCAGCGGCAACGGCTATGTTGACAAGTCGTTTATTCGCGTTTCGCTGGAGTTGAACGGCGATTTGGAAGTTATAACCAAGATGGGCGATGTTGTCTTCGAGGAATATAGCGACGATGTTGAAGCAGTTGCGGAAATTTTGCGAATCAGCGAGGACAGATTCAGCGAGACAGGAACGCATCTGAATGATATTAGATTCGTAACGGGACATGTTATTAATCTGGAAATTACGGCGACGAATCTTGATATTAGCGCGTGGTCAGATCATATTGACAATTCGCGCCTGAGTATCCCTGTTCCGTTGCCAGAGCTAAGACCGTCGAATGATAACCCGTTTGTTTTGCCGAAAGTCTCGCACGCTCAGGATGATTCGAATCTTGAATACACAGTCACGCTGACTTCGATTTATTCTGGGACGGTCAGGATTCACGGCTGGTTTGAGCTTGATATTGTCAATGACGTTGATCTTGATTCGCTGTGCAAAATCTGGAAATTCGGAACTGAAGAACCTGCCGCACCCGGCGGAGATAACAAGAGCAGCGGCTGTAATTCCTCGGGATTTGGAATTATGTCAGTTATTATGTCAATGTTGATGATTTTCGCGATTTTTGGAGTGAAGGGTGTGAGAAATATTTGTTCGGGACGGATATAGGCATAGATTTAGGCACAGCGACAGTCTTGATTTACGAGAAGCATAACGGCGTAGTTTTGCGAGAACCGTCAGTTGTTGCAGTTGATCAGGATACAGGAGATATTCTGGCTGTAGGCTTCGAGGCGAAGAACATGGTCGGGCGAACTCCGGGCAGCATTACGTCTGTTAGACCGTTGAGAGACGGCGTGATTGCGAATTACTCGATGACTGAGGCGATGTTGCAGCATTTCATGAGGCGCGTTACGAAAGGTTCGGGGAAATTTTTCCGGAATCGTGCGATGATTTGTGTGCCGTCTGGAGCTACGGATGTTGAACGCCGTGCAGTTCTCGAAGCTGCTATCGAAGTCGGTGCGCGTGAAGCGTATTTGATCGAAGAACCAATGGCTGCGGCAATCGGTGCGAATCTTGATGTTGAAGAGGCTCGCGGGAAAATGATCGTTGACATAGGCGGTGGCACAACGGATATTGCAGTAATTTCGCTTGGAGGCGTTGTCGTTTCGAAGTCGCTTAGAATTGGCGGTGATAAATTCGACGAGGGCATTACGCGATACTTGCGCAGGCAGTATAATCTTGCAATCGGCGATCAGACTGCTGAGAATCTTAAAATAATGATCGGAACGTGTTTGCCTCTGAGACAAGATGACAGAATGATCGTGAAAGGCCGAGATCTTGTTCAGGGATTGCCGCGACAAATCGAGGTCACGAGTTCAGCTGTGAGTATGGCGATTAGCGAGTTAGTGCAAAGCTTGGTTGACGGTATTCGCAATGTTCTGGAATTAACGCCGCCGGAGTTATCAGCCGACATAATTGACAGAGGAATCGTATTGACTGGCGGAGGAGCATATTTGCGCGGATTGCCGGAATTGATTTCGCAGCAGACTGGCATATATTGCTTCATGGCGGAAAATCCGATGGAAAGTGTCGCGCTGGGAACTGGAAAAGCTTTATCTGAAATTGATCGCCTGAAAAATTCCGGTCGAAGCACGATGCTTGTGAATATCAAACGTGGCGGTAGGAAAAGATACTAGATATACTAGATATTAACGCGAAATTTTTCGAAAGGAGTTGTGATGTGATATATGAACAGGGGATTATACGCTGCAGCGTCGGCGATGTTGGTTCAGGAGACGAATCTTGACGTAATCACGAATAATTTGGCGAACGTAGACACGGCTGGTTACAAGCGTCGAGTTAGTGCAAACGCGGATTTTACGGCTTATATGGACAGGATCGAGAAAGTTTCTGAAGATACTGAGACGAAAATCATGACCGTGCCGCCGTTCACGATGAATTGGAAAGGCAAGCAGACAATCGGCACACTTGCTCTCGCGAATGTATTCTCGGAAGACGTAATGGACACAAGCCCAGGTGTTGTCAAGACGACTGAGAATCCGTTGGATATAGCGATTGACGGTCCGGGATTTTTCGCAGTTGCTGATTCGAACGGCAATACGTTTTACACGCGCGAGGGAACTTTCACGCTGAATAACGAAGGCAGAATGGTCGATGGCAATGGCAATGAATTGCAGGGTGAAGGCGGTGCGATTGAGATCGGCAATAATGCCCGCAGCGTTGTGATAAATCGAACTGGTCAGGTTATCGTGGACGAAAATGTCGTTGGCAGAGTTTCGGTTTTTAATTTCGAGAGACCAACGTATTTGCGGCAGGCGGCGCGGAATTTGCTCACACCCACGCAGCAATCCGGAGACGCTGAAGCAGTTGAGAACGTGAGGATATTTTCTGCAGCGTATGAAACTTCGAACGTAGGCGTTGTTGAGGAGATGACGCGCATGATTGAGGCTCAGCGTGCGTATGAAGGCGCATCGAAAGCGCTAATGACACATGATGACGAGACTAGCAGATTGATTACGTCGTATAGTCGCGGATAATTTGAACGGGAGGTAATATTTGAAATGCTGAGATCTTTATGGACGAGTGCATCGGGAATGATCGCTCAGCAAACGCATTTGGACGTAGTTTCGCATAACTTGGCAAACGTGAACACTCAGGGTTATAAAAAGCGCCGTGCGGATTTTGAGGACTTGATGTACCAGATTTATCGAGACCCTGGTTCTCCGATTGAGGCTGGCTCAGTTGTTCCGACGGGAGTTCAGGTTGGATTGGGAACGCGAGTTACGGCGACACCGAGCTTCATGGTGCAGGGAAATTTCCAGATTACGGACGGACCATTGGATTGGGCGATAACTGACGACGAGGGATTTTTCCAGGTAGCTATGGGCAACGGTGTGATTGGCTACACGCGCGGTGGCTCATGGCAGATTGACAACGAAGGTCAAATCGTGAACGAGGACGGCTTATTACTCGAACCGGCTATAACAGTGCCACAAGATGCTTTGGAAGTGCAATTATCGCCGACTGGAGTTGTGAGTGTGAGAATGCCGAATGAGACGGAATTGCAGGAGATTGGTCAGGTAGAGCTTGCGAGATTCATAAATCCTGCGGGATTGCGTGCGGTTGGCGATAGAATTTTCATTCAGACTGATGCGAGCGGTGAGCCTATTGTCGGAAATCCTGGAGCTGATGGAATGCCGGAAGTCAGGCAAAAAGTTATCGAGATGTCGAATGTGCAGGTTGTCGAAGAGATGGTCGAAATGATCGTCGCGCAACGTGCGTATGAGGCAAATTCCAAGGGCATTCAGACGGCTGATGAATTGCTGCGTATTGCTAACGGACTGAAGCGTTAATTCATGATGCGAAAATTTTTTGGAATTGGGGAGCGTGTTTTGCTCCTCAGTTTTGTATTTGCGTTTGTATTTTTGTGTGCGTGTGAAGCTGCTCAGAATATTAAAATTCAGATTCCGGACGTGATTTACATGAAGACGGATTCGTTTACGCTGGGAAAAGCTGCGAAAATTACCGGCGGAAATTCTAAGACTCGGAAAATTCTTTCGGGATTGGAGCTGTTCGCGTCTGGAAATATTTTGTCGCGTTCGGAAGTTCTGCGCGCGATTGAAGAAAGTGAAGCCAGTGATGCCAGAATCGAGTTATACATGCCGTCGAGTGTTCGAGTTGAGAGACCTGAATATGAGGGAAATTTCACTGAGACAAGCAATAATCCGCGTGTGAATTCGGGGCGTTCGCTTGAGAGTTTGATTCCGGTTATAAAGTCTTTATCGGCTTGGGACGGTGATGTAGAAATTTCTGCCGGTTCACAAGTCCCGGACGGGCGCGTAATCGATCCTGCGAGCATAATTCCCGGGACACCTGCTGCGACGCTGAGATTTCGTGATGATTCTGGAAATATTAGATCTTTGGGAGTGCGTTTAACCTGGTATCAGAATGTTCTGGTTGCGTCGAGGAATATTAAGAAGGGCGATCGCATTAACCCCAGAGATTTTTTCACGCGCAAAATGAAAGTTTCGAAACCAGGAATTTACGCGTCGAATCCAAACGAAATTTCCGGATTTAGTGCGAACAGGAATATTAAGCAGGGTGAAGCGTTGAATCTGACTTGGCTGACGAGTTCGAGCGTTATCAAGAAAGGCAGGCGTGTGCGCGTAACTGCAAGATATGGCGGAGCAAAAGCTGTGACGGACGGTGTATTATTAGATGATGCGCGACCCGGAGAATATGCGAGAGTGAGACGTTCTGACAATCGCAAAATAGTTTTCAGGGCGCGAATAATTGACGAGAATAACGCGGAGGTTGACGTAAATTGAGAAAAATATTTTTTGCATTAGTTTTGTGTGTGATTTTTTCGCATGATTCGCTTGCTGCGTCATTGTGGAATGACCGGGCGAATTGGATCGGCGATGCTAGACCGTCGAGAGTTGGCGATATTGTCACGGTTCTTGTGAGCGAAAAAACTGATGCCAAAGACGAAGCCACAATGGAAGCTACGAAAACTTCGAATAGCAATGTCAGCAACGGAACCGGAATCCTGAAATTCATTCGGAGCCTGGGATTGACTACGAATAATACGAGCGCTGGTGACGGATCGGTTGAACGAAAACATCACGCTACAGCAACGGTTGCATGCTTAGTAACGGAAGTTTTGCCGAACGGTAATCTAGTAATCGAAGGCACACGCGATATTCGCACGAGTGAAGAGATTTTGCAGTTCCAGCTACTCGGCGTAATCAGACCTCAGGACGTGAACAGCGATAACCAGATTAAGAGCGAACTTGTTGCGAACGCGGAGATTGCTGTTAAAGGGCGCGGGATAATTTCGAGAACTCAGAAACCCGGAATAATTTCACAGATTTTGATGGCGGTGTTTTAAGTTATGTTCATGAGAAAATTTGCGTTAATAATGTCGATAATTTTAATTTTTTGCGCGATGATTTTTGCGAGTAAAGCATTTGCTGCTCCGTCGATGAATTTGCAGGATCTGGATTTTGAGCGAGTGAATCCGGTTGTGCGAATCAAAGATATTACGGAAGTTGAGGGTGCGCGTGAAAATCAGTTGACTGGTGTGGGAATTGTTACGGGATTGCCTGGGACGGGTGATAACTCGAACATGACGACACAGATGATGCGGAACATGATGCGAAATTTCGGAGTTACGCTTGATGCGAGATCTGTCAGGACGCGAAATATTGCTGTAGTTTCTCTGACGGCGACTCTGCCCCCGTACGCAAGACCCGGACAAGCTATAGACGTGAATGTCAGCACGATGGGTAACGCTTCGAGTTTGCAGGGAGGAGTTTTGATTCAGGCACCGTTGAGAGCTGCTGATGGGAAAGTTTACGCGGTCGCACAAGGTCCGTTATTAGTCGGCGGATTTAACGCGCAGAGTGGCGGAAATTCCAGAACTAAGAACGTCCCGACGGTTGGCAGAATCCCTGGTGGAGCTTTGGTCGAGAAAGAAGTTCCCTCGGATTATTACATGGGCGGACAAGTTGCGTTATTATTGCGCAATCCAGATTTCACGACTGCTCAGAGAATTTCTGACGCGATTAACCGGCAATTCGGAGCGATTTCGAAACCTGTTGACGCTGGACGGGTCGAGATATTTTTGCCGGGGAATTACGTTGCAGCACCGACGGCGTTTCTTGCATATGTCGAGAAGCTTGAGATTGAGCCTGATACCGGAGCGAAAGTTGCTGTGAATGAACGAACCGGCACTGTAGTTTTGGGTGGAAATGTCAAAATCAGTTCTGTAGCAGTTGCGCACGGGAATTTGACGGTTTCAGTTGGGGAATCTCCAGTTGCAATTCAGAACGAGAATGAGAACGAGCGCCAGGTTGTGTTCCAGAACAGAACGGATATTACGGCTGAGGAGGACGGTTCAAGCATGGTAGCTATGCCGGCTACGACAACAGTTCGAGACATGGTGCGTGTGTTGAACTCGCTAGGCTCAAGCCCGAGAGATATTATCGAAATTTTGCAGACGATTGATAAGGCAGGAGCTTTACACGGTGAACTTGTTACGATGTAATTTGCGTAATTTGCGAATTTGCGTGTGAAATTTTTTGTATGAAAAAAGCAGCTCTGGATTCGCGATTGAATCTGGAACTGCTTTTTTGATTCGTGATTTTGTGATTATTTCTCAGCGATTAGCCACAGGAATTTGTATGGTTCAAGAGTAATTTTGCCGCTTGTGTTCACGAATTTTTCGCCAGTCATTGCGTCGGTGTAATTAAATTCGCTTAAATTCTCGTCGGTGATAATTTCCTGAGCTTGTGAGCTGAAATTGAAGAACGCGAGTAATTTTTCTTTACGGGTTTTCTCGCCGTAATATCTGCCGATGCCAAGAACGTGATCGTTGTTTGTTTCGATTAGCCAGGTGTCAGCAGAATTTGAGAACACAGAGTATTTGTCGCGAGCTTCGGTCAATTTGCGAATCGCCTTGAATAATTTGCCCTCACGTGTTCGCATGTCTGAGCGTTTTGCAGCGTCTTCCCAGTGGAACGCGCCTCGATGAACGTAACGGCTGTCCTGAGCTTTTTTCGGGTCGTCATGATATGTGTAGTCGTTGAGTTGTCCGATTTCGTCACCGCTGTATAAAACAGGAATGCCGCTCTGAGTGAACAGGAACGCATGCAGAGTCAAATCCAGATCGATTGAGCCAGTGGCGTTCGTCTCGATCCCGCAGAGTGACGCAGTTGTTCCGCACATTCTAGCGTCGCCAAGTTCGGGAGCGTCGTTGTAAGTTTCGCCCTTTGACGCTGAGCCGGGAAATTCGCCTTTGAAATAATCGTTCAGGTATTTTTTGTGAGCAA
The DNA here is from genome assembly GCA_905233725.1 of uncultured Synergistales bacterium. Lineage (GTDB taxonomy): Bacteria > Synergistota > Synergistia > Synergistales > Aminobacteriaceae > JAFUXM01. The sequence goes on from CAJOEM010000005.1 coordinate 23,051, forward strand.
CTTCGTCGAGCTCGAATTGTCGCAGGAACGAGTAATCAAGTCCCCAGCCAATATCGTCGTGGCAGCGCAAGTAATTCAGGAATACGTATTGCTTGGGTAATGCGAAAACGCTTTCGAGTTGATGCTTGAGTAAGCGCGTGTCCTGAGTTGCAACGGTGTGCCAGGTGCTGGCCATTGTCGTAACGTTGTATAACATGTGACATTCGGGCTTATCGACAGTTCCGAAATACGGCACGACTTTTGACGGTTCCATGACGACTTCACCGAGCAGCAACGTTCCAGGGCAGACTATTTCGGCAGCCATTCGCATAATTCTCACGAGTGTGTGAACCTGCGGCAAGTTTCTGCAATTTGTTCCCGGAGTTTTCCAGATGTAAGGCACAGCGTCAAGCCTGATAATATCGACTCCCTGATTGCACAGGAAAAGCATGTTCTCGGTCATGTCGTTGAATACTGTCGGGTTCGCGTAGTTCAAATCCCATTGATACGGATAGAACGTTGTCATTACGACTTTCTTTGCTTCTTCGCACCATGAGAAATTCCCCGGAGCTGTTGTCGGAAAAACTTCGGGTAAATATTTCTCGTACTCGTTCGGGATTGACCAGTTGTCGAAAAAGAAATATCTGTCCTGAAATTCTTTCTCGCCGTTACGAGCGCGTTTCGCCCATTCATGATCTTCGCTTGTGTGATTCATGACGAAATCCAGACACACGCCGATGCCTTTTGAGTGACAATCGTCGGCTAAATCTGCCAAATCTTGAATCGTGCCTAAATCCGGACGAACTTTTCGGAAATCTGAGACAGCATAGCCACCGTCGCTTCGGCCTTCAGGACTGTCGAGCAAAGGCATCAGGTGCAGGTAATTCACGCCGCATTCTTGAACGTAATCCAAGTGTGAACGCACGCCTTTGAGATTTTTCGCGAAACATTCTGTGTACATCATCATGCCGAGCATATCATTGCCAGCGTACCAGTTCGGAACATTTTCACGCGCCTCGTCAAATTCTCGTAAAATATCGCGTCGTTCTTGCCACATGCGCTTCAGCATTGAGCAGAAATATTCGAATGCTTGCATGTCGTTATTGTAGAGTTCGCAGTACAGCCATTTGAGTTCGTCGTAGTGTTGGGAAAGTCGTTTCTCGAAATCTGTCATGGAAAAATTGCCTCCTGAGAAAATTATTAATGCCTCCGCGAATACCGTGTCGTGAAAGTTCTGACCCGTCCCTAAAAAGACTTTGAGTCTGTGGTTATGAGCCACTGTAGAAGCGAGTGTTGGCTCAGAACGTAATCAAGATCACGAATACCGCAGGGGCATTGACATGATTATACCAGATTTTTTGCAATTTTTTGGAAAGCTTGCACTATAATATTCAGGATTAATTTTCAGGAGGTGTGTATTTTGAAGTTGCGAAAGACTTTTGCTGCGTTAATGCTGAGTTTTGCATTTGCGCTGGGATTTGTGGATTTTTGCTTTGCGTTGACACGTGCGGAATTTTTGTCGGGATTACTTGAGGCGCGCGGAATTAACTGGACGGAATCTCAGGAATATCATGAGAAGCGTGGCGGAGCGATATTTTTGCTCAGAACTGGAATTGTCACGGATAACGTATCGAATTTGAACGGGCAGGTCACACGTCGGGAAGCGTTGCGCTGGATTATTGAGTCACTGGGCTTGAAGTTTGAGGCGGAATTGCTCGGGGATTATCCGTCGGGATTTTCGGATATTGGCAATCTGAGCGATTATGAACGCGGTTGTCTTGTTGTTGCGTCGAAAATGCAGCCGAATATTCTTGACGCAAGTTCCGGTTCGAAAAAGCAGGCGAAATTTAACGGGAACAGTGCGCTGAGTAAATCTGACATGCAGAAATTTCTGGAGCGCGTGAGAAATATCAGTCGCAGGAATTTCACGCTGGATGTTATTCGTAATCCGTTGGACGGAATGCGAGTTTTGATTCATCGGGAAGGAGTTTTTTCTGGAATACCGAGTTGGCGCTTTTATATTGATGGTTTCGCGAATAAATCTCAGGCTGAGAATTTGCGCAAGCTGCTGAAAGATTTAGCCGTTGAGACGACCAGCCATCAGACGCACGGGAAATATTTTCTCAGGACACCCAAGATTGAAGATTATAATATCATTCGCAGGTTATCGAGCTTTATTAAGAGCCGCAAGCTGTCGTATAGAATTTTGCCGTCAGTTTCGAATCCGAACACAGCGATTTTGCCGAAGTTCTACGTGATGCTTTATCTTGACCCATCGTACTGGAGAATTTCGCCGCTAGTTTCCAAGGCTGGAGCTAGAACACTTGATTATTTATCCAGCATGACGAAATTTCACGGAGCGAAGGCTGGCATTAACGCAGGATTTTTCGCGATTACGAAGCCTGAACGTGGATTTCCGATTGGCGCGTTGAAAGTCAACGGGAAAATTCTCAACACACCGTACGAAGGTCGCGGCGCACTTGGCTGGAACGATGACGACGAGGCGATTTTTGCGATTTCAGCATCTAACCCGTATATTTATAATGACTCAGGTGAATTAATTGCGAGTGTGAATCCGGAATTTGTCTCGGACGCGAATAACTGGTTTGACATGACGAATATTATTCAAGCAGGACCGTTATTATTGGACGGAGGCGCAGTTGTTGGGAATTCAGAGGGATTTGACAGCGCTTTGTTATCAGCACGACATCCCAGATCAGCGATTGGTCTTTCAAATGAAGGTCAATGGATATTTTTGCTCGTTGACGGACGAAACGGAATGCACGCTTCAGGCGCAACGATTTCGGAACTGACAGAAATTTTCCGGTCACATGATATTCCGCACGCATTGAATCTTGACGGTGGCGGTTCGAGCGAGATAATTATTAACGGCAGGATTTACAACGCAATTTCTGAAGGTCGCGAACGAATGATAAGTTACGCAATCGGGGCATTTGCTTTGAATGCGAAAAAATAATATTTTGCGAATATTTTACGAATCAGGATTTTGTGCTAGAATAGCCGGAAATGTGAAATTTTTTTACGGAGGAATTTTTCAAGTTATGAAAAAGCTTTTGTTAGGCGTAGTATTAGTGGCAGTTTTAGCGATGGCAGTTGTTCCTGCAGTTGCTTGGGACGCGAATAAGCAGAAGGATCTTGGTCAGGATAAGAACAAGATGAAGTGGTGGCTGTTGGATTACGGCAAGACTGAAGAGGGCGTGCCATACGCTGTGACGAGAAAATATTACACGAACACGACGGTCAAGAATGAGACGATTGAGCTGTTGATGTCCAAGTACGGTATCGCTCCGGAAGTTGCGGGAAGTTTGTATTTCACGGAATATGGCTATGAATACGATGAGACCGGCAAGAAATTTGCGCTTACATATCTGAGACATTATGACATGCTGGGCAACGAGATTCACGGCACAGTTTACGACGGAACGACTGAAGCAACTCAGAAAACGTTCAACGCAATCGCCGGAATTCCTGCGAAAGTTGCGCCCTATGCACTCGGAAAGCCCGTTGCAGCACCGAACGCGAATCAGCAAAAAGCAGTTCCGACACGAGTGGTTCGTGCAAGAGACAAGAAATAATCACGCAGACATAACACGAAATTATTGAAAACGAAGCTCCCTTTTGGATCACGCGATTCGATTGGGAGCTTTTTCATGTTTTGATATGCATCGCATCATGCCTGGAAATATTTTCGAATCATGCCGATTAAGTACAGGCTGCCACAGATTATCGTGACGCGATTTTCGGATTGGGATTTTCTCGCGGCGTGTATTGGCTCGTCGAAATTTTCGAGTGATTGCGAATTTTCCCAGTGAAATTTTCGCGCGCATTTTTCAAGATTTTCGGATTCGAGTGAGCGCTTCATGTTTGGAACGCACGTTGGATATATTGACGAGTTCGGAATTGAGTTAAGAGTTCGCAGACATGATTCGTAGTCTTTGTCTCGCATCGCAGCGTAAACCAAGCCGACTTTTTCGCCGGAGAATAATTCTTTCACGCTTTCTGTTAATTTCGCAACGCCGTCTGGATTATGTGCGCCGTCAAGAATTGTGATAGGGTCATGCGATATTATCTCGAATCTGCCCTTCCAGAATGCGTTTTTCATACCAGCGAGAATCGTTTGTGTGTTTATTTTCGGGAAAGATTTTCTCAGGCTGGAAATTGCGAGTAATGCCAGAGCTGCGTTGTAAACTTGATACGCGCCGATTAAGTTTGTGTGTATATTTTGCAAGTGCAGATTTTCGGATTCAAAGTCAAAAATATTTCCGTTCGGAGTAATTTTCACGTTCGAGATTTCTGCTTCAGAGCCAAGAACTAAGCCCTGAGAATTTTTTTCGCGGCAAATTTCCCTGAATAATTTCGTGAGAGATTCGTCATTTCCGGCAAAGACTGCGCAATTATTTTCCCGTATTACGGCGAATTTTTCACGCGCGATTTTCTCGATAGTGTCGCCCAAGTATTCCGTGTGATCCATTGAGATTGAAGCTATAACTGAGCAGGAAACCCGTCCTAGCAAATTTGTCGCATCAAGCCGTCCGCCTAAGCCAGCCTCGATTATGCCTATATCCAGATTATTTTCCTGAGCGAGTAAAAATGCAGCAGCCGTTAATAATTCGAAATATGAAGTCTTGTCGCAAGAATTATTATCAAGTTTTGCGATTAGTATTTCCAGAGCGTGAAGCCATTTTTCCGCAGCTAGTTCGCGTGAATTAATCAGCAGTCTTTCGCCGGGTGATTCGAGGTGCGGACTTGAGTAAAATCCTGTTTTGTAGCCCGAGTGCCTGAAGATTGACTCGAGAAACGCGCAAGTTGAACCCTTGCCGTTAGTTCCGACGACGTGAATTGCCGGGAAAGAATTTTGCGGATTGTCCACGCTTGCGAGTAATTTTGCGATTCGTTCGAGACCCGGTTTGATTTGATTATCCGAGTGCAAAAAAAGAAGCCTCTCGACTTCTTCAAAATTTGCGTTTATTTTTGCGCGTGTGTAATTTTCGTGTGAAGTTTGCATGATTATTTATTATTTCGCCGCCGGTGGGATTGCGTATGAGCTGCCGTAGCCCAGTTTTTTCATCGCATCGACGATTTTGTTAGCATCTTGTTTCGAATTGCCTGCTGAGACCCAAACTTTCACGTATTTCGAACCCGGGTTTGAATACACGGTAGTTTTGTAGCCTTTGCTCGATAATTTCTTTGCTGCATCTTGAGCGGACTGTTTTGTGCCGAACGCTCCGATTTGAACGCGCCATGAACCAGTTTGAGTTTGAGTTTTCGCTGGAGTTTGAGGTTTTGCAGGCGGAGTTTTTTGTGCTGGTTTCGCTGTTGGTTTGGGAGCAGGTTTCGGTGCAGGTTTTGTTTCGGGTTTAACAGGTTCGACTGTGATATTTAGATTGGTATTGGGATTTGTATTTTGATTCGTTTGCGCAGGAGTTGCCAGTGTTGCGACAGTGTTCGTTACGCTAGGATTGTTGTTGAATTTGAAATCCAGATTTTCCGGAGCTGAAGCCTGATTTTGCGTTTGATTTTCGAGAGTTTGTCTGAGTCTTGTGCGCTCGCGTTCTGCCATTAAGACCGGAGAATCTGCGTACGCGCGTGTCGAAGCTATGCCGGGTGAAGATTGCAAGCCGTTTATGAAAAACTGTCTGCCAGCAACTGCCAAGAGTCCAATCGCAGCAACACCGACAACGGGCAGAATTATGTCACCGAATGACGGCAACACACCACGTCGTCGGAAATTTTTCTGCGGGGCGTCACTGATTATTCTGTGAAGTGCGCGTCTGTTAGTTCTTGTTTGGTTTTCTGAAAATTGCCGGTTGGTCATAAGCTCTCCTCGGAAGCCCTCTGAAAGGTTCACGTTCATTCTCGCTCGGTGATGAGAGTGGTGCTACTTCGAAATTATTTTCCTGCTGACGGCTGCGAGTATTGTAAACGTCGTAAATATTTCGCACTGGTCTCCTGATAGTTGGCTGAGGTTTTTCAGGTTGTTGCTGAACTGGTGGTTTTTGCTCTTCGGGTGGGTCTTGACGTTTAATTTTTGTGCCGGTCTTGACGTTTGGCCGCTGATTTGGTTTTGCATTCTCTGGGAAAGTTGCTATTAACGTTACGTGGACTTTTTCGCCGAGTTCTTCGTCAATGACGTGTCCCCAGATTACCTGAGCGTCTTCATCTGCAGTTTCCTCGATGATTTTTGCAGCGTCGGACATTTCTTTGAGTGTAATTTCTGTGCCGGTTGTAACGTTCATGAGAATGCCGTTTGCGCCTTCGACTGGAGCGGACATCAACGGTGAAGTCAGAGCGTTTCGTGCTGCAAGTTCTGCGCGATTCTCACCTTCGCCCTCGCCCATTCCCATTATGGCAGTGCCGGCGTGAGTTAATACCGCGCGAATATCGGCAAAATCCAGATTTACGAATCCAGATTTCGTGATCAAATCCGTTACGCCTTGAACAGCTTGACGCAAAACTTCATCGACTTTCTTGTACGCGTCAACTATGCGCATTTTGTCACCAGCAATCGTGAGCAATTTCTCGTTCTCAACGACCAGCAGCGCATCGACATTTTTCTTAAGCTCTTCGATGCCAGACAGAGCGGTTTTCATGCGTCGTCCCATCTCGAATAAAAATGGCAGCGTTACGACACCGACGACGAGAACGTTCATGTCTTTAGCAGCCTGAGCAATTACTGGAGCAGCGCCTGTGCCAGTTCCACCGCCCATTCCTGCCGTGACGAACAGCATGTCAGCATCAGCTATGTATTCTTTTATGCGATCTATGCTCTCTTTTGCAGCAGCGTTTCCGACAGCAGGGTCAGCACCGGCACCAAGTCCGCGCGTCAAAGTCTCACCCAGAATTATCTTGTTCGGAGCCAAATTCATGTCCAAAGCTCGTCCATCAGTATTTGCAGCCACGAAATCAACGCCCTGAACGTTACTTTCGATTATGTGATTCAGAGCATTTCCGCCGCCACCGCCGACACCAAAGACTACGATTTTTTCATTCTGCTTCGTATTATTATTTGTAAGTTTGAATAATTGATCCTGATTCATCGTGCACCCAACATCCTCCTCCATGTGACAGAGATACACCAAAAATTATTTTGCAAGTATTATATCATTCTATCAAGTCTATCAATTTTGCTTATCAAGTTTGCTATCAAGTTTACAAGTTTCATACGCAAATTCAGCGCGTTAGAATAAATCTTTGAGCTTGTTCCCCAAATCAGTCAGGAAATTGCTCAAAGTCTCACGTGTAGATTTCTTGTCATCTTCGTCATCGCCATAGGCATAGCCATCGTCTGTGTAATACGTACTGTCGCCGTCATCGAGATAATTATTATTATCCTGAGTATAGCCGTCGTCATAAACACGTTCACGCTCGCGATCATAATCATCGTAATTGTCATCCAGTTCGCTCGTACCAGAGTCAAGATAATCATCGTCGTCAATATTATTCCTGATTTCACGTGCTGAGCCACGCCTTCTGTCGCCTTGAGCTCGAAAACCTGATCTTGTATCCTGAGTTTCGCCTCGTTCGGGTCTGTCGGGTCTATCTGGATTTGACCCTGCAGCTTGTTTGTATCGCCTCGAAAGTCCCGGCAATGGTGAGTTCGGTGGAATGAACATGTACGGGTCACGCTCGATTAATTTCAAGTATCGCAGAATCCCAGCCGCGCTCACGTCAAATGCGTTATTATGTCCGTATTGCATTTCGTAAACTGGTTTGTCAACAGGTCTGACTGGTAATTGCAGGATCGATTCGACGACTCGCTCAATTCCGGGTGTATACGAAACTCCGCCCGACAAAATCACGCCGCCCGGGAATAATTGCGGGTCATATTCTTCGAGTTCAGCGCGAACGTAATCTGCGAATAATTCCTCAATGCGAGCGACGACAACTTCGAGAGCAGCGTCGATATCAATGCCCTCACTTTTCAAAGCGTCTTCTTCTTCCTGGATAAAAATTCTGCGCTTATTCGTCTCGGCCTCACGCAGCGACATGTGCAGCACAGTCGATAAATCATTCGTGATGTGATTGCCGCCGATTGGAATGCTCTTGACAGCAAAAACGCGCCCGCCTCTGAAAATCGTTATGCCAGTACAGCCGCCTCCAACACAGATCGAAATGCAGCCAGCTCTCATCTCGTCCTCGTAAACCGAACCCAATGCAGACGCCAGTGGCTTTAATAACACTCCGACATCTTCGCGAACTTCGAGACCAGCATTCTGAACGCAAGTTATCACGTTTGATATATACGTCACGGGACACGCAACAGTCTGAAGCATTACGTCAAGTTTTGTGCCGTTCATGTTAAGAGGATTTTCTACGGGGCGATCGTCTAAGTCATAATGCACTGGAATCGTATGCAACGGGAACATGTTACTCGGGAGAGCAAGTCTATTTTTCGCGGTTCCGATTACGCGTTCGAGATCTTTTTTGCGGACTATTTGAGCGTCACTGCCACCACCGATTACGACCATGCCCGGTGTCATTATGCTTTTCACATCCATCGCGTTGAAAGCAACGACCACATTGCGACGAAGACGTTCAGCCGAAATTCCCGTCACATTCACAGCGTCCTCGAAAGCGCGCACGATCGATTTCTGGACTTCAATCGGGTTCACAATTATGCCTTTGGAAATTCCTCTCGAAGCTGCCTCACCCAAGCCAATGACACGAACAGATTCAGAATAACGCGAGTCATTCTTTGCTACAACAATCGTGGTATTTGTCGTTCCAATACTCAGACCTGTCAAAAGGTCATCAGATCTCCCCGGCATCTTTGTTAATCCCCTTCTTTTTCTTGAAATATTAATTGCTTCATAAGCATTCCATCTTTCGATTCATATTTATATTTTGTGCAAATTATATTATAACGCTTTGATTACGATTTTGCCTTCATACGTAGCATCGATTATGTGATTGCCCCCTTCATGCGCAAGCTCTTCGAAAACGTCCTCGATTAGCGAGCCCAAATCCTGATCCGAATATTTATCGCGCTGAATGAACACTTCGAATTTTTGTGAATTTCTCTCAAGCTTCAACACGAACAAATCCGAACCAGCCCGTCTTTCCCAAGTTACTTCAGAGACAAACTCGAACCAGCTGTAATCGTGAAAATAATTCATGAAATTTTCCATTGTTTGAGTTGACAACGGTGTCTTGAAAACTCCGAATAACGGCACTGCATCATCGCTGCTAACTCCTTCACTTGTTGAGTCCGGTAAATCTTTTGGAATGCGCCAGATTATTTTGGGATCGTTCCCGCGAAAATTCCTGTTAATCTCGTCATCGAGTGCCCACATTTTACCGTCACGCGATATATACCAGAGCTTCTCGCGCCACTGAACTTTCACCCAAGGTTCGAGCCACTTGATTTCCGTTTTGAATTTCCCGAGCTTAAGCATCTGCGTATTCACCGACACGGGCATGTCACGTTCGAGAAAATCACGCAAAGCCTCTGAATCTTTCAGCAAGTAGGGCCAGAAAGCTACGTCTCTCTGCGGAAAAATTTCCCATAATCTTTGCTCCAGTTCCTTGGATTGCGTGTCAATTTCGTAATTGCTGAGTGCGAACCAGGATTTGAACTCGTACACACGAAACAAAATTCCGCAGAGCATACAAATCAAGAAAAACCTTGCTCTAAGGTGCATCGTCGAAGCCAACGAATTTGATTTCGGGTTCGAGTGAAATTCCCGTTTCTGACAAAACCCGTTCGCGGCAAATTCTCACAAGTTTGAAAATATCACTGCTGGAAGCTCCCGAAACATTCAGGATAAAATTTGCGTGTTTATCCGACACGACAGCTCCACCGATTCTCAAGCCCTTGCAGCCACACTCATCCAGTAATTTTCCGGCTGGTTTATCGCTCTGGGATTCAGGATTCTTGAACGTACAACCGGCGCTGCGAAATTCCAACGGCTGATTCCTGCGTTTGTCCGCGAAATTCTTGAGCAAGTCATCGTCGTCGGGATTTTTCTCACGGAATCTCATCACACACGAAATTACGATTCTTGAAGCATTCGCAAGTTCACAATACCTGTATGAATACGCGAAATCGTTTTTCCGCCAGATTCGCAAATTTCCATCTGATTCAATCGTCGTAACTTCATCGAGCAAATCGCAAATTCCCAGACCAACAGCTCCAGCATTTCCGCAGATTGCACCGCCGACAGTTCCGGGAATCCCTACAGCAAATTCTAGCCCGGCCAAATCATGCGCACGAACTTCTCTGAGTAATTTTTGCAACGAATAGCCAGCCTGAACTTCAACACGCGAATCTTCGAGCCAGTGAATTTTTTTCAAACCGCGCGTCGATAAAACAACGCCCTCGACAAGACCGTCCGGGAACACAACATTGCTGCCGCCGCCGAGAATGTAAACGCGATTTCCCCGAACAGCCGAAAAAATCTCCTGAAATTCCTCGGGTGTATCAGGCTCGACAAAAACTTCAGCCTCTCCGCCTACTCCTAGAGTGCAAATTTCAGAAAGTCTTCTATTCTTGATTATATCGGCGTTACGAAGATTATTCACAAAATTCCCAACAATCATAATGATGAATTATACACTAAAACACTGATTCTTGATTCTGATTCAGATCCGGATTCAGATCCAGAAAAGCTTCACCCAATTCGTAAACATTTCCCGCGCCCATCGTCAAAAGAATGTCTCCGTTCTTTAACTCAGATTGCAGCGTATACAGAGCGTTCTCAAAATCAAATTCTAAACACGAAATTTTTTCGCTGTTCAAGTCCGCGATTTTCTGGGAAGTTATACCCGAGATATTTTTCTCACTCGCTGCGTAAATAGGCAAAACGAAAGCTCTATCAGCAATGCTCAGAGCCTGCGAAATTTCCCTTGCGAATTGTGCTGTTCGAGAAAATCTGTGCGGCTGGAACACAAGTATTATTCTGCGATTGGGGAATGCGTTTTTCATAGCGCGTAACGTAGCCATCATTTCTGTCGGGTGGTGAGCGTAATCATCGACAACTAACACTCCGGCGCGTTCACCTTTGATTTGCATTCGACGTTCTGAGCCGTGGAAATTTCTCAGGATTTGTGCAGAAATTTCGAATTTTATTCCGCATTCGTGAGCAGCAGCAATCGCAGCCAGTGAGTTCAAGATATTATGCTCGCCTGATACGTTCAGCTCCAAAATTCCGACTTCAACGCCATCGTGAGAAATTCTCGCAACACTTCCGCCGCCGGATTTGTAATTTATGTCGAAAGCTCCCCAGTCAAAGCCGTTGCCGAAGCCGTATCTGATAATTTTTCCGCGATTCTTTTCACACGCTTCGAAAACTTGATTAGCTCCGTCATCCTCTGCGCACAAGATCAACACGCCATTTTCCGCACGATTATCTGCAAATCTCGTGAAAGCTTTGATGCCGTCATCGCGGGTTTTGTAGTGATCAACGTGATCCCAGTCTGCATTCGTAATTATCGCGATATTCGGGTGAAAAAGTTCGAACGACCCGTCACTCTCGTCAAGTTCCGCGATGAAAAATTCCCCTGAACCTGAGATTGCATTCGAGCCAATATCCGGGACATTTGCGCCAACATACACTGTCGGATTTTTTTGCGCGTTCAGAAATATCAGTCCGGTCATTGATGAAGTCGTAGTTTTTCCGTGAGTTCCAGCGATTCCTATGCCGAATTTCGAATTGAAAAGATTACTCAGAGCCTGAGCGCGTGAAATTATTCGGATATTATGTTCGCGTGCATATGCAACTTCCGGATTATCTGGATCAATCGCAGTGCTGCACACGAGTAAATCGTAATTTTCGTGCGTCAAATGTTCTGGTGAATGTCCGATTTTGCATTCGATATTTTCAAGATCGTAATGGGGTTTTTGCAGGTCGCAGCCTGTGACGAAATTTCCGTGACCGTTAAGCAATTTTGCGAGCGCACTCATTCCAGCACCGCCCAAGCCCATCATGTGAATTTTCAAAAAGCCATTTCTCCTTCAAAAACATAATCATAAAAACGTAATCATAAATTTCAGGATAGATTTTAGCATGTAGCAAGCTATAATTTTCAGGAAATTGATCGCATAACAAAGGAGTGTTTATTCTTGAAAAGATTTCTTGACTTCGCAGCAGCATTTTTTGGACTGGTGATTTTATCGCCGCTGTTAATAATTCTCGCGGTGTTAATTCGCTGTAAGATGGGTTCGCCTGTAATGTTCACACAGAAACGCGCAGGTATTCACGGAGAGCCATTCTTGCTTTACAAATTCCGAACTATGACAGACGAAAAAGATTCTAACGGAGAATTATTGCCCGATGAGAAACGATTGACGCGATTTGGGATTTTTCTGCGAAATCTGAGTTTGGACGAGTTGCCGCAATTATTTAACGTGTTGAAAGGCGATATGTCTCTGGTTGGACCTAGACCGTTATTGCTGCAATACGTTCCGTTATATAATGCGCGACAGAAATTGCGATTGAACGTGAAACCCGGCTTAACAGGCTGGGCACAAATTCACGGGCGAAATAATCTTACGTGGCACGAGAAATTCGAACTTGATGTCTGGTACGTTGAGAATCAGAATTTCTGGTTGGACTTGCGAATTTTGCTCATGACAGCCAAGAAAGTTTTTGCGCGAGAGGACGTGAATTTTGCAGGAGAAGCTACGACTCACGCGTTCACCGGCGATAATTAAGCAGAATCTCGTAACATAATTTTTAGCGAATGTGTTATTATTCTCCCGAGAAAAATTTACACTCAGGAGGAATTTTTTATGCGAAAGTTTTTTGCAGCGTTAATAATTCTTGCGTTGGCAGTTCCTGCGTTTGCTCACGAGTTGACGATTAAAGCGCAATCCAACGAAATGAAAGCAAATGTGCCGTTTAATGCGACAGTACAATCGGCTCACAAATTCATCGTTCCCGAAGAAGTTGAAGTTCTTGAACGTGTGAAAGCTGGCATTATCGAGGACGGCGTATTGAAAGAATCCGAACTCAAAGCGAATAACCCGGGTTTGTGCATTGACTTCACAGTTACGCCAAAAGACGTTTCGAAATCCGTGATACTCGCAGCGATCAAAGACGGCGAAACCTGGAGCGTTACTAACGAGGGCGGCAAAACTGGATCAAGAACTGAACTCGAAGCTCAAGGTCTGAAAGTTTTACGCGCAACTAAGAATGACAAGTACGCAAAAGCAATTTACAACACGTCTGAATCCGACACGAATTTTTCGAGCGTATTGGGACACCCGTTGGAAATTATTCCCGTAACGAATCCTGCGAACGCGAAATCAGGCGAATATTTCGAAGTGAAAATCCTGCTGAACGGCCAGCCTTATACCGGACCAGTTTGGGCGACGTATGACGGATTTGTTACTGAGTACGAGAACACTTACGCATATTACACCGAAGCTGAGAATGGCAAAGCTTTCGTGAAAATTACGGCTCCGGGTTGGTGGGGCATTCGTGCGTATCAGGGAGATTTGCCCGGAGTTGCCGGCGATTATGACGCGCTGACTCTTAGAGCGTTCCTGTTGTTCGAAGTGAAGTAATGCGAAAAATTATTCTTGCAATGGCACTCGTCTGTTTCTGGGCGGGTGCTTTGTTTGCTCATGGAGTCGGTTATCGTGAAGCTGCTGAGAAATCTGTCGCTCTGGAATTTTTCTACTCGACCGGCGAGAAAATGAGTTATCGTGAAGCGCGCGTATTTTCCCCGAAAGATTCGAAATTTGCGATTCAAACCGGACGCACTGACGAACTTGGCAGATTTGCGTTTATACCGGATTGCGAGGGTGTTTGGCGAGTGATAGTTCGTGATGAAGAAGGTCATCAGGCAAATGCTGAGATTAATATCACAGCGGAATTTCTGAGCGAGAATATTTCTGGAGAAGCACAGATTTCTGAGAATAGCGTTTTTGTTTTTGATAGCAAGTTTGAGATTGCGATTCGCGCGTTATTGGGAGTGAGTTTGATTTTTAATATTGCAGCATTCGTGAAAATATTTTCGAGGAGGCGTGAAATTGCACATCAGTGAAGGCGTATTATCAGGAGGAGCATTGTTGACTGGCTGGGCGTGTTCTGGCGTTGGGATTGCAGTCGGCCTAAAGAAAACTGAACCCGAAAAAATCGTTAGAACTGCGCTGATTTCGTCGGCATTTTTTCTTGCGTCGCTTGTGAATGTGAAAGTCGGGGCTAGTTCGACACATTTGGCATTTTTAGCACCGATGGGACTTGCGTTGGGTTGGGGAATTTTTCCGGCAGTTTTCACGGCGTTGATATTGCAGGCGTTTCTGTTACAGTTCGGCGGATTACTTGTTCTGGGGGCTAATACTTTCATAATGAGTTCTGCTGGATTAGCTGCGTATTTGCTGTTTGGGAAAATAATTTCTCGCGCGAAAAATCGGGTCATGATTTTTACGTTTGCGTTTATAGCCGGAGCATTTGCCGTAATTTTGGGAGCGTTTTTAGTTGGAGTGTTCTTGACGATGAGTGAGCGAAATTTCCTTACGACTGCGAAAATAATTTTGCTCGCACACATTCCGTTAGCAATAATCGAAGGAGTCGTAACTGGCTTCATGATAACTTGGCTGCGGAAAATTTCACCGGAATTTCTGGAAATATCATGAACGAGAATATTTTCACAATACACGCGCTCCCGAAACTTAACGCGAAATACAGTCTGGGTGATCTGGACGTGAGGGCGAAATTTGCGATTGCGATTTGTTATGCGATTTCGATTGCGATTGCGAAAACTCCGGGAGCATTTTTTCTCGCGTCAGTTTTGCCGGTTGCGCTGGCGTTCACGTTGAGTAATTCCAGCATCAGGACACTCGCGAAAATAAATCTGCTAAATCTTTTCATGATCGCTACGATGATATTAACATTTCCTGATTTTCACAAAGGCTTCAAAGCTGCGTTAATCTTGACTCTGCGCCTGAATTTCACGTGCGTAGTTTTTGCGAAATTTTTCGAGACTGCGAATTATATTCCTGATGCGAAATTTGTTCCCGAGAAAATCCGTGTGTTATTAATCCTGACGATTCGGGGAATTTTCGTGATTCAGGATTGCCTGCACTCGTCGATTTTGTCCGTGAGAATGCGTGCCAGGAATTTACACGGCGTTCTCAAATGGAAAGTCTTTGCGTATGTGATTGCGTCGAGTATCTTGCGAAGTGAGGCGCGTTCTGAGAAAATGCTGCTGGCGATAAAAATGCGCGGAGGTTTTGCAGGTTTTGAACAGGTTCGTGAGTTGAACTGGAAATTTTCTGACAGCGTGATTTGCGTTTTGTCCGGAATTTACGTTACGGGAATTTTTCTGGCATGATCGAAATTGCGAATCTCAAATACACGTATCCAGACGGCAACGAGGCTCTCAAGAATATCTCGCTGAAAATTTCTCGCGGTGAAAAAGTCGGCTTGGCTGGTGCGAACGGTTCTGGTAAATCTACGCTGCTGTTAAATCTTGCTGGTGCTTTCGAGATTCAATGCGGCAAAATATTTTTTCAGGGCTCGGAGATTGCGAATCCGGAATCTTTGCGAAAAATCACGGGCTTAACGTTTCAGGACGCGGACGACCAAATTCTTATGCCAAGTGTAATCGAGGATGTAGCTTTCAATCTTGTTGCATCAGGTATCAGTGTGAAAGAATCTCACGCACGCGCAGAGAAAATCCTGAGTGACTTGGGAATTTTGCACTTGAAAAACCGTCCTCCGCAAAAATTATCCGGTGGCGAAAAACGCATGATTTCATTAGCCGGAATATTAATCTCAGAGCCGGAAATTCTCGCACTCGACGAACCCACAGCAGCTCTCGATCCAAGCGCAAGACGGCGTGTAATAAACTTTCTACGGAACAGCGACAAGACGATTCTATTAGCGTCACACGATCTTGACATGTTGCTGGACGTTTGCACACGCGGAATAATTCTGAATCACGGAATGATCTCAGCAGACGGGAATTTGCCGGAATTATTTTCGCCATCGAACAAAAATCTGCTCGAACAGAACAATCTCGAATTACCCCTGCGCTACTCATGTTGATTTCTAAATCTGTACACCCAGACGTGAAGCTATTGATATTGCCAGCCTCACAGGAGAGAATACATGAATGTTTTCACGATTTACTCCTGTGCAGATTATAACAGGCATGAAAAAAACTCGCCCATTACGAACGAGTCTTTCGCCTGCAAATATTAGCCCTGAAAATTAATTTCTACTTCGCTTTGACCTCGATTGACGACATCAAGCTTCTGAACGCATTATTAAATGCCTCGACACCATCAGCCAACAATTTCGCACAAACTGCCTTGAGATCAATTCCGGAATCTGCGAGTTCTTTTGCGCGTGCTTTTGCTCCGTCAAGATCTTTTTCGAGCGTGAGAGCTGCTTTGCCGTGATCAACGAATGCGACCATAGTTGCTGGTGGAATCGTGTTGACAGTGTGCGGCGCGATCAAATCATCGACGTATTTCGTGTCAGAATACGCTTTGTTCTTCGTGCCGGTGCTTGCCCATAACGGTCTCTGAAGTTTTGCTCCCTTGGCTTCAAGAGCTTCCCATTCCGAACCGGAGAAAATTTTCTTGAAGCGCTCATACGTGAACTTGATGCTGTCCGTGGCAATTTTCCCGCACAAATCTGTTTTGCCCTTTTCCGTGAGCAATTTATCAACTGCAGAATCGACTCGGCTGACAAATACTGACGCAACTGACGAAACTTTCGGATCGAGATTCTTTTCGACACGAGCTTTAACTCCGCGAATATAAGCTTCAGCAACCTGCGCGTATTGTTCTTCTGAGAAAATCAGCGTTGAGTTCACGTTCACTCCGGACGCGATGCACTCTTCAAGAGCAGAAATTCCCTCGGGTGTTGCAGGAATCTTTATCATTACGTTTGGACGATTGAGAGCCTTGAATAATCTCTTAGCTTCCGAAACTGTCGTGTCACGATCCGACGCTAACAACGGGCTGACTTCGAGGCTTACATAACCATCAAGACCGTTTGTCTTATCATAGACCGGTTTCAAAATATCCGCAGCAGTTCCGACTTCCTGAAGTGTTAATACCTCGTAGATTTCCGACGAATTTTTCCCGGCCTCCGCCAGCGATTTCACTTCTGAATCATAATCACTCGTTTTCGCAATCGCGCCCTCAAAAATCGATGGGTTAGTCGTAACGCCAACAACGCCCTTCGCAATCCAATCAGCAAGACCGCCCGACGCAATCAAATCACGGCTAATGTAATCCAGCCACGCACTCTGACCCAAATTGAAAATCTCGTGTAAAGTTGTCATAAACATTTCCTCCTGCAAATCTGCAAATTATTTTTGATTCTTCAACATTAACATTCTGTCTACTACATATTTTTTAACTTCTGACATTCCCTGTACACCGTATTTTTTCGGATCAAAATTATCAGGATTTTCTGACATGTGTTTTTTCAAGCCGTTTGTCAATGCGATTCTCAAATCCGTAGCGTAATTCACTTTGCATATGCCGCGTTTTATGCACTCGACAACCTGTTCATCAGGAACGCCCGATGTCCCGTGTAAAACAAGCGGAATATCTACAACTGCGCGAATTTTCTCCAGGACTTCGAGATTGACTTTCGGAACGCCTTTGTAAACTCCGTGAGCAGTTCCGATGCCGACAGCTAATAAATCAACCTGAGTTTTCTCGACAAATTCACGAGCTTCATCAGGATCTGTGTATGGATTCTCGTCTGAGTTTTCCAAATCGTCTTCTTTGCCGCCAACTTTTCCCAACTCTCCTTCAACAGGAACTCCGGCGCAGTGGCAAGCATCAGTCACGGATTTTGTCAGCGCGATATTTCCGGCTAAACTTAATTTGCTGCCATCAATCATAATCGACGTGTAACCAGCTCTCAGAGCCTGCATTGCGATTTCAAAGCTGTTTCCGTGATCCAAGTGACACACGACCGGAACACTAGCACGTTTAGCAGCGGTCTTGATATTCGCGTAGTAAAAATCCAGCCCGGCATATCTCACCGTAGAAGGCGTTGTCTGCATTATAACCGGTGAATTTGTTTCCTCAGCAGCAGCTAACACCGCCATAACCATTTCCATATTTTCAACATTGAACGCTCCAACTGCATAATGATTTCTCTGAGCGTCCTGCAAAAGTTCCTTTGATGTTACGAGTGGCATTCAAAATTCCTCCTTCATAAATATTCTCGCTAAAAAATTCTTACATTCGGGAAAATCTCGTCAAAATCTTTCGGTGCAAAATCTCCAGTATCTGGTGACAAAGCCGACGCTGCAGAAACTGCAACAGCATATCTAAGAGCTTCGTCAGGTTTAAAATTCCGCGACATCGCAACCGCAAATGCTCCAGTCATCGCATCACCGCAGCCAACAGTATTTACAGCTTCGAGCTTTGGCATTCAAAATTCTTCCTTCATAAATATTCTCGCTAAATATTCTCGCTAAAAAATTCTTACGTTCGGGAAAATCTCGTCAAAATCTTTCGGTGCAAAATCTCCCGTATCTGGTGACAAAGCCGATGCTGCCGAAACTGCAACAGCATATCTAAGAGCTTCGTCAGGTTTAAAATTCCGCGACATCGCAACCGCAAATGCTCCAGTCATCGCATCACCACAGCCAACAGTGTTCACAGCTTCGAGCTTTGGTGGTTTGCCGATTAACACGCCATCATCGCACGCAAGCAACGCGCCTTCTGAGCCAAGCGACACAACTACGAATTCAACGCCCGTTTTGTGAAGCGCAATCGCTGAGTCTTTCACATCATCGAGAGTTTTGGGTTTTATTCCGGTGATTTGTTCGATCTCGTCTTTGTTGGGTTTGATCATGTTAGGCTTTGTGTCGGATTCAAGCGCACGTTTCAGATATTCGCCGCTCGTGTCGAGAATTACGTGTTTGCCAGATTCGCGAGTTATCCTAACGAGTTCGCCGTAAATATTTTTCCTAACGCCTACAGGAGCTGAACCTGACATTGTTACAACTGAGCTTGTCTCGATAATTTCCGGGAATCTCGCGAGGAATTTCGAAATATCTTCGGGACTTATTTCAAAACCGGGTTCTAAATATTCCGTTGAGCCAAATTTCGGATCTAATATATTTATGCAGCTGCGTGTTTCTCCGGCTACGTGTTCGAAATCAGTAATCAATCCTGCGTTTGCTGCCATAGCTTCGAGCCATTGACCGTTAAATCCTCCGATGAAGCCTGTGACTTTGACTTTTTCGCCGCAGATGTGAGCGACTTTTGCAACATTCAAACCCTTTCCACCAGCAACGTTACGAACTTCTCGAACGCGCATAACAGTTCCGTTCTCAATCGCATTACTCATATAATACGCTTTGTCAATCGAGGCGTTAAGTGTAACAGTTGTGATCATGATTCGCTATTCCTCGGAATTTACCAGAATTTTTCCCTTCACAAGTCCCGGAGTTTTGAACCATTCGAAAGCTTCTGAGATTTTGCTCAACGGAACGATCTTGTATATAAACGATTCGTCGAACTTGAGCTGACCTGTGGCGAAATAATGCGACGTAAATTCCCATTCATGACCCGGGAACGGTGCTGAATATGACATCCATGATCCCGTCAGAATAAATTCCTTGCGATTAATATTTTCCCATTCATCAATCGTGAAAGTTAATTCTCGTGTCGGAGTGCCGATGAAACATACTTGTGCTTTGTTAGCTGCGAGTTTGAAAGCCATCTTCATCGTTATGACATTGCCGGCAGTTTCGTAGACGTAATCGAAGCCGCGAGCGTCCGTGAAATCCAACGCTTGTTTCATGAAATCCGGATTTTTCGTGTTAATGCCAGCGAATGAACATGAATCTGCCAGACGTTCTGCTAGTTGTAATCTCTCATCGACAATATCGAACACAGCAATTTTTCTCGCACCGAAAATTTTCGCCCATTGCATCGTCATGATCCCGATTGTTCCACTGCCCAAAATCGCAACGGATTTTCCGCCCTGATAATTCACGCGCTCAAGCCCATGTAACGCAACTGTAGCCGGCTCAAAGAATGCGCCCTGAATAAAGCTCACACTCTCAGGGAATTTCACGACGTTTTTCTCCGGAATAGAAATATATTCAGCGAAACTTCCAAATTCACGCGAGCCAATAAAGCTGTAATGTTTGCATAGCGAGTAATTGCCTTTCTGACAATCTTCGCACTTCATGCACGGTACTAACGGAATGCCCGCAACTCTGTCGCCAACTTTCACACTCGAAACATTCGCGCCGACTTCCTCAACAACTCCCGAAAATTCGTGACCCAAAACATTCGGGAAGAAATGGCACGCATCACCATTAACTCTCGGAACATCAGAGCCACAAATTCCTGTATACTTGACTTTCACAAGAACTCGTCCGTCTGAAACTTTTGGCTTATCAATCTCTTCGTAGCGAATATCGTTTTTAGCGTGTACGACTCCTGCCATCATTTTTGCACTCATGCCTGCGTTCATGCTGATAATTTTCCCCCTGATTTTTGCATCAAATTCTTCAGAGATTCGTATAACTTGATATATGTCTCGTAAGTTTTATTATACATCGCGTAATTCTCAAAATTCGGTTCGTGTTCGCGAGTGATCCTTACGGTTTTGGAAACAGCTTCGTCATAATCCCGATAAATTCCAACACCAACTCCGGCTAACATTGCAGCTCCAAGTGTTGTAGCAGTGTCACTTGATGGCACGAAAATTTTGCGATTCGTTACGTCGGATTTAATCTGCGTCCATAACAGCGAATTTGCAGAACCTCCCATTGAGCGTAAATCGTGAATTTTCGCACCTGCTTCTTCAGCTACTGTCAAATTATGACGCAGCGCCAACGCTACACCTTCCATACATGCTCGCACGAAATGTGCCTTTGATTTTGCAAAATCTATCCCGTAAAATACGCCTTTAGCATTCGGATCCCAAATCGGAGTTCGTTCACCCATCATGTAAGGCAAGAACACAAGTCCATCACAGCCAGCCGGAATTTTCGCAGCCAAGTTATTTATCTCAGAAAAATCTGTCGCGAAATTTTCCGAGAACCAGCGTATCACACCGCCACCGCCAGTAGTTCCGCCTTGCAGGAGCCATTTGTTCGGGATAACGTGAAAGCTCAGAATCAATCTTTCGTCCGAAACGCATTCGTTCGTACATATGCTCATACCGCCAGCCTGACCGCCCTGTTCCTGAGTTTCGCCGTCGTGAATTACCCCCGCTCCCAAAGTTCCGCACGCCGCATCAAGCCCGCCAGCAACAACCGGAGTTCCCTCGCATAAGCCAGTTTGTATCGCAGCAACATGACTAACGCAGCCGATGACTTTATCACACGCGACGATTTCCGGCAGAAAATTCTTGTTGAGCTGCATTTCTGAGATCATTCTGTCGTCCCATTTGCCCGTTCTCATGTCGAAACAGTGCCAGCCGTAACCTTGGCTCAAATCCTGAGAATATTCACCCGTGAGCTTGAACGCAATATATCCGTTACATTGCAGAATCTTGTTAATACGCGAGTAAATTTCCGGCATGAATTTCTTGTACCAGAGAACTTTCGGAGTAGTGTAACCCGGCTTCATAGGATTGCCCGATATACTGAAAATATTTTCGCGTCCCAAATTCCGGTTTAATTCGTCGCAAATTTCCTGAGAACGCGTATCGAACCAAAGAGGCGTGTTGCATAAGCATTCGCCCTGATTATCCATCGCAACAGCTGCCCAGCTTATGCCGTCGATCCCGATTGCAGAAATTTCCGAAGCTTTGATATTCCCGTCCGTTAGAATTTCGCGTATACAAGCTATAACAGCATTCCACCAGTCCTCGGGATTTTGTTCAGCCCAACCGTCTTGCGTGTGAATTGCGTGATATTTCCCGTTGAGGCTTGTTATGACATTTCCGCTCGTATCGAATACAGCAACTTTGCAGGCACTCGTTCCAATGTCTATTCCAAGTAAAAGTTCACGCATTGATAACTTGTTCCCCCTTACTAAACACATTTTTTCACAATTCTAGCAATTTGTGATTAACATTACAATCATATTTTTGACTGGAAATTTCACAGGGAGATATTCAACGGACAGATTCTCGTGTGAATTCAGGATCGTCTGCCCGTTTTGATTCGTGCGCTAAATCTTGAGCTAAATCTTGAATGGAATTTCAGGAAGTCTTAACGGAATTTCGCTCGGTGTGAAGCGTCCTGTTTCGGATAAACTTTCGCCGAGTTTGGCTTCGAGATCATGCAAATCGTTTACGGCGTGTGCTGCGATGAGTGCGTTAGTTGCCAAAGCTCCGCCAGTTTTGAGAGTCACGGTTTCTGCGCGGATCATGTCAGCCTTGATCTGATTCCAGAATTTGTCCTTACTGCCGCCTTCTGTGATTATTACGCGATCAACAGGTGTTCCGGAATTTCTGCAACGTTCAGCGATTTCGGAATATTCACCAGCGATTGCCTCAAGAACTGCTCGCCATAACGTGAACTGATTCGTATTCATTCCCATGTTTATAAAGCAGCCGTGAACTTCTTCAAAACCTTTTGGACCACCCGTCAGCCAAGGCAAAAATCTCACGCCGTCACAGCCAGCAGAAAGTTTCTCCGCGCCATCGGTCAAGAACTTGTAGTACGTATCATCGCCGGGTCTGTTGCAAATATTATCCCTGAACCATCGAAGAGCTAATCCGCCAGTTCGCACAAATCCCCAGTAGAAATATGTGTCGGGTAAAGTTCCTGAGTTGAATATTAATCCGTTGCCTTTTTTGCTGAGTCCGGGAATTATTCCGCCGGTTGAGATGCAAAACATCGAACAAGTTCCAGCAACATCAACAGCGTGACCAGGTTTGAAAACGCCGCAAGCTAATAAAGATTCCATCGTGTCACCAGCTCCTGAACAAATCGGAATACCAGCAGGGAATCCAGTTTTCGCAGCAGCCTCCTGTGAGAGATTTCCGCAAATATCCCAAGGCTTAACGATTCGCGGCATTAATTCGGGATTGATGTTGAGAATTTCGAGCTGTTTTTCTGACCAGGATTTCTTCACGACATTGTAGCCAAGTCCCCAGCCAGACATCGCGCCCCAATCGATGAATGCAGAATCAGCTTTCAACCCAGCAAGCCTCATGAGAATATACGGTGCGTTATGAATGAATTTGCGAATTTTCCCGGCGTTCGGAGAATTTTTCAGAAGCCATCGCGCGTGTAATGCCGGGAATAAACATAACGGTTCAGGATTGCCAGTTTCTTCGGCCCATATGTCGAGATTTTTCGCAGCTAAATTTTCTGCGTCGTTCTGAGTTCGTGAGTCAAGATAATTTATGTACGGTGTGATCGCTATGCCGTTCTCATCGATGCCGGCAGTTCCACAAATTATCCCGTCGCCCATAATCGCACGGACTGAATCTAACGGGATATTTTTCTCACGCAACTGTTCAGCGCAAGATTTCATGCCTTTGAGAGCAAGTTCGTAATATTCGTTCACGTCCATTTCGACCCAGCCCGTATGCGGATAAAAAAGCGTTGTCGGATTAACGTTTACTGCGATTTGAGTGCCGTTTGAATCATATACTGCAACTTTCACACTCTGAGTTCCTGCGTCAAAGCAAACGTAATTCTTCATGTATGCCTCCTGTTGTATATGTTTTGATATGCAATTATTGTAACGCATTTTCGAGAATTGTTTTTGCCTCGTCCAACACTTTTTCGAGTTCGGAAATATTCGCGGCTTTACCCCAGCCCTGAGCACAAAATCCAGAACCGCCACCCTTGCCGTTAAGTTTGGAAATTGCGTCTTTGAAAGCTGCACGAACATCTACGCGCTTATTCTCACGATTGCAGCCGAATGTCAGGAATACTCCGTCAGAATTTTCACCGGCGAGTAAGGCAACATGACTAGGATCTTCGGTTAATAATCGGAACAAGTGTTTGATCTCGTCTTGGCTGGAATTTTGCATAACGTGTGAGATTATTTTTATGTCGTGATGTGTTTGGGAATTTTTCAGCAGATTTTCAGCAACTGGTTCGAGGAAGTGTTCGAGTAAATTTTCGCGCTCGGATTTTGCGTCACGGATTTGCGATTTGAGTATCTGGATTTTTTCGAGCATGTTGAAATCTCCGCAGACTAATTCGGATTCGATTTTGCGTATTTCGTCGTGAATTTCGCTGAGCCATTTGTAAGCAGCAACGCCGCATTTGAGATACACACGTGTACCGCCTTTGTGATTTTCGATAGATGTGACTTTTATAACGCCAACTTCGCCGGTAGACTTCACGTGAACTCCGCAGCATGGAACGTAATCAACGTCCGGGATTTTTACGATTCGGATCGGCTGTGTAGATTTTTCGGGAGGAAGTTTTCGCGCGAATTGTTTGATTTCGTCCATAGAGGGATACAGGATTTCGACGGGAATATTTTTCCAGATTACCTCGTTAGCAAGAGTTTCGGATTCTTTCATGATGTCCCAGTCGGCGTGAATATCCAGATCGAGCGAGACATTTTCGCCCTCGATTCGCATTCGGGCCGTGTGAAGTTTGTGCAGATTATAAAGGCAGCCAGCAAAAATATGTTCGCCTAAATGCTGCTGCATAAATTCGAAGCGCCTGTTCCAATCGAGAGTACCGTGAATTTTTTGTGCGGAATCTGAAGCCGGTTTTTGAGCGAGTACGTGAATGATATTTTCGCCACGTTCGAACACATCCAGAACTTGAGCATCGTTTATGAATCCCAAATCGCACGGTTGACCGCCGCCGCTCGGAAAGAATAACGTCTGGTCAAGAATGATTTCGAATTTGCCCTCAGAGTTTTCTTGAATGTCTGTAATTGTCGCGTCAAAATCTCTTGCGTAAAGATCTTCGTAATAAAGTTTTCGTGTCATGAATAAATTCTCCGTTCAAAATTTGTCGCCGTAATTATAATATGTACAAACGAATTTTTAGGAGCGTGTAGTATTTTGCGAAGAAATATTTGCGGATTCAGTTTCAGTGTAATAACGATGATTTTCGTGATCATGTTTGCGTCGTGTGCGTTTGGCTTCATTAGAGACGGCGCGGTTTCGGGTCGAAAAGGTTTGTCTTTCAGCAGTGTAGCGTATCAGTTCGACTACATGTACGTGACAATTCGCAATCGTAATCACAGCAACGTGAATTTTGGAGGCACGATGATATTTTTGGACAGGAATTATCGTGAAGTCGCTCGGGCAGATATTCCAAATCTGAAGATTAAGCGCAATTCTTCGAGACGATTCCGCGGAGTGTTTGTTAAGGGCAGCGGTCATGAAGCAGCATCAGCAAGCCATGTAATCTGGGAGTTCTAGAAATTCATGAGAGCAATATTAATATATTCGAAACGTGGTGGAGCATGTTTTGTTCCACACGTAGCTTTGTCTGCGATTTTTTCGCGTTCGGCATTGAGAGCGAATCTGAAATTGACAATGACGCAGGGATTTTCGCCGCGAGCTAAGATAAGTTTTGCGCCGGAATTGCCCGCCGGAGTTGTCGCGCTGAACGAACCGGTTGAGATATATTTTGATGACGCGCAGGTTTTGCCGGAGAATTTGCAGGAAATTTTCAACGCAGCCTTGCCAGACGGATTTGCGATTAACAGGATATATTTTCCTGACACGAATCTTTCACTCGGGAAATTGTGTTATCAAGCCGTGTATTTGATTCGCAGTTCCAGGATTTCACCCGAAGATTTGCAGAGATTATTACTGGAATTTTACGCTGATGAGATTTTGCGTCTCGAGATTGAGAATGAGAATGACTGGCTGAATTTGCTGATCAAGAATCCTGCGAAAAACGGCATCGGCTTATTCGTGAAGAAATTAATATCTGAGAATTTGATTCAGGGTTGGCAAGACATGAACATCGTGCGTGAATCCATCGGGAATTTTCACGGGAAATTTTTTGTGAATGAGATTGGGAGTGTGAATATTGACTGATTTGAAGATTATCGCGGATACCCAAGAAGCTGAACAGACTCGTGTAGCATTACTGGAGGACGGCAAGTTAGCGGAAATTTTCATAGAGTACAACGATTTTCCAGAAACTGCAGGCTCGAAATTTTCGCGACAAGGAGATATATTCAAAGCAAGAATCGACAAGATAATTCCGGGAATAAATGCAGCGTTCGTATCGATTGCTCCACACACGAAGCTGAAAGAACTGCGAAAAAATACTCCGAGGAATGCGTTTCTGTATCTGAGCGATTTCCTGAACAAGTCCATGCAGCCCAAAGTCGGCAATGAAGTAATCGTTCAAGTAGTGAAGAATGCGCGCAAAAATAAAGCCCCGATGGTTAGTGCAAGAATTTCGATTCCGGGTCGATGGCTTGTGTTAGTTCCTGGAAGCGACGAGATTGGAGTTTCGCGTAGAATATTTGATCCGGACGAGAGACGCAGATTGAAAAAGATTGCCGAAGATATTAGCTCAGAATTGAAGGATTTCGGCGTAATTTTGCGAACTGCTGCTGAAGGAATTGACGAGAAATTGCTGCGTTCGGACATAGAATCGCTCGTGAAATTATGGTCAGAGATTCAGGAAAAAGCCAAGAATAACAGTGCGCCGTGTTTGCTTTATCGTGATGTAGGAGCGTTGGGAAAAGTTCTGCGTGATGAAATTTCGGGGAAAATTGACGAGATCATAGTTGATGACGCAGAAGAATTTGAGCATGTTCGCGATTTTGTGTCGAGATTTTACACGGAAGCTCCAGCGATTTCGCAATATAAAGGGATTGTGCCAATATTCGAGTTTTACGGAATTGAAGGCGAGATTGAGCGCGCACTTGATCGCAAAGTCTGGCTGAAGAGTGGAGCGTACTTGGTGATTGACCAGACTGAAGCATTGACTGTTATAGACGTAAACACCGGAAAATTCACGAGTGCACCGGACATGAGGCACACGGTTTTGTCGGTGAATCTCGAAGCAGCCGATGAGATTGCGCGACAGTTGAGATTGCGGGCAGTTGGCGGAATTGTAGTTGTAGATTTTATCGACATGGATTTTGAATCTGACAGGCACGAATTGCTTGAACGCTTCGAGAAAGTTCTGTGTCATGACAGGTTGAAAGCAAGAGTGTTCAGTATTACGCAGCTAGGGCTTGTCGAATTGACGCGCAAACGTGGGCGACCGGATTTGAAAAGTGTTATGACGCGGAATTGTCCGTTATGTGGCGATAACGGCTGGGTGATTCGTGAGGAAAATATTGCGATAAATATTAAGCGATTGATTCGCAAGATTACGAGTGCTAATAATTCCGAAGCATTTTTGATCCAGACAGATCCGCACATGGCGAAATATATTCGGGATTATTTGC
>CAJOEM010000006.1 GCA_905233725.1 uncultured Synergistales bacterium
TCATGATTCGAAAATCCTCCCGAAAAATTATTCCTGAACAGTCACAAGCTGTCTGTAGATATTCGGACGCAAACCAAGAACACGTCGCAACTCAAACGTCTGTGACGGCTCAAGCTCGAAATCAAACAAAACGTAAAATCCCTCGGTCTTCTTGTTAATCGGATAGGCAAACTGGCGCTTCCCCCAAAGATCTTTCTTGAGAACGTTTCCGCCAAGATTATTGATTACGCCGGAAATTCTCTCGGACTCTTCTTCCTGATTGTCGGTTTCGGCGCTCAGGATTGCTAACATTTCGTATTTACGCACTGCAACACACCTCCTCCCCTTGGACTTTTGACCTTTCGTTAGTGCGTTCAGCCGAAAGGTAGGGCTGCGATATTATAGCACAAAAAACTCCGCTGACGATCTGGGAGATCAATTCAACGGAGGAAAAAAGGAAACTTTATAATGAAAAAATTTTATGTTCTGTCGTGCTGTTTTTCGAATGGTCGGGACGAGAGGATTCGAACCTCCGACCCCCTGCACCCCATGCAGATGCGCTAAGCCAGACTGCGCTACGTCCCGTTGTTGATTTAACAACGCTGGATATTCTAAACTGATTTTCCCAATGCGTCAAGATTTACTCGGAATTTTTTATCGCGTCAAGCATATCCAAAATCTGGAAATTCTCGCAAATATCGTGTACTCGCAAAATCTGAACTTTCCCGGATAAATACGCACTTACAGCCAACGTTCGCAGCAAATTTTTTTGAGTGAAGCGCTTTCTCGAATGACCAACAAGAATCGGACACGCAAATTTTCTCAGGAACTCGATATGTTTCACAAGCTGCAAATTCTGAGAAATATTCTTGCCAAAGCCCAAGCCCGGGTCAAGAATAATTTTCTCGCGCTTAACTCCGGAGTTTTCCAGAATCGCCAATTTCTCGCGGAAATAATCGTCAAGTTCTGAGAGCAAATTCGCATTTTGATTCTCGGAATTATCGGCTCTGAAATTCGTGAGTACGTATGCAAGTCCGTTTTTCGCTGTAATTTCTGGAATTTTCGCATCAAAGCTAAAGCCGGAAATGTCGTTTATTATGTCAACTCCCTCGAGTGCAGCAGCGTTCGCAACTCCGGATTTGTACGTGTCAAGAGAAATTATCGCACCAGGGAAATTCTTTCGCAGCAATTTCACCGCAGGAATTACTCGCGCAAGTTCTTCGGATTCGGAAATTTGTCTCGCACCAGGTCGTGTAGATTCGCCGCCAATGTCGAGAATATCAGCTCCGGATTCCAGAAATTTCTCGGCTGAATGCAAAATCTCGCGTTCGGAGCTAAGTCTGCTGTCCGCAAAAAACGAATCTGGCGTGACGTTCATGATCGCCATGAGTTTCGTTCGTCCTGAAAATTTCAAGCTGCGATTATTCGGCAAGCTCATTTCCCAGACGTTCACGAAAATATTTCGCAACAAATCCGCAAATTCCTCGCGAAATTCACGCAATCCCCAACAGTCCATCGAGCGCAATTTTTCGAGCAAATTACGCAGTTGTTTTTCCGTGCCGATTAATAACACGTCGCTAAATTCAGTTTTTGCGTCAATAACATGTTTCGCAACGACACAATCTCCGCCGCGCGATAATAACTCCTGCTTCAAGAACGAAGCTGCCCTGAAATCCACGTGTTCCGCGTAAATGTGAAAGTTCCGAAACTTTGGCTGCAAAAAAGCAATCGCACGCGAATCAAAACCAATTCTTTCGCAAATTCTCCGGAAGTCACTTGCATCTGAAATATTAATCTGTGTAATCATACGCAATATTATATTCTTGATCTGTGATAATGCTAAATGCGTTTATAATAGATTCTAAATTTTTTCGAAAGGAGTTTTTTTCGTGACGAGAATTTTTTTCGCACTGATAATCGTATTCGCTTTAATGCCACTTGGAATAGCGTTCGCAGCATTGCCACCGTTGATCCCAATGGAAGATTTTTTCAAGAATCCTGAGATAGCCGGGTTCTCAATCTCACCGAACGGAAATTTCCTGGCATTCGTGAAACCTTGGGAACGTCGCATGAACGTTTACGTGCGAGAGATTGCAACTGGAACAGAAAAACGAATCACATCAGCAACTGAACGTGACATTGCCGGCTTCATGTGGAAGGGCAGCGACAGAATTGTTTTTGCTCAGGATGTTGGCGGCGACGAAAATTTTCACGTGTACATAACTGATCTTAAAGGCGCAAACACTCAGGATTTGACACCGTTCGAGAAAGTTCGCGCAATGATCGTCGATGACCTGGAAGAAGACCCGCAGCATATACTAATCGAGCTAAATCGCAATAATCCCGAAGTTTTCGACGTGTACAGATGCGACATAAATTCCGGGGATCTCGAATTAATCGCTGAGAATCCGGGAAATATTACGGGCTGGATTACGGATCATAACGGCAAATTACGCGCTGCAATCGAAACTGACGGTGTGAATGAAACGTTCCTGTATCGCGCAAACGAATCCGAAGATTTCCGCAGATTAATCACGACAAATTTCCGCGAGACATTTTCGCCAGCTATGTTCGATTACGATAATAAATTCATGTACGTAGTGTCAAATCTCAGCCGCGATAAAGACGCAATATACAAGTTTGATCCGGACGAGAACAAATTGCTCGACTTGATATTCGAACACCCGGAAGTTGACGTTGACGGGATTTTGCACTCGAAAAAGAAAAAGAAAATCACCGCCATCACATACGTAACGGACAAATTGAATTACAAATTTCTTGACGCGGATCGTGAAGAGATACAGAAGACTCTCGAGGAATTTTTCCCGGGATTCGAACTTGCTGTGACGGATTATGACGATGATGAGACGAAATTTATCGTGCGGACTTACTCGGACAATTCGCTTGGAACGTATTATTTCTACAATCGCAACGATAATTCGCTGTCGAAACTTGCAGACTTATCGCCCTGGCTGAAATCCGAAAATCTCGCACACATGCAGCCGGTGAAATTCCAATCACGAGACGGTCTCGACATTCACGGATATTTGACGTTGCCGCTTGGAGTTGCCTCGAAAGATTTGCCGCTGGTTGTAATTCCTCACGGTGGTCCGAGTGAGCGTGATTCTTGGGGATTCGATTCCGAAGCGCAATTTCTGGCGAATCGTGGCATAGCTGTGTTGCAGGTGAATTTCCGAGGTTCGACCGGTTACGGCAAAGAATTTTGGCAGGCAGGCTTCAAACAATGGGGACGCAAAATGCAGGATGACATTACGGACGGAGTTTTGTGGGCAGTGTCTCAGGGCATAGCCGATAAATCACGCCTCGCAATTTACGGTGGAAGTTACGGAGGATATGCTGCACTCGCTGGCGCAACTTTCACGCCGGATCTGTACGCGTGTGCTGTGAGTTACGTTGGCCCGTCGAATCTTTTCACGTTACTCGAGAGCATTCCGCCATATTGGGAGCCGTATCGCGAAATGGAATACGAAGAAATCGGTGATCCGATTAAAGACAAGCAGCTTTTGCATGATGTCTCGCCGGTTTTTCACGCGCAGAATATCAAGATCCCGTTATTCGTCGCTCAGGGCGCAAATGATCCCAGAGTCAACAAAGCCGAATCCGATCAAATCGTCGAAGCAGTTCGCAAAGCCGGCAAGGATGTCGTCTACATGGTCAAAGACAACGAGGGTCACGGATTCCAGAATGAAGAGAACAGATTCGATTTTTATCGCGAGATGGAATCATTTTTCAAGAAGCATTTGAACTCAAGATAATTTGTAAAAATCACAGGTTGTGCTATAATAACTAGAATCAAAAAAACGTCTTTTGGATCTCGAAATTCGGGGTTCAAGAGACGTTTTTTACAGCTACATTTACAGCTACAAATTTTGCCCACCAAAAACATTCTGCTGAGTGCGATTATCCCGCGAAAAAATTGCACGATTTTCACAAAAAACGCGTTGCAGAAATTACGGATTTTTGAGTTCAAGATCAGAATCAGAATCAAAACTTGTGCAGCGATGGATCCGGATTGAAATTTATGCTCGGAGTTACGCCACGTCGCCAAGCATTGCAGCCAGCCAACGCAATCATGACAGCGTTATCCGTGCAGTTCTTGATCTCAGGCAGCCAAGTGCGGAAATTTCGACTACGCACAAAATTTTCACGCAACGAACTATTCGCACAAACTCCACCAGAAATCGCAACGTCTTTCACACCAGTAATTTTCACAGCAAGATTCACTTTCGCAATGAGTGATTCGATCACGGATTTTTGGAACGACGCGCACAGATCATTCACGTGCGATTCTAGATTATCAAGTTTGCGTACTTGCCATAACAACGCAGTTTTCAAGCCACTGAAGCTGAACTCGATTTCTCCGGAATTTTTCAATGGAACAGGGAATTTGAACGCTTCAGGATCCCCGGATTTTGCGAGCTTGTCAATCTCAGGACCTCCAGGATACGGCAAGCCGAGAATTTTTGCAGCTTTGTCATAAGCTTCACCGGCTGCATCGTCGCGAGTTTCTCCCAAAAATTCGTACACGCCAAAGTTTCGAACAAGAATTATCTCCGTGTGTCCACCAGATACGATTAAAGACAAGAACGGCGGCTTCAAGTCCGAATTATTAATCAACGGTGCGAACAAATGACCCTCAAGATGATTCACCCCGATTAACGGCACGTGCCAGATTTGCGACAACGCGCGCGCAGTCTGAACTCCGACAATCAAAGAACCCATCAGACCCGGTCCACGAGTTACGCATATCAAGTCCAGATTTTCACCAGAAATTTCGCAACATTCGAGAGCAGATTTCACCAACGGCAGCAAATTCTCCAGATGTTTTCGGGCCGCAAATTCCGGAATTACTCCGCCAAATTTCGCGTGATCTTTAATCTGGCTGGACAAATAATCGCACATAACACGAAAATTTTCGCCGTCATGATTTATAATTGCGACACCTGTATCATCGCAGCTAGTTTCGATTCCTAATATTAAGCTCATGATTCTCCTTCACAAAAATTCACAAAAATATCTCGTTCACGTGAATATTAACTTGCTTGACTTCCATTCCGGTTAAGAAACTCAATCCCATGCGTATCTTTTTTTGCAAATGCCGGGCGATTTCGAGTGCGCTGCTGTCTCCGAGATTCAGGTCGAGTTCGATATTAATAGTTATACATTCGTCGCGTGATTCCAGTTCGAGTGAGCGTAATTTTCGCACGTGTTCCTCGTAATCAAGCAATCTGTTGCAAATCTCGATTATAGCGTCGGGTTCAATCGTAACTCTGCCGTTGAAACTGAATAATGGCTTGACGATTGTGTTCCTGGAATTGTCACGATCACGTCCCTTGAAGATGCCGCGAATTTGACTGACGAGTTTTCCGGCGAAATTCTTCTGGATTTGCGCTCTTGCGACAGGCACAACGTGTTGCTTTTTCTCACGACGTTCACGCAATGCAGCTTCGATTTCCTCGGGTGTAGCTATGTCTGAGATATTTATGATTTTCACGGGGTCCGGCAATTCGAGACGCGCCGTAATTTTGTGAATCATTTCGACAGACGTTGCGAGAATCATGAGTTTATCCGGAGTGTGTCGCCTGAGATATTTCGAGACTTCCTCACGATGATCCGGAAACTCGAAAATCGCACGCCTAATCGCACGCAAGCGGTTAATCTCGGATTTTGCGCTGCGTCCGGCTAAGATTCTCCCGCGCGAAATCACAAGTCCGTCGTCAATAATTACGTCGATGCCGTTCTGTCTTGCGACGTGTGTAGCTCTGTGACTTTTGCCAGTTCCAGCAGGCCCGACAAATGCGTAGACTTCAGTTTTGAGTAATTCGCCCACGGTAATTTACAGGCTGTCGAGCAATTCGACCTTCGCACCAAGAGACCGCAATTTTTGATCTATAGCTTCGTAGCCGCGCCACACGTGAACCATGTCGTCAACTCGCGTCTCACCCTCAGCAGCAAGTCCGGCGATTATCAACGCTGCACCTGCTCTCAAATCCGTAGCTTTGACCGTTGCTCCCTGTAATTTTTTCACGCCTTTGATCACAGCCAAGTCACGGGAAATTTTTATGTCTGCTCCCATGCGGTTCAATTCTTGCGCGTAGAGAAATCTCGACTGGAACACGCTCTCTTCGACCATGCTGACACCGTTCGCGATTGACAGAGCTGCGGACATTTGCGGCTGTGCGTCAGTAGGAAATCCGGGGAATGGCATTGTCTTGACTGAGATAGGCTTTAGTCTCTTCACGGGATAAACTGTTACGGAATCTTTCGTGACTTTGAATTTTGCGCCGGCTTCTTCGAGTTTCGCCAGCATAGAGTCAATATGTGACGGAATCAGATCTGTGACTGTCATTTCGCCACGAGTCATCACTCCAGCAAGAATATACGTTCCAGCTTCGATTCGATCCGGAATTACGCGAGAATATCCAGATTTTGCACGATCGATTCCTTTTATGCGAACTCCACCCGTTCCTTCGAGTTCAACAGGCACACCTAAATTTCTCAAAGTCTCGGCGAGATTATCAATTTCGGGTTCACGCGCGATATTTTCGATTATAGTTTCGCCGCTTGCAAGAGCTGCTGCGACCATGAGATTCTCAGTTGCTCCGACTGATGGGAAGTCAAGATAGATTCTCCGACCACGCAATCTGCCCTTCACCGACGCATGAACGACACCGTTACGAATCTCGATTTCCGCGCCCATTTGCTTCAAGCCTTTAAGATGCAAATCTATCGGACGGCTTCCAATCGAACAGCCACCCGGCAATGGCAAAGAAATTCTCCCGCAATTCGCAAGCAACGGTCCCAATACTAACGATGACGCTCGCATTTTTCGCACGATAGGTTCGGGAGCTTCCCAGCGCAATTCCTCAGGGACTTTGAAGATCGCACGGGAATTATTTTCTTTTAGGATTTCGACACCCAACGCACGCAATAAATCATACATCGCCGAAATATCGTACAAATCCGGAATGTTATCAAGTGTGAGAGTTCCTCCCCTGAGAATCAGACACGCAGCAATCACCGGTAACGCAGCATTTTTCGCGCCCTGAGTTTTTATGCTGCCCTTCAGCGGAATGCCGCCGGTAATTTTCAGAACGTTCTTCAAGTTATTCAGCCTCCAGTTTCACGTATTCTGGAACAAGAGTTTTTAAAACTTCGAGAGATTTTTCCGGTGTAGAGACCGCGTATTCGAGCAAGCCGTCAAAATTTTGGTTCGTGTCATTATCCTGATCTGCTTTCATATCGCTGACAAAAATTTTCGGGTTCTGAGTTTTTCGCACGGAATTCTCGTCGTAGAATAATTCTTCGTAGAGTTTTTCACCCTCACGGATTCCTGTGTATTCGATTTTGATATCGACTCCGGGTTTGAAGCCGCTCAGACTGATCAGCAATTCCGCCATCTCACGAATTATAACGGGTTGTCCCATGTCAAGCACGAACAATTCGCCGCCATGTCCGAGAGAGCCAGCTTGAATCACGAGACTTACTGCTTCGGGAATGAGCATGAAGTATCGTTTCATATCTGGATGAGTTACGGTTACTGGACCACCTGCTGCGATTTGCTTCTCGAATTTCGGAATGACGCTGCCACGGCTTCCCAACACGTTGCCAAATCGTACTGCCATGAATTTAGTCTCCGGGAAATTTTTCTGTTCACGTTCGAGGACTTTTTCTGCGAGACGCTTTGTTGCACCCATGATGCTGGACGGATTGACGGCTTTATCTGTTGAGATTACGACCATGCGTTCGGCGTGAAATTTTCCTGCTGCACGTGCAAGCATTCGAGTTCCAAAAGCATTCACACGAATCGGTTCTCGCGGCGTGTCCTGCATTTCCATCATGGGAACGTGTTTGTGAGCTGCTGCGTGGAAAATAATTTGCGGTCTGTATGTCTTGAATAATTCTGTGATTGCGATTTCGTCCGCAACGTCTGCGATAATTGGCTTAACTGGAATGTTCACGTGTAAATCATTCAGGCTTTCGAGCAGCAAATATATTGATTGTTCGCCGTGTCCGAGCACGAAGACTTCTTTTGGGGAATTGTGCAGAACTTGTCTGACGATTTCACTGCCGATTGAGCCTCCAGCACCGGTAATTAACACGCGCTTATCTTTGATGTAATTCGATTCCGGGTCGAGATTTATTTTCACGGGATCGCGCCCGAGCAGGTCTTCGAGTTTGACGTTGCGTAATTTTGTTACGGAGATTTGACCGCCTGCGAGTTCACGTAGACTTGGCAAAATTCTCACCTGGACGTTTAATTGCGAGAGTGTGTCGTAAAGTTCGCGGATTTTTTTGCCATTAACCGATGGAATTGCGATTAACACGACTTTGAAATTCTGAGTTTCGATTATGTGCTGCAAATCTTCAGTTGTGCCGAGAACTTTCAAGCCAGAAACCTGACGCCCGACTTTGGATTTGTCATCGTCAACGAACGCGTACGGGTACAAATCTGAATCGAATCGCATCAAGTCACGTGCCAAAAATGCTCCGGCTTCACCTGCACCGATTATGAGAGTTTTTGCGCGCTGATTTTTTGGGTTAATGTGAACGGATTTCGACATCAGCCACGAGAAACGCAATCCCCCACAGAAAATTATTCCCAAAGCAAATGTTAAAACGATTGAGATTCTCGGGTAAAAATACAAGTATTCGCTAACGTAATTTACGATTATGAGTGTTAATATCGAGACGATATACGACCAGAAAAATTTTATGCAGTCTTCAGTGCCAGCGTGTTGCCAGATCGTGTTATACTCGCCGAGTGCCGCGAAAATTGCTATGGTTAAACCCGGAAACACGATTGATAATTTCAGGCACGCATCTGTGAAGCTGCCCGGTATATAAAAGTTGTATCGAATCGCGTAACCCAGATACGACGCAAACGCCAACAAAACGAAATCGAATATCGCAATCACGATCTTGTAACTCGAAATTCGTTGCCAAAGGTTTAACACCGGAAATATTTTTTGAAAACGCATTGTTTCCTCCGATTTATTTGGATTTGAAAAAATATTATCATTCAGCAAAAATTCTAGCA
Source organism: uncultured Synergistales bacterium (assembly GCA_905233725.1). Classification (GTDB taxonomy): domain Bacteria; phylum Synergistota; class Synergistia; order Synergistales; family Aminobacteriaceae; genus JAFUXM01. Next base: position 9,041 of record CAJOEM010000006.1, read on the forward strand.
CAATCTCGCGTAAGAAAATGTTTTGTTATATAATTATGTGCAAATTTCACGAGAAAAAAAACGGAGGCGAAACTTATGGTTGATGTATATTCAATCGGAGAAATGGTTATAGATTTCATACCCGGTTCTGAGAATGCAAGTTATGTTCGAAAAGCCGGTGGAGCTCCTGCAAATGTTGCGATTGCTGTTGCGAAAAACGGGCTTAAAGCGTCGATGTGCTGCAAAGTTGGCGATGATAGTTTCGGGCAATTCCTGATGAATACGCTCGCGGAATTTGGCGTTGAAGCAGCATGTAAAGAACTCAGCAAAGATGCAGTTACGACTATGGCGTTTGTTACACTGATGGAAAATGGCGAGAGAGTCTTCACGTTTGCGCGCAAACCCGGGGCTGACATGTTGTTGAAAGAATCCGACGTGAAAGAATCTGATATTGAGAATTCCGTTATAATTCACGCTGGCTCATGTTCTCTTTCTGCAAAGCCCGAATCCGACGCGACGATTAAAGCGATGAAACTCGGACACGAATCCGGAAAACTCGTGAGTTTCGACGTAAATTACCGCAACGTCATGTGGGATAATAATATGGACGCGTGTGTTGCTGCGATCAAAGATATTTTGCAGTATGTTGACCTGCTGAAATTATCCGGCGAAGAAATTGACATGATGGGCGGCGAAGAGAATCTCCCAAAATTGATGAAAGAATACGATATTTCTGTAATCGTTGAGACTTTGGGTTCGAAAGGTGCGCAGGCGTTTTTCGGCGATGAAGTTGTGAAAGTTGCCGGTCATAAAGTGAAAGCTGTTGACGCGACGGGTTGCGGAGATGCGTTTTGGGGAGCGTTTTTGTCGAAGCTGAGAATCCAGAACGTGTCGAAAATTTCGGATATTAACGTGAATATTTTGAAGACCGCAATGGAATACGGGAATATTTCGGGTTGTATTTGCGTGCAGTCGAAGGGTGCGATTGCGTCAATACCAACTCGCGAACAAATCGAGCAATATATGCAGCTGCATTTGCAATAAAATCATGATCTGGAATGAAAAGTGCATAATTTCGCCGTCGTTAATTTGCCTGGACATGTGCAATCTCGAAGCCCAAGCGAAAATTCTCGAGGAAAATAATATCAAGATGCTTCACGTTGACATTCTTGACGGACATTTCAGCCCATCAATGCCGCTCGGACTTGACACAGTGCGACAGTTGCGCGCGAAAACAAGTCTGGAATTTGATTGTCACGTTATGACGACTGAGCAGGATTATTTTGTGGACGAGCTGCTGGATATTGGCGTGTCGCAAATAACTTTTCACGCTGAAACTCAGCCGCATATAGACGGAATGCTAAATCGTATTCATTCGCGCGGTGTGAGGGCTGGCGTTGCTCTGAAACCAGCGACACCGTTATCGACGCTTGATTACGTTCTTGAGAAATGTGATTGTGTGTTACTGATGCTGATTAACCCGGGTTACGCGTTCGTGAAAAATGAGAAGCAAGTCAGCTATGCAGATCGCAAGATTCAGGATTTGCGCAGAATGATTAACGAGCGAAATTTGCAGACGAAAATCGAACTTGACGGCAGGATTTCAACCCAGAATATTCGTGATTGGGGAAGAGATTCTGCCGATATTTTTGTGACGGGCAGCACGTGTCTGAAGCGCGATAATTTGGCGCAGAGTTTGCGAGACTTGAACGTGTTGCGGGAGAGTGTGTTATCATGAGCGAGACTTTTGCGGAGAAATATTTGAAGGCACGTTCGGATGTAATTGCTGAGATTGACAGAACGTTGGCTAGCATTGATCCGGATCAGATTCAGAAGCTTTGTGACGAAATTCTCAAGGCGAGAAAAGTTTTTCTTGTCGGAGTCGGGCGCGTAATGCTGGCGTTGCAGTGTGTGTGTAAGAGGCTTGCGCATTTGGGAGTAGATTCGCATTATGTCGGCGAAATCACAGAACCGGCAATTACGAAAGATGATTTGTTAATCGTAGGCTCTGGCTCAGGCGCGTCACTGTTTCCGTTGGGGATTGCGAAAAAAGCGCGTGCAGTTGCGAATTGCAGAATCGTTCACATTGGCTCGAATCCGAACAGCGAAATGAAAGATATTGCGGATTTCATGGTCAGGATTCCGGTTCGGACGAAATTTTATCTCGATGATGAAGTCGAATCTTGCCAGCCAATGACGAGTTTGTTTGAGCAGAGTGTGTTATTGCTCGGCGATGTTATTGCGAAGATGATTATCGAAGAGCGCAACTTGAACATGAAAGATCTTTGGCAATATCACGCGAATTTAGAATAATGGAGATGTTTTACATGAGCAAGAATGAAATTTTGAAGCGCGTCGGCAATATTCAGCAGTTGGCGTACGTTCGAGCGATTGAATACTCAGAGGGACGCAGCTCTGGTTTGAAAGCTTTTGATATTAAGAACGGCAAATTATCCTTGCGAGTTATGGCAGATAAGGCTCTCGATGTCAGCGAATTTTCTTACGCAGGCGTGAATATAAATTTTCTGTCGAAGCCTGGATTGCAGGGACTTGGACATTATGACACGAACGGAGCAGAAGCTGGTCGCAGCATAATGGGCGGATTATTTTTCACGGCAGGTCTTGAGCATTTCGGCGCGCCATGTAACGTTGACGGCGTAGATTACCCGATGCACGGCAGAATGCGTTCGACACCAGCTGAACATGTCTCGAGTGATGCGTTCTGGAACGGCGAAGATTACGTTTTGCGAGTTTCCGGTGAGATGCGCGAGGCTGCGTTATTCGGGGAAAATTTAGTTTTACGCCGAACGATTGAGACGCTTTATGGCTCAAAGACTTTCACGCTGACGGACGAATTTGAGAATCAGGCGTTCAGAGATGAAGTCATGATGTTGCTGTATCATATTAATCTGGGCTTCCCGTTCCTGGACGAGGACACGAAATTCTATATCCCAACAAAGAAGATTACACCGCGAAATTCTGACGCAGAAGGACACGAAGCCGATTATAATAAAATGGAAGCTCCGAAAGATAACGAGCCTGAATACGTTTTCCTGCACGAACTGAAAACTGAAGCGAATCTTGACACGCAGGTTCTGGCTGTGAATCCGAATCTGAAATTGGGCTTGAGAATATCATGGAACGCGAAATATCTGCCGTGTTTCATGCAATGGAAGTCGATTGCGTCCGGTGATTACGTTGTTGGTCTTGAGCCGGCGAATTCACTCGTTCACGGTCGCAAATGGTATGTTGATAATCATCAGGAATTGCACAAGATTAAATCGTTCGGACGCGAGAAAAATATTTTGCAGTTTACGATTCTTGATGGCGATAAAGAAATAAACGACGCGATTTCTGCGTTTGAGAAAAAATTCTAGTAACGAGGTGTTTTGCTAATGAAGCGATCAGAGATTAACAAGTGTATCAAAGAATTTGAGGCTTTACTGAAGAAGCATTGTTTCGAGTTGCCGCCGTTTTTGAGTTTCACGCCCGAAGAATGGCAGACGAAGGGTCACGAATACGACGAGATTCGCGACAATGCTCTTGGCTGGGATATTACGGATTATGGCGAGGGACATTTTGAGACGAAGGGTCTGTATTTGATCACGATCAGAAATGGCAATGTTCATAACCCGAAGTACACGAAAACTTACGCCGAGAAAATCATGATGCTCAAAGAAGGTCAAGTCTCGCCGAATCATTTTCACTGGAAGAAAATGGAAGATATTATTAACAGAGGCGGCGGAAATGTCGTGTTCAAGCTTTGGAACGCCGATCGGAAAACTGAGCAGCCGTTAGATACTGATGTCGAGATTTTTTCGGACGGTCGCACATACACGGTCAAAGCTGGCTCAGAAGTAATTTTGAAGCCCGGTGAATCACTCTCGCTTTACCCGTATTATTATCACGAGTTCAGGATTCAACCCGGCACTGGCTACGCGATAATCGGTGAAGTTTCTATGTGCAATGACGACAACACTGATAATAGGTTCTACGAGCCGCTTGGAAGATTCCCAACGATTGATGAGGACGAGCCTCCATACAGGTTACTTTGCACGGAGTATCCTGCCGCAAAATAGATTAGTGCAAGATTTGAATTTGAAATGGAAGGAGCAATATTATTGTGAGCGATTATGTAGTTACGATGGAACACGTTACGAAGACGTTTCCGGGTGTTAAAGCTCTCGACGATGTTCAGCTGCATTTGTTGCCCGGGCGCGTGATGGCGCTGCTGGGCGAGAATGGCGCAGGGAAATCGACACTCATGAAAATTCTCTCGGGCGTTTACACAAGGGATTCAGGTGACATTACGATTTTCGGCCAAAAAATCGAGGGTGACTTGAACACAAAGCAAGCTCAGGCTCTCGGAGTTGCGATAATACACCAGGAGCTGAACATGTGCCAGCACTTGACAGTCGCAGCGAATATGTTCTTAGGACGCGAGATCACTAAGGGCGGCAGACTTGACAACGCAGAAATGAATCGTCAGGCAGTCGAGCAATTAGCCAAACTCGGCATACATGATCTCGATCCTGAAGAATCCGTCGGGAATTTAACGGTCGGTCGTCAGCAGATGGTCGAGATCGCAAAAGCATTGTTGATTAACGCGAAAGTTCTGGTCATGGACGAGCCGTCAAGTTCGTTGTCTAATGCTGAAATTGTCGAGATGTTCAGGATTGTTCGCGAGTTGAAAGCAATGGGAACAGCGATCGTTTATATCAGCCACAGGTTGCAGGAATTGCATCACATTGTAGATGACGTTACGATCATGAGAGACGGCAAATATATAACGGAAGGCAAATTCGAGGACTTCACGATGGATCAGATTATTGCGAACATGGTCGGTCACGAGGTCAAGAATCAATTCCCAAGAGAGACAGTTCCAAAGGGCAAGAAAATTCTCGAAGTTAAACACCTGAACGCCGGCAAAATGGTCAAGGACGTGAGCTTTGAAGTTTTCGAGGGTGAAGTTTTGGGATTCTCCGGACTTGTTGGAGCTGGCAGAACTGAGACAATGCGCGCAATTTTCGGAGCAGATCGCAAAGATGGCGGTGAAATTTTGCTTGACGGAAAGCCACTCGAAATCACAAATCCAGGATCGTCGATTCGCCATGGTGTAGTTCTTGCGCCGGAAGATCGTAAGAAAGAAGGATTGTGCACGAAGCTTACGATTAGAGATAATATCGCGTTGCCAAATCTTGATATAATCACGGCCGGAAGCTTGACGGGAAAAATCAATCGCAAAATTGAGAACGAAATGATCGAGAAGGGCAAGAGTTCTCTGACGATTAAGATGTCCGGAGCTGATGCGGAAGCTGGCAGTCTGTCGGGCGGAAATCAGCAGAAAGTCGTCGTCGCAAAATGGCTGGCGCGTCAATCACGCGTAATTATTTTCGACGAACCTACACGCGGCATTGACGTTGCTGCGAAAGTTGAGATTTATGATATTATCAACGAATTGAAGAAGCATGGCGTTGGTGTCATTATCGTTTCGTCGGAGTTGCCGGAAGTTATGGGAATTTCGGATCGCATAATCGTCATGTGTAACGGCAGAATCACTGGAGAAGTTGATCCAAGACACACGTCAGAAGAAGAGATCATGACCTACGCGACGCAATTTGGAGATCACGCAGCCGCATCGTAATCGGAAAATCAAGAATCGCAATTTAATCACTAAGGCAAAAAGGCAAAATTACGAATTTACAAAGGAGAGTTTCAAAATGGAAAATAAAAAGCGCAGTTTTCTTTCAAAACCCGGAGTTGCTTCAGTTTTAACGGCGTTCATCGGAGTTATCGTTCTAATGGTAATATTCGCAATGATGAATCCGAATTTTATCAAGCGTAATAATTTGATGTCACTTGCACGTTCGATCTGTCCGTATTTGCTGGTTGGAATCGGTCAGGGCATTGTGTGTATCACTGGAAATATCGACTTGTCAATCGGCTCGGTTTTGGGAATGTCAGCGATGATTTCGGCAACACTGGTCTGCAATGGAATGAACGTTATTCTTGCGATTATAATTGACTTGATCGCGTGCTTGCTCGTAGGCTTATCAAATGGCGTGTTGGTCGGAAAATTCAAGTTACCGCCATTCATCGGCACATTGGGAACGATGACGATCTGCCGCGGAATTGCTCAGCTCGTGAATAATAATTACAATACTGGCGACATTGGCACGGGCGGCTTGAAAGATTTGTTCAGAGACACGTTCTATTATGGGCGCGTTGGCTATGTTTATTACGGCGTTGTGATTTGCTTGATAATCTGGGCGATATTCTGGTACTTGATGAGCTACACTGCGACTGGACGACACATTTACGCAATCGGCTCGAATGTTGACGCTGCGAGATTATCAGGCGTTGATGTTTTCAAGACTACTACGACGGCTTACGTGATTTCGGCTTTCTGTTCGTTCATGGCTGGATTAATCACAATGGCAGCGGCTGGCATGGGTTCGATGCAGGCGGGAATGAGCTACGAAATGTACGGAGTTGCTGCGGCGGTTATCGGCGGAATTTCGACATTAGGCGGCAGCGGCTTGTTAGTCGGAGTTATTGCTGGTGCGTCAGTCTGGGCGATTTTGCAGAATGGATTGACTCTGGCGAATGTTCCTGTTGCAATGCGCAATATAATCATTGGAATTATCGTTGTCGCGTGCGTATTATTTGATATTATGAGACGCAGCGGCATGATCGGCGCAAAGAAAAAGGCTGCATAGGCTGTGTGAAAATCATAGTCTCAGCAAATAGATATTTTATTTTTAATCGGAGGTTTGTAGTTATGAAAAAGGTTTTATTAGCGGCATTATTGGTTTTAGCGGTTTGTTCGGCAGCGTTCGCGGGTGTCAAGACGAAAGTTGGCTTGATCACGATGGATCAGATGGACGTTCACTGGGTCAGACTTCAGCAGGCAGCACAGGCTCGTGTTGATGAGTTGAACGCAGCAGGCAATCAGATCGACATGGTTTGGCTTGCACCCGAAACGAAGGACAATCAGCAGCAGATCGAAAAGATCCAGAATGCAGTTGCGGACGGCGTGAATTATATTATCATCGCTTGCAACGACGGCACTTCTGCAAATCGCGCACTTCAGGAAGCAATCGACGCTGATATTAAAATTATCTACGTTGACGCACCTGCAACTCTCAAAGCTTCGGCAACTTACGCAACGGATAATTTTGCCGGTGGAAAGCAAATCGGCGAATATCTCGCGAAATTGTTCGAGAGAGACGGCGTAACTGAAGGCACAATCGGAATCGTTGATGCTCAGGCTGGTGTTCAGTCATGCCAGGACAGATATGATGGCTTCGCGTCAGTGTTCAAAGACACGAAATTCGTAATGGGTGAGCGTCAGTACTCAGACGGCGATAATTCAAAAGCTCAGGAACTTGCCAACACGCTTATTAATAACGGCGTAGTCGCAATCTATGGCACGAATGACGGCGCAACGAACGGTTCAGCAGCAGCAGTTAAAGACGCAATCAATAACGGTCAGAAAATTTACTGCGTTGGCTGGGACAAGTCGGATTCGAATATTGCACACGTTGAGAGCGGCGAGTTGTTAGCATTTGCTGCACAGAATCCTCAGGTTATGGGCAGAATGGCAATCGATGCAGTTGTCGAACTTGAGTCAGGCAAAGATCTTAACGGCGTAGTTGTTGACACTGGTGTCTCGACTGTAACGGCTGAGAACGTTGCAGAGTTCAAATAATCGAATCGCGCAATACTAGTCAGGAAATTTTTTCAGCCCCACCGCGCGTGGGGTTTTTTATTTTGCGTCTTTCGTGTAAAATACAGGGTTATTGATACATATTTCTAAACGAAAGGACAGATTGGAGTTTTGCCGGACGTTGCAGTAAACACCGTTGGATTGCGAAAGAAAGTTCAAGATTACTCTGACATCGGTGTTGCCTTGTTGATGGTCTTAGTCATCGTCATGATGGTAGTGCCTCTCCCAACTTGGCTGATAGATTTGTTGCTCTCGATGAATATAACGCTTGGAGTTGTTACGTTGCTTGTGACGTTTTATGTCAAGCGTGCTTTGGACTTGTCAATTTTTCCGACGCTGCTTTTAATCTCGACGTTGTTCAGATTGTCGCTGAATGTTTCGACGACGCGATTGATCTTGCTTTACGGTAATGCCGGCGAATTAATAAACGCGTTTGGGAATTTCGTTGTCGGTGGAAATTACGTTGTTGGAATTATCATGTTCTTGATTCTCGTAATTATTCAGATGCTGGTAATTACGAAAGGCGCTGAACGTGTCGCGGAAGTTGCAGCAAGATTCACTCTCGACGCAATGCCAGGAAAACAAATGTCGATTGACGCGGATTTGAACTCGGGATTGATTGACGAAGCCGGAGCTAAACAAAGAAGGCAGGATATTCAGCGTGAAGCGGATTTCTACGGAGCTATGGACGGTGCCTCGAAATTCGTGAAAGGTGACGCGATTGCAGGTTTGATTATCACGACGATTAATATCGTTGGCGGCTTGTCGATCGGAGTTTTCATGCGCGGAATGGATGCTGCGGGCGCTGCTGCACATTATAGTTTATTAACAGTTGGAGATGGTCTTGTCGGACAGATCCCGGCGCTATTAATGTCTACAGCGATGGGCGTTATAGTAACACGAGCTGCTGCGTCATCTGAACTTGGACCGGACTTGATAAACGCGTTTACGAAATATCCCAGGCCGTTGTATATTGCTGCTGCGATGTTATTATTCCTGGGACTTTTGCCCGGATTGCCAACGATCCCGTTTATTACGCTTGCGACGCTGATGGGTTTTCTGGGCTACACGGTCAGTCGTGAAGCAAACGTGCAATCAATCGCTGCTGAAGAAATGGCTGCTGCATTGCCTGCTGGTGCTTCTGCTCCTGCTCAAGCTCCGGGTGCTGCTGCGAGTGCTGGAGCTGCTCCTGCTGATTCTGGCTCGAAATCCGAGAGTGTTTCGCCTGAAGACGTTATGAAATTATTAACGGTCGAACCAATGGAAGCTGAAATTGGTTACGCGATAATCCCGTTAATAGATCCTGCTCAGGGTGGCGACATGTTGGATCGAATCGGCACAATCAGAAAGCAAATGGCTCTGGAAATGGGAATAGTAGTTCCGCCGATAAGAATACGCGATAATATCCAGATTAAGCCTACGGAATATATTTTGCGCGTCAAAGGTGCAGAAGCTGGTCGAGGTGAATTGCTGCCGGATCATTATTTGGCGATGAATACTGGCGGTGTTGAGGAAGATTTGATCGGAGTGCCTACGAAAGAACCTGCGTTTGGCTTGCCTGCGTTATGGATTTCGCCTGATTTGCGCGATAAAGCTGAGAGCATGGGCTACACGGTTGTAGATGCTCCGTCTGTGATGGCAACACACCTGTCAGAAGTAATCAAGAAAAACGGCGCGGAATTATTAACTCGTCAGGAAGTTCAGAAATTAACGGATATGGTTAAAGAGACTGCTCCAGCGGTTGTTGGTGAATTGCTGTCGTCGTTATCGCTAGGGGAAATTCAGAAAGTTTTGCAGAATTTGATTCGTGAGCAGATACCGATTCGAGATTTAGTTACGATTTTTGAGGCACTGGCGGATTATGGCAAGATGTCACGCAGCGTTGATTTCTTGACGGAACGCGCGAGAGAATCGCTTTCGAGATTGATTTCGCTCAAGATTCAGGGCACGGACGGAGTGATAACTGCAGCAACTCTGTCGCCGAACTGGGAGCAGAAAATTCTCGCTGGAGTTGACGGCGATTTGACGCGAGGTTGGCAGCTGAATCTTGATCCGCGAGAAGTTCAGAGATTGATCACGGCTATTTCTAAAGCTATGGAGAGCTTAATCGTTAAGAATTTGCCGCCGGTCTTGCTGGTACATCCAGATGTTAGATTGATTGTGCGAAGATTGATTGAAGGCTCGATTACGAATATATTTGTCGTCTCGTATAATGAAATAGTACGCGGAGTTCAGATAAAGACAGTCGGTATGGTGGAGTAAAAAATTATGCGTGTTGTAAATCAAATTGTTTTCACGGCGAAAGATGACGCTGAAGCTATCAGACTTGCTACGGAACGTTTAGGACGTGACGCGGTGATTTTGTCGTCGCAAATGGTCAAAGAAGGCGGAGTGTTCGGCTTATTTCAGAAATCCGTTTTGCGAGTTACGGCTGGAATTTTGGAGGAAGATGATAATTCAAGCCCGGCTAGACCCGTTGCGAAAAAGAATCCTGCGCCATCGAGTTCAAGTTCGATCTCATCAATGGACGAGGAAACCAGGCGCGAAAATCTCATCGCATTCCAAAAGTTGATGGAGTTTAAGGAACGTTCGGAGCGCAAAACAGTTCCCGCACAAACGCAGATTCCTGTTCCAACGCCAAGTTCGAGTCAGATCCCGGATAACTCGCCGATTCCGCTTGGTGATGAGGGCTACATGACTGGCAGCATGAACACAACGGACACGATCAGAATTTCAGAGCAAGCTTTGAGAAGTGCTTACGGTCAGCAGCCGCGAATAACTCCAGCACCGCCGATTACAAATCTTAATCCGAACCCGAATCCGAATCTGAATCTTAATCCAGTTCCGGCGAATCAGCCAAGCCAGAATCCGATTCCAGTTTCAAGTCCAGTTTCGCAAATTCCGGATAACACGCAGAGATTAACGGATCAAGTCGGAGCCTTGGCAGATAAGATCGACTCGCTAATTCAGAGACTCGCAGCCGTTGAGAAACAAACACGAAATTCTCAGCAGAATTTTCAGCCGATTAGTCCGCTTAGCAACGTTCAGAATGTGACGCAATCCAGCGATCCCGAACGAAATTTCATAGAGCAAAGATTAAGAGCTTCAGGTGTCGATGAGAAATATATTTCAAAACTTGTTGCGGATTACATGATCTCAAAAGGCGATCCCAAGCAAAAGAAAATTCCGTTTAATAAATGGCTCGCGAAAAGAATTTACTGTGCGGCCGATGAGAAACTCGATGCTGTCGGCGGGCGAAAAGTCATGATGTTCGGACCAACAGGTGTCGGGAAAACTACGACTATTGCAAAACTCGCAGCAATCAAAGCTCTCTGGGAACACAAGAAAGTCCTGCTCCTGACTTCAGATACGTATCGAATCGCGGCAGTTGAACAGCTCAAGACTTACGCGAAAATTCTTGGAGTTCCGATTGAGATAATTTTCGACACGACGGCAATCCCTGCAATAGTTGACGAATACGAAAGTTCGGATATTATTTTGCTGGACACCGCCGGAAGATCTCAGCGCGACAAAGAGAATATCAAGATTTTCGAGAACTTGTATAATTCATTCACGCCCGATGCTGTACACTTAGTTCTCGCAGCAAACATGAAATACGAGGATATGCTCGACGTTGTTGAACACATTCCAGCAGTTCCGATTTCGCATTTGTTATTCACTAAGCTCGATGAGACAGTGAGTTACGGTGCTATGTTTAACATTCAGCAGGTGATAGGTGCGCCGATTTCGTTTTTGACGCTTGGTCAGAACGTGCCAAAAGATATAGAGACTGCTTCCGGTGCGAGAATAGCAGATTTCTTAATGAAGACGCAAGATGAACGACGACAGTAGATATTATAATTACAGTGAGCGCGATTATTATAACGATCAGGCCCATGATCTGAGATCTTTAACGCAATCCAATCGCAAACGCCGAACTTTCACGATTTCGATTTTGAGCGGCAAAGGCGGTGTTGGCAAGAGCAATATTGCAGCGTCTTTGTCATGCGCACTTGCTGACTTTGGCAAACGTGTTGTGTTATTCGACGCGGATTTGGGACTGGCGAATCTTGATATTCTTTGCGGTGTCAAGGCGAAGTATAATCTCGCGCATTTGATAACCGGTTCGAAAAGCCTCAGGGAAATTTTGCTGCCATTGCCACGAACTCCGCAATCGATTAATAACAAAGGGTCGGTGATTCTCTTGCCGGGCGGTGTCGGAATAAAAGAAATTGCTGAACTCGGCGATAATGATTCGAGACAGGTTTTCGAAAGTCTGGCTGGCTTGGAGAAATTGGCGGATTATTTGATCATGGACGCTGGAGCAGGCATTCATAAAGGCGTTCTGTCGTTCGGCTATGCTTCGGATATTACGCTGCTCGTGACAAGTCCGGAACCAACGTCTGTGAGAGATGCTTACGGAGTGATCAAATCTCTTGGTCCTGACGCTTGGATGAGAAATAACGGTGCAGGCTTGATGCTGATCGTGAATATGGCTTCGAGTCGCAAACAAGCTCATGAAGTTGCAGATAGAATCAGAATTGCGTCAACGAAATTTTTGGGGAATGCGCCGGTGTATCTGGGTTATGTTTTGAGAGATCAGGTTGTTGAAAGAGCGGTTCGTGCGTGCAGAATATTTTACAGGTTAGAGCCCAAATCTCCAGCGAGCGCGTGCATTACGAATATTGCGGTCGAGTTGCTGCGATTGTGTGAGGGTGTTCGCGTGAAAAGTCAGCCAATTCCGAAAGATGGAGTTTTAAAAACGTTTTTCAAGCAGATATTTGGAAAGTAATTATAAAATCGGAGGTGTTATTTGTGAATAACAGAAAGATACGCGTATTAGTCGTTGATGACAGTGCTTTGATGCGGCAATTAATCAGCGATATTGTCAATTCGGATCCAAGATTGACTGTCGCGGGCACAGCAAGAGACGGCAGAGACGCGTTGCAGCAAATCCAGAAGTTGAAGCCCGATCTCGTTACGATGGACGTTGAGATGCCGAATATGGACGGTCTGAAAGCTCTCGAGGAAATTATGCGAGTGTGTCCGTTGCCCGTAATAATGGTAAGTTCTGTTACACAGCAAGGCGCAGAGACTACACTTAAAGCTCTGAATCTTGGTTGTGTAGATTTTGTGCCGAAACCATCAGGATCGATTTCGATTAATATAAAAGACGTAGGCAAGGAGTTAATCGACAAGATAATTGCAGCTAGCACAGCACAGATTAAGCCGTTCTCGAAATTTGGCTCGAATTTTCACAGCTTCAGTCATAAAATGTCACCGCCAAGTTCGTTTGGACAGTCAAAACGACGTGACATAGTTGCGATTGCGTCATCAACTGGCGGACCGATGGCTCTGAGCGAATTAATCCCGAAGTTGCCGGCGAATTTTCCGGTTCCAATCGTGATCACACAGCACATGCCCAAAGAATTTACGACTTCGTTCGCAAAAAGACTGAATGATTCGTCGAAAGTTGAAGTTATCGAGGGATTCAGTGGACTGACTCTCAAACCTGGACGTGTCGTTATAGCTCCGGGTGGCAGTCACTTGCTGGTCAGGAGACGCAATGGCACGGCAATTTGTGACTTGAGCGATGCGCCGCCGGTTTTATCGGTCAAGCCTGCAGCGAATGTCATGTTCCTGAGTGTTGCGGACGAATACGGCGGAAATGTTCTGTGCGTAATAATGACCGGAATGGGACGCGATGGCACGGATGGAGCGATTGCTTTGAAAAGATTGGGTGCTTATGTCATTGCTGAATCTCAGAAAACTTGTGTCGTGTACGGAATGCCTAAAGCTGCTGTAGATGCCGGAGTCGTCGACGAGATTCTCCCGTTGAATGAAATCCCCGAAGCAATGTCTCGACTTGTCAAATGCTAAAATGCTAAAATAGTGGCAAATAAAAAAAACGAAATTTCAGGAGGATTTTTAGAAATTATGTCAGATATGGATATGAGCCAATATTTGAGCGCATTTCTCGATGAAACTGATGATAACGTTCACAGACTTGATGATTTGCTATTGGCACTCGAAAAAGACATGGTTGACATGGATGTCATAAACGAGATTTTCAGGGCAGCTCATACGTTGAAAGGCATGGCAGGAACCATGGGCTTCACGAACATGATGGGTCTTACTCACGCAATGGAAGACAGACTCGATGCTGCTCGAAAAGGTACAAGACCGTTGACTGAGGACGACATGAACATGTTATTTCAGGGACTGGACACGCTGCAGGAAATGGCGGACTCGATTCGCGGCGGCGGAAATGATTCGCATATCGATGTCTCGGAAATGGTTCAAACTCTCAGAAATGAGGCCCCTAAAGAAGCTCCTGCTGCAAGTCCAAGTGCTGATAATTCTGCTGCAAGTTCGGGCGGCTTGTCTGCTCAGGATGCCGAATGGGTCAAGAAAGCTAATGATGCCGGCGAAGGCGCGTATAAAATTCACGTGAAGTTGAGTGACCAGTGTCTGCTACGTGCAGCGCGCGCTTACATGGTCGTGAACAGGCTAGAGGAATTGGGCGCATTGTTCAAGACTGACCCTCCAACTGAAGCTCTTGAAAAAGAAGAATTTGATCACGATTTCGAAGTCTATATTGCAACGGCAGCTCCGGTTGAGGAAATGAAAGCAGCAGTCGAGAAAATCAGCGACGTATCTCAAGTTGATATTGAGGATATTAAGATCGGAGACGCTCCTGCACCAGCTCAGGCAGCTCCAGCAGCAGAACCAGTTCAAGCAGCAGCTCCAGCTCCGGCAGAAAAACCAGCAGCTCCAGCCCCGGCAGAAAAACCAGCAGCTCCAGCTAAGAAAGACACGGCTAAGAAGAGTTCCCAGACTGTCAGAGTTGACATTGGAAGACTCGACAAGCTGATGAATTTGGTCGGAGAACTTGTTATCTCGCGTGCAAGAATTGAGCGCCTTGTTCAGGAGGCAAGATTGCGCCAATTTGACGACACGCTCTCACAGTTGGGCAGAATTTCTGGCGACATTCAGGAATTGGTTACGAAATTGCGAATGGTTCCAGTTTCGTTCACGTTCGACAGGTTCCCAAGATTGATTCGTGACTTGTGCAAGACGCTGAATAAAAACGTTGAATTAGTTCTCGAAGGCGAGGATACTGAATTAGACCGAACGGTTATTGACGAAATCGGCGACCCGATGGTGCACTTGATCCGTAACTCGATGGATCACGGAATAGAACATCCTGAAGAACGCAAAGCTCTCGGAAAACCTGAGAAAGGCACGTTGAAAATTGCAGCGTATCAGGAAGGCAGCGGAGTTGTAATCGAAGTCAGTGACGATGGCTCAGGCATAGATCCGGATAAAGTCCGCAAGAAAGCGATTGAGAAAGGCTTATTAACTGAAGATCGCGCGAGTGTCATGAGTGATGAAGAGGCTCAGCAGCTTGTGTTATTGCCGGGATTCTCGATGGCTAAGCAGGTCACGGACTTGTCTGGACGCGGCGTAGGCATGGACGCGGTGAAAACTAAAGTCGAAGCTCTGGGCGGTCAGTTCGATCTCGTCAGCAAGAAAAACGAGGGAACGCATGTTTATATAAGACTTCCGTTGACGCTGGCGATTGTTCTTTCGCTTTTGATCAAAGTCGGCGATGAGACTTACGCGATAAGTCTGGAGAACGTCGAAGAGACTATCATGGTCAGAAAAGAAGATATTAAAACCGTACATGGCGAACCTACGACGTTGTTGCGCGGCGAAGTCTTATCGTTGAATATTCTCGGCGATATTCTTGGCACTGAGAATCTCGAACGCGATCGCGATGAATATCCGGTAGTTGTCGTCAAGATCGGCAGAAATAAAATCGGCTTTATCGTGAGTGAGTTAATCGGTCAGCAGGAAATCGTGATTAAATCGCTTGGGAGATTTTTGGCTAAGATTGACGGGATCACCGGCGGAACAATTCTTGGCGATGGCAACGTCGCGTTGATATTAGATGTAGCGTCATTTTATTCGACAAAGGGCTGATTTTTAAATGAGTGATTTAGGGTCATTCAATGCACTTCAGTTGGACGCAATAAAAGAAGTCGCAAATATTGGAACCGGCAACGCAGCTACAGCTCTGAGCAAATTGTTATCTTGTATGATTAACATGGAAGTTCCGCAAGTTGAGCTGGTCTCGATTTATGATTTGGCAAGTCACTACGGGGATCCAATGCAGACAGTCGGGGCTGTATTTGTGCGTTCGACCGGCGAGTTCGGTTGCAGTTTGATATTTATCCAGAAGGAGGAAGCAGCGCAATTAATGACGGGGTTGTTGCTTCGGCAGCAATTCGGAGCGTATTTGCCTGAAGTAATTCCTCCCGAGATGAGTGACAGTGCGTTAAGTGAAGTCGGGAATATAGTGTTGAGTTCGTTCTTGAACGCGATAAATCTGTTAATTGGCAGTCAGCATCAAATAAGTGTCCCGGGGGTTGCTCATGACATGTTGAGTTCGATTCTTGACGTTGTAGCGTCGATATTCGGCTGTATGGGTGAGTATGCTTTAATGGTCAATACTGAATTGAAAGTTGAGGGATTAGAAGTACAGGAAAATAGCGACATCACTGGCAATATAATATTGATTCCCGATCCTGACGCATTGGAACTCTTGTTGAAAAAGTTGATGGTGATGTAATGGCAGAGAAAAGTCACGTATTAGGAATGGCGGATTTACTTGTCGCAACAGCACCTGTCAAGCTTGTTACGTTGGGTTTAGGCTCTTGCATTGGTCTGGTGTTGTTTGATCAGCAGGCGAAAGTGGCAGGAATGGCGCATATCATGTTGCCGGATAGTCGTGGCAGCGGTGGAACTGAGAAAGTCGGAAAGTTTGCGGATACGGCTGTCCCGGCGTTATTTAACGAGATGTTGCGTCACGGTGCGAATAAAATGCGAATCAGGGCGAAAATTGCCGGTGGTGCGCAGATGTTCGCGTTACCTGGAGCGAGTGCGGATTTCTTGACGGTCGGTGCTAAGAATGTTCGCGAGACTACGATGAGACTTGCCAGACTTGGGATTGCGCTGATAGCTTCGGACACTGGCGGCAATCGCGGGCGCACGATAGAGTTTTCGACGGATAACTGGCTCTTGAAAGTAAAGACTCTTGGGAAGGGGGTAGCAGAAATATGAAACCTGAAGAGCAGCAATTATGGGACGGTTTTATATCTGCTGGACGAACCGGCAAATGTCGCGACGAATTAATCACGAGGTATTTGCCGCTGATCAAATACGTTGCCGGACGAATGGCTATAACTCCTCCCGCGGGTCTTGATTACGAGGATATTCTGAGCTTCGGCGTGTTTGGCTTGATCGACGCTGTAGATAGATTCGAGCCATCGAAGGGCTTTGTGTTTCAGACTTTTGCGATCCCCAGAATACGCGGTTCGATTCTTGACGAGTTGCGCAAATATGACTGGTATTCCCGGACAGGCCGCGAAAAAGTCCAGAAGTTAAATCGCGCTATGGAAAAAGTTTTCCAAGCTGAGGGCAAATTCACGGACGATGCGATTCGCAAAGAAATGGGCGTTTCAGACGAGGAATATTACGAGATTCAGGAGCTGGCAAGTCGAGGCTATATCACGTCTCTTGATGACGTTACGCCGCTCGATGACGGTGAGGTTTCGCTGGAGTCAACGATTGCTGATGATCGTGAGGGTGCGCCGGAGCGTCTGGTTTACGAGAGTGAGCTTCAGGAAGTTGCGGACGCTCTGAGAGAATTGCCGGAGCGTGAGTGTCAGATGCTGAGCCTGTATTATTACGAGGGTCTTACGCTCAAAGAGATTGGCAAAGTTCTGGGAGTTTCCGAGAGCAGAGTTTCGCAAATTCACGGCAAAGCATTATCTATGTTAAAGGCGATTCTGAAATCGAAATATTAATCAAGTTAATCAGGGAGGTGAAATTTCTAAATGGACGCAAGAATTGAAGCGGAAATAGCAGCAGGAAGCAATGACAAGAATCGCTTCGAGAATCTGAAAATAGACGCGGATTCGGACGGAATTTGGCTTTTTTCTGAGGGCAAATTCAAAGAAAATGACGTTTACGCAATGCTCAAGGCTTATGGGATCGTCAGGTATGATTTCAAGGCAGTTCGCAAGTTCATAAAAGACGGTGAGCCATGCAAAGTCTGCGTTCGTAATCCTGCGTTTGAGAAAGATGCGCGCATAATCGTAAATCTCGCTAAAGACAAAATGACTGCAAGTGTCACGATTGAGCCACCATTTTTCGCGAAACCCTGGCCGTCTGAAGCCGAAGTTCTCAAATCATTAGCTGCTAACGGCGTGAAAGTTGGAATTGATCAGGCTGCGATTCAATCATTGCTCGCTCGAAAATTAGCAAACGAAGCTGTAATAGTCGCACGCGGTGTAGCTCCGATTGAGGGCAAAGACGCTTATATCGAGTTGCTTAAAGATCCGGACAAGCCTTTCGAAGTTCGCGATGACGAGAAAATAGATTTCTGGAGCAGAAGCACGATCATAACAGTTCATCCGGCTCAGGAAATTGCGATTAAACACCCACTCGAACAAGGCAAAAACGGCGTTGACGTAACCGGCGCGGTCGCAAAAGCTAAGCCAGTCAAGAATGTCGAATTTGCTTTCGGAACTGGATTAATGCGCGACGAAGAGAATAAATTGATCTTGATAGCGTCGGCTGAAGGTCAGTTGAAAAAACAGGGCGGTCGCTTGGTCGTTTTGCCGGAACTTGAGATTCATGATGATATAGATTTCGGAGTCGGCAGCATAGATTTCACAGGTTCAGTAAAAATCTTCGGCGCAGTTCACGAGGGTTTTCACGTAACGGCTCAGGGAAATATAGAAATTCACGGTCCTGTCGAGGGCGCAGATATTGACAGTCAGGGCGTAATAATCGTCAAAGGCGGCGTTCGCGGCATGGGCAAAGGCACGATGAAAGCTACGGGCGATATTAGTTTGAGTTTCGGAGATCAGGCAGAAATCCGCAGCGGTGGAACTATCTTGGCTCAGACATCGATTCTGCACAGTCATCTTTACGCTCAAAAAGCCGTGATTGCTCTGGGCACGAAAAAATCCCAGATTGCTGGCGGAAAAATCGAAGCCGGTCTCGAAGTCTCATGTAACGTACTCGGCAGCGAAATGGGAACAAAAACTGAAGTCGTCGTAGGCTTGCCTCCGGAACAACTCGAGAAGCGCAAAATTTTCAACGGGGAAATAAAGCGATTCCAGGATAATCTCGAACGCATTGAGCCGAATCTTGTCTTGCTCAAGAAACTCGAAGCAGCAGGTCAACTCGATGATAATAAACGCGCAATGATGATGAATTTCACGAAAATGAAGTTCCAGTTGCAGGCAGCTCTCGAAAATATGCAGAACGAGTTAAGCGCACTCGACGAGCAATTAGCATTGGTTCGCGACAAAGGAATCGTTAGAGTAAAAGATATTTGTTACCCGGGTGTGTTTATAAGCATCAGGGGACTTGCTTATCAAGTTCAGGAAGTTTGCAAGTACACGTCGTTCATTGCAGATGACGAGAAACGCGCAATAGTTTTGAAACCGTATGATTACATGGCTGGACATTTGGGAGGTTAAATTAGTATTATGCAACCCGTAAGTATGTTAATGTCGCATTTCAACGTCGAGAATACGATTCATCACACACCGAACGCACTCGCAGCAGCTCAGGATACAGGTCAAGGTCAGGAACTCGTTCGCGAAGGCATCAAGGCTGTCCAGACTGTTCAGGCAAGTGAAGCAGCAGCAAAATCTCAGCGTGTCAAGCGCAAAAATGATAATGACGAGAATAATAATCGCGATAATAACGGCAAAGATGGCAAAAAAAAGAAATTTGATTTTTACGGATAAAAATTGCGTAAATTTTGCGAGGTGTTTTGTAAATGGCTGTGCAGAATAATTCGCTCGGCTATATTATCATCGGCGGTGCGGAAAGTATGCCCAGAGGCATGGCTCTCGTCGCAGATGTTCGCGGCATTCCGCTCGAGTGCATTTACACGGAGCCAGTTAAGCTCAATCGTCTGCAGAGAATTTTGTACGGGAAAGCTCGTGACACGTATTTAAAAGAAGAATTGATTCTCAAGAGTTTGCTCGAAGCTGTCGAAACTAAGCCGCAATTATGGCTTTGTAACGACGCAGCTATTTTGAACCCGTTGAAATTTAACGCGAAAGTCAAAGCCGTCATGCTGGAAAATTCAAGTCACGATCCGTTAGAGGCAATCGGCCATGTCGAGAGTACTCAGGATCCAAATGTTTTCTGGCTGCAAACTGACAAAGCAGGCGCCCCGTTGAAACTCACATTCCCAACTGATACGCGCGCCGATGAAATGAAAATGTCAGTCGCAAATTTAATCGAAGCTGCAAAAACAATGGAATTACTCGAACCGTTTGACCGTCTGCAAAAAGCTATTGTGTCACTCGTAAACGGCGTGGAATAAATATAAATAATAATCATGTTCGAAGATTTTCGCGAAGAATTCGAATCAGGAATTGGCGATCTCAGGGATTATTGCACCAGTATTTTTTCTCGCGGAGTCAAAGTCTACAGGTACGATAATTTGCTTGGGGAGCAACCGGAAATCAAACGCGTTAATAAACGTGTCGAGGCTTTCAAGCTGGATGCTGAAATTAAAATTAATGCGTCGAAACTTCCGGATTTACACGAGAAAATATCTTGCGAAATTCATAGCGTAAAATTCTCTCAGGAACTCGTCAAGCTTCACGGCGGGAAAATCAAGCGCATTGATAAACGTGAAATCGCAATTCATAAATTCCCAATCGCGAGAAAAATTCGCACATGGGACGCTACGAAACGAATTGTCGCAATGCCTCAAGAACGCACAAATCGCTTGAAATGGCAGCGTGAACGTCCAAAATTAAATCAGGGCGAAATGCTTCTGGCCTGGTACGGACCAATCGTTGACGGAGCAGTTCTCAAACTCGCTCTGAATAAGCAAAAAGGCACGCTGCTAATCTGGTACAATCATCGCAGCAGACAGTTCAAAGCGCGCGGAGTGTTCCTGTTCAGGCGCCTGGGACTTGGCGAAAAACCTCAGTGGCGTTGGCTGTAAAATGCAAAATAATTTTTTGAAAGGCTAATTATCATGCAAAAATTCAGATTTTGTTCAGGGAGGCGCAACTCGTCTCCCATTTTTTTTCACACGCGAAATCTCAGCCAGAAAAATTTCTCACGCACGAAAATCAAATTATTATTCACGAAACACAAATTCGACGCATCGTTAATTCACGGAGCAGCGAAAATTTGCAAGCGTGGCGGAGTTCAGGTTCTCACGTGCAATCCAGTCTCTCGCAAAATGCAGGCGTTCCCGACAAGTTTCTGGTTGACGTGTCCGTTTTTGATTAAGCGTGCCAGCAAAATCGAATCAAGCGGCGGTGTGAAAGAATTAGAAATTTACATGCAAAATTCGGCTGTAAAAAATAAATATTCTGAGTATAATATTTTTCATCAGGTAATTCGAATAAAACTCATGGGGAAAATCAAGTGCGAATATATGCGCAGATTCAAGAACAAGATTTTCAGGAATTTAATTCGCGGAGGAATTGGGGGGATTATGCGTAATAATACAAATGATTTCTTAACGGTCAAATGCCTGCACTTGCAAGTTGCGTCGTTCTTGGCTCTGGGCACGCACCCAGCCAGCGATTGGCTAAAGAAACATAAACTCAACGCCGAATGTCCGGCAGATTATGATTGCGTATTCATAAAATAATTTTTAGTTTTTAACGAGGTGATTTCCAATGAATCATGAATTTAGCGGGCTTGATAATCAGGCTCAAAACAAGAATTTTGTGAGAATCTCGGGACTTGTGCATTTCCTGAGCAACTCGAAAAATAATCATAAATATTTCCCGTTCGCGCTACGTCACGAGAATATTTATAATAACATGCTGCGAAAAGATTTCCTGAATGTTCGCGTTTTCCCAGAGGATTTGCAAGAGAAAATCAAGGCTATGAACGAGAACGATTTCGTCGAATTAACAGGCGTTTTGCGTTCGTCACGAGGCAGCGGTGAATTATATCTTGCGGCTCTCGAAATTAACAAGCTCGACAAATCCGAAAATTTGCAGCTCGAAAATCAGGTCGAATTATCAGGCTTCGTTCACGTCATCAAAGCACAATCCGAGGGCGAAACCGGCACAGGAAAATACACACGCTTTGCCGTGCGTCAGGAAAATCACGAACTCGACGGTCAGCCACGAAAAGATTTCCTGGTCGTTAGAGTCTACGACGAAGCATTGCGCGCGAAATTGGCGACAAAATCCGATTCCGAACCAGTCAGCGTAACCGGAACTTTGCGCTCATCAAGAGGCAGCGGCGTAAATTACGTTCGATGCGTAAGTCTATAATCACGCTATAAATTTCTTTGACATGGACATGAAAAAACCACGAAAAATTAATACACAAAGCGATATGAACTTAACCGAACTCGCAAGCATGATTCGCGAACAGATAGATTTCTTCCCAACGAAAACTCGACGTGTCGCTGAATATATACTCGGCAATTCGTCCGAGATTGCGTTTGACTCGATTAGCGAAACTGCTGAGAAATTATCTGTCTCGCGTGCTCAGTTAGTGCGCGTCGCCAGAATGCTGGGATTCCTGGGCTATGCTGACTTGAAAAACACTCTCAAGCGCGAATTATTAACTCAGGTTTTGCCCGCTTCCGTTGACGTTCAATCCGCGAACGAGAAACAAATCCCGAACGAATTAAGCAGACTTGAACAGGCTAACATCGAAGAAACCTGCAGGAATTTAATGCGCAATCAGGACGCAATCGAGCAATTTTGCGAACAAGCTAAAAAATCCGATTGCATTTACTGCATGGGCTGGGGAATTTCGGCAATGCCTGCTGAATGGTTCTACACTAGATTCTCAGAACTAGGGCTAAAAAGCGTCTTAATGCGCCGCGGCTCTCTGTCTTTAATCGAACAGTCCAGAGGCATCGGCAAAAAAGACATGCTGGTCGTTTGCGAACTTCCAAGTTACGTACGTGAAGTCACTGAAGCCGTACAGAATATTTTCACAAACAAAGCGTTCGTTACAACTATAACCGATACTCCAGCGGCTCCGGTATGTTCGTACTCATCGCAGCAATTCTACGTCAGCGATCATTCACCGTTATTCGGCAGCAGCTTAATCGGCTCTATGTTCGCAGTCCACGTTTTGACATCAATGCTCGCTAACAGCATGGGCTCTGACGGCAAACGCGCTCTCAAAGCTCAGAAAGCAAATCTCACCGACGAGAGAATATATTTCCCGTCATTCAGTCTAAGATATTAATTAATAACACAAAAGCCTTCGCCAAGAATTATTTCTCAATATTTCTCACGAGGGCTTTTTAATGCAAAAATTCTCACGTGTATATTTACGCGAAATTCCCGGGCTTTACTTCGTTGTCATTCACTTGCAATCCTTTGGGAGCTGCTTCATCGGCGATTAACATTCCGTCACGAAATCTCAGAACTCGCTGTGACCATGTCGCTATATCCGGCTCATGCGTAACGAGAATTATCGTTATTCCCTGTGAATGCAGATCCGTGAAAATATTCATGATCTCTACCGTAGTTTTCGTGTCAAGATTTCCCGTCGGCTCATCTGCCAAAATTATCGGCGCATTCCCAACTATCGCACGCGCAATCGCAACTCTCTGTTGTTGTCCACCGCTCATCTGTGACGGCTTGTGATGCAGTCTCTCTCCCAAACCAACACGCTCAAGAGCATTGATCGCAGCTTTACGACGCTGAGAACTTTTCACGCCACGATAAAGCAGCGGCAATTCGACATTTTCAACTGCGTCAACCCTCGGCAGCAAGTTAAAGCCCTGAAACACAAAGCCCAATTTCTGATTGCGAATGTCAGCTAACTCGGCTTTATTCTGCGCTTTCACGTTCACGCCATCAAGCTCGTAATTCCCAGACGTAGGCACATCAAGGCAGCCAAGAATATTCATCATCGTAGATTTCCCCGAACCAGACGGCCCCATAACGCAAACAAATTCCCCACGCTCAATATTAAACGACACGTTATTCAACGCACGCAACTCAATATCACCGGTCTTGTAAATTTTCACAAGATTTTCGATTCGAATTATGCTCATGTTCTGATTTAACTTTAACGTGGCGGTCTAGGTCCACGTCCTCCTCCTCCGAGTAATCCGCTGCTGCGAGATTTATTTCCAGTGTCAACTCCAGCTTGCGCATTGATTACAAGTTCTGTGTTCTCGTGAATTATTCCCCGACGTTCTGATTGTGCTGGTTTTGATTCAGGCTTTTGTAAATCACGCTCACGATTCTGATTCTGTGCCCGCGGTGGACGTGGTGGACGTGGCGCGCTTGCCTTCTCACTCACTAATTCTACCCAGCGACTGTCAGCTACTCCAGTCTCAACTTGAATCGGCGGCATTAACTCTCCGTTGCGGGAAGCCCAGACCAATCCAGAATGCAAAGTCTTTTTCTGCGTCAAAACCGAACGGTCAAAAGACATATTCGCGATCAAATCTTCAGGCGGCGTAAATCTCAACGCAGCAACAGGAATACGCAGCGCATTCTCGCACTTGGCTGTCTCAATCGAAACGTTCGCAGTCATTCCGGGTTTGAGCTTGAGTTCATGATTCTCAACGTGTATTATAACCGTGTAAGTTACGACATTATCGCTTGTAGCCGGAGCTATTCGAACCTGCACAACTTTCCCCGAAAAAATTTCATCAGGGAATGCGTCAACTCTAAACGTCACATTCTGTCCTTCTTTTACTGCGCCAATATCTGCCTCGTCAACTTTCGTCTCAATCTGCATCTTCGTCAAATCCTCGGCTATCTTGAAAAGCGTCGGCGTTTGATAACTAGCTGCAACAGTCTGTCCTGCGTCAACCTGCCTGTCAATCACAACTCCGTTCACCGGTGAAGTTATGCGCGTGTAATTCAGATTCGTGCGTGCTTTCTCAACAGCTGCTTTCGCCTGAACAACTCGCGATCTTGCTTCCTGCAGGGCTGCTTTCTTGACTGCAACGTCTGTCTCACTCGTGTCAACTTCACTGCGCGCGATTAATTTGCGATTGAACAAGTCACGATTGCGCTTTAATTTTCTCTCGGCATCCTGTAGCGACGCAAGATTACTTTGAACCGTAGCCTGATATACTCCCAACGTAGCTTCCTGTTCATTCAGCGTGAGTTTCAAGACAGACGGGTCAATCAGCGCGATTAACTGCCCGGACTTCACGACAGAGTTAAAATCTACATAGATTTCCTGAACCGTGCCAGAAACCTGCGTGCCAATTTCTACGACACTGATCGCGTTTAACTCACCTGTTGCCGTAACTGTTGACGTAATATCTCCGCGTGTCACAATCGATGTCGTCAAACCGTACTTGACTTTCTCCTCTCGAAAGAAAAACTCCCAAACTCCCCAGCATATTCCAGCCAAAATCACAAGTATAAATAACTTTTTCAACCCAGGCATTATTTTCCCCCCAAACTTTCCAAAACACTCAGCATATTCTCAGACACGTCAATCTCGTCAGAATTCAATCGCCCAATCGGAATATTCTTGTTCGTGCCGTGATAGTCGCTGCCGCCAGAAATCAGCAAATCATTCTCACGCGCAATCTTCGCAAGTTCGCTGCACGTGGCAAAATCATATTTCGAGTAATAGCACTCAAGTCCTCGCAAGCCATACGAGAGCATATTCGCAAATTCAGCCTCGAAAATTTCACGCGGCGATTCACTCTCGCCCTCGCCACCCAACGGATGCGCCCAAACAGGAATGCCGCCGGATTTCAAGATCGCGTTAATCACGAATTTTGCCTCAAGACTGTATTCGCGAGTGTGGCACTTGTCTATGAATTTTCGCATCGCCTCCGAACGATTTGACGCGTAATTCTTCCGAACGAGTAAATTTGCCAAATGCGGCTTGCCTACTCCGGGAATATTCGACAGCTCTTCAAAATCCGAGTCCGTTATATTAAATCCGAACTTTTCGCGCAAAAATTTCACACGCTTCAGAAATTTCTCGTGACGCAACTCATCGCCCAATCGCAGCGCTTCGACAAAATTCGCATTATCCGGATCAACACCCAATCCCAGAACATGAATCCGGTTATGCGTGTACAGACACGAAAACTCAATGCCAAAAACAAATCCTTCAACACCACGCAACTTCAACGCTCCTGCAATCGTATCATGATCCGTTACGGCAAATCTGCGTATACCAAGTTCGCGAATCTTCCGCAGCAAATTCTCCGGCGAGTCCGTGCCATCTGAAGCAGTCGTGTGTAAGTGCAAATCGTAATTACTCATTCTTAATCACTCCCCAAATTCCGGCGGCAAATGTCCCAGAGCTTCGTCCAAATCCGCCCTCGCAGTCTGCGCATCAAACAGAGCCTGATAATACGCGTAACGTGATGACGCAAGTGTCGAAACTGCATCGCTCAATTCGAGAAAATTCCCAACTCCGACTTCGTAACGCCCCTGAGCAAGTTCCAAACTTTCCTCGGCATATTTCACGCTGGCTTGGCTTGATGACGCGCGTTCAGTTGCATTCATGAGAGATAATGCTGCCGTTCTGACTTCGTGTGTCAAAGTCTGGCGCAAACTTTCGATTTCGGCGTTCGTCTGGTCAAGCTGTCCTCTTGCAGTCTCAATCGCTGCTTCAGTTGCTCCTCCGTCAATTACAGGAACGTTCAGGCTTAATCCGAGCGTGTATTCTCCGCGTGAACCTGAGCCTTCCGTGTGCGAGTAACTCGTGCCTGCTGAGCCAGTCAATGTCGGTGAATTTGCTCTTGCTGCGGATTTGATTGCGAGTGTGTTAGCTTTTGCGTCGAATTGCAATTTTCGAAAATCCGGGCGATCTGACAATGCGATTGCGATCAAGTCTTCAAGATCATTATCAAGTTTTGGCAGCAATAATTCCGTCGATAATTTTAAATTCAACGGTACCGCGAAATCTTTGCCAATCGCGACTTTCAAAGCTTCCTGAGAGAGCAAAATATCATTCTCAGCCTTCAGCAGCGAAACCCTCGCACTCGCTAAATCCGCCTGAGCCTTCGTTACGTCAATGAACGAACTGTTGCCAACTTCGTACAAACCCTGCGCAGTCTTCAAATGTTCTTCGAGATTCAGCAATTTTTCGCGTTCAACATCACGATTCAGCAATTTCAGCACGAGATCATAATACGCACGTTTAGCATTTGCCGCTACAGTTACTTTGGTCGATAACTCAGTCTGTAACGCTGCCTGAATCGAATTATTCTGCATCTGTTTGCGAATCTTGTTCTGAGAATTATCATAAAGCAATTTTGACGCATTCAGCGCGATTGATTCTGTGTTCGAGTTATTGTCCCAGTATTCGTAATCGCCGGTGTGGCGTGCTGAACCTGTCAAATTAACCGTGACACGATCATTCACTTTCAACGATTCAAGCTGTGCCAGTGAAACCCGAGTCGCTCCTTTAGTACGCTTAATCGACGGATGATTCTCAAGTGCAAGGCGTAAGCATTCCTGAATCGATAACTCCTGATATTCCTGCCCGAATGCCGGCGAACTTAGCATCACGAGCAAAAACACTGCAAAAATTCTGCGCATAAAAATTTCTCAACACCTCCAGAAAATTTATCACGCGAAAATTCTATTCTGAATCTGTGAATATTATGTGAAAGTCACAAGTTATGATTCAAGATTTATAAACACGAATTTGAATCTGCACAGGTCTAAATTTTTCTCGTTCACAATGTCCGCGTCGATATAAAATATTCTCCTGCCAGCTTTGCGGACTTTCGCCGTACAGATCAATTTCTGAGCATTACGCGCGCCTCGCAAATAATCAACGTGTCCATTCACCGTGACGCCGTTTCCGCCAGCACTGATAAACGCAACTCCGGACGTATCATCAGCCATCGTGAATAATACTCCGCCGTATGGAATGCCGTACGGATTGAAATGTTCCTCGTGTAATTCAAGCTCACTGATCGCAACGCCATCGCCGATCTTCACGAATCTGAATCCGGTCTTGCATTCAATATCATTCTTCAACTTTTCCAACGCTTCTTGATTAATAACAATCTGTTCCATAGTGTCAGCCTCCTGATTAATTATTCGCAATAAAATTCTCGATTAATTTCCGCGCAATACTAGCTTCGTCGGGGATATTCAGCTTTCGTATCGCGTCCTTGTCAAACCAATCTGCTTCGACAATCTCAACGCCATCAGGACGAATTTCTCCGGATTGCCATGAGGCCGTAAATCCCAGCATTAGCGAATTTGGGAAGGGCCATGATTGACTGCCGAAATACTTCACGTTTTTCACGCGCAAATTCACTTCTTCATAAACTTCACGACAAACCGCCATCTCAAGCGTCTCGCCAGGTTCAACAAATCCCGCAATGATGCTAAATCTGTTATTCGAAAACATCGCGTTATGTGCCAAAAGCAATTTCCCCTCACGAACTATTGCTACGATTATAGCTGGTGAAATCTGTATGTAAAAAACTTTGCCGCAAGATTCGCATTTACGCCCGTAATCCGAATCACTCGCGCGCAATTCACCGCCACAATGAGAGCAATACTTCGCTGTACGAAACCAGTTCGCAAACTGCCACGAACCAGACACACTCAGAAAATCCTCCTGACCAAATCTGTGCCAAACTTCACGCAGACTTATAAACTCATAATTCTCGAAATTCTCGCCTAAATTCTCAGGCTTCTTCACATCGAGCCAGTGATTCAATCGCTGCCAATTCGCCGGCAAGTCACGTGAATCAAGAATCACATTCTCACGCGCAATTCGCAAATCTGATTCTAAATCCGATTCCGAAATATCAATCGCATTCTCTCGCAGCAAAATCCGATCTCCAGAAAAAATATACATGCAAAACTCCTGTCCTTAATCGTGTGTATTTCTCCTAAAATGGTAAAGCTTCGTTTTATTTTATATTAAAATGGCTTGAAATCAAAAACGAAATCTGATATAAGTACAAAAAATAATTTTACAGAACGGTCGTTATTTTTCCCGGTAATTTTATTTCTCAAAGTGTTTTATATCACTGGAGTTTGTCGCATAAGTGGAGAGTCCGTTTACCGCTTTGCGTGTATTGAAATTAACGCGAAAATCACTCGGAGAAAATTATCAATTATGAACGATATTAACACAACAGGTCTAAACTCACGCGACGCAAGCGAATTGCTCAGGAAGAATCTAAAAAATAATCCGGACAGTCTGAACGTTACATCAGAAAGTCCGGTCATAGCCAGCGAACTGAAACATATTCTCGAAAACGCAAATTACAGCGTAGAAATCACCGATGACGATGGAAAAATTCTATTAATCGCAACCCGTGAAAATGCCGCGACAATTCCAGATAATGACGAGCCAGAAAAACCCGAAATTCTCAAGTCCGAACAGATTTCAATCTCAGATTATGCTCCAGATGCCGAATTTGAATCCGAAACCAAAGCCGAACGCGAACAAATCCCAGCGCAAATCTCCCCAGAAAAATTCCGAACTGCTTACATATTCTCGAACACAAATTTCTCTCGAAACAAAAACTTCGGATTAACATTTCTGAATCGCAGCTTGCAATCAATCGCGAAACTCGATCACAAACCCGACTTGATCGTGTTATTAAACGAAGCCGTCAAATTAGCTCTATACAACACGTCATCATGCGACACGCTGAAATTTCTCGAACGCAATCATACGCGAATACTTGTATCCGGACTTTGCAGCGACAATTTCGGCATAACTGAGACTGTCGGTGCTGGGATCATTGCTGAACTTGACGAGATATTTTACGAGATTTCCACCTGTGAACGAGTAATTAGCCTGTGAAATTTTCCTGAATTATTTCCCTTGGTATGCTCTGAATCGCAAATATTTCGCAAAAACCCAACCAGTAATCCCGTCCTCAGTTTTGATTAAGAACCATTGCCTGTATTGCTCCTTAAACTGAACCGGATGACCTGAATTTAGCTGTGTGATCACTCGTGATGAAGTGCTGGGATTGGCACGAATATTAACGTGATTGCCTGAAATATAGGCGTTGGGTCTGAAATCGGGTTTTCGAGGCGCGCGTTTCGTGACGTTCTCCAGAATTTTCAGAGCCTGAGTATTTGCGAGTTTGTCATTATTTCGGGCGCAATCAAGAGCGTAGAAATCTTCTTCGGGATAATCGGGATAATCTTCTGGGCCCAACATTGCAGTGATATTCGGGTCTGCTCCGGCATTGAGCAAAAATTCCACAACCTCAGCAGTATTCGACGCAGCAGCTTTTATTAAAGCAGTTTCTCCCATGACATCTTGCGCGTTAATATCGCAGCCGGCTTCGAGCAATCTCTGAATTACGTCAATCGTATTATACCAAGCTGCGTACATGAGTGCAGTCATTTGTGCGCTGTCCTTGTATTTCACGTCTGCTCCGGATTCAATCAGCAAATTTATCACGTCAAGAGAATTTTTCTCAGCAGCTAACAATAACACCGTCCAAAATTTTTCGTCGCGAGCATTCACATCTGCACCAGCTCGAATCAATTCCTGAATCACGAGTTTGGGATTTGTCTTGTTAAACGTAGCTTTGATAATCGGCAAATTTTCCTTTGTATTGACTTCAGCTCCGGATTGAATCAAGAACTTCACGATCTCAATGTTTGACGAATGTTCAGACGCAATCGCAAGCAGAGAAAGTTTTCCCCAAGCTTTACTCGTGAACGCAGCATTAGGTGAGAATTTCCCATTAGACATTTTCTCGCGGAATTTTTCCAACGAACCGGATTTGCAAATTTCCTCAAACTCATCGTAATCACTTCTCGATAATTCCGTCCATAGTTTGCCGCTGGTATTCATGACGGCGCGTAATTTCTTGAGAGCTTGTGTGGCTTTTGGGTGATCTTTGAGTTCAGCGTTCGTGTAATATTCGGCTGCTTTGTCGAGATTCTTCTCAACATCAATGCCGTGTTCGTACATTTCCCCGAGAGTAAAATTTGCTTCGGCACTTCCTGCAGCTGCTGCCTCGTGAAATAATATTGACGCGAATTTTCTGTCGGCTTCGTGTTCGATGCCGTCTCGGTAAATTACTCCCCAAGCGTACTTGATATTCGGATCTTTATCTAAATTCATCGCTGCAACAAGACCTGTCTCAAGAGCTTTTTGATTTATCAACGCTGCTTTGACATAATCCTGCTCGACTCCCCAGCCGTGATAATACATGAGCGCGAGATAATGATTTCCCAGAGCATTATTCTGAGCCGAAGATTTTTCCAGCCACTTCAGAGCCTCGTTATAATCGCGTTCAACGCCGAATCCGTTAATATACGCCGAACCCAAATGAGCTTGAGCTAACGAATCACCATTCTCTGCAAGTTCCCGTGTAATTTCGACTGTCTCCGAAACTCCTGCCTCTGCAAGTTGTGCTATTCCCCGCAACGCGCCAAGATTCCCGAGTTTGTAAGCTCGCCTGTACCACGTGAAAGCCTCGTGAAAATCTTTCGAAACACCTTCGCCGTAATGATACATGCGTCCGAGAAATAACTGCGCATTGTCGTTATTATCTTCATCTGCGAGTTTACGCAACATAGCGAGTGATTCCGCATCGCCTTTCTTCGCCATATCCCGGAGCCAATACGCATCTCCGTCAATTTTAGCGCGTTTGTAACGCAAGATTGCAGCCTCGTGTAAATCCTGTGAAATAACATCGCCCTTTTCATACATCGAAGCAAGTCGTAACATCGAAGTCAGATTGCCATTCTCAGCAGCTCTGCGATAATATTCAGCGGCTTTCTTGAGATTCTTCTCAGCTCCGTTCACACCTTGTTCGTGAATATCTCCCAGAATGAACAGTGCGTCAGGATGATTTTGCTCAGCAGCCTTATTCAGCCAGATCAAAGCTTGTTCGTAATCTCGCGGAACTCCTATGGCATTTCGATACATGTTTCCAAGCTCGAATTGTGCCTGGGGATTTCCATTTGAAGCAGCGTTTTTGATACTCTCGAACCATTTGTCGGATTCACGCCAGTCGTAAAAATTCGATTTACTATTGCGATATATGTTTGCTATTG
This sequence comes from uncultured Synergistales bacterium, assembly GCA_905233725.1. Lineage (GTDB taxonomy): Bacteria > Synergistota > Synergistia > Synergistales > Aminobacteriaceae > JAFUXM01. Next base: position 40,790 of record CAJOEM010000006.1, read on the forward strand.
TGTACTGGATTGCGAAATTATTCTCAGCATGTTTGAGCAAATATTGGAACGCGTCTGAATTACCGGATTCTGCGATACGTTCGATTCCTTTAAGTGCTTCAGTCTGTCCGTTATCTGCTGCCTTAATATACCATTGGAATGCTTCATCTTTGTTCGTTTTGTACATGAGATTTCCGAGTTCGAACTGAGCGTTCCTGTCACCCTGATTAGCTAGTTCGCGAATTTTCCCGAGGGCTTTTTGATTGCCAAAAATTGCAGAACCTACCAACGTCCCGAGATTTGGCTCAAAACCTGCGTTGCTCTCACCAGTACGCAAGAACATCAACGCTGCTCCGAAAAGCAACAACACAATCAACAACACGACAGTTCTAAAAATTTTTCTCATCTTCAAGTTTCCCCTTCAAATTTGTCAGATCATGATTTCCTGTTCAAGAATCTCGACCGCATTTCTCACGCAGTCATCGCAGCTGCACAAGATTTTTTTCGTGACGACACCTTTTATATCTTTGCAGATTGACGCTCCGCATTTTTCAACGAATTTCCTGTGAAGATCCGCAGCGTCGTTTCTAATCGGCTTGCCGTTGTATTTACGCAATCCCAGAATCATTTCTGCACCACACAACGCGCCACAAGTTGCCTCCATGCAGCCCATGCCTAAACCAAAACCTGCACCTAATTTCCGCAGCAAATGCGAATCGAGACCGACTTCATCAGCGAATACACACGCCACAGCCTGACAGCAATTATAATGCGCATCACCCGTGCGATTCTTCAACTCAACTGCCAAATCTTGTTTTGCACTCATGTTAATTCCCTCTTAATTTCCTCGCTTGAACATCGTGCCTGCGCCTTCATTCGTCAAAAGCTCAATCAGAATCGAATGCGGCACACGACCGTCCATGATTATAACTTTCTCAACGCCCTCGTTAATCGCACGAACGCAACACTCAGTTTTTGGCAACATTCCGCCGGAAATCACGCCGTCTCGTGTCAAATTCTCCGCCTCTGAGACAGTCAATTCCGGAATCAATGTCGCGGGATCTTTCGGGTCGCGCAAAATTCCAGCAATGTCAGTCAAGATTATCAATCGTTTAGCACGCAACGCTCCAGCAACACACGCAGCTGCAATGTCGCCGTTAATGTTCAGAATGTCTCCGTCAGGGCTGCTGCCAATCGTCGAGATAACAGGAATATAGCCTCGTTCGAGCAAATCGTCGATCAAATTCACGTTCACTTTCCTGACTTCACCGACAAAGCCTAAATCGCGATTCTTGATCTCAGCTTCGATTAACCTGTCATCAATTCCAGAAATTCCAACCGCGCGCGCTCCTGTAATTTCGAGCAAATTCACGAGTGACTTGTTTATTTTCCCAGCCAAGACCATCTCAGCAATCTCAACAGTCTCAGAATCCGTAACTCGCAAGCCGTTCACAAATTCGGGTTTCTTGCCAAGCCGCGACATCAAATCACTCATCTCAGGACCGCCGCCGTGAACGAGAACTACTCTAACGCCGACAAGCCACAAAAGCACGAGATCCTGCATAACCTGCTGCTTTAACTCGGGATTTATCATCGCATTGCCACCGTATTTCACGACAACAGTTTTGCCCCAATATTTCTTTATGTACGGTAACGCCTGAACAAGAACTTCTGCCCGTTCAAAATTCGAAAAATTTATCATGATATTATGTCCTGTAATCCCCGTTGATTTTCACGTAATCATACGTCAAGTCACAACCCCAAGCTGTCGCGTCAAATTCGCCGTCATTAAGATTGATGTTTATGTTGATCTCCGGCTTTAACAAAATCTCTTTCGCAAGTTCTTCGGAGAAATCTATGCCTGCACCGTTCCTGCAAACTGGAATTTTCCCGCCAACACTCGCAAATTCGACATCAATTTTCGCAACGTCAACGTCCGCGCCACTGTAGCCGATCGCACACAAGACTCGTCCCCAATTCGCGTCAGAACCAAACATCGCAGCTTTCACCAAGTTCGAGCAAATCACACTCTTAGCGACTGTTCGAGCAACGGATTTTTCGCGCGCACCCGTAACTTTGCATTCGAGTAATTTCGTCGCGCCTTCACCATCAGCAGCCATTTTTCGGCACAATTCCGAGCAAACGTGATTCAACGCAGCTTTGAATATCTCAAAATTTTCGCCCTCAGAATTTATCTCAGGATTTCCTGCTGAAGCATTCGCCAAAATCGATAGCATATCGTTCGTGGAAGTATCGCCGTCAACGCTCATCATGTTGAACGTGTCAATGACTACAGAACTCAGCGCACTCTGCAAAAATTCCGGCTTAATCGCAGCATCAGTCGTCACGAATACCAACATCGTAGCCATATTCGGGTGAATCATTCCGCTGCCTTTGGAAATTGCGCCCATTCTGCAAACTTTGCCGTCAATTTCAAATTCGATTGCAACTTCTTTCTTGCGCGTGTCAGTTGTCATGATTCCTTCACAAGCTTCGTCGCTGGATTTCTGATCATGCGCGAGTTTCTTCACGAGTTGCGGGATGCCGGCTTCGATTGGCTGAATATTCAACGGTTGTCCGATTACGCCGGTTGAAGCTACGATTACGTTTTCGGATTTGATATTCAGGTTTTTCGCGACAAGTTCGCACATTTGATTAGCAATTTCGATCCCGTTAGCGTTGCATGTATTCGCGTTCCCTGAGTTGCAGATTACGGCTTGAGCGTGGCCGTTTGAGAGTTGCAGATTATTTTTCGTTACGGTCAGAGGCGCGCCTTTGACGAGATTTCGCGTATAGACTGCTGCTGCTGAACAATCAGTCTTCGAGTAAATCATAGCCAAATCATTCTTGACGCGATTTTTCCTGATGCCGCAATGAACTCCCGACGCAAGAAAATTCTTTGGAGCGCAAACTCCGCCGTCTACGTTCGTAAATTTCAGATTCAAGTTCAAGATTAACATTCCTTTCGTGTATTCGTGTATTAATTAGCAAATTAAGCTTTCGGTTTCGTCAATTCCCAAGACGAGATTCATGTTCTGGACAGCTGCACCCGAAGCACCTTTACCGAGATTGTCGAATCGTGCGATTAATAACAGCCGCTCATCGTTGCCAGTCACGCTTATCTGCAAATCGTCGCGTCCTGAAAATTTCGCCGCTGAGTAAAAACCGTTCTCTGAAGCATCATCGCCAGCAAAATTTATCACGCCGTCTTGATAATATGTCTCGTAAACTTTCTTGAGAGCGTCAATATTACCGGCTAAATCCGAAGCATGAACCTGCACGACAACTTCCATTCCAGAATAGAACGGAGCAACAATCGGGCAAAAAACTGGTGCGTGAGTTAGTCCGCAAATTTTCAAGATTTCGGGCAAATGTTTGTGATTCTGATTTGCAGCGTACAGTCTCGGAGCATTGAGCAGCGAGTTTTTGTTTTCGGCTTCGTATTCAGCGATCATTTTTTTGCCGCCGCCGGAATAGCCCGTGATTGAGAAACATGATAATTCAGCGTCTCGTGACAGAATATTCATCTCGATTAACGGAGCGATTAACACGATTACGCCCGTAGCATGACAACCCGGGTTTGCAATTCGTTTCGCAGATTTGATTCGTTCGCGTTGACCAGAAATTTCCGCCAATCCGTAGACCCAATTCTCAGAAGTTCTGTGAGCAGTTGACGTATCGATTATGACGGTCGAATCATTTTCGACGAGATTTGCTGCCTCGATTGCTGCCTGATCAGGTAAACACAAGAACACTATATCCGAAGCGTTCATGATTTTTTTACGCGCGATTGGATCTTTGCGTTGAGATTCGTCGAGAGTCTGCAGCAAAATATCGCCGCGTTTTCTCAAGCGTTCGTGGATTTGTAGACCTGTAGTTCCTGCACTGCCATCGATGAAAATTTTTCTCAAGATTCGATTTACTCTCCCGTTAAATAATATTTGCAATTTCGGCGTGTATTGTAATTGTGTTAAACATTTTTGTCAAATTATATTATCGAGTGAATAAAAATTTCGTACACGTGAAGCCAGTATTTCAGCATCAAAAAACTCCCCGTCTGATTTAGGCAGGGAGCTTTCTTGTGATTTATTCGCGCTAGAATCTTTCGACTTGATATTTCTTTTCGAGTTCTTCGGAGTGTTTACGCAGGAGTTCCGAACTTTTGACGTTCTGCAATTCCTGAACGATATGCGCTTTCAACTCGTCATTGTACGGGATAACATTCTCAGGTGAAGTTCCGTGCAGCTTGATTATGTGCCAGCCGAAACGTGTCTTCACTGGTTCTGAAACATCGCCGGGATTTTTAAGAGCAAACGCTACGTCCTCAAATTCCTTGACCATAACGCCTTTCGGAAAATCTCCCAGATCGCCGCCAGTTGATTTTGCGCCGGGTTCAATCGAGTATTTCTTCGCAAGTTCATCGAATGACACGCCGTTTTGCAATTCAGCCTGAATTTTCGCGATAATATCCTGGCTGGAATTGTCGTCGCTGATCAGAATGTGTGACGCGTGAACTTTTGCTGGCTCTGTGAAATACTCCGTCACATGCTCATCGTAGAATTTTTTCGCCTCATCATCTGTAACGCTAACGTCCTTCAACACGTCCATCATAGCAACCTGAACTAACATTCGGTTCTTGAAATCCTCGATTGCCTGCTGAAATTCCGGATTCTCATCGAGTTTTTTGTCTTTCGCGTCGAGTGCGAATAACTTGAGTGAGATAAGCTCGTCAAGAATCATTTTCTGACCCTGTTCTCCGCCGTAAAGCATCGCCTGCTGTCCCAACATTTGCAACGCGCGAATCACGTCAAGTTCCGTAATTTCTTCACCGTTGACCTTCGCGAGAATTTTTGGTGAAGCGACATCTTCGGATTCAGCCGAGTAACACGCACACGCAAACAACCCCACGAATACTGCACACAAACACACACACGTTAAAAACTTCTTGCTGATTGTCATATTTACCTTTTTCATTTTGGAAAATATTCCTCCTGTTGAGATTAAAAAACTCACTGCAAGTTTAGCACAGAAAAATTTTTCCCGTATAATTGTCATGATTGCGAAAAAATTTTTTTTACAAGAGAGGAATGTTTTTATTGCGCGTAGTAAATACTCAGGTTGTTCTTGGATTATCGATTTGGATTTTGGGTTTTGCGTTCATGACGATGGGCTGGCTGGTCGATGCGTTGTTCGAGAAATGGGGGCGTGTTCCGGCGAAAATTCTGTACAAAATCGGTGCCGTAATCGTTGCAGTTCCGGTGATAATTCTGCTCTGGAAAATTTCCGGTTCACTCTACACGAATCGATACTACATTTCGACTTATATTAACACGGGCTTGCAATTCCTGAGCGACGCTGTGAAAGTTCTGTAACATGTCGTTGATAATCGGATTTGTTGCTGCTGCATTCATGCTGTATTTCCCGTACTGGTGGTGCAGATTTCGTGGCGAAAGTGAGCTTGATTTCGGCTTGCGATGGTTTCTGACGCGCGATTCGAAACGTGATGTTATTTTCGCTCTGTTGATTACGCTCGTGCCGTTGACGTTTGTGTCGATGAATTTTCCGGTAGAGTGGGGCGGTGGGAATATTCCGCATAAATTGTCGTTTTGGATTGCGATTGATAATCTCGGCGGAGGAATTGCTGCTGCGTTTATCGAGGAGACGTTTTACCGTGGCTGGCTGCAAAGTTTGTTATCGCGGAAAATGAACGTGTACCTGGCGATTGCGATTACGGCACTGATATTTGCGCTGAGTCACTTGATCTTAATAACCGGTTGGCTTCGAGTCGCGACGTTTTTCCCTGGGTTAATCATGGGTTGGCTGAGATTTCGCGGCGGTTCGGTTTTGCCGTCGATAATTTATCACGCGGTCTGTAATGTCTGGGCAGTTTGGTTTGCTCCGATTCCGTGAAAGCATTTGTGAAATATTTGCGAAAGGATTTGTTAATATGCGAAAAGTTTTAATAATTGCGATTGTATTGTTGGTAATGATTTTGGGATTTGCTGTTGATGTTCGTGCTGAGAAATTCATCGAGTTGCGAATACCTTGCGTGAAAAATTCTCAAGTTACGGCGAAATTGCCCTCCGGAGAAATTGTGAATCTCGGCGAAGTTGCGCAAATTCCCGTGAAAGAAAATTATCCTGCGTACACTGCGAGTAAATGGGCAGCGAAATCCTCGGTTTGTGCGAGTGCTGTGAACGCGATTCACATGTTGGTCAGCGTTAGAGATTCCCGTGGCAGCATAATCAGCATAGTGCCGTCTGTTACAGTTGCTCCGGCTGCAGGGGCTGGCGCGTATTTTGCGATTAAATCCGAAGCTGGAACTGGAATTTTCGGGGGATTTGCTCCGTTAGTTGGCTCTCGCGTTACGATTCTGAATCCGGAAAATAATTCTGAACGCGAACTTGACGGTGTGCCTGATGAGGGCGAAATTCTTATAATCCGCACTGATTTGCCAAACGAACCCGAAGTCTTCATGGTCGAAATCGAGAACAGACCTGCCGGACGCGTGATTACCTGGGGAGATTCCGGCGTGCGTGTTGTTGCGAGAGTTGTAAGACCGATTGGCGGCGTTGGTAGATTTGGCGGAACAGTTTTTCAGGATCGCGGGCGAATCAGAGCTTCACATTCGGGAGTTATCGACGTTGCTACATCAAGACGCGGTGAAGTTGGCGGACTTCAGATTATGCCGCTGAAACACGCGTTGACTTCTGTGGAAATGATCAATGCATGGAGCTTGACACAATGGCTGATAATTGCGCCGGAATTTGATCAGGAAGATCTCGAAGGTCAGGAGCCTTTATTCAAGCAATCGCTGGTTCCTGGAACACAACTCGATGACAAGTTCAAGTTCGAAAATTTCTGGAACGCTTATGGACGCAAGCCGCTCGTGATTTGCAGGCGTTCGGGCGGAGATTGGGAGAAATTGCCTGAAGTTTCCGGACGAGTTGATGACGCACTGAGAGATATTACGCACCTGAGATTGTATTTCCCGATGTGGAATGAGCCGTTGCGCTAAAAATGCTGGATTACGTTTTCGAAGTTATGACAGGTTCCGGCAGCCTGAAATTTCTCGGAGCGTTTGCCTGGGGAGTTGCCAGCGTAATTCTGAGTCCGTGCGGAATTGCGATTGTGCCGCTGGTTGTGAGTTACGTCAGCAATTCTGAGAACCCGTCGCGAATCCGTGCATTCAAGATTTCGATTGCGTTTTGCGCAGGGATTCTTGTGAATTTGATATTAATTGCGTTTGTTATGTCGAGTTTTGGGATTTTGTTCGGAGGCTATGAGCGATTCCTGACGATTTTCACAGCGCTAATATTCGTTTTGATGGGGCTGCAATTAACCGGAATATTGCGTTTGCGCTTTGGATTTCTGCCGGGTTCGAAAATTCAGGGAAACGAATCTCAGAATTTGCGTGGAGCTGTTTTGCTTGGGATTTTGTCGGGATTATCTGTTGGAGCGTGTAATATTGCGTACGTGTCGCCGATTTTGTCGATTGCGATGTCGCTTGCGTCACGAAATTTTCTCGCAGGGATTTTCCTGATAATTTTCTATGCGCTGGGATATTGCTTTGTTCTGGTGATTTGCGGAACGTTCACACAGGTTGCGAGTGCTTGGCTGCATAGTGAGCGCGGGGATTTTGCGATGAAAGTCCTGAATATAATTTGCGGAGTTGTGCTGATATTCTCGGGAGCGTATTTGCTTTACGAGTTGAGATATTATTTATGAGGGGTGATTGAGATTTATCCGGTATTATTCGAGTACGGCAGCTTGAGAATTGATACGTACAGTGTAGTTTGGTTTGTTGCGTTGATGCTTGCGATTTCATGGGCATTGCGCCGCCTGAGAATTTACGGAATTGATGAAGACGAGGCGCGTTCTGTGATGGCGTGGTCGTTTGTGTTCATGTTGCTCGGAGCCAGGGCACCGGAATATTTCCAGAATTTTCGCGTGTACATGAGCAATCCGAAATTGTTTCTTGACCTGAATCGCGGAAGTTTGCACGAAATCGGCGCAATTCTCGGAGCGGTTTTGTCGGCGTTGATCATGTGTGTCGTGAAAAATCTTCGTGGGAAAAATATCTCGTTCGTAAGAATGTGTGATGTTGCGATAATTCCGGCGTTTGCAGCGATTGCGATTGGAAGATGGGGTTGCTTTCTGAACGGCTGCTGCTTTGGACTTGTCAGCTCAAGTTTTTTCGCGGTGCATTTCCCGTTTGATTCTGTCGATGTAACTCGTCACCCAACACAGATTTATTACTCGCTTTTTGCGTGCGTGAACGTTTTGATTTTGCTTTTGGTTGAGAGAAAGCTTCTTGCCGGGAAAAATTCGCGTTCTGTCTCGATAATTGCGCCGTTGGGAATATTGCTGTATTGTCTGATGCGCTTCGTGATAGGTTTCTTCAGGGTGATGAATCCGTTTTACACTAGTTTCGCACACGTAGCTATTTGCTCAGGAGCGTTTATAAGCGTGATTTGGCTCGGGATTTCATTGCGGAAATTTTCGGGCAAAGTCGGAGCAAAATAGTTAATAATAGTTAGCGAATTCTCGTTAGAATCTTCCATGAATAATTCACGATTCGAGATTAGAATTACACGTGCTTTGAAATGAGCGATTATATTTACTCAGGAGGTTATTATCATGAAGAATTTTAGAATCATTTCAGGTGTAGCAATTTTAGCAGTAATATTTACGTGTGGGAGCGCATTTGCAGCATTGACGACGTTGCCGCAAGATTCGAGTTCAAATTCGAGTCTGAATCCGATTGTGGCGATTTTCAAGAAAGCTTCAACAGCAGTGGTGAATATTGACGTTGAGAAGACTGCTCAGAGGCGAGTCAGTCCATTCCCGTTTGATGACGATCCGGTGTTCAGGCATTTCTTCGGGGACGCGTTCAAGGATTTCACACGCTCAGTTCCGATGAAGGGACGCGGTTCAGGCTTTATCGTGACGAAAGACGGACAAATTCTCACGAATAATCACGTTGTCGATGGCGTTGACAAGATCACAGTTTCCGTTCTGTTATCCGACGGCAGCAAGAAAACTTATCCGGCGCGAATTTTGGGAAATGACCCGACGTATGACGTTGCAGTAATCAAGATCGATGCGGACGAAGATTTGCCGACGCTGGAACTCGGAGATTCTGATGCTCTCGAAGTTGGCGAATTTGTCGTAGCGATTGGCAATCCTCTGGGCTTTGAACACTCGGTCACGGCTGGAGTAATCTCGGCGAAAAACCGCAGCATTCACGCACAAGACGTAAATTTCGACGATTTTCTGCAAACTGACGCGGCGATTAATCCTGGAAATTCTGGCGGACCGTTAATCGACATGAACGGCAAAGTAATCGGAATTAACACAGCAATCATTCCGTATGCTCAGGGATTGGGCTTTGCGATTCCGGTCAATCGTGCGAAAGAAGTCATGGGTGATTTGGTCTCATATGGACGTGTGAAACGTGGCTGGCTGGGAGTTTCGATTCAGAAAGTCACTCCGGAAATTGCGAAAGCTTACGGTGTTCGTGGCGAAGGCGGCGCGATAATCGGCGATGTTTTCAAAGATTCTGCTGCTGAGAAAGGCGGTTTGAAACGCGGCGATGTCGTAATCGAAATCAACGGTGAGAAAGTCAAGGACGTAGATTGGTTCGTGCAGAAAGTCAGAACACTTTCACCTGGTTCGACTGTAAACCTGAAAATAATTCGCAGGAAGCGTGAACACACATTGAGAATCAAACTCGATGAACGCCCGAATACAGCTGATGGTCGCGTGAAAGAGAACGATCTTAAATCCGGCAAGTCTGATCAAAAAGGCTCCGAAGCTCTGAAGGATTTCGGCATCGAAGAAGTTTTGACGCTGAATAATTCTCTCAGGCGCAAATACAAGATTGATTCAAAAACTGACGGCTTGATAATCTCGAAAGTTTCCAGAGATTCGCTTGCTGCTGCTCAGGGGATTCGTGAGGGCGATTTGCTTCAGGAAGTCAACGGCTTCGAGGTGAAAACTCCGGAAGATATTTCCAAAGCTGTTGATAAAAATGACAAGGCGTTAATAATCATGATCGAGCGCGAGGGTTCAACATTTATCGTGCAGGTCACGAAGAGCGAGTAATTTTTATAAAGCGCAAAGTGTAAAATGCAAAATAAGACGCAGGCTAATCAACACAACCTGCGTTTTTTATTGCTATTATTATCTCTGGACGAATGCAGGCGTATTTGCTGGAGCGTTCAGAAATTTCTTGAGTTCATCGTCGAGTTTCAGAAGCGTTATCGAGAAACCTTCCATGTCGAGCGATGTCATGTAATTCCCCACCAGAGTTTTCGCAACGGAAATATTTTTCGCAGCCAAGACTTCTTTCACGTGCTTATTCGCCACGAAGAGTTCCATCAAAGGAGTTCCGCCCATTCCGTTAATCATCACAGCAACTTCGCAGCCTGAATCGTAAATTCCCTCTGCAAAAATCTTCGCGAGTAATTTGTCAGCAATCGCGTTCACCGGACTGATTTTCTCACGATTTACACCGGGTTCGCCGTGAATGCCAATTCCGATTTCAATCTCGTCGTCCTGCAAATCAAAACTCGGCTTCCCAGCAGCAGGAACTGTGCAAGCATCAAGAGCCATTCCCATCGAGCGCACGTTAGCGATAACTTTCTCTGCAATGCGCTTTACGTTCTCAAGATCAGCTCCGGATTCAGCAGCAGCTCCAGCAATCTTGTGTACGAAAACTGTTCCGGCAATTCCGCGTCGTCCAGTTGTCCAGGTGCTGTTTTCAACTGCAACGTCATCAGCTACGACAACTTTCTCGACTTTGATGCCATCATCAGCAGCCATGTCCGCAGCCATTTCGAAATTCATTACGTCTCCGGTGTAATTCTTGATTACGAGCAACACGCCTTTTCCGCCATCGACAGCTTTGATTGCCTCGTAAACCTGATCCGGTGTCGGTGATGTGAAGACTGCTCCTGCAACTGCGCCGTCAAGCATTCCTTCGCCAACGTAGCCGCCGTGTGAAGGTTCGTGACCACTGCCGCCGCCCGAGACTAACGCAACTTTCTTTGACGCTCCACACGCACGCACAAGAACTTCGAAGCCATCAAGACGCTTCACGTACTCAGGATACGCAGCGACCATTCCGTCCAACATTTCGCTGACGATATTATCAACGCCGTTAATTAATTTTTTCATGCCAATTTGCCTCCCATAATTTTTCAATCCACGATTTCAATCCACGCAAAGCGGTAAACGGACTCTCCACTTATGCGACAAACTCCAGTGATATAAAACACTTTGAGAAATAAAATTACCGGGAAAAATAACTGATTTCAAGCCATTTTAATTATAAAGGAGAAATACACGATAAAGAATATATATTTTTCACGCGAGAATTTTTCGATTCTCACGAGCTTCTTCTGCTGCCTTCAAAACTGATTCGAGATCGCCGCCTGTAACAGCCTCAACTGCCGCACAAATCGCGCCCTCAACAATCGGAGCGTCTGCCAATTTCACAGCGATATTATTTTCCGGATCATCGTGTAATAAATCAATCGCCGTTTCCGCACTCAGGATTCCACTGCCCAAATCCGCGAGAATTATCACACCGTCACCATCGTTCGCAGCTTTAATCGCGTCCAGAATTTTCAGAGCATCCGTGCCAATGCTGCCGTCATCAAGTCCACCAGCCGGAATAATTTTATTATGTTCACGTGCCATTTCACGCGCAAGATCGCAAATTCCCTCGGCAATTTTCCAGCTATGAGACACGATTACAAGCCCGATCATGATTGCCTGCTCCTGAGAAATTCCAGAGTCGTTCGCAGAATTATCGTCGCTGAAGTTGCGCCTGGGTCTTGATGTCCAATGCTGCGTTCTCCCAAATAACTCGCACGGCCTTTAGTAGCAATAATCGTCTTGGTAAATTCTACGCCATCTTCGGCAGCTTTACACGCATTTTCCAGAGCCTGAATCATGTTTTGATTTTGTGAGAGCGATTCGCAATATTTTTCGTACGCAGGGATTATCGCGTCTAACATAGTTTTCTCACCCTTGACAGCATGACCGCGTTTCTGTATTCCGGCGATTGCGACTTCGAGAACTTTTTGTAAATCTTCGGGAGTGATTTCGGATTTTCCAGCGAGAATTTTCCCAGCTTCCATGTAGGCAGTGCCGTATAATGGACCGGACGCTCCGCCGACTGTTGATAACAGCGTCATACCGGTTTTCTTGAGAGCCGCGCCAAAATCGTTGTTATCATTCGGGACTTTCTCGACTACAGCTGCAAATCCCCGTGCCATATTTATTCCGTGATCTGAGTCGCCAATTTCGCGGTCAAGTTCGGTCAGGAAATCTTTGTTCGCAATAATTTGTTTCGCAGTTTGTTCGAGGTATTCGTAAATTTCAGAAGGCATTGTTATTTTCCTCCGAGTTTGATTGATTTGAATGATTGAGTGATTGTGTATGTAAAATTTCTTGTGAAGATTTCGCGTTTATTATAAAATATCTCGCCGTAATTTGAAATTGAAATTCTAATTGGAGTTGATGCAAAATTTTTGGAAATGGAATTGGAAATGTAAATAATAATAGTAACGTGAAATTTCTGGTGCGTGGCGCGTTGATTGCTGCGTTGTATGCCGCGTTGACGATAATTCTCGAACCGATTTCATACGGGGCGCTTCAGTGCAGAATTTCGGAGGCGCTGACGTTGTTGCCGTTTATCATGCCCGAAGCTATTCCAGGATTATTCGTCGGTTGCATTGTCGCGAATTTCTACGGAGGCTTCGGAATTGCTGACATAGTTTTCGGCAGTGCGGCGACGTTGTTGGCTGCGATTTGTACGCGAAAATTTTCGTGGGGAAATATTTATCTCGCGGCTGTGTATCCGGTGATTTTCAACGCGATAATTATCGGAACGATGTTGAATCTTGTGACGGATGCGCCATTGATTGCGACTGGAATTTACGTCGGATTAGGCGAGGCGGCAGCGTGTTTTTTAATCGGGATTCCGTTGGTGAAGATTTTGAAATCGCGAATAATAATTAACTAAAATTACGGTTAATATACGGCTCAGAACGGTTATAATATGCACGTATTTTTCTAACAATATTTTTTCTAAATTTTTTCGGAGGAAGAATTTTTTTTCACATGAAGAAGTTTTCAAGTTTTACAGGAATTGCAGTATTAGTGTTAGCATTGATGTTAGTGTTTTCAGGTTCAGCGTTTGCGGCGGCTAAGAAGCCCTCAACCACACAGGCAACAACAGCAGCTTCAACTGGCAGTGTCGGAATCGTTGACCGCTCGGAAATCTTGAGGAATCACCCGGGACTTGCCAAAGCTCAGCAGCAACTCACAGAGATCGCGCGCAAAAAAGAGAATGAGGCAAAAGCAGCAGCTGATAAAGAGACAGACACTGCGAAAAAAGCTCAGGCTGTTCAGGCGAAGAGAATGGAACTCGCTCAGGAAGAACAGAAATTGATGGCACCGATTTATCGTGATTGTGAGCAGGCAGTGCGTGAAGTTGCGGTGCGTAAGAAATTGACGCTGGTTCTCGACAAGTTTGTTGTGTTGATTGGCGGCGAGGATATTACTCAGGACGTTATACAGCAGCTTGCGAAGAAAAAATAGCGAGTGAAATTTCATGCGGAGAATATTATTTTTTAGCCTGTTAATATTCTTCAGTTTTGGAATCGTAATTAATGCAGCGTTCTGCGCCCAAGTGAATCCGGAGCAAAATCGGGATCGCGTTTGGGTGTGGAACGTTCCTGTTGTTTCGCCCTCAGGTGGCTGGGAGAATGAACCCGGGAAATCTATCAGCACGGCGTTGACATGGGCTGAGCGTGAAATTTCCGAGAGCAGTCGCGGCACAGGCGGTCATGATATAAAATTTGTGCGCCTTGAATTGTCGGCTGATATTGAAGATCCTGCACTTGCGGCTGAGTTGCTTGATTTGCAGATTAATGCGAGTACGATAGCTGTGATGAGTTTCGGCGGCTATGAAGTTGATCGCGTTCTCGTGCGTCGCATGACAGGAAACGCAATCCCGTTATTCCTTGCTGGCGGTGAAAATATCTTGATAGATCGCAATGGTCGTCCGTTGTCGAATATTTTTGCGCTGGATTTGTATCGCGATTACAGGAGCGCGGCTTTTGCTGAATACGCTCGGAAAACTTTCCCGCCGGAGACGAGACTTGCACTTGCTGCGAGCAGATTCACGGTTAATCAGGAACGTGAGGCGAAGATTTGCTACACGCTGCTGGATGACGCAGGATTTTTGCCGATGCCGTTTTGGGCGGACGCTTCAGCTAGAGATTCGTTCTCAATGATGTCAGAGGAAATCGAGAGTTCTCAGGGTGAGAAATCCGGGATCATGATCTCGTTCATGGGCAGCATGGGCGCGAGGGAAATTTGGCGTAATTTCATGAGATTGCGTTCGGCTTGGAGATTGTGGAATTGTTCGGCTCCTGATGAAAGCTACTTGTCGTGTCGCGGAATGGTCTTGGCTGATCAGAACGTGTTGTTAAACAAGATCGGCGGCTTTATCGCTGTGAAACGTCAAATCTGGTCAACACGTGCGATGCCGATTTCGGATAATGTCGCGGCTGGAAGAGTTCTGGCGCTGGTCTCATGGCTGCAGAAAGGAATTGATTCGCTGCCTCAGCCGTTGGATTCAATTCCGAGAAATTCGCTTTTGCAGAGTCTGGAGCGCGTGAAAAATATCTCGTTTGGCAATCAGATTCTGGATATTTCGCCGAGTTTGCATAGACCGTATGCTCGAAATGTTTATATCGTCGAAGTCAGGAATCGCGATTACGAAATAATAGACACGGTTTTGACGAAAGGACTTGTTTACGTGCCGTCGTATTGATAATTGAGAATCGAGAATCGAGAATTGAGATTGGAATTTGAGATTTCACGTTTTATATTTCATAACGGGTATTAAAAATTTTGCGGGAGAGTTCTTGATGGGAATTTTTCCGCAAAATTTTTTTGAGGCAAAATATTATATTTCTTTCAATCCACGCAAAGCGGTAAACGGACTCTCCACTTATGCGACAAACTCCAGTGATATAAAACACTTTGAGAAATAAAATTACCGGAAAAAATAACGAGCGTTCGGTAAAATTATTTTTTATACTTATATCAGACTTTGTCTTTGATTTCAAGCCATTTTAATTATAAAATTTTAATTATAAAATAGAACAAAGCTTTACCGTTTTAGGATAAATACTATAATTTGTGTGAGAATAATATTTTGAAATTCGAAAGGGGAAATCATGTCTGAAAAACTCGTTGTGAAATTTTCCGAAACGCTGGACGGATTGGAAAGTGAAGACAAATTCTCGTCTCTGGTCAAATTGGGAAGAGATGCGCTTGAATGTCTCGATGCTGATAATAACTCGTGCATGATATATCTCGAACGAATGGCGCGCGTCATGGTGAGATTGATATACAGGCGCTATAACTTGTTCGTGGATTCTGCAAATATCACGCCCGAAAATCTGCAGAACCTGAATGACCTCGGGATTATAAACCAGAAAGCCCTCACGAGATTCAAAACGCTGCTTGTCAGCCATGACGATGATAACGCAAAAAGAGCGATTCAAATCATGACCCCGCTGTGTAATCAGTTGCGCAAGATATATAACAGCGATTTTGAATTCGTTGGCGAGAAATTTCCGCCTGAGATCGTCGCATATTTAAAAGAAGCCGAGAGCAGAATGTATTCTGACAGCGTTTCGTTTTTTATAAATCTTGAGAATGCGTGCGAGGCCGCTGTGAGTTTCATCGTCGCACACAAGAAAATCAGACTTCCAGCTTCGAATGATATTCGCGAAAAATACGTGAATAGCTTGAAAGCACTGTTACGAGAGAAAGTCATACGTGAACAGGGTTATTCGGTTTTGTGCGATGTCAAAGAGGCGAGAAATAATTTTGCACATATAGGAACAGGTGATTTTATGCTCGAAGACAAGGGAAAGGCAAATCTGCTGCAACGTGTTAAATCTTTATTCAAGTTTTTCAGCGGATTATTGACGGTCAGCTCTGAGAAAAAGAATCAGGATAAGGGCGCTCATGTCAGCAGTCAGATTCATGTTCATGATTCGAAAACGAAAATTTTGCAATTAAAAACTTCCGGGATTTTGGAAGGCGACAAGATAGAATCAGGTTCAGGTCCTGAAATTGAAGATTCACTCAAGATTTACGAGACCGCAGATTTGCAGGAAGTTCAGGAGAAAATTAAATCCGGCGCAGATGTAAACGAACGCAGCTCACTAGGCAACACGCCACTGATGCACGCAGCGAAATGCAATGCCCCGTACGTCGTGAAATTTTTGCTCGAATCCGGCGCTGATGTAAATGCTAAGAACAAGAAAGCTTGGACGGCGTTGTTATTTGCGGCAGCGTATAATACCGGCGATGTTGTGGAATTGTTGCTCGAATCCGGCGCTGATGTGAACGCGAAGAATAAAAAAGACAAAACGGCGATAATTTGCGCGCTTGAGTCTTCATCGACAGAAAATATTCATGATGTCGTGAGAATCTTGGTCGAACACGGTGCAGATGAACACGCGGTTGCCAGTAATGGCAGGATGGCAGCGGATTTTCTCGGGAAGGTTCGTGATTTGAAATTCGAGGCTATAAGTGATGAAGATTTCGTCGAGTTATGCAAGTCCGCAAGCATGAGGCAAATTTACGACGCTATCAGACACGGCGCGAATATCAACGCTAGAACAAAAGATAATTCCAGCGCATTAATGTTCGCCGCGAGATTTAATCGTCCGGTAATTGTTGAGTACTTGATTGCCAACGGAGCTGACGTGAATCTCGAAAATGATAGGGGAAACGTTGCTCTGGATTTTGCGAGGACGAATGAGAATATGCAGGATTCTATCGCGTTGAAAAATCTTGCGTACAAAACTGAGCGGGAATTTCTGAAGATTTGCAAATCCGGAACTCTTGAACAAATTCAGGATTTTGTCGAAAGTGGCGCGAACGTGAATGCTCGTGCGAAAGACAAGTCCAGTGCATTGATGTTTGCAGCGAGATTTAGCAGCCCCGACGTTATAGATTTTTTGCTCTCGATCGGTGCGGACGCTAATCTGGAGAATGCGAAGGGAAATATTGCTCTGGATTTTGCGCGCGTGAACAAGAATTTGCAGGATTCGCCGGCGTTAAAAAATCTTGCGTATAAAACCGAACGGGAATTTCTCAAGATTTGCAAGTCCGGGAATATTAAACAGATTCAGGAATTTGTCGAAAGTGGCGCGAATGTGAATGCTCGTGCGAAAGACAAATCCAGTGCGCTAATGTTCGCTGCGAGATTTAACAGTCCGGATGTGATAAAATACCTGCTCTCGAACGGTGCCGACGTAAATCTCAAGAACACAAAGGGAAATGTTGCGCTTGATTTTGCGAAAGTGAATCCGAAAATTAATGCGTTAGATTTGCAGATTTTGTTCAAGAATTGATTACAGAATTAATTAACGGGGGAAAGAGACGCATGTTCAAGGCGATGTTTAGGTTCCAGCGGCGAAGGAGCAGCATATTATTCAAATTCGGAATGTTATTTTGCGTGTTTATTCTCGTGAATCTGTTGGTGTGCGGAGTTTTCACGTATATGTTTCAGGACAGAGTTTTTCTGGCTCGACAGGTCAAGCAGCTGCGTTACATTTCCGAGTATTTGTCGGTGATGATTCACTCGCGCGGAAACGATTTCGCAATTTACCAGAAATATTTCCTGAAGAATTGCAAGGACATGCAAATCCCCAAAAATTTCACACACGATGACATGCTCAAGAGTCAGGAGGAATACGAAAGGCTATTCGCAGCGAATCACGCCGGAAAAATTCTCGGGGAAACGATTCAATTCGAAGAGCTAACACCAGAAGTTCAGATGGCTTTTGCGATTGCGCGTCATGAGTATTACGTTTTAATTTTCGAGGAAGCGTGCAGAATCTTCGACTTGAAATACGTGTATTACATCGTGCCGGATTTTGAGAAGCTCGAAGCGTGTTACATGCTCGATGCTGTGCGTGAAGGGCGTTCGGAAGAAGAGCCGGATTTGCTCTTAACGGGTGAAATTGTTGAGCAGGTGATGGAGCGCCACAAATTTCTCTGGGAAGCCTGGAACACAGGAAAAACTCCGACGAATTACGATGTGTTCAACAACGAATACGGTCACACGTACGCATGGTATTCGCCGCTCTTCATGAACGATGAGAAATTGGGCTTGATCTGCACCGAAATCGCAGTCTCAAGTTATAATCACGCAATTTTCATGAACACGCTCCAGCAATTAACAATCATAGCAATAATTCTGACGATCGCAGTTGTTACGCTGTTATACGTGATTAACAGGTTTTATATTAAGCGCATCAAGTTATTATCTCAGGACATTTTCAGGTACAGCTTCAGCAAGGACGCAAAACTCGCCGGAATAATCGAGAAACGCATGCACGGTCGCGACGAAATTTCTGAACTCGGCAATCAGACAGCTTCGATGATAATGGAACTTGAAAATTACATGAAGAGTCTGGTCGAAATAACGAATCAACTTTTGGAGACGAAAGAACAAGTGAACGCAATGTCAGCTCTCGCGAAAAAAGACGCTTTGACAGGTGTCGGCAATCGCAACGCATACGAACAGGAAATCAAGCGCATAGACTGGCAAATTGCAGATGGGAAAGCTTGTTTCGGGATCGTAATGATCGACCTGAATTATCTCAAGCGAATCAATGACACATACGGACACGAACACGGGAATTTCGCTCTGAAAAAATGCTGCAGTCTGATTTGCGAAACTTTTGAGAACTCGCCGGTATTCAGAATCGGTGGTGATGAGTTCGTCGTTCTGCTCGAGAATGATTCGTGCGATAACGTACAGAATTGCATCGATAAATTCAACCGGAATATCGAATCGCAAACACACGACAAGAAATTACAAGTTTGGGAACGAGTTTCAGCTGCAATCGGCTACGCTAAATTTGACCCCAGACAGGACGAGAGCGTCTACAACGTTTTCAAGCGCGCCGACAAAGCAATGTACGCACGCAAAGTCGCAATGAAAGCCACGAGAAATTATTAATATTCCAGAATCAAAAAGCCACCGTAGAATTAATATTATTTCTATTTCTAC
The DNA here is from genome assembly GCA_905233725.1 of uncultured Synergistales bacterium. Lineage (GTDB taxonomy): Bacteria > Synergistota > Synergistia > Synergistales > Aminobacteriaceae > JAFUXM01. The sequence goes on from CAJOEM010000006.1 coordinate 59,895, forward strand.
CGGTGGTTTTTTCGTGAAAATTAGCCGTCGAGTTTCGCAATGATATTCTGAATCTTCCCACTCACGGCATCGAGCGAATATGCAAGTCGCAAACAGGTCAACACCAGCAAATCCTCCTGATCGGCGTTCTTAAATTCCGAACCGCAAGCTTCATCGATTAGAATTTTCATGCGATCTACGTCTTCTTCTTCGAGTGGAGTCGCAACTCTGTAAGTCTTCTTCCCGATTGTTAAGAATACATCGCGTGAATTTTTCATGATCAGCTATTTTATCACGAGAAAATGATTCAGGCGAAAATTCTGCTCCGAACTGGCTTCGAAATTCCGGATATTTTCCCGCGCCGCATTAACGAAATCCCTGTCACGTTCGATATGTGCCTGCGAAAATCTCTCAAGCTCCGAACGCAGCATATTACGCTCAGAAATCAGATTCTCAGTTTTGCGCTCTAACTCGTCCGTGAAAATCTCAATGTCATTCAGTGTCATGATCAGCGAATCACATAGCCTTTTGATTTCAGAATCTCGCGAACTTTCATGTGAATGCTCTCGACGAAATCGTCTTTCAGAGTCATGTCGCGTGACCTGTAGCTCAGAGTGTAAGCCAGGCTGCGGAATCCTTCAGGAACGCCTTTGCCTTCGTAAATGTCAAATAACCTGAGAGATTCAAGAATATTATTATTCTCACTTGCTTCGAGAACTGAGTCACGAATATCGCGCATTACATCGTCCTGTTTGCGATCATGTGAGACAAGCAGCGAAATATCACGGAACGACGCAGGGAATTGGCTCGCGGGTGTGAAAACGGGTTTCTGAGCCTGCAAAATTTCCGTCAAGTCAAATTCGAAAACGTAAACGCCTGAGACATCGAGTTCCTGTTCAATCACGGGCTTTAATCTTGCGGCGAATCCGATCTTTTTGCCATTTACGCGAATCTCAGAACTTTGTCCTGCGTGCGTGAAAGTCTCAGAACCAGGCAGAAATTCCGGCGCATATCCTCGGGCGATAATCAGCGCTTCAATATCGGATTTCATGTCATAAAAATTCCCATTGCGTTCTCCGAATACTGAGCGTGTGTCTGTCCCGTTGAATAACAAGCCGGCAACATGATCTGGCTCGACGTGTTCGATCTTTGGGTCTGAATCTTTCAGGAAGATTTTGCCCTGTTCGAAAATTTTCACGGGATCGCGCCAACCTGACGTAACACTGGTTTTCAATGCCGAAAGCAATCCAGGAATCAGTGTCGTGCGCATCGCCATTTGATCGCGGCTAATCGGGTTCGCAAGCTTTAACGGATCAGCACGCAAATCGCCGTCATCGAGTCGCAATTTCTCCGGAAAATCCTCGGGCAAAAAGCTATACGTCATGATCTCCGTGTAGCCTCGTGACATCAGGAAATTTCTCACAAAGCCTGAGAGCTGCATTTCAGGACCGATTTCTGCGCGTTTGGGCATCTCGCCGGGCAATTTGTTCTCGTACTTGTTGTAGCCTCTGAAGCGTCCGATTTCTTCGATTAAGTCCTCTTCAATCGTTATATCCGGTCTCCAACTTGGCGGCAAAAACTCACGGTCCGCAAAATTATCGCGAATTTGCTTAATGCCGAATCCAGCCAAAATTTTCGCAGCGTAATCAAAATGGAACTTGAAATGTTTCGTTCCCAGATACATGTTGAGCTTCTTGTAAGTCAGCGTCACGGGCAACGGTTCTTGATAGCTATTCTCAGCCGAAAGCGGGCGATAATTAATCTCAGCACCGCACCAATCGCGCATCAAAGCACACGCAGCAGTCAAAGCAGTTCTGCTCAAATTCGGGTCAACAGTTCGTGAAAATCTAAACGCTGCCTCGGAATTTATGCCCAATCTTCGCGACGTGTGACCAACTCGAACCGGTGAAAAACTCGCGCTCTCAATCACGATCGTGTTTGTGTCAGGATTGATTCCAGTTTGTTCACCGCCCATAACGCCTGCCAACGCAATCGCTTCACCGCCACTTGTGATCAACATGTCTTTATCCGTAAGCAATCGCTCTTTGCCATCGAGTGTGAGCATTTTCTCGCCGTCATTTGCAGCTCTGACAGTAATTTCCCGCGCGGGCAGCGTGTTCAGGTCGAACGCATGAAGCGGCTGTCCCAGCATTAACATCACGTAATTCGTAACGTCAACGGCATTTGAAATCGGGCGCATTCCCAGATGAGCAAGATCTATTTTCGCAGTAAGCGGCGAGTCCTGAATTTTCGCGCCGGTCGCAAGCCCAAGTCTGTAGCAATAGCAGCCCTGATCAGGCAACGAGATTTCGCCGAATTTCTCAGACCAGTCTTGATCCTGTTGTAACGGCCTCAGCCATTCAGGTGTCTTGAAAATCGAATCCGGGTACAGACCTTTGATTTCACGTGCCATTCCCAAATGTGAGAGCAAGTCTCCGCGATTTGGCGTGATCGAAACGTCAAAGATAATATCGCCGATGTGATACAGCGACGCAGCATCAGCTCCAATCTCAGCATCACCAGGTAAAATCAGCAATCCGTCCGGAGAATCTACGTCATGAAGCCCCAATTCCTCAGCCGAAAGCATCATTCCGAAACTCTCAACTCCTGAAAAATCACGTTTGCCAAGTTCCAGACCGTTCGGCAAAACCGCGCCTAATCCAGCGTAGAAGACCAGATCGCCTCTTTTCATGTTCGTAGCACTGGTTACGCAGACGTGTTCGCCAGTTCCGGTGTTCAGGTGAGCGATCGACAAGTGTTCATTCGTTGGGTGTTTTTCAAGAGCGTCGATTCTGGCAACGACGACTCCCTGCATTTTCCCGGCAGTGTAATTTATGCTCTCGATCTCAGTTCCCGAGACTGATAATCTTTCGGCTAAATCTTCGGGCGACAAATCCGGCTGAATCTCGATAAAGTTCTTTAATAATTCTAAGCTAATATACATGTCAAATCACTTCGCAAATCCTGATAAAAAATACGAGACGTTGCCATCGAATAATAATCTCAGGTCATTGATCCCGTATTTGAGCATTGCCATTCGATCCAAGCCAATTCCGAACGCGAATCCGTTGTATTTCTCAGGATCGATTCCGCCAGCTTTGATAACATTCGGGTGAACCATTCCCATTCCGACGACTTCGAGCCAGCCTGTGCCGTGACAAACTCTGCAATGTTCATCATGTCCGGAGCATTCTACGCATTCGATATCAAGTTCCATTGAAGGTTCCGTGAACGGGAAATAACTCGCTCTGAATCTATATTGCAATTCGCGCCCGAAAAACGCGTTGAACATCTCGGACATTGTGCCTTTCAACTCGCTGAACGAAACGTATTTGTCAATTAGCAAGCCTTCCATCTGGTTGAACATCGGCGAATGTGTCGGGTCATTGTCGCGCCGGTAGACTTTTCCCGGGCATACGATTCGAAGCGGCGCACCGTATTTCAGCATCGAACGGACTTGTACGGGAGAAGTGTGCGTTCGCAAAAGCGTGCCGTCCGGAAAATAAAACGTGTCCTGCATATCGCGAGCCGGGTGCCATGGTGGAATGTTCAGGCATTCGAAATTATAGAAATCCTGCTCTTTCTCAGGTCCCAAAGCAACCGAATATCCCAAACCCTGCATGATATTCACGAGTTCGTGCATTGTCTGCATGACCGGGTGAAACGCTCCGATTGAATTTCCCTTCGATGGCAGTGTCACGTCGATTTTCTCGTTTAATTCAATCTGTTGATTTTCTAAATCACGAATTTTGCGCCCGGATTTTTCGAGAGCGTGCTCGATTTCGTCACGTAACGCGTTCAATTCCTGACCGACAGTTTTTCGCTCTTCCGGCGGCAATTTCCCCAGCGAACGCAGCAGCAAAGTCAGATCGCCTTTTTTACCCGTGAATTTCACACGAACAGCATCAAGCTCCTGAAGAGTTTTTGCATCTCCAAGAGCTTTCTCGAATGACGATCTTACTTCGCCTATATTCAAGTCTAAATCCGGCATTACTTTACGGCCTTCGCTTTTTCGACGAGTTCTTTGAATGCTGAAATGTCGTGGATTGCGAGTTCCGAAAGCATTTTGCGATTCATATTCACGTCGAGTTTCTTTAACGCGTTCATGAACACGCTGTAGCTCATGCCCTCGGCTCGGACTGCCGCGCTGATACGAGTGATCCATAAGCGTCTGAAATCACGTTTCTTGCGCTTGCGATCAACGTATGCTCTCGACAACGCCGCCAAATATGCCTCACGTGCGCGTCTGTAAACGTTCTTGTGCTGACCCCAGTAGCCTTTCGTAATCTTGAATAACTTTGCGCGTTTCTTGTTACTCACAGAAGCTCCTTTAACTCTCATGATAAATCTTCATTCCTTTCGTTCATGTAATACGTGTAATATTAATCGTAGGGTAAAAGATGACGCATTTGTTCCGTAAGAGTGTCCGTTACGTAGCCGGTCTGACGCAATGTGCGCAGTCTCTTGGGTGATTTGTGGACGAGAATGTGCGAACGGCTGCACTTTCTGTACGCGAATTTACCCGACGCTGTCTTGAAAAAGCGTTTCTTTGCTCCACTGTGTGACTTTAACTTCTGCTTTGCCATGAAATTTTTCTCCTTCTAGTAATCTAGTAATCTCGAATATATTATTACACTTGCACTTGCAAATTTATGCCTGATTATTTGCCCGACAGGGGTGTCAGCAAGAGGCGCATGTAACGACCTTCCATTTGAGGCTTGACCTCGCATTTGCCGACATCTTCACATTCAGCGATAACGCGATTGAGAACCTCCTCGCCCTTGTCAAGAAACGACATCTCACGCCCACGGAAAAACACGGACACTTTCACCCTGTGACCACTTTCAAGAAATGTGCGAATCGCTTTGGTCTTGAAATCGAAATCGTGCTCATCAATTTTCGGGCGCATTTTGATTTCTTTCAAAGCCTGGACTTTCTGTTTTTTGCGAGCGTCCTTTTCTTTTTTCTGAAGCTGATACCTGTACTTGCCGTAATCCATGATGCGACACACGGGCGGTTTTGCCATGGGGGCAACTTCCACAAGATCCAGCGACTGCTCGGCAGCCATACGAATAGCGTCAAGAGTATTTGTAACGCCTACCTTCATTCCGTTTTCGTCAACCAGCAGCACCTGTGCGGAAGTAATCTCGTTGTTGACACGCGGTGCGTTTTCTTCTTCTCTGGGCAATAATTCCACTCCCTTCTAAGATTTGCCCTTACAGATGACACAAGAATCAAAAAATCAGAGTTTCCGCAAAAAGCCTCTACCCTGATTCGCATTTCTAAAATTATTCTCACGAACGCAAAAATTCACCACGCGTCACGTTATCTAATCTACAGGTTCAAGGCTTCTTAACAAATTTCTCCAAACTTACAAAATTTCCCCGCCAACAGACCGAACAAATTCAACACCAGTTCAGCCGTTGATCAGGAGAGCCACGCGAGAATATATCACAAATTTTTCACATGCGCAAATATTTCGCAAAATTTTCACACAAAATTCTCACGCAAAATTCAATTCTCAGTAATGCATCACGTTTGCTTCGGCGCGAATTTTCTTCACAACTGATTCAGACTCAGGACTCGTGAAAAATTCATACGTCGATTTCGGAACAAGATTCTTGATTGACTCGAGATTGCCATCTTTGATTGCCTGGCGAACTTTTGACGCGCTGATTATCTCGCCAGATTCCTGTTTTCTCGGGACGATCACGCAGCGAATATTATTCTCCGGCAGTTTCTCACTCATGATGCGATTATAAATTCCCGTGACCAAGCTTTTCGGCTCTTCGCCAACGTATCGCGAATTTATCCCCAAGGCTTGAGCAATCCTCACGAATATACTCAGGTCAATTTTCGCGTGACTTTCGATTACTGACGACTCGTCCTTTTGAAAATAACTCGGGAATGTCGAACTGCTGATAATATACGCGCCGGAATCATGATAGACAAGATTTTTCAAGTGTGACGTGCCAGCAATCACAAGTTTCTTGCGTATTTCAAACGGAACTAACGACGCATCTTCGCTCACTATGAAAACATGAACGCAATCATTCTCTGACGCAGCTTTCTCGACCAGATACAAATGTCCCAGCGTAAACGGATTCGCATTCAGAACCAACGCAGCAACTTTCGCAGCAGAAACTTTCGTCGCGAGTAAGTCATCAAGATATTCTTTGAAGCCGCTTCGACGATTTTCCATGAAGACAGCTTGACCATCAGCTCTGACAATCTCGTAAAATCCCAAGTCCCCGAAAAATTTCGCCGAGTCACATTTCGTGTACATAAACAAATGATAAATCCCGCGCTCAAATTCGAACTGCACAAGATGCGAGACAATCGCGTTCATGAGACCTTCACCCTGATGTTCATGACTGACCGCCATGCAACGCAGCGTATTTCCGAAACAACTTCCCGTCGCAATCACGTTCAAATCCTCGTCAAACATCGCGCACGTGTAATCCAGATTTCTGTCGCGGCGAATACCTTCCTGTTCGAGTAACTTGTCAACTTTGCGATTCGTGACTTTATCCGACGCATAGACTTTCGAGATTGAATACGTTCCTGAAAATTCGCTCATCAAAATTCCTCCCTTGAATCATAATTATCATGATAAAATTTTACACAATCTTAATTCTAATCTAACTAATCGGAGAAATTGCAATCATGAAAATGAATAATCTCGTGAAACAAGCACGTCAAATGCAAACACAGATCGCTAAAATGCAGGAACAACTCGCTAACGAACAAGTCGAATCAAGCGTCGGAGGCGGAATGGTCAAGACAGTTTTCAGCGGTCAGGGTGACTTACTCAAAATCGAAATCGAGAAGGACGTTATTAATCCGGACGACAAAGACATGCTCGAAGAATTGATTCTCTCGGCCGTAAACGAGGGCATCAAAGCCAGTCGCGATCTCATGGCATCACAAATGGGCGGAATTACCGGTGCACTCGGCTCAATGGGACTGGGATTCTAAAAATTGGATTCGATATCTAATCTCATAAGCATATTCAAAACTTTCCCGGGCTTGGGTCAGAAAAGTGCGCGCAAAATCGTGTTCCACCTGCTCAGAAAAAATCCCGACGAGTTACAGGCAATCGGCAACGCGATCGCAGCTCTCAGGAAAAATCTTCACCCATGCAGCATTTGCGGAAATATCACAGAGAACGACCCTTGCAACATTTGCTCAAACCCGATTCGCGACAGGAAAATTCTCTGCGTCGTAGAAAATATCGAAACACTCACAGTTTTTGAGGACGCTGGAATCTTTGACGGAGTGTATCACGTTTTGGGCGATGTCAAATCAGGCGAATATTCCCGCGAAAACACTCTGGACTCGTTGTTCAAGCATATTCAGGACTTGAAACCCGAAGAACTAATCATTGCGACAAGTCCCGTCATGGAAGGCGACATGATTTTCTACACGATTCTTGATGCTCTGAAAAATTCCGAAATTCGTCCCAGGAAAATCTCGCGGCTTGCAAAAGGGATTCCGGTAGGCGTGTCAATCGAAGTCGCAGATAGAGCTACACTTCACTCTGCACTGGACTCAAGATTCCAGATAGACATAACATGAAATAACATAACATAACATGAAAAATTTCTCGTTCATAATCGTTGCTGGGGGCAGCGGCTCAAGAATGCAAAACACTCGCAAGCAATTTCTAACGCTGGGAGATTCTCAGGTCTGGGAGATTAGCGCGAAAACTGCTGCGGAAATCCCGGACGTTCGCGAAATAATTCTCGTGATCCCAAGTGACAGCCAAGAACTCAAACCTGAACTCGAAGCACGTTGGAAAAATCTCACAACATTAAAACCGTTAAAAATCGTTTTTGGCGGCGAAACTCGTGCTGTCTCAGTACTGCATGGGCTGGAAATTTCTGCGTGTGATTTCGTTATGGTTCATGACGCTGCCAGACCATTCGTTAGTGCGAAAATTATTCAGGATCTTGTGAACGCCACTGATGAAAATACCGGTGCGATCCCGTTAATGCCAGTCTCGGACGCTCTAAAAAAAATCGAGAACTCGAAAATATCATGCGTAGACCGTGAGAATCTTTTCGTGACACAAACTCCGCAGAGCTTTCACAGGTGCAAATTAATCGCGGCTGTGAAAAAATATCCGTTGGCTAAAGACGAGGCTGAAGCTTGGCTGCTGGAAAATCACGAGCTGACACACGTTGACGGCGATCGCTTGAATTTCAAGATAACTTGGCGCGAGGATATGCAAATTGCTGAAGCACTCACAAACTCGAAGATTTACCGGACTGGACTTGGCTGGGATATTCACAGGCTGACTCCGGAACGCGAATTGATTCTCGGTGGCGTGAAAATTCCGGCACGATTGGGTTTGCTCGGACATTCTGACGCGGACGCTCTCACACACGCAATAATGGACGCAATCCTGGGAGCTGCTGGCTTGCCCGACATCGGAAATATTTTCCCGGCAAGCGATTCAAGATTCAAGAACGCAAACAGCCTCGAATTATTGCGAATCGTCTTGGGAATGATTCACGAAAATCACTGGCAAATCGAATTTATCGACGCGGTAATCCAGGCTCAGATCCCGAAGCTAAACCCGTATATTCCGGATATGAAAGCAAATTTCGCGAAAATCTTTGGTCGTGAGATCGTGAATATCAAAGCTAAATCCGCGGAATTTCTCGACGATGCCGGCTCTGGACTCGCAATAATCTGTCAGGCAGTCGCAACGTTGAGAAAAATTTGAACATAACATAATCATAATTCATAATTCATAATCAGAATGGGAGTGTATGGATATGTCAATTCTTTCGCATAACAGACGATGTGATGAAAAACTCTGGTTCGGTGAATTGTCGCTGAATCAATTTGAACGCTACGTCCTGAACGATGACATTATGCAGCCGCATTTATTCGATTCGTACGATGAAGTCATAACTCACATGTGGCCGTCGTTCATAATTGACAACTCGTTCTCATGATTGAGCTTGAATCTATCTGGCAGGAACTTGAAGCTCGCGTGCGGATTTGTCAGAACTGCGAATTGTGCAAAACTCGACACAACACAGTTTTCGGTGAGGGTCCGACTGAGAATCCGTTGTGCGTAATTGTCGGAGAAGCTCCCGGTGCTGACGAAGATACGACTGGACGACCGTTTGTTGGGAAAGCTGGCGAATTATTAACGCAGATTCTCGAACGTGGCGGAAATATTCCAAGAGACAAAGTTTACATAACGAACGTCGTGAAATGCAGACCTCCGGAGAATCGCAACCCAACACAATCAGAGCAGCTTGCATGTTCGGAATTTCTGGAGGCTCAGTTGCTGCTGTTGCGCCCGAAAATTGTCGTCACGATGGGAAATGTTCCAACACAATGGCTGTTTAAGACCAAGGCAGGCATTACGAAACTCAGGGGACAGTGGCTGGATTGGCGCGGCATAAAATTATTTCCGATGTTTCACCCGAGTTATTTGCTGCGAGACCCGTCGCGTGATAAAAACAGTCCGAAATATTTAACTTGGCTGGATATTCGTGAATTACACAAGAAAATTTTTGAAAGAGAGTGATTTTATACATGTCAGATAATATTAATATTAACAAGAAAATTCCGCGTCATTTGGCGATAATTCTCGACGGCAACGGACGCTGGGCAAAGAAACGCAATCTCCCAAGACTAATGGGACACAGAGCAGGCTTGCGAAAACTCGAAGAAATGGTCAGACTCGTCAAACGTGAAGGCATTCGCTATTTCTCAGTCTACGCGTTCTCAACGGAAAACTGGAATCGTCCCTCAATGGAAGTTCAAGGTCTTATGAGCTTGTTCAGGTATTACATCCGGCGCAAAGTTGACGAGATCAAATCCGAGGGCGCAAGAATCAGATTTTGCGGACGAAACGACAAGTTACCCGAAGATCTTTTAAAGCAAATGCGTTGGGCTGAAGACTACACGAAAGATCAGGAAATTCTCGATTTCATATTATGCATAAATTACGGCGGACGTGCTGAGATTCTCGATGCGATTAACAAACTCAGAGCTGAAAATTTCACCGGTGAAGTCACGGAACAGGACTTGCGAAAATATTTTTACCTGCCTGATGTTCCTGACCCGGATTTGATAATCAGAACGAGCGGCGAATTGAGACTTAGCAATTTCTGGCTGTGGGAATGCGCGTACAGTGAGTTTTACTTCACGGACATACACTGGCCCGATTTCGACGAGAACGAACTCAGAAAAGCACTCGAAAATTACGCTGGAAGGGATAGACGTTATGGCGGACTCAAGAACAAATAGCGAATTGAAACTCAGAACGATCAGCAGCTTTTTCGTCGCATTAATCGTAATATTCGGGATTTATCAGGGTGGCTTAATCTGGACTGTGATGGCTTCGTTAATCGCGTTGATTTCACTCTCGGAATTCTACGGAATGATCGCAAATTCACACGAACACGAACTCGAACGTGAACGCAATCGTGAGCGTCGCAAAGTTTCGGTGTTATCACCCGGGATCGGCTATATATTCTCGCTGATAATCCTGCTGGCTGCAATGAAGAGTGCAAGACCGATATTTATCGCGCTGGTGTTATCTCTGGAAGTTTTCGCTGTGTTCGTTCTGGAAATTTTCAAGAGGCAATTCTCGAAGGGTGAAAGTTACGCTGTGATTAACGCTGGCGGAATTATTCTCGGAGTGCTGTATATTGCGATTCCGTGGGCGTGCATGATTTTGCGTCGTGATTATTTACTCGGGCGGGAAATTCTTTTCACGTTATTTGCGTGTACATGGGCGTGTGATGTTTTTGCGTATTTGGGCGGAAAAGCTTTTGGTCGAAATAAACTCTGCGTATACGTCAGTCCCGGAAAAACCTGGGAAGGCTTCGTCGTGGGAATTCTGGGAAGTTTGATCGTGAGTGCTGTTGCCGTTTACATGTTCAAGTTGCCGAACTACATGATTTACATCGGGATAATCTGCGGAGTTGCCGGACAATTCGGAGATCTTGCAGAATCGCTAATCAAGCGTGAACTCGCTGTGAAAGATTCCGGACATTTAATTCCCGGACACGGCGGCATGTTGGATCGATTCGACAGCATATTAATCAACGGGTTATTAACGTATCTTGTTCTTGAGGTCGTGCTATGATAAATCTTGGAGTAATCGGAGCTACTGGCAGTGTTGGCGATTCGATCATGTCTGTGTGTCGTGCGTGGCGTGAGAAAATTCGTGTTGTTGCGTTGGCTGCGAATTCTGATTCCGTGAAATTGCGAAATCTTGCTGACGAATTTGGCGCGAAATATTGCGTTGCGTTTGAACGTGACGGTTCTGAGGGTCTGCTGCGAATTGCGAATGATGAGAATATAAATCATGTTGCGTTTGCATCGTCCGGAACTGCCGCGATCAAAGCTCTGTGTGAAGCGCTGCGAAATAACAAGAACGTCTCACTTGCAAACAAAGAAAGCATCGTCGTAGCCGGAAAATGGGTCATGCCGTTAATCAAGCGTGCGGATCAGTTAAGACCGGTTGACAGTGAACACAACGCAATCTGGGAATGTCTGTTTGGTGAATCAAAAAGATTCGTGCGGAAAATTTATCTCACAGCGTCAGGCGGCCCGTTCAGGAAATTTTCACTCGAACAAATGCGCGACGTTACACCCGAAATGGCTCTGAAACACCCGGTTTGGGCGATGGGTGCGAAAATCACGATTGACAGTGCTACGTTGATCAACAAAGGGATCGAATTAATCGAAGCTATGTATTTATTCGGGCTTGAACCTGATCAAGTTGACGCGTTAATTTCACCGGGATCGTTCGTTCATGGCCTGGTGGAATTTCAGGACGGCGGCGTAAAACTTTTGGCAGCGAATCCTGACATGAGATTTCCTGCAGCATCAAGCCTGTTTTACCCCGAGAGATTTTTCCCGTCACCAGATTTCAAAGCCCCGGATTTCGATAGCGTGACGAGTATATTTTTCGAGAGACCAGACACACAGAAATTTCCCGGACTCAAACTCGCGCGACAAGTTATGAATCTCAAAGGAGCGTATCCTGCGATATTTGTTGGAGCTGACGAAGTTGCTGTGAATCTTTTCCTGAGTGGCAAGATTAAATTCACGGAGATTTCGTCATTAATCGAAAAAGTTCTTGAATCCGAAAATTATCCCGAACCTGAAACACTCGACGACGCGATAAATTATCTCGAACTGGCAAAAATCAAAATTCCGGGGAAAAATCCTCGTTGAGACGTGTTTGACTGTAATCGAAAAAGTTCTGGAATCCGAAAATTATCCCGAACCTGAAACACTCGACGACGCGATAAATTATCTCGAACTGGCAAAAATCAAGACACACGAACTCGCGAAAAAACTCTGATGTAAATTCCGGGAAAATTCCTCGTTGAGACATGTTTGACTATGCAAAATATTTGTGATTTAATTTGCGTGTTTGATTCGTTAAACATATCTTGAAATTTGCAAAGGAGTTTTTATCGCATGAAGAAGTTTTCATCAATCATGATTCTGTCCATGATTTGCGCGTTGTTAATGACCAGTGCGGCATTCGCTGATCATTTTGCGACAACGGACATGACTTGGGCGGAATTTTACGCGGGCGAGACTGGACAAACTGCTGAAGAATTAACGGCTGCTGGTCTCGATGCTGTCACGTCGGCAACTAACAGAATTTCCGGGAGATTCTCTCAGCTTGTCAGTTCCAACGATGGCTATCAAATCATTGGCGTGAAAGCTGTTCAGGTTCGCATGTCTGACACAGTTTACGAGGCTCTCAAATCTGACACGCGCTACACGTTCGTTGAAACAGAATTTGACGAGTACAAAGAAGTTTCGGCTGATGGTTCGTTCGGAGCAATGGTCTCTGATCTTAAAACAGCAACTAACGCAAGCGTAACATCACTCTCAAGCGGACCGGCAAGCACTTGGGGAAATTATTCGCTCAATCTTGCAAACGTCAGCGAGATCACGCTCACCAGTGGTGACGAAAGATTTGATCTCGGCGCAACACTCACAACAAGTGACGGAAAAGTTTACGGACTGAGACATAACAGCAATCTTTGGTTCAACGCAAGCACAATCGCTTTCTGTGTGAACGCTGATTACAAAGAGCCGCACGGTTCTACAAGAGATTACGCTTACACTCAGGATCTCGTAGGCAAAACGATTACAAAGATCACGTATATCTTGAAAGATCAGCCAAATGTCGAGATCGATTGCAATGTCTACGTGACTGAACCAACAAGCGCAGAAGTTAAAGTTGAAGTTCTCAGCCCTGATGCAGCAAAATTGACCGTCGAAAATTCCGAGAGCGGCGCGGCTTATGCACCTGTTTCAGTTTACAGAGGCTCAGGACGTGGCAGGACAAGTCTGACGGCAGAAACAAATTACACGTTCGAGAACGGCGTTTTGACAATCACGAGCGATGACATGGCGACGCTGCAAGATTACACGGTGATTTTCAGCGATGCAAACAAGAAATACAACGATATTTCCGCAACGTTCAATTTCTATTATCATTACGCTACGACGGACATGACATGGGCAGAATTTTATGCCGGCGAAGTTGGCGAGACTGTTTCTGATCTTGAAACTGCTGGACTTGACGCGATCTCAACACCGACAACAGGACACTCGAATCGCTTCCCGTTGTTATTAAGCGCGGAATTTCCCGATGTTTCAAGAACTGTAATTTCGGGTGAAAAAGCTGTTCAGGTTCGTATGAGCGATGACGTATATCAAACTCTCAAGAGCAATTCCCGCTATAAATTTGTCAGCGGCGTGTTCTCCGAGTACAAAGTCGTAAATTCTGACGGAACTTTCGGCAAAATGCTTACAAGTCTCACAAGTGTTGACGCAACTGTTAGTCTTGCAAGCGGTGCGTCGGCTCGTTGGGGACAATATCAGATCAACATTTCAGGTGCAAATATCGACATAGGACTCAGCAACAAAATCGCTGCAAAATTCCTCGGTGTTGTACTCGAAACTTCAGACGGCAAGAAATACGGCATGAGGCATGATAATAATCTCTGGTCTGATGCTAACACGATCGCTTTCTGTGTGAACGAAAATTACACTGAGCCACACGGACAGGGAACAACACGCGATTACGATTACACAGCAGATCTCGCTGGCAAGACTATATCGAAAATTACGTTCTTGATCAAAGATGCTGCTGACGTGGAAATTCCATGTAATTTGAAAGTCAAGTCTTTGAGCAGTGCTACAGCAACGGCTACAGTCTCCGGCGACGACACCGTGAATTTCACGCTTAGCGATTCCAGCTACACACTCAGCTCTGTTTCATCTGGTTCAGGACGTAACGCAAAGACTCTCGATTCGAGCGATTACACATATTCAAACGGCGTTCTGACTATTACCGGCGGTGGTTCTGGAAGCTATACGGCATATTTCACGAGTGAGCAATACACTGACATTTCCGCGAGTTTCACTTTCGATAATTACTACGCAACGACCGATATGACCTGGGCAGAATTTTACGCGGGCGAAACTGGCAGCAGTAAATCCGAACTCGAAGCAGCAGGACTTGACGCTGTGAGTTCATCAACGAATCGAATTTCGGGGCGTTTCTCACAACTCGTGGCTTCCAACGATGGCTATGATATTGTCGGAGTGAAAGCTGTTCAGGTTCGCATGAGTGACGCAGTTTATCAAGTTCTAAGCAAAGACACACGCTACACTCTCGCAACAAAAGGCTTCTCAGAATACAAAGTCGTCAGCTCTGATGGCTCATTCGGCAAAATGACAGATACTGGCACGAAAACCGTTAATGACGCTGTTGTAACTTTATCAAGCGGCGGCTCAGCAACCTGGGGAAATTATCAGCTCGAGATTTCCGGCGTTAATATCACTGTCTCAAGCGGCGATACACGTTACGATCTCGGCGCAACTATCGAAACTTCAGACGGCAAAATTTACGGGTTAAGACATAACAGCAATCTTTGGTTTCAAGCGAACACAATCGCGTTATCATTCAGAGATTTTGTCGAGCCTCACGGAATTCACAGAGATTACGATTACACGTCAGATCTCGAAGGCAAGACTCTCAAGAAAATTACGTTTATCTTGAAAGATCAAGCCGATGTCGTGATTAATTGCGACGTATTCTTGAAGAACTGGACGGACGCGACTGTTAAAGCTACAGAACCTGAAACGGGATTCTTAGTTCCGTTAGCAAGTCTTGATTTCGCTTTCACTGGTGTGCCTTCAGATGCAAATTACACGCTCTCAAATTTCCAGTCTGGTTCAGGGCGCAACAGGTCAACAATTTCCGCAGATCTCTACACGTTCGCGAATAACACTCTGAGCATGAAAGACGGATTTAATACCGGAGCTTACAGAGTAGTTTTTGCTGATTCAAATAATAAATACGTTGATCTTGCTGCGAGTTTCACGATTTACACGACTGACGCAAGCAGCTTGATCATGCCGGACGCGAATAATGCTGCTGAATTGGGCTTCCTGCTCACGCCTCGGGGAGCAATGGCTGCAATCGACAAAGCACTCGACGATAACAAATTAGTCAACGCTTCGAGCTATACAACTTCATCTGATAATTACTCAGCCGCATTCACAAACGCTGCGAATATTATCACGGGTTCAGGATTCAGCTTTGATATTGCGTTGAAAAACGTTTCGAGCGATTACTCGGCGATTGTAGGCTTCCAGAAAACGTTCAGATTAACTCCGGCAAATTGCGGTTCAGACTTTGCCGCGATTCTTGCTGAAATGAAAAAATTCCCTGTGTTCTCGTACGGTGGCGTTAATTACGTCATTATCGAGGACACGTCGAAACTCAAAGACATGGGCTTGAAAGTTATGTCGCTGAACTTGGACGGAACTTCCCGTGACATCACCAGCGATTTTAGCGTCGGAGCAATCATCGAGAGTGATACCAGCATCGCAATTATCTACGGCGGAATGATGGCTGACTCAGCTACACTCTTAGAAGGCGAGTACTTGCTTTCACCTGAGGGCGAGAAACTTTTCAGAGACGGCGTGAAAGACGATCATATTACTGCAACATGGTTCTTTGTGAAAACTTCAACAAGCTCAGGCGGCGGCGATACACCTGCACCGGGCGGCTCTGGTGGTTCTGAAGGCGACGATGAAGCGTCAACAGAAGTCCCGGAAAAAGCATATCAGGAATCTCAAACTCCTAGCGCAACAGTTCAGGAAAATTTCTCAGAACCAGCAGTCGTAGAAACAGTCGCTAACGCAATCGAGAAAAAACTCGGAGCAAGTCTTCCAAGCGGTGTCGATGGCGCATTAATCGTTCTTCCGGATTCAGCAAAAGGTGACAAACGCGATCTCACAAATGGCGAAGTTGCTGCCCTCGAAGATGCAAGCGAAGATATTCTCGTAGTTCTTGAAACAATGAAAGTCGCCTCAGACGGAATATATTATTTCAAAGTTCCAAGCGATAATCTTGAAATCGGCAAATTGATTTTCATTCACATGTTCGTTGGCAATGATTCTGAGACAAAATCCGTAAGATCTTCAACTTATGATGATGAGGGCGAGAATGCAGTTTTCGTGAACGATAACGGCGAAGTGATCACAAAAGTTCCTGCCTCAAAAGACGTGAACGTTGCAGCTTACATGGAAGCAGATACAGAATACACACCAGTCGTGACGACATCAGATTCGACAACAACACCTTCACAATATCATGGCAGCGGCGGTGGTGGCGGTTGTAACTCCGGGATTTTCTCTGGAATGATTCTTGCGTTAGGATTAGCGTTAGTATTTAAACAAAACTAATTCTGTTGAATAGATAGATAACATAACACTCTAAAATTAATGCAGCTCCTCTGAGATCCAAAATTTCTCGGGGGAACTGCATTTTTCATGAACGGATTTTCTCGCAAATTTGCAATTCAAACGTTGAATCTTATCTCGATCATGTCGCCGTCCTTCACGATATATTCTTTGCCCTCAAGACGCAAAACTCCTTTATCACGACACGCACTCATCGAAGCATTGTTGCTCATGAAATCATCGAACGAGACAACCTGCGCACGAATAAATCCGCGAGCTAAATCCGAATGAATCGTGCCGGCAGCATCTACAGCAGTCGCGCCCTCATGCAAAGTCCACGCACGAACTTCATCAGAACCACTAGTGAAAAACGATATTAAGCCCAGAATTTTATACGCCTCGTGAATCAATCTATCGCGTCCCGGCTCAGAAATGCGCAAATCCTTCATGAACTCCTCACGGTCTGACGCGTCTAATTGCTCAAGTTCCATCTCAGTTGCTCCGTAAACACGAACAATTTCCAATCCCAGGTCATCAAGCTCCGGGAATTTCTCATCGGTCTGAGTGTCATCGAGATTCAGGATTAACAATTCCGGCTTTAAAGTCAAGAACGCAAATCCAGATAACGCGCGCTTCTGTTCATCTGTCAAGGCAAACTCACGCAGGGGCTTCTCGTTAAGCAAAAACTCCTGCAACTCACGCAGCAAATCCAGCTCAGAATTTTCTGCCTGTGTAAGCTTCTTCTTCGCAAATTTCTCCTCGAGTCGCGACAATCTATTGCTAATCACGCCCAAGTCACGATAAATTAACTCGGCCTCAACAATTTTCCAATCTCGCAGCGGGTCAATCGAATTTTCCGGATGCGGCACTGAGTCATTCTTGAAAACACGCACAACATGCAAGAGCGCGTCCGACTCCGACACAAACGACAAAAACGAATTTCCCAATCCAGCACCTTTGCCGGCATCTCTAGACAAGCCAGCCAGGTCTACAAATTCAACATCAGCAGGTTTCTCGGATTTCGGCGCGAAAATTTCCACCAGTTTGTCAAAGCGCGAATCCGGAACGTTCACCAACGCACGATTAGGCTCAGTTTTTCCACCGGCGTAGGGCTTGACTTCTGCACCGGCTCTCGTAATCACGTTAAAAATCGTAGTCTTACCAGACAGTGGCAAGCCAACAATTCCGCATTTTAGCATTTCTCACACTCTCCTGTTTTTTATCTTTCGCTAATCACAACCGGCATGTTCACATACGCGAGCTGCCTCAATTCCTGAATATCACTGTTGCGCAATCTCACGCAGCCCTCTGTCGCGCGTGTTCCCAAAGAATCCGGATCATGTGTTCCGTGAATGCCTATACCCTTCCAGCCCTTCGCATCAAGTCTCAAGAACCACGGACCATAAGCTCCTTTGATTTTGCCTTTGCCATCGCGAAAATCATGACTCCATTTCGAAGCGTCCTCAATCGAAACGATCTTGAAATTCCCGACCGGTGTTCTGTGATCGCCGATATATTGCTTGTCTCCGGTATTTCTGCCAATCGCAATCGGATAGACTTTCACAATTTTGTCGCCTTTATACAGCGTAAGTTTGTACTCAGATTTGTTCACGAATATCCGGTAATTATTATCATTTTTGACACCAGCGAAAATTTTCTGAGCATTTTCACTCGAACTTGATTCCGGATTTACTTTATTAACTTTCTCGACGCGAATTTCCAGATTAGCATTCTCAACAACTGGCGATTGCGATACCAGAACAGGATTCATTACGCGATTCTCAACATGATTCTCGATTTTGGCTTTCGGCATTGGCATCTCAGCTGGCGGCTCCTGCAACGAGAACGTCAAACTTTCGCGCGAAGCTTGCTTCGAACTGGAACTCGAATTCACGAAAAAACTCGAATACGACGCGTACGCAATTCCGCACACAAATATCGCAACAACTACACATATCAATCGCAAAACCGGGTGCATTCGCTTCTTCGTAACCCAGCGTCCCTGACCGCGATCGATCCAGACCGTCTTGAATGTCGTTATCTCTCTCAGAAAATTCTTGAATTCCTGCATTTGCATTTAATAATCAGCGCTCCTTTACGCATTATTTTCTGGTTCTATAACTTGCAGCAACTTGCTCTCGACTCCGGATAACAACGCACGTTCCCCGAATATCAGCAGCGTATCTCCAGCTTCGAGTTTAGTATTGCCCTTGGGAATTATAAATTTCGTTCCGCGATTTATCAGCAAGATCGTAACGCCGTCCGGGAAAATTCTCAGCTCACTGATCATCTTGCCAACGTAAACAGAATTTGCAGCTAAGTCTACTTCGCGAGTTTCCTCTGTGCCTGCGCCTGGTGTCCTGTCAAAACTCAGCGGATAAGCTTTCGACTCACGAACCCACGCATCGAGTTGCAATAATTTCGCAGCCTTAGCGAGTGTCTTCCCCTGAAGCATCACTGACGACAGCACAACGAAAAATACTATATTAAACATGTACGATGCCTGTGGATGTCCTTCAGTCAACGGATACGTAGCCAAAATAATCGGTGTAGCTCCGCGCAATCCAGTCCAACTGATAAAAGCTTTCTCTCTCAGACTAAACTTGCTCATGAACGTACACGCGAAAACTGCCACAGGTCTCGCAACGAACATCAGGAAAAACGAGATCATCAATCCTACTCTAATAACCGGCAGGCGAATCACGTCTCTCGGCGTAACGAACAATCCCAAGACCAGGAACATGATAATCTGCATCAGCCATGAGAATCCGTCATGAAATCTCTGCAAGCTGTATTTATACAGGAAGTCTCCGTTATTCATAACGATTCCGCAGACGTAAAGTGCAAGATAAGCATTCCCGTAAAACGTCTCAGCTAAGCCAAACGTCGTCATTACAATCGAAATTCCCCAAACTGGATATAAAGCTTCGTTCGAGACCTTCAATCGCTGAATCATAAAGCACGCCAATCGCCCCATCAATACGCCCATCAATCCGCCAACAAGCATTTGCACGACGAATTTTAACACGAGCTGCACTAACGGAACATCCGGACTTTTCAGCCAACTTATCGCAGCAATCGTCAGGAACACAGCCATCGGATCGTTACTTCCGGATTCAAATTCGAGCAACGGTTTCAAGCCGCCTTTTATGCCGATCTTCTGAGTTCGCAAAATCGAGAAAACCGCCGCCGCATCAGTCGAAGAAAATATCGCTGCCAACAAGAACGCGTCTTTATACGAGAACACATCAAGAAACGCAATCGGAATCGCCAAAACTACCGCCGTCAAAAAAACTCCAAGCGTAGATAACACAACTCCCTGCGTTACGATTGGCTTCACATCTGCCCACTTAGTCTGAAATCCGCCGGAGAATAATATAAATGCGAGCGCAAAAGTTCCGATCTCATTCGCAAGTTTTGCATCAGAAAAATTCAAGCCGCCCGGACCGTTCACTCCAGCCATCATTCCGATCCCCAGGAACAATACTAACGCAGGAACTCTGATTTTCTCAGAAAGCGTACCGGCTACAAGACTCATGAAAAACAACAAACCTGTGACCAGAAACGGATTTGCATACTGAAGCATTTAATTAAACATTTCCTCCTGAATTAATAATAATCACGCGAATATTATATATTATCCTGCTCTTTGCCGCGCCAGAATATTCTGATTGGCACTCCGTCGAAATTCTCAAGTTTGCGAATCTCATTCCTGACGTGATTCTCAAAGCCGGAATTTGCGATTGCCGGGTCATTTACGAAAAATATAAACGTCGGAGGCTTGGTCTCAGCTTGCGAGCAATAATATATCTTGAGAGTTTTTCCGCGCCTGTTTGACGGCAACCTGTCGAACGCCAGCACATCACGCATCAGTCTATTCAGAATATTCGTCGGGATTCTTTTCGCACGATTCGCATTCACGTTCAAGACGCTCTCGATAATTTTCCCAACTCCGCGACCGCTCAGAGCCGATGCAAATATCACCGGCGCAAAATTCAGGAACGGCATATCGTCACGAATCTTTTTTACAAGTTTGTCGGCTTTGGACTCAGATTTCTCGACAAGATCCCATTTATTAATCACAAGAATCAAGCCTTTGCCTTTCTCTACGACATGTGCCGCGATTTTCTTGTCCTGATCCGTGCATGGCTCCTGCGCATCCATCAAAAGCAATGCTACGTCCGAACGATCTATTGCTGCCAAAGTCCTCACGAACGAGTAATATTCAAGATCATTGCCAGTCCCGGCAGAAAATTTTCCCTTACGACGCAATCCAGCCGTGTCGATAATCCGGAATTTCTGAGCGTCAATTTCCACAGGCATATCAACAGGATCGCGCGTTGTACCTGCAACTGGACTCACAAGTGAACGCTCTGAACCCGAGATTTTATTCAACAGCGAAGATTTCCCGACATTAGGCTTCCCCACGATTGCGAGCCTAATTTCAGAATCATCAGATTCAAAATCCGAATCCGAGTCATAATCTTCGGGCAACAAATCCAGAATCAAATCCTGCAATTCATACAAATTCCGTTTGTGTACGGCACTGATCGCAATCACGTTCTCAAATCCAAGAGAATAAGCTTCGTTCGCAAAATCATCGTGTTTCGCATCGTCAGATTTATTCACGGCTACGATCACGGGCTTTTTCCCCGAAGATTTCCGCAGAAATTCCGCAATCTCCCAATCCGAACTCGTTATGCCTTCGCGACAATCCGTCATGAAAATTATCAAGTCCGATTCACTCACTGCCTGGTCAACATGATTCTTGATTCCCGCGCTGAAATCAGTGTCCGTTCCGAAAATTCCGCCGGTGTCTATTACATAAAAATTTCTCCTGTGCCAACTGACTTCCCCGTATAATCTATCGCGCGTAACTCCGGGAACATCGTCAACAATCGCGTTTCTCTCACCTGTGAGCCTGTTGAATAACGACGATTTCCCAACGTTCGGTCTTCCAATTATTGCTACGATTTTAGACATGTAATTTATTTCCTGTGCATATAATCAGCTAATTCATCGCCCTGCAGTCCCGAAGCAAGTCCAACCGCAAGCCTGATTCGCGCCTGATACGGTGACAGCATTCCAGCGTTAATAAGGCCCATCTCCAGCAACTGTGACGCGCTGCCCTCAAAATCTTCCATTGCTTGGACGAATCCGTCCGGGTATCTCGATGTCAGAACAATCGGAATTTCCGCACGAACCAATTTTCTCAACGATGGCACCCAAACTGACGGCACATCTCCATCGCCCAGACCAGACACAACAAGTCCGTCCAACTCCTCGAACTTCTGCTCACTCTTTCCCAACAACGCGCGCAAAATCAGATCTCCGTCCCCGAGTGATGCGCTCAAAATCGGAATATTCCTGGCTAACGGCGAAACAATTTTCCGAACGTTTCTGTGACGCGGCAATCTCAACGCGATATAATCACCAGACGGCTGCGAAAAAACTCCCAGCGGCGATTCCGGGAATGCAAGCAAACCTGCACGATTGAAATTCGAGATTCTCAAAACATCTGCCGGCGCGTAAATCCCGTCCTGAATGCAAATCAACGCTCCTTTGCCCTGACACGCTCCAGATAACGCTGCTCGAACTGACTGCGAAAGTCTCAAGCTTGTCTCAGAATTCGTCGAGTCCGCATTGAAAATCGAGCCTGTAAATATCAGCGGCGGATTCAATTCCCAGACCAGATCCGCAAAATACGCCAACTCCGCCAGAGCTTGAATGCCACACGTTACGACAACTCCGCGCGCACCGTAATCGTGAATGAAGCTTGAAACCATCGACATGATTTCCCCGCACATTCTCAGCGTATAATTCGACGTAGGCTGCAAACTCCATTTATGAACAACCGCGTGACTTTGCAATTCCTCGGGCAATGTCGACAAAATTTCCTCGTCCGTGAGATCAATCTCTTCAGCGTTTTCGTGTCTCTGAACGATTCTGCCGCCTGCCAAGAGAATCACAACTTTGTCTTTGAAATTCGCATTTCTGGATTCGTTATTTTCCAGGTTTTCCATACTGAACACAAAACTCCCTTCCAATTAAAAACCCCCTGACTTTGCGCGTTAGGGGGCAAGTCGTGATTAATAGCCTAAATTTTCGCCGACTATTATCACGTGATATTTTCTGCCTTTCAACGGGCGCTCAAGAATCAGTGTCGCTCTGCACATACTTTCATCATTCATGCACATAACACATCTTCCTGCTTTAACGCACGCTGTCTCGACATGTTGCCTGATTGCGTTCGGAATTGTCGCAGCTCTTGCACGTTTGATTCCATCGCTCAAGTCAAATGCGAGCTTGTTAATGCCGATCACGAAGATCACCGGACCTTTGCCCCATGCCATGCCTGCAACACGATTGCCGGAGCCGTCGATGTTAATTATCTCGCCATCGCGTGTGAGAGCGTTTGCACTCGTGAGAAAATATTCCGCGTCATTCTCAGCGAATCTAGCAGCCTTCATTTCTTCTTTTGAAAGCCCGCCCCAATGTTGGCGAACGTCATTTCCCCGAGCCTTCAGTGCGTCCAATGCGCCGATTGCACGAACCGTAACAGTTCCAGGAATTCCTACACTTGCATTCTCCGGAATGATTTCCAAAACACGCTTCAATGCCTCTTCACTTGTTGCTGCGTATTCTGCCTCGAAGCCGCGTTTCTTCAGAGCGTTCACTGCATTCATACCGATTAGCTCGTTTGCTTTGATTACGTTTGGATTTTGATTTATCGACATGTTATTAACTCCCCTCGTTGATTTACTCATTAGAAAATTTTATCGCATTTTCCTGAATCATAATATCCTGAGAAAAATCTGCAAAATCTTGTGATGCAATTTCGGATTCAAGTTCAAGCTCAAATTCCTCTAGTTCAAGATCGTCGCTGAGAATCTCAAGTTCCGGTTCTGGCTCTGGTTCGGGTTCGGGAATATCTTCTGAGATCTCATTCTCGTCGAAGTTTCCCGCCATGTGAGCAGCCTGCTTCAAACCGTCCGCAAACTCTGGAATATCCGGGTACAAATTCGCGCCTGTCTCGTAAAGCCTGAAAGCTTCGTCGTAATTGCCTGTCTCAAAAAGTTCTGATGCTTGATTGAGAATATTATCCGGGATCTTCGTCTGCAAATACACCAGAGCAAGCGTTGCAAAAACGATTTCCAAAACAAGAATCCCTAAGAGAATATTCAGGATGATTCTTTTCCGTGAGGATTTTGCGTTACGATGTTCCAAGATGCGCTGCTGTTCGGCTTGATCCTGGCGTTTTTTCAGGACACGCTTGAGCTTCTGAGTAAAATGTGTTCCGCGCTGATACTGTGACATTTCGCGTTGTTCTTCGAGATCGATTGCTTCACGTGGTTCGTAGTCATGTTCTTGCTCCTGTTCCTGAGATTGTGCGTTGTTCTGAGCGATTTGCTGTTCGAGTTCGGCGATGTTTCTCTCAATTTCCTCGAGATTCAAATTCAGGTCGGGTATCTGGAAATTCTCGTTGAGTTCGAGTGAAAAGTAATTGAGATTCTGCTCAGGGTTTTCGGCTTCGATTTGCGAATTTTGCGCTTCGGACTCAGACTCAGGTTCAGATTTTTGCAGCAAATTTCCCGTCAAAAAATCCGTCTCATCTTGGGAATTATCGTTCTCGTCGTCGATTTGCGTCCATAATTCTTGTGGAGGATCCTGCTGAATTTCGATTGACAATCTCTCAGGAATTTCAGGCTCAGGCTCAGATGCAACTTCAGCTTCGATTTCGATTTCAGGTTTAGATTCAGGTTCAGATTCTTGTTCCACGACAGGAAAATCTTCTCGCGAATTTATAGGCACAATAAGCAGACCCCCAAAATTTTCAGGGGTATCATTCTCGCTATGTTCTGGTTTTGGCTCTGGAAATTTCGCAGCATTACCGGAGTTCAGCCATTCAAAAAGATCCTGCTTCAAATTAATATTTCACCTTTCGCGTAGAAATCTCAGAATCAACAAGCAAGTTTAGCAGCTATTTTTCGTAATCGCAATTATATTTTTTCGCGCGAATTGCAAAAATTAGTGTAAAATAATGCGTGTTTATGCGTAATAATTTTAACATTGCAAAGGGTGATGATAAATTTTGCGGGGGCGTTCGTTGCTTCTGTTGGTGATTTTAGCGATTTCGATTTTGACGCAGACTTGTGATAGTGCGCACGCTCTGTCTCAGTCTAACACCGGAATGAACGGCTTGTGGGAATATCCTACAGCTGAAATTTTGCCTGATGGTCAGGGGCGTTTCGGTTACACAAATGCTTCTCCGTATAAATTCTATTTCCTGAATATGACGTGGCTGCCGTGGCTGGAAATTAACGCGCGACTTAACACGTTCGATACGATCTGGATTGGTCAACGCGATTACATGGACAAAGCGATTGACTTGAAGCTCATGCTCTACGATAATTATCGCTCATCGAATTACTGGTACATTCCGTCACTCGCAGTCGGCATCATGGACACAAGCGGAACTGAACTCATGAAGTCATATTTCGCCGTAGCAACTTGGCATTGGGGAAGTTTTTCGCCAACGCTTGGTTACGGTACGGATCGATTGAACGGAGTTTTCGCAGGTCTTGAATGGGAAGTGAACGACTGGTTGAGCGTTAAAGCCGAGTACAGCCCGTTGAATTACGCAAATGATATTGTCAGCAACAGGCGTGTTCTCGCAAAAACTCCTTCGAGCAAATACAACTTCGGTGTCGTTTTGAAATCTCCGTGGGGAACTGAAGCTTCCGTGAGTTATCAGCGCGGAGATGAGTTCGTGTTCACAATTTCGCAGCATTTGAATCTCGGAGGCCCGTACTTAGCCGGTGAGAAAATGCCTTACAAAAAAGACGGTGACGCACGAATCGCAACTTGGGATAAAATCGATTCAAAACAGCTGATTCGCAAAATCAAGAATGGTCTCGAAAAATACGTTCGGGTTCGTGACATTGACGTGAAGCTTGATACTCTCAAGAACGGCGGACACAAATTGACGCTCGCGTACGAAAATTACGGACACTCTTCACACGCCGATGCCATGATGCGAATTCTGGTTGTGTTGGCTTCAGTTATGCCGGAGACTGATGAGTTGGTCTTGATCCAGAGAGTTTCACGCGTTCCGATTGTTGCGGCGGAATTTCCCGGAGAATTTCTATTTGACTTGAGAGCGCGTTCGATTCGTGGTGAGAAAGCTCTTGAACATGCGAAATTTTACTGGGCGGATTACAAGCGACAAAACGTGAAATCTGATCCGGAACCCGACTCGGATATTAATTCCGTCACGGCGAAATTGCTGGCGAATCGTGCGCGTCATAACGTCAAAGCGATGGTAACGTACGAGCCAAGAATTGACCAGACGCTTCAAAAATCGTATTTTGACCGCTGGAGTTTGGACTTGATCTATCAGGGCAGATACTCGAACGGCTGGGGATCGATTCTCGACATAAAATTCCCGTTGGCGAATCATATCGACATTTGGTGGGAGCCAGATTTGAATGACAAGATCAGGATTCAGCAGGCGGCAGTAACGTATCTGAGCAATATTAACAACTCCGGCAGATTCTGGTTATTCGGCGAGGGCGGCTATCTTGACGAGGAATGGTTCGGCACGAATATTTGGGCGCGTTGGTACACTCCGGACGGCAGATTCTGGCTCGGCGGAAGATTCACGGCTCAGCGCGACAGAGACCCCGAAGAATTTGGCAGATTAACTCACGGACGCTACATGTTCTACTTTGGCGGAAAATACGAAGATGACAGAGACCCGTGGCGTTATCATGGCTGGTTCCAGGCTGGCTTTAATATTGACGCGTTGGATTTGGATTTTGGCTTCGATTGGGGAGAATATCTTGACCGTGATCAGGGCTACAAGATTTCAGCGACACGACGCTGGGATGATACGGCAATCGGCTTCTGGTATATCAAGACCGACACGCTCGCACCAGATCGCGATTACACAAAAATTGGCGTTCACATGGAAATTCCGGCAGAAAAATGGTTCGGGACATTCTTTGGGCGCAACAGTGAGCATATCTGGGAACAGGACACTTTGATACTCTCGGCATGGATGTTAAACTCAGGGCGTGAAGGCGGCATAGTTCGTTCACCGGACAGAATCATGGCACAAATGCGGCCGGCTGCGCTTAAGAAAAACGTTGCCAGATTGCTCGAAGAATATTGCGCATACGACGAAGATTCTCAGGACAATCGCTTTAAAAACGTACGAAGCTTAATGGATTATATTTTGCGATAGATTTTCAGATTTCTAATTTTTCACGAATTTTTCACAAGAGGTGATTTTCAGAATGATTTTCAAAAGTAGGAAGTTCAGGATTTTTTCGGCGGGGATTTGTCTGTACTCGTTCATGACGTGTAATATTGCTTTGGCTGCGACTGCCGGTGGTGTTGACATAATCGCTCCCGTTGCAATGCCGGCGGCTCCAAGTGCTGCTCCGGATTCAGGCACGGGAACTGTGGGAATTGATGCTGCTGGAACAGGTTCAACTTCAACTTCAACACCGGATAGCTCTGTGAATTTCCAGAATCCGAATCAATTTGACGCGATTGATTTAACTGGGAATGATTCAATCGAAACGAACTCGCAGAATTTTACGCAGCAAGACCCGACACAGATTCAAAACACGAACACGCCCCGTCAAAGTTTGATCCAGACAGAACAGAGCAATTCCGCTGAAACTACAGCTGAGATGACTAATTCCGAGATTGAGCAGGCTTTTGATCAGATTTTGGAGAGTGGACAGCAAGGTGGCAGTCCGATGGGGCGATTGATTCGCAGAATGCCGCGTTTTGGCATGTCGTTTTTCAGGAGACCTGCTTCGACTTACGCGCCAAGAGATTCAGTGCCAGTTACGTCCGGCTATCGAATCGGCGTTGGTGACGAGATGGTCTTGACTTTGTGGGGCATTCCTGAGGAGGGAAATTTCAGG
>CAJOEM010000007.1 GCA_905233725.1 uncultured Synergistales bacterium
AACGGCGAATCTGTTTACACGAATGATGACACTTATATTTCCCTGCGCTTGGAAAAAACTTACGAATATGCAGATTCTGATTCCAGAAGCAAGAACAGTAATAAGGCAAAAATCCCAACTCCGACAAAGTTCAAGAAATTGGCAAACGGCAGATTCATCGCAATAGATCCGAAATTCGAATCAAGTGCAAGTTCCAATGATCGCGCTTTACCTGAAGGCTTCAAACGATTTGAGAACGCGTTTGTAATCGGTGAAGGCAAAGGACGTTACTCGTATTATGATCCAACTGAGGACATGAACGTTGTCGTCGGACAGGAAGCTCACGAATTTGACATCTTAACTGATGAAGATTATTATTTCGGAATTGTGCCTTTCAATTTTGATGAGGATTGGTGGTACTCAATTGATTTTGTTGACGGTGCTGACGAGGCTTTCAAGACCAGAACGTTCTCTTGGGAATTTTCTGACGATTTGTCACGCTTGAATGGCAGCGCAGATCTTCATGAACTGAAATCTACGAATGATCAAATGCCCTACGTCAAACTCACAAGCCCGGACGAAAACGGAAATTACACGGCTCTCGAATGGCGAATTGTCAAAGCTAAGAATCCCTCACAAATCATAACGTCGAATTTGCCAAATCATATATTTTTCGGAATTTACGGGAAATCTGGCTATTGGAACTGGTATGATGAATATACTGCAGAATCCGAAAAAGCCAGCGGAATAATCGAGATTGAACCAATCGCAAGCAATGATGTCAGTTACATCAGTGCCGGTACTTACGGCGACAATATTGACTATTACTGGCACTTTGAGAATATCGCCCCACCTGTAATCACGACAACAAAACTTCCAAACGGCAAAGTCGGTCATTATTACAGCCAGGAAATTACATCGTCATGGGAAAATGGTTCTTCTCCGACTTGGGGTATCGTTTCGGGTGAACTTCCTGATGGTTTAACGATTAATTCGTATTCGTACACTGCTTACATATCTGGTCATCCTGAAAAATCCGGAACTTTCACATTCACCGTTCGTGCAACAAACGAAGCCGGCTATTCTGAACGTGAATTTACGATTACGATCGTCAATAATTCTGGCGGAAATATTCCGTACTTCAGCGACACTGATTTGCCAGTTGCTTTCGTGAACGAAACTTACGGCGCGAAAATTCTCATCGAAGGCTCTCCAACATCGATCAGCCTGGATCAGGGAATTTTGCCTCCGGGGTTGAACATGACTGTCGATGCGTCAAAAACTCCTGCTGAAATCTTAATCACAGGTACACCTACGGAAACTGGTTATTTCGGGTTCGAGATTACCGCGAAAAATTCCTACGGTGAAGACTGGCACGAGTTCGGAATTGAGATCGATTCTCCGGCAGACAGCTTGAAACTTACGCCGAATTATCACAATTACTCGCAACTTGTCAGCGGTGAATCCGTTCATGATGACAGCTTCGTGTATGTGAATTTTAATCTTAACCGCTCATACGAAGAAAACGATTTCAGAACAAAATCCGCAAAACCTGAGAAAAAATTCCGTAGAACAGTAGACGGTAAACTCGTGAAAATTGACACGTCGAGTAATAAAGCTCTCGATCGCTCTGCAATTAACGAACGCATGACCGCAGCTTTCACAATCGGTGCAGGCTCGGGCAGCTATTCGTACAGTCTTCCGGATTCTTATCAGGTAACTGTAGGAGAAGAAGCTAAGAATTTCGATATAATCGCGAGAGATTACGGTTTTCAGATTTATCCGTCCGAAGCCAATGATGATACTGATTATTATTATTCGACACAATTCAGTGACGGTGCAGATGAAACTTTCAAAATCAGAACATTCTCTTGGAATTTGCCGAATCACGCGCACCTGAACGGCAGTACGAAGCTTGAGAATTTCCGTTCGACAAGTAACCAGTTGCAAACGGGCGTTCCTTTCGTTAAACTCACAAGTCAGGACGAATCTGGAAAATTCACGGCTATCGAGTGGCGAATCGTAAAAGCTGATGATACTTCAACACCTATTACACCGGATTTTTCAGCAGGAATTACTGTTGGGATTAGCTCACCAAATCACTGGAATTCTGAATATTATCAGATCGAATCTGGAAATATAAACACTGCCAGCGGGATCATGGAGATCGAGCCAGTCTCAAATTCTGAAGTCTCTCACATTCGTGTCGATATTTACGACGAAGACGGCAATTACGACTGGTTTTTTGATAACGTGAATTACATGAGCATTCCCGAAATTTACCAATCGATCCCTGAAGCTTACTTGAACGAGAGTTACGGCACATCGTTGGGCTACGGAACTGACACAACTTGGGAAATAATTTCCGGCGATCTTCCTGCTGGTCTCGAACTTAATGCAGAATCTGGAATAATCTCAGGCATTCCAACTGAATCAGGCGAATTTACTTTCACAGTTCAAGCTTCGAATGCAGCTGGTTCTGTCTCGACGCAAATCACTCTGACAGTTTTGAGTGAACATGCTGCACCGACAAACGTTAAATTGCGGCTAAACTACTGGGCAGAGGCGGATTTTGACGGGAACGGGAAAATATCCTACAATGAGAACTATTCTCCTTGGGTATACGTTTATCTTCAAAAAATCTGGGATGATGCTTCAGATACAGATTCGAACACGAAATCCGACAAAGCTTCCGTTGCTGCAAAAACAAGATTGGCTGTAATGTCAAAAATTGCTGAGAAACGCAGACTTGCGCACGAATCCGGTAAACGCGATCTTGACACTCAAACTGCTCCAGAAGCTGACAGAGAACTCGTTGAGGGTGCTTCGTTGACAATTTCTAACAATGCTGCTCCGTATTCGTTTGCAGATGGCAGAGTTGCGAAAAAGAATTCAAAGCAAACATTCGATATTTATGAATATCAGGACATATATGCGCTTAACATAGACGGTTATGGCTTTGATTTCTACAATGGCGCTGATGCTGCGTTCGAAAATGCTATATTCGAATGGAATTTCCCGGGCGAATTATCCAAGCTCAATGGCAGCGAGAAACTCACGAACTTCAGGTCTTTGAAGACTCAGCTCAACAATGCAGTTCCGTACATCGAATTTGCTGATGATGACGGGGACGGAAATTTCTCGAAGATAAACTGTCGATTCGTGAAACCCAACAAGACTTCAACACCTGTTAAGCTTGGGCTTGATGTGTACGGTTGGATCTACTTGAGAACTACGAGCGAAAACACTTTTTTTGACTTTAGCTTGACCTCGAAAGAAGCTGAGGCAGGAGAGTTTCCGCTTGACACGCCGGTAGCACTCAAGAATTTGCGCTACATCTACGTTTTGTACTCTGACGGCAGCGTTGATTATTACTGGGAGTTCGAAAATCGCGTGAAAATCTCAACGATCAATTCCAAAAAGAAAACCGTTGACGTAACTGACTCAGAATACTCCGTCACTGTCAAAGCCGACGCAGCAAATACTCCGATCAAATTCACAGCCAGCGGACCGTTCGATCACTGGGAGATTAATAACAAACCGGATTGGCTGAAAGTTTCTGGCGACCTGAACGACGAAGAATTAGTACTCGTGGCTGAACCGACATTCGAGGATTCTTTGAACGGACTTGTATATTCTGTTGAGGTACAGGCTGTGGGTACAAACGAAACTTCATCAACAGTAACGCTCAATATTACAATCGACCAGAATCTTAAGAAGCCGCAAATCTCAACGTCAAAACTTCCGAACGGGGAATATAACCAAGATTACGCCGTTACATTCGCTCTCAAAAACGAAACTCATATCGACGAGTGGAAATTAACCGCCAAAGATTTATCAACTGACGCGGCACTCCCGAACGGTCTCAAATTTGATTCGCAAACTGCAACTCTAAGCGGCAAACCGTCTGAAACTTGGAAGGGCGATGTCTGGATCGTTGCGACGAACTCGGCTGGGACTGCTTCCAAAAAGTTCACGCTCAATATCAAAGGCGACAAACCAAAATTCCCGAAGAAAATCACATTGCCAGACGCTGTTACAGGTTTCGAATATTCTCAGGACATTGTTCTCGAACAGGGCGATCCTACGATAACGTTCACTCCGTCAAAATTCCCGAGCTGGTTGAGCTACGACGTAGATTTCTCCGGAACGTTCCCGAAAATTACGCTGCACGGAACTCCGACAAATTCTGACGCAAAAACTCACAGCTTCTCACTCAAGGCTGCGAACCCAATCGGCAACGAGAACAAATCTTTCAAGATAGTCGTGAATTATCCGTTAGCAATTTCTGTGGACGCAACGTTACCTGACGCGACTTACAACAAGAGCTACAATGCGAAAATGAAACTAGTTGGCGCAAAGTCTGCATCTTGGGAAATTTCCAGCGGCGATTTGCCACCAAACCTGAAAATTAACGCAAAGAACGGCACAATCTCAGGCAAACCTACTGTAACAGGGACTTTCACGTTCACGCTCAAGGCCAGCACAACAGGCGATTCCGTCACAAAGGATTTCACGCTGAGAATTTTGCCGGTCGCTCCGAAGATCACAGCATCAAGTTTGAAAGCTGCGAAAGTCGGGCAATATTACAGCCAAGTCATCAAAGCTACAGGCAGTGAAGCATCGTGGGATATTACGAATCTCGAAGTTCTCACAAACGTCGGTCTTAATTTCGACGAGAATACTCACACAGTCTATGGCACACCGTTCACGGATTTGAAAAAGAATACCCCTCTCGAAGTTGTGGCTCGTAACGGCGGCGGCGTTTCTGAGAAAGAGATAAAATTTACAGTCACCGGAACAAAACCGGCTATCTCACTCGCGAATTACAAGTCGCTTCCAAATGCCTACAACGCTCAGAATTACCCCAACGTCGCGCTGAATATCACAGGTACTCGTCCGATGAATCTGACTTTGACGAATACAAACAATCTTTCGGGCTTGGAATTGTCAACGAATACGCTGAATTCCGGCGATGTTTGTGAGTTGATATTCGGCACGCCGAACGAGACTTTCACGGGCAATATTACAGCCAAGACTTCCAAGACTTACAAATTCACGGTCAAGGCTGAGAATAATACCGGCTCAGCTTCAAAGCAATTCACGCTGAAGATTTTCGCACTTAATCCCAATCCGAACAACACGTCCGACGCTCCTGAGAAAGACAACGCAGATTCCTACGAGTACGAACTCACCGAAGAATCCGAATTCGAACCAGAACCTGAATCTGAGTCTGAACTTGAATCAGAATCCGAACTTGTCGCACAAGAATCTCAATCTGAATCTAGCTCCGAATCTGAATCCGACAAAGCAATCTCGGGTGCAAAATACGTAATCGTGGCCGAACTCGGTGAAATCGAAGTAGACGAGAGCAAGCAATATGACTTCACGGTCGAACTCGATGAAAATGCAACTCAGGGTGCGAAACTTGTCTGGCTTGCAAATCCTGTTAATTCAGAACCCAGCGATGACGATGAGATAGCAGATTTTGCTGACGAATCTGGAACTGAGATCGAATCTGTCCCGGAAAGCAGGATCATTATCGTGTCTCCTTGGCTGAATGCCGGCGTGAAATACAAGCCTTCAATCGCGATAAAGATCAATAACTAAGCAATCACAATTTGCGAAAAACTCCTCCCAATTCAACGGGGGGATTTTTTATGCGTTTTTAAGCGTTATCATGCTATAATATTTTCACGTAAGTTCGATATTACAAACTATTCAAAGTGATCAAAAGGAGAGGATTCTTGTGTCATTAATCAACAAAGAAGTCAGCGATTTCTCAGTCATGGCGTATCAAAACAAAGATTTCAAGCCCGTCACAAAATCAGATATTCAGGGCAAATGGTCAGTATTCTTCTTTTATCCGGCAGATTTCACATTTGTATGCCCAACTGAACTCGAAGACCTGCAAAATAATTACGCGAAATTTCAGGAAGCAGGTTGCGAAATTTACTCAGTCTCGTGCGACACGCATTTCGTTCACAAAGCTTGGCACGATCATTCAGACAGAATCAGCAAAATCACGTATCCCATGTTAGCCGATCCTGCACACGTCCTCGCAAAAGAATTTGACGTGTTAATCGAAAATGACGGTCTCGCAGAACGCGGAACTTTCATCGTGAATCCCGAATGCAAAATCGTAGCCTACGAAGTAAACGCTGGTAACGTCGGACGCAATGCCGAAGAATTATTCAGGAAATTACAGGCGTGTCAATTCGTTCACGAACATGGCGATCAGGTCTGCCCGGCAAAATGGAAACCAGGCGCGGAAACTTTGAAACCGAGTCTTGACTTGGTGGGCGAGCTTTAATAATGAGCGAAATGTATGACGTTGTTATCGTTGGTGGCGGTCCTGCAGGATTAACGGCTGCGATTTATCTGGCGCGTGCGTGCTATCGTGTCGTAGTCGTTGAGAAAGAAAAATTCGGCGGTCAAATCACAATCACCAGCGAAGTCGTAAATTATCCCGGCTCTGAACCTGTCAGCGGAACTGAACTCACGGATCGAATGCGTCGTCAAGCTGAGAATTTCGGGGCAGAATTTATGCTCGCGGAAGTCAAAGCTCTCGATATGTCCGGAACTATCAAGAAAGTCACAACTACTAAAGGCGTTCTCGAATGTTTCGGCGTTCTTCTGGCGACGGGTGCTCACCCAAGAATGATCGGATTCAAAGGCGAAGCAGAATTTCGTGGACATGGTGTTGCGTATTGTGCGACGTGTGACGGAGAATTTTTCACGGGCAAAACTGTTTTCGTAGTCGGCGGAGGATTTGCTGCTGCTGAAGAGAGCGTTTTCCTGACGAAATATGCTTCACACGTCAACATACTAATCCGCAAAGATGATTTCTCTTGCGCGAAAGCTACGGCTGATGAAGCGAAATCTAACCCGAAAATTTCTGTATTCACGAACACCGAAGTAGAATCAGTCTCAGGTGACGACGTTCTCCGGAAGATTATATACAAGAACAACAAAACCGGTGAGATTACAACTTTTGCTCCGGAGAATGACACGTTCGGAGTATTCGTGTTTGCCGGATATTCGCCTTCAACTGAGCTTGTGAAAAATATCGCGGAACTCAACGAACAGGGCTATATCATAACTGACCGTCAACAGAAAACTTCGTGCGAGGGATTATACGCTGCCGGCGATGTGTGCGTGAAAAATTTGCGGCAAGTCGTAACGGCTACGGGTGATGGGGCTTTAGCCGCGACTGAACTCGAAAAATACGCTGCGAAATTGCAGAAAGAAACCGGCATCAAACCAGCTCAACCAGTCACTCACAAAACGCAGATTCAAAACCAGAAAACAGAGCCACAAAAATCCGGAGCATTGTTTGACCAAGACATGATTAAGCAGCTCAATACGGTCTTCTCACGAATGCAGGACAGCTTGATTCTGGAATTGCATCTCGATAATCAGGAAATTTCGCGTGAACTTGAGAATTACGTGAATGAACTCGCATCACTTACGGACAAAATCACGATCCAGAAAGCAGCTTCCCCGATGGCAAATGCTCCGTGCGTGAAAGTTTTGAAATCAGACGGCAGCGAAACTGGAATGGCTTTTCACGGTGTGCCCGGCGGACATGAATTTCAGTCGTTCGTTCTGGGATTATACAACATGGCTGGTCCCGGTCAGAAAATCGACGAGGCTGTGAAAACCCGCGTGCAGAATCTCGACAGGGATATTAACATGCAAATACTGGTGTCTTTATCATGCACGATGTGTCCGGAATTAGTCGTGAGTGCTCAGAGAATCGCGTCGCTGAATCGTCACGTCAAAACCGAAGTTTTCGATTTAGCGCATTTCCCGGATTTACGCGCAAAATATAACGTTATGAGCGTTCCATGCTACGTAATCAACGACGGCAAACCGATGTTCGGCAAAAAGAATATCGAGCAGTTAATGGACGTTTTCGAAAACTTGTAGACCTGCAAAAAAATTTCCCCTCAACTGTATAATCAATCACATGATAATTACAGCCGAGGGGATTTTATTTTGCGTATTAATTACGCCTTCACAAGATCGTTGAATCTCTTCGTGTAAATTTTCCTGAACGCTTCGTACTCGCCAAGACCTTTGCCCGTGAATACAGTTCTGTAACCTGCCTTGCGCAACTGCCACATGAACGAATTATCCGAGTTATAAAGCTCTCCAGCCATGTAATCGCCCCAAGCTACGACCAACGGAACTATCTCAACTTGCGCGTCTCTCGAAACTGCCTGACGTTCTTTCAAATGCGCAACTGCCTGCCCTACGCTGTCACGATCGCTCAGTTTAACGACTTCCATGTTGTGATGACCTTTCTCGTGAAGTTTTTCGCCGAGTAAATCATAGCCTTTGTCGTTATATGCCGACGCTTCATGCCCGACCAGAATATATTCACTCGCTGGATTGGGCTGGATAATATCGATCATAATATCCGCAACTTCATCGCATGATTTCGGACTGTACATAACCGCGTTCGTCATGCGAATATCAATCGTCTCGCGGTAAAAATCAAGTCTGCTTCTCAAACTGTTATACAACTCGCCCTCAGCAAAAAATACCGGAACTGCGATTGCCTCGGAATATTTATTCACGATTGATTCCTGAATTGCTGCTTCAACCGTGAAAATTCGTTTGCCGTTAATCCCGTCTACTGCTTTAGCCGTAGCGTTGTCCGTGAAAACCTGAAGCACACGCAGACCCGTAGCCGCTTCGAGATCAGCCTGAATTTTGTCGTAACTTTCCTCAGCAGCTCGTAATATGCTCGTACCGAAACTTGCCAAAAATATTACTGTATCTTTGTTCGTCATGATATTTACGCTCCCTATATTATTCCCAAAATTTTCTTCGCGTTGATTATTTGTGCTTCCGACGGCGGTTCGATATTTTCCAGCGGATATTTCAGACCGAGTTTGCGCCACTTGTCAGCACCGAGTGTGTGATACGGGAGAATTTCGATCTTTTGCACGTTTCCAAGTGTGTCGAGAAATTCGCGCGTTTTTCGCAGGTCTTCGTCATTATCTGTTATACCGGGAACTAACACATGTCTGATCCAAACCGGCTTGTTAATTCCGGATAAATATTTCGCCGCGTCGAGAATATTTTCGTTTCCAAAACCTGTCAAATTCTTGTGCTTATTCGTATTGATCTGCTTAATATCAAGCATCACTAAATCCGTATGCTGCATCAAGTTCTCGAATTTTCCGAAAAAAGGCTCATCCCTCGTGAACGGTTGTCCAGACGTGTCCAGAACTGTGTTAATATTGCGTTCGTGCGCTTTGCTGAATAACTCGATCAAAAAATCAATCTGCAACAGCGGTTCGCCGCCACTGACCGTAATTCCGCCAGTTTTGCGCCAGTAAGTTCTGTAACGTTCAGCTTTATCGAGAAGCTCGTCTGTGCCGGAAATTTCTGCTCCGTCAAATTCCCAGGTGTCTGCGTTATGGCAATATTTACAGCGCATGTTACAGCCTTTGAGAAATATCAGGAATCTTATTCCCGGGCCATCGACAGCTCCGAATGATTCCGTCGAATGGATCAAGCCTTTAATCGTCATGTCAAATTTACAAATTTACAAATGTTTGTGACAGGTTCGAGCTATAACGTCAAGCTGCTGTTCTTTCGTCAAGTTTATGAACTTCACAGCGTAACCCGAAACTCTGATCGTAAAGTTCGCATATTCAGGTTTCTCCGGATTATTCATGCAGTCGATTAATTTCTCCGTGCCGAAAACGTTCACGTTCAAATGATGCGCGCCTTTGTCAAAATATCCGTCCATTGCGTTCATCAGCGTAACTTTCTGTTCATCGAGCGTGTGTCCCAAAGCCTGCGGACTTATCGTCTGAGTGTTGGAAATTCCGTCGAGCGCGTATTCATACGGAAGTTTTGCGACTGAGTTCAACGACGCTAATAATCCGTTCAATTCTGCTCCATATGATGGATTGCCGCCGGGTGCGAATGGTGTGTAGGCTTTGCGTCCGTCCGGTGTAGCTCCCGTAGCTTTGCCGTAAACAACGTTGGAAGTAATTGTCAAAATCGAAGTTGTCGCTTCAGAATTTCTGTACGTGTGGAATTTCTTGATCTTGTTCATGAACGTTTTTAACAGCCAGATTGCAATATTATCGGCTCTGTCATCATCGTTGCCGTATTTCGGGAAATCGCCCTCGACTTCGAAATCGACAGCCAGACCAAGTTCGTCACGAATCGGTTTTACTTTCGCGTATTTAATCGCAGACAGAGAATCTACAACGTGTGAAAATCCCGCGATACCCGTTGCAAATGTTCGCCGAACGTCCGTATCGATTAACGCCATCTCAGCAGCTTCGTAGTAATACTTGTCGTGCATATAGTGAATCAGGTTCAGAATATTCACGTACAGACCCGCGAGCCAGTCCATCATTTGATCGAATCGGTGCATGACTTCATCGTAATCGAGATATTCGCTGGTAATTTTCGGAAGTTCAGGACCAACCTGCTCGTGAGTTTTCACGTCAATTCCGCCGTTCAGAGCGTATAACAGGCATTTTGCGAGATTCGCTCTTGCTCCGAAGAATTGCATTTCCTTGCCCGTCTCAGTTGCGGAAACACAGCAGCAAATCGAATAATCATCACGCCAAATCGGTCTCATAACGTCATCATTTTCGTACTGAACTGAGCTGGTATTAATCGAAATTTTCGACGCATATAACTTGAACGGTTCCGGCAATGACGAGCAATATAACACCGTCAAATTCGGTTCTGGTGAAGGTCCCATATTTTCGAGAGTGTGTAAAAATCTAAAATCATTCTTCGTGACCATGTGCCTGCCGTCCATGCCTTTGCCAGCCATCTCAAGCGTTGCCCAAATCGGGTCTCCAGAGAATAATTGATTATAAGACGGTACACGCGCAAATTTCACCATTCGGAATTTCATCACGATATGATCGATTAACTCCTGAGCTTCGGATTCTGTCAAAGTGCCTTCACGGAAATCACGCTCAATGTAAATATCCAGGAACGTCGAAATTCTGCCGACACTCATAGCAGCGCCATTCTGAGTTTTTATCGCAGCCAAGTAACCGAAATACAGCCACTGCACAGCCTCACGGGCATCAACAGCCGGTTTTGAAATATCGAATCCGTAAACTGCAGCCATTTGTTTCATGCCATCGAGAGCACGAATCTGTTCCGAAATTTCTTCGCGTTGACGAATAATATCATCAAGCATCGTTCCTGAACCGCAATTCGCAAAATCTTCTTTCTTTTTCTTGATCAGGAAATCGATCCCGTATAACGCAACTCTGCGATAATCACCGACAATTCGTCCGCGTCCGTAAGTATCCGGCAAACCCGTTACGATATGAGCGTGTCTGGCACGTTTCATTTCGGGAGTGTATGCGTCAAAAACCGCCTGATTATGTGTCTTGTGATAGACCGTGAAAATTTCCGAGAATTTCGGGTTAATTTTATAACCGTAAGTACTCGCTGCCTGCTCAGCCATTTTGATCCCACCATAGGGCATGAACGCACGTTTGAGCGGCTTATCCGTCTGAAGTCCGACAACTTTCTCAAGCTCTTTCATGGACGTGTCGATATATCCCGGACCATACGCAGTCAATCCAGAAACAACTTCCGTCTCGCATTCAAGTACACCGTGATTTTCGCGCTCCTGCTTCTGAAGTTCCTGCAGCCTGCCCCAAAGTTTATTCGTAGCTTCTGTGGGGGGTGCTAAAAAACTTTCGTCGCCATCATAAGGCGTGTAATTATTCTGAATGAAATCTCGCACGTTTATATCTTCAGTCCAGTGACTGCCCTTGAAACCTCTCCACGCTTCTTTAGCTTCACTCATGAATATAATCATTCTCCTTTCGCGTATTATTATAGTTAGTATAAACAAACATTATTAAAAGTCAATCTCGTAAATTATCGCAAATTTTCATTACATATCCCAAAAAAATTTTCATGACGAATCAAACTTTCACGCAAATACGAAAACTTGTGATAATATTCTCGCATGATTAACATTGCAATCGTTGACGATAATTTGCCTGATGTTGTGAAGCTTGAGAGTTATATTCAGAACTGGAATTTAAGCAACGTATCTTCGTATAATAACGGCTCGGAGTTCCTGAGGGAATTTGAACCGGGAATTTTTCACGTGGTCTTCATGGATATTATAATGGACGGGCTTTCGGGCATTCAGACAGCACGGCAGATTCGCAGCGAAGATTCGCAAATACTGATCGTATTCATAACTACGTCGCGAGAATATGCTTTTGATGCGTTCAGCGTTCACCCGTTCGAATACATTATCAAGCCATTCAACGAAAATTCCGTTGCAAAAGTTCTTGACGAAGCCGCGAGATTTTTTGCGTCACCTGACCCAAGCGTTGCGATAAAAATTCCGCATTGCGAGTATAATATCCCGATTCGCTTAATAATTTCAGCGGTATCCAGCAATCATTCAGTCGAGATTAACTTGTCAAACGGTAAGAATTTGCTCAGCAATATGAGATTCGCTCAAATCGAGAAAATGCTCGTGCAATTCCCGAACTTTCTTGCGTGTAATCGTGGCGTAATCGTGAACATGTCACAAATTTCTGCTCTTGATAAGGACGTATTCGTCATGAAAAACGGCGAGAGATTCCCGATTCGTGTGAACGGTCGTGCGAAAATAATTTCCAGATTCTCACAATTCCTGATCGCTAACATGAGAGGCAGTGTGACAAATAATGCTTCTGAGATACGTGCTTAAATTCGCGATTGTGATCCCGGCTGTGATTTTTGCGATTTTGCCTGTGCGCGAGAATATCGGGAAAAATTTTCGTGTGAAGCTTAGCTTGGGGAAAAAATTATTCTGCTTGTTCAACGCGATTATGCTGTGTATGTTTAGCAATTTCATGACGTTATTTCTGGCGGCTGAACTCGAACTCACGAATAATCTCTGGTACGAGAAGAATCTTGTGACGATTGAGTCCGGGATTATGCGTTTGAGCATTGCGTTTGTGTTGGGGATAATTTTCTTCAGGACGCTGCATGATAAAATCCCAATGCTGATGCAACAAGAACGTATCGACAAAATCTGGAATTTCCTGTGTTTGATCCCGATGTTTATGACGCTGTTTATCTGGTGGGCAAGTCCGCTGCACCCGAAAGTTATGTTGGAAGGACGCGTGCGAGCGGTTGCAGTTGCGATTGCGTGTGTGTTGCTGGCGATGATATTTATCATGTATCAGGTGTTCTGGTGGACGGCTGAGAATCTAATCGAAGGGGCAAAATTGCAACAGGAGAACACGTTATTATCAATCGAGGGCAAACGTTACCGTGAATTGCGAAAATACAT
The DNA here is from genome assembly GCA_905233725.1 of uncultured Synergistales bacterium. Taxonomy (GTDB): domain Bacteria; phylum Synergistota; class Synergistia; order Synergistales; family Aminobacteriaceae; genus JAFUXM01. The sequence continues at coordinate 13,292 of CAJOEM010000007.1, forward strand.
GGACGCGACACGTGCATTACGACACGATTTCAGGCAGCATATTCGCGTGATAACGCAACTATCAAATTCCGGGAATTTCGCCGAGCTGCGAAAATATCTGCAACAGTTCAGCGAATCCACCGAAAAAAATTACGCTGCTTATTGCGAGAATATTTCTGTTGATGCGATTGCTTCGTATTACGCGTCATTTGCCGAGAATCAGGGAACGAAAATTATTTGGCAGCTGAATTTGCCGAGTGAATTGCCGTTACGAGAGTCCGAATATTGCGCGATGTTGGGAAATTTGCTGGAGAATGCGCTGCGAGCCGTGAAGAATTTGCCCGAACAAGATCGTCACGTGAAAGTAATCTCGTCATTATTATCTGAATATATCATTGGACTTTCGATTGACAACGTGTTTTACGGCGAAATAGAATCCGTGAAGCCTGGAATTGGTCTCACGTCCGTAATGAACACTGTGAAAAGATTCGATGGGTCTATGAGCATCAAGTGTGAGAATAATATTTTCTCGGTCGATATAATTCTTTACTGTGACGCGCAATTTGCGTAAACGTTTATTTTTTTGCGTAAACGTTTGTTCGAGTGTATTGGATTTTTCGAAAGAACTTGGAATAATAATTGCAATTTTAATTCAACAGGAGGTTCTCTTAATCATGAAGAGATTTGTATTAAGTTTGGCATTAGTATTCGCGTTTAGTTTTGCGGCATTTGCTGGCGTTCAGGATTTCGGCGCGTACACGGTTGACGTTCCCGAGGGTTGGACAGCTGAACAGGACGGCTCAACGGTCAATATTCTCAAAAACGACAACTCAGCACTCTTGAGCATTACTTACGATGACGCTGAAGGAATGAGCGCGGCTGATTTAGCGAAGGCATTTTCGGAACAGTTCGGCGGTTCAGCACCTGCAAAAGACGGTGAAAATTACACGTTCGAGTTCAAGAATGCTAACGGTGTTGCGAGTACCGGAATCGTAGCAGTTGATTCTGGCAGCGGAAAATTTGTTCTGTTCGTGATCACCGGCGCGGAAAATGCTCCTGAAGAAATTTCCGGAATGATTGGCTCTCTTCAAGACAAATAATTATTAATCCCAATAAGCATTAACACAAAACAAAAATAGCTGAGTGAATCATGATTGCGATCCATTCAGCTATTTTTTCGCATTATTTACCTGTAATCCGGATAGAGCTTTTTCACAACATCGTCCGGTATTTCGAAATGCTGGTAATCTTTCACGCTCTGCCAATTACCGCCCCATTCGAAGCCCTTCTCGATGAATAATTTGTAGCACAAGTCATCCGTATCGATCTTGTACGGGAAATTCCTCGTGCGATCTACATAATCTGCGGCGTTCGCTGGTTCGAGAATATTCTTGCCGTCAACAACTTTCACGTAAGGATTATAGCGTGTGTTAATATCGACTGCCAAACCCAAGCCGTGTTTCGAAATCTTTGTCGTGTGCGAGATAAACCTGAAGTTAAAGCTCGACGAGTTATTATCGCGCATCGACATCTCATCATCAGCATCGTACTCGTCAACAAGTCTGATTCGCTCAATCGGGTAATCTGCCTCGAAAAGTTTACGCAGAATTTCCAGAACATCATCGGCAATATAAGCGTTGCAAATCATTTCGCCCTCGTGAATATTCCCGTCCAAATCTTTGTGCAGAACGTGCAAATATCTCAGGTCGTCAAGACTCAGCGGACAATTATCTTTGAAAGACTTGCCTTTAATCCGCGCGAAAATCTCGTCCGTAATCTTAGACGTGTAAAAATCCTGCGTATCTGCGAATGCCTGCGTGCATAATAATAATATTACAATACTTGCTGCCAAAATAATAATCGTGTTTTTCATGATAAATATAATTTACTCCTTTTCTATTTTTTCCATTGCTCTCACGACCAGATCAACTGCTTGGCCTCTGGTTGTGTTCTCGTTAGTGTAAAGCGAAATTTTCTTGCCAGTGATTTTCTCGGCACGCTCCATCATCTTGAGCATGTCATCGCCAGAAATAACTTGCTCTACACCGAATACGCCAACAACTTTCGGATTATCATTGCTTACGTCGCTAATATTGTACGACTGCAAATCCGGATATTCGAGCGGCTCGATTAACCTGTATAGATTCGCGATCTGAATGCTCGTGTAATACCTGTGAGACTTTGGCACGTCCGAATACATGCACAGCGACAAATCAACGCCCGAATCCAGCAACTCACGCTGAACTTGTAGCGCAGAAATTTCACGCGGCTGTTTTGCATTCATGACCGATAACGCTGCCAAAGCTCCGGCTGCTTGACCAGTCATCATAGTAATCGGCTGAAGTCTCAAAGCTCCGGCTGCAAGTCTCGACATGGACAAGTTTTTCTCAGCTGCGATTAGCCCGTCAATTTTCTTGGGGATCAATATGCTCAAAGGCACCTGAAAATTTCCTCGGGGTTTGTGCGAAATTGCGTACTCAACACGTTCTCCAAGATCAGCTTCCATGTCTAGATCCGTGTTCCCACCGTGCAAGTCAAACGCGTAACAGCCAATCGCAATCGCGTCTTGAATTTCGTCATTCTTGTTCCCGTCTCTGTAGCTGAGCGAGTTCTCGAATAATTCCTGCGTCGTCAAAACATGTTCGGCAATTATGCGTCGTGATTCGCGCACATACGGAATCGGCGGCATGTGTCTGGCAATCTCCTGCCATTCAGGCGGCAAATCTTCCGCTGCGTGCGGCAAATCGTGATATTCGTTCGTATCAACTGACCAATTCTCGTGCAGCTCATTCTGGATATAATAAACGAAATGCAAAGTCTGGATTAACGCGTCACGTTCGATTCTTGCACGCAAGTTCCTGTCCTCAAGATAGGCAACCGGCAAACCCATTCTTCCTCGCCACAAATATTTCCCGGGAAATTCGTTCCCAAGATTCACGCAGGTTTTCATGATTTCGCTTCGAGTTTGCGAATCCGAGTCGTAATTCCCAGTCGAGAACGAATCCGGCAGACCACGATACGCATTATACGTCACGAAATTCACCGGCAGCGTTATCGGATAGCCTGAAAAATCCGCGCCATCTCGTGTCAAGTAATTCTCGTAATTCCACTTCGCAAAATCATAATTCGGCAAAGACTTCTTCGGTCGTAAATTCTCCGGAATGCCATCAGGATATTTTCGCAGAATCGCTACCCAGGTTATATTCTGGATCATTGCGTCTGGACTAGCGTTTCCTGCACGATATTCCGCACCGGTAAGCGGCAATATATCCCCGTATTCCGTCGCGTCAATCAGGATCTTGCACGTGATATTTCGCAATTCATTCGGAGTTTTCACAAGAACGCTATTAACTCTCGAAGCCTGAACATTCACGGCGATTATTTCCGACTTGAGCAATATATCCGGAGAATTTGCATTAGCCGTTAGCATATCCCGCAGAATTTTCGCTCCAACATGCGGCTCGAACGCTTTCGAAATCGAATCCCAATAGCATGTGCCGATTGATTTTCCGCGCCTGGAATAATAATCCCGAATGCGATTCATGAATTCCAGATATATGCCGCTCTCCTGCAAACTCAAATCGTCCATCGTGCAAACTCCCGCAGCAATCGCCTGTCCTCCGATTGAACTCGAACTCTCGACAAGCAAAACGCGCATTCCCATCGACGACGCCTGAATCGCAGCAGCACAGCCACCAGTTCCAGCACCAGCTATCACGACATCATAATCATCACGCAAATCAGCGAATGCTCCCGAAATCGCGAAAATCACGATCGCAAACGCTAATAAATATTTTCTCACGACATTTCCTCCAAATTCTCCCAAAATTAATTACACGTACAAAATCTGAGCAAGTGCCCTGAACCAATCCTGCTTCAAGAAACCTCCGCGCAATAATCTGCAGATTCTCACGGGTTTACAAGATTTGTGCAAGTTTATGAACTCGTCAATAATACGCAAATTCTCCGGGTGAATCTTGTCAAAATATCTCTCACGGAACAATTTCGCCTGCTCCAGATAATCTCTAAGTGTTTGGGCAATATTCTCACGCGCGAAAAATCGCTTTAACCTGTAGCGAAATCCCCGCAATTTTACAAAACCGAACTCGTTATTGGCGTGTTGCCTGTAAAACATGAGTTTCTCTGGAATATAGCGAATCACTCCGCACGCGCTCGCATAAATCGCAAACCACCAGTCGTGAATCATGATTCTCTCGTCAAATTCGCCGATATTTCCGAACACGCTGCGATTACACATCAAGACACAGCCACCGACACCGCAATTCTCGACCAGCAATTTATTAACGCGCAAGAATTTCTCCGGAATATTTCGCACGGGATTATTATTTATCGGCTGCAAATTCTCATCAGTAGCTTGTGACGCAGCAAATACTAGAATCGGCGTAGACTTGCCAAATTCAGCTTCAAGTTTGCGCAATTCAGAAATGCTAATCTCGATCTTGTTCGCGAACCAGTAATCGTCCTGATCCGAGAACATCACGTATTCACAATCTGAGTCCGTATTCTTCAAGAGCTGGAAAAAATTTCGGGTCGGGCTTTTACACGTAACGTCATCTTCGACTACGCGCACAAATTCCGGGTATTGCGCCTGATATTCACGAATGATTCTCTGCGTTTCATCGCTCGAACCATCATCGCGGATTATAACGCGAAAATCACGAAACGTCTGAGCAAGTATCGAGTCTATCTGCGCACGAATATATTTCTCGCCATTGTACGCAGCCAACAGAATATTTACAGAACTCATGCTTAATCCAGCTAGTCCAGCTTAATCGATGCCAGAAATTCCTGATTATCTTTCGTCTGCTTGAGCTTGTTGATTATCACTGACAATGCGCTTGCCTCATCAATCCCAGTGATTCGCTTTCTCAAAGCCCAAAGTCTTGTCAAATCATCCGGCGGAATTAGCAGCTCTTCGCGTCGAGTTCCGGAGAGTGTTATATCAATCGCGGGGAAAATTCTCTGGTCTGCGAGCCTGCGTGACAAATGCAATTCCATGTTGCCCGTGCCTTTGAACTCTTCGTAAATAATATCATCCATTCTGCTGCCGGTATCAACCAGCGCCGTGCCAATTATCGTCAAGCTGCCTCCCTCGACAAAATTACGCGCTGCTCCGAAGAATTGTTTTGGGAAATGCAATCCTGAAGCGTCAACGCCGCCCGACAAAGTTCGCCCTGATGACGGTGCTAACAAGTTTGATGCTCTGGCAAGCCTCGTGATCGAATCAAGCAGGACTACTACATCACGATGCGCTTCAACAAGTCTCTTGGCTTTCTCAAGTACAAGGCTGGCAACTCGAATATGTTCATCTGCGGGTCTGTCAAACGTTGACGAGATTATTTCACCCTCGATTGACATTGATATATCCGTAACTTCTTCGGGGCGTTCATCGATTAACAGCGCAATCAGCACAACCTCCGGGAAATTTCGCGAAATAGCACTTGCAATATCTTTCAGGAGCGTAGTTTTTCCGGCTTTCGGCGGTGAGACTATCAGTGCTCGCTGACCAAGTCCAATCGGCGCGAACATGTCGATCAGTCTGGTCGATAGCTCTTCAGGCTTTGACTCAAGCGTAAGTCTCTTATCCGGGTACATCGGCGTTAATTCCGTGAACAATGGTCTATTAGTTAGAGAAGCTGCCGCAGTGTAATTCACAACGTCAACTCGCAATAACGCGTCATAATGCTCCTGCTCGCGTGGCGCACGGATTAATCCCCAGACTATATCACCGTTTCGCAGGCCAAATTTGCGAATCTGTGAAGCTGAGAGATACACGTCATTTTCAGTCGGCAACATTCCCTGAGATCGCAGAAATCCGAAGCCCTCCTGCATAATTTCCAGAGTTCCGCCACCAAACCTGAAGCCCGTTCCATCGATTTGAGCCTTAAGAATTGCGAATATAATATTTTCTTTGTGCTTAGTCGGCGACAAACGCAGATTGAATTTCTTCGCTATTTCCCTGAGTTCGAATACGTCCCTGGAATTAAGTGCTGCGAATGTGTAAGCGTTTCTTGAAGCACGATTTTGTGTTTGTGCTGCGTGTTCTGAGTCTCTCGCGTAGCTTGCTTCGTCAGGAACATTCTTGAACTTCGGTTTAACATTCCCGCGATCGTACAGGTCGGACATGCGAAATGATCCAGGAATTCGCTGCTGATTTTTATTATGCTGATATTTCTGCTGATATTTCTGTTTGTGTTGCTGCTGAAAATTCTGATTCGAGTCGGGCTTGGGTTTTCGTAACGTTTCGGATTGAGTTTGAGATTGAGCTTGTGTCGGAACTTGTGCTTGCGATGGTTTTGCTGGTTCGTGTTTCTGCCTTAAATCGATTAATTCAATCGGAGCATTTGACTTGCTTTCTGCTTGAGCATCGTAGACCATTTGGTTCAGTCTTGCATGTTCGCGGCGTTGTTCGCGTTCTTTGAGAAGTTCACTTTCTTTTAAGCGTTCGCGTTCTCTTGATAGTTTGTATTGCTTCAGAATTTCGTCACGATTTGGCAAGGTTCTCGTTCGTAAACTTGAGTTTTGATTCCTGTCCCGCCTGTGTGCAAAGCGTTCGTTCCTGTTAGTGTCCCTGAAATTCTCAGATGTTCGAGATGAAATCGTCTCCTGAATTTTCGCGCGAATTTCGTCTCGGGTTTCTGTGCGTGTTTTCATCTCAGGTTTTAATTCCGGCTTTGTTTCAGGGATTGCTTCCGGTATTGACTCGTTCTTTGGTGCTTGAACTTGCGTTTGCTCTGGCTCTGGTTCGGGCTTGGGTTTTGGCTTCTCTGAGAGCTTCTCTAAGAGTTTGCGTGCGTTTTCGATTGCTTCTTTCTTAGGTTGGCGTACGATTATTCGTGTTGGTGGCTCAATTTCCAGTGGTTTTCGTGGTGGGATTCCAGTCAAATCCTTGAACTTATTATCATCAGTAACTCTGTCGAGATTGAAATCTTCAAGAACTTTCCTCGCAGTTTTCGTAGGATTTCGTGGTGTTTTCGACAAAATTTGCCTTATTATTTCCTCTGCAGATCGCCGTCGCTTGTCTGGATTCAAATCCAGAGATTGCGTCAACGTCTTTTGTTCTCGTTTGCGCTTTGTTTCGGTGTTATTATTTTCCATGTTGTCCATATCCTTAGTTAGTATAGGTTTAGTCACTGTCCTTACGTGATATATATTCCCCCTGCCGCATATTATACTATAACATCGAGAACAGGGGAAATATATTTGCAAATCAATTCATGTTAATTTTATTTAATCATGTTAATTCATCTTTGTAATCAAGCTCAGCAATTCCGGGCTTAATGACTTATGCTCGCTCCAAGCTCTCTCTAGATCACTGAATACCAGCTTATGATTAATATTCCCGACCATTACGCCGGATTTGCCGATTAATAATCCTTCAGTGGCAAATGCTCCCATTCGCGTCGAAAGAACTATGTCAAACGATGTCGGAGAGCCGCCGCGCTGAATATATCCCAAAACTGTAACTCTCGGATCATAGCCGCCAGTGTCCTGCAATTTTTCGCACATTTGCGCCGCAGACATTACGCCCTCAGCGAGAATTATAAGCGTGTGACTCCGGTGTTCCGCGTACGAAGCTTTGAGCTGTTTGCATAATTGACCGATGCTCAGAGGCAATTCCGGCACAACGACGTATTCAGCACCACTTGCCACAGCAACTTCGAGTGCAAGAAATCCAGCGTTACGTCCCATGACCTCAACGATGAATAATCTTTCGTGACTTGACGCAGTATCGCGCAATTTGCGAATCGCTTCCAGAGCCGTGTTCACAGCCGTGTCAAAGCCGATCGTCTCATCAGTTCCAGTTATGTCATTGTCAATCGTTCCTGGAATGCCTACTGTTGGGAATCCCATATCATGCAAGGCCTTCGCTCCGTGAAAAGATCCATCGCCGCCGATCACGACCAAGCCATCGATCCCAGCTTTGCGCATCTGTTCAAGAGCCAGTTCGCGCCCTTCAGAAGTTTTGAATCTCTCGCTGCGAGCTGTCTTCAAAACCGTTCCGCCTCGGTGCATAATTCCGCCGATAGCCTTGCGATCCAATGGCACAAAATCGCCCTCAATTAGTCCTTCGTATCCGCGCATTACACCGATACATTCTTTGTCGTTGAACATACATGTTCTCGCGACAGCCCTGATTGCCGCATTCATTCCCGGTGAGTCGCCGCCGCTTGTGAGAACAGCGATACGATCCATCTTGTTCATGATAAAAATACTGACTTCCTTTCTAAATCATCTATATACATCTGCAAGTTTTATAGGCTCCTGATTTATTATTAATTCTGTGATTGCAACTCATCAATTCTAGTGCTGACCTGATTATACTCCGAATTTATCGCGTCAATTTGTTTCTGCAAGTCATCACGATCCGTGCGCAACTTGTCCAGACGCTTGAGCAACCTGTCAATTTCCAAGCGTGTCGCAGCTTTGCCAGTTGTGACTGAACTTCCGCCGCGATCCCTGTTCAAATCCCAGACCCACAGAATATCGCCGCCTTTCGACGACATCGCGTAACTTATCGACGAGTCAAGCACTACACGCAAATCACGCGCACCTGCAAGAATTTCCTTGCCTGTCTTGGGATCATATCTTGGAAAATGCACCATTCCGTCACGATCGCCGATGATCTTGAAATTAAATCGCTTGTCGTAATCAACAGGATCATAGCGATTCTTCCCGACTACCATGTGAATATGCTTGTCAAACGGTTGCGCATAAATCGGCATGCCGTAAACCGTGAACGAAATATGAATCGGAATCGTCTCGGCTAAGTTCAGATTTTTCAAGAGCGTGTACTTATAATTTTCCATCTCGTCCTGAGTCCAGAGATTTTTCTCAGCTTCGGAGTTGACGAGTTGTTCGACATATTCGTTCGAGTAATACGTTGCGCGAATCATGACTTCCTGATCGCCGTCTTTCGTGCGTAGATCGTTCGTGTGCGTCCAAGGGCTGACCTGCTTCGACGTGGAATTTTCTTTTTTGGGCTTGCTCTTTTTCTGAGCTGCAAATGCACCCGTACTCGCTATTATCATGATCACCAGCATAAACACTGCTGCAAATTTCACTCGTGACCGCATAAACATTCATTCCTTTCTGACTGAGCTAAAACTCTAAGACTTATCATAATCATTAACGCGCGTATTATACAACATAACCAGTATTTTTCATCATGCGTACGGCTGATTTTATTCCCACTCGATTGTCGCAGGTGGCTTCGACGTTATGTCCAAAACAACTCGATTCACTCCACGAACTTCGTTGCAAATTCTCTTCGCCGTAATATCCAGAACTTCGTAATCAATCTTTGACCATTCAGCTGTCATAGCGTCCTGTGAATTCACCGCACGTAACGCCACGACTTCCTGATACGTGCGCCCGTCGCCCATCACGCCAACGCTGCGAACCGGTAATAATACGCAAAACGCCTGCCAAATATTCCCGTACAAACCTGAACGCCGCAATTCCTGCGTGAAAATATTATCAGCTAATCTCAGGACATCAAGTCTTGACTGCGTGATCTCTCCCAGACATCTAACCGCAAGTCCTGGTCCGGGAAACGGTTGTCGCGAAACTATCTCGTCCGGAACTCTGATTAACTCGCCGATTTTGCGAACTTCATCTTTGAATAAATCACGCAACGGTTCGAGTAATTTCAGATTCATGTTCTCAGGCAAGCCTCCGACGTTGTGGTGGGATTTTATCACGACAGCTCCCTTTTTGCCAGCGGATTTCACACCGCCACTCTCGATCACGTCCGGGTAAATCGTGCCCTGAAGCAGCCATTTCACACCAGGAATTTTCGCAGCTTGTTCATCGAACACATCAATGAATAATTTGCCTATTATGTGACGCTTTCTCTCAGGATCCGTAACGCCTGCAAGTTCACTCAGAAATCTCTCGCTCGCATCAACGTAGATTATATTCAGACCCATGTTCTCGTAGGACTTCAGCACAGATTCAGGCTCATTCAGGCGCATAAGCCCGTGATTCACGAACACACACGTCAGCTGCTCACCCACTGCACGATTCACCAACGCGGCCGCAACACTTGAGTCAACTCCGCCGGATAATCCGCAGACAATTTTCTCGCCGCCAACTTGGGACTTGATATTCGCAATCGCATTCTCGACCCAGTTTTCCAGATCCCAATCGCCTGAACATTCGCAAATCCTGAACGCAAAATTTCTCAGAATATCCATTCCGTGTTCAGTATTCGCGACTTCCGGATGAAATTGCAGCCCGAAATATTTCCCGGACTCGTCCTCAATCGCGGCGCAAACTCCGTTCAAAGTCTCAGCCGTCACAGAAAATTTCCCGGGTAATCTTGAGACGTTATCACCGTGACTCATCAAAGCGTTGATATTCTCAGGCAGATTCCCAAGCAATCGCGATTTTTCCCCAGTCAGGCGTATTCGTGTCAAACCGTACTCTTCTGAATCTCCGGAACTCACAACTCCACCGAGCAATTTCGCTAACAGCTGCATGCCGTAGCAAATTCCCAGAATTGGGCAATCAAGCTTCAGAATTTCAGGAGCAATCGTTATCGAATCGGGCGCGTTCACGCTGTCAGGACCGCCGGAAATTATCACGCCGTGAATTTTCGCGTAACTCGAAATTTTTTCGACGCTAGAATCCCACGGAAGAATCACGCTATGAATTTTCAACTCGCGCAATCTCCGAGCAATCAGCTGTGTAAACTGTGAGCCGCAATCCAAGATAATAATATTTTCCCGCAAGAATTATACTCTCCTTTTCGACATAATTTTCTCACGGGAAATTATCGCACAAAAATCGCAATTTGTAGCTGCAAAATCAGCCGCGAATTTCATCACCGAACTCGTCGTAAGTTCCTGAATGTTAAATTTCTGAATCGCTATATCTATTTCAGCGTTTTCACTTGAACAGTACGTAGCGTATCATTTATATCTTGGATACTAGAGCTTCGTAAAATATTACACTTGACACACGCAATTTTTCAGGTAGAATTTTTCCAAAACGATTACCAACTTGATAAGTATGTTTCTATATATTTTCAAAGGAGAAATTAATTCATGGCTAACAAATACAGATTTGAAACGTTAGAATTACACGCCGGACAAGAATCACCCGATCCGGCAACAGATGCGCGAGCAGTTCCGATTTACGCGACAACTTCGTACGTGTTCAAAGACTCGGCAACCGCAGCAGGAAGATTCGCTCTGACCGAACCCGGAAATATTTACACGCGCTTGATGAACCCGACAAATGATGTTTTCGAGAAACGCATTGCAGCTCTTGAGAACGGTGCAGCAGCTCTGGCAACAGCTTCTGGATCAGCGGCGATAACTTACGCTGTGCAGAATATCGCGACATGCGGCGATCACGTCGTCTCATCAACGAATCTTTACGGCGGAACGTTTAATCTTTTCGCGAACACTTTACCAGAACAAGGCATCAAAACAAGCTTTGTAGACCCGTCAAATCCTGAGAATTTCGAGAAAGCAATCAAGCCCAACACGAAATTATTATACGCGGAAACTCTGGGCAATCCAAACTCAGACGTAATCGATCTCGAAGCAATCGCAAAAATCGCACACGCTCACGGACTGCCACTAATCGTAGACAACACGTTCGCGACACCGTACTTGCTGCGACCGATTGAACACGGAGCTGACATTGTTGTGCATTCGGCGACAAAATTCATCGGAGGACATGGCTCTGTTATGGGCGGCGTTGTCGTTGATGGCGGAAAATTTGACTGGGCTCAGAACGAAAAATTCCCGGGTTTATCAAAGCCTAATCCGTCATATCACGGCGTAGTCTTCACTCAGGCAGCAGGAAATCTCGCGTATATTATCAAACTTCGCACAACGTTAATGCGCGATCAGGGAGCATGTTTGTCGCCGTTTAATTCGTTCCTGTTCATTCAGGGGCTTGAGACCCTGTCACTGCGAGTCGAACGTCACGTGCAAAACGCTCTGAAAGTCGTCGAGTTCCTGAAAAATCATCCGCAAGTTGAACGCGTAAATCACCCGTCACTGGAAAGCGGCAAGGCTCAGGAATTATACGCAAAATATTTCCCAAACGGAGCAGCTTCGATTTTCACATTTGACATCAAGGGCGACTCTAACACAGCCAAGAAATTCACGGAAAGCTTGAAATTATTCTCGTTATTAGCGAACGTAGCTGACGTGAAATCACTGGTAATTCACCCGGCTTCGACGACACATTCACAACTCGATGAGCAAGAGTTATTATCATGTGGCATCAGACCGACTACGATCAGATTATCAATCGGCACTGAGCATATTGACGACATAATCGACGACTTGAGAAACGCTTTTGAAGCTGTGAAATAACATGCTAATATCAACTCGCGGAAGATATGCCCTGAGATTCATGATTGACTTGGCTGAAAATCAGGATTACAACAACAGCAACGCCTTCATATCGACACGGGAAGTTGCAACTCGTCAGAACGTTTCGTTGAAATACGCCGAGAGATTATTCGGGATATTATCCAGCTACGAATTTGTCCATACTCAGCGCGGTAAAGGCGGCGGCTACAGATTGAATCGTGCGCCGGAAGATTATACCGTGACAGAAATTTTGCTGGCGATGGACGAGGATTTGAGTCCGGTTTCCTGCATGAAGTGTGACCCCAACAAATGCGAACGAGCTTCCAAATGCAAAACGCTCCCGATGTGGCGAAAACTTGGGAGTATAATCAACAGTTTTTTTGATGGGATAACGATTGCTGATCTAGTTAGCGAAAATATCTGGGAAGTTTAGCATGACAATCTCGCAAGAATTACTTTTTGAGGCAAAACGTCGTGACACAAAGACAGAACGCTTCAAGTTCCTGCTGGATTCCGGAGCTGATATTAACGCACGGAGCAATTCCGGCAGAACAGCACTGATGTACGCTGCTAAATGCAACAGAAATCTCGAAGTCGTGAAATTTCTCGTTGATGCTGGCAGCGATGTTTTGCTTCGAGATTCTAGCGGATTTAATGCTCTTATGTTGGCTGCTCGTAATAATCCTAATCCTGAAGTCACGAAATTTTTCCTGAGCTTGGGTCTCGAAATCGAGGCAAAAAATCTTCGAGGCGAAACGGCGTTGATATTAGCTGCGAGTTCAAACAGGAATCCAGACGTTGTGAAAATTTTGCTTGATTCCGGAGCTGACATTAACGCTAAAAGCAACAATGATTTCTCGGTTTTGGAAAATGCAGCCTTATGTAATACGAATGCAGAAATCGTGAAAGTTTTGCTCGAAGCTGGAGCAGTTGTCAGTGAGAAAAGTACCAGATTTGCCGCATCTTGGAACGAAAATTACAAAGTTCTAGAATTGCTCTTGAATGACGAGTCTGTTTCGGAAAAACGCGATGAATATTTGTCCCGGAGATTGCATGAAGCAGCGTGTTATAACAAACCGAGAGTGATCAAATTCCTGCTGGATTCCGGAGCTAACGTGAACGAGAGATTCTACAATGGTCAAACATCGTTGATGGCAGCCGCATGTTTCGGGCGCAGTAAGAACGTTTTGCAGCTTTTGCTCAAATCCGGCGCTGACTTGAACGCACAGGACAACGATGCCAAGACAGCAATAGATCACGCTAGAGACGACAAAACCCGGAAAATTCTTCTTGACGCGATGAACTCATAATCGCAAATTAACCTCACGGATTCTATAATGCTATATTGATCCGTGGGGTTTTATAATGCGATTCGAATATTTTCACGCAATCACTCGAAGCTTGGACTAAAATTTCGCCCCCAAGTCCTTTCCTTGGCAAAAAATTTTTACTCTGTTATAATGCCGGACACTTGAAAAATCATTTGATAACAACGAAAGGATTTGTATCTTGTCAACAAAAGCTGAATATTTTAGCTCAATGCCCGCGAGTAAAGCCGTAATCTTCAACGCGATCCCTGCTCTCGTGAGCGAATTAATGCTGCTGGTTTACAATCTTGCTGATACGTTTTTTATCGCGCAGACCGGTGACGCGTATCAAGTTGCTGCTGTATCCATTGCTACTCCGATATTCTTGTTAATGCTCTCAATGAGTATAATTTTCTGTGTTGGCGGCATGTCTTGTGTGTCACGCGCGCTCGGGGCGAGAGAATTTCAGCGTGCGAAAAATTTCTGTGCTTTTGCTATTTGGTCGAGTGTTATTGCTGGATTCATTTTGCCGGTTATACTCGTGCTATTCATGAATGCGATATTGCGATTTATCGGTGCGAGTTCTGAGACGTTCGGATTTACGCGGGATTATTTGTCAATCGTGAGTTTAACCGGGCCGTTCTTCATGTTCAGCATTTGTTCAACGGGTGTGATGCGTGCGGAAGGTCAGGCGCGTCGTGCGATGACTGGTCAGGTAATCGGGAATTTAGCGAATATAATTCTCGATCCGATTATGATTCTAAACATGAATCTGGGAATAACTGGTGCTGCGATTGCGACGGTCTTGGGAAGTATGATTGGAGCTGCGTATTACGCGTCATATTTTGTGATGGGAAAATCTGAACTCGGGATTAATATCAAGAATTTCAAAGCTGCTGACGGAATTGCACGGGGAATTTTCGAGATAGGCATTCCTGCATGTTTGGATCCGGTCTTGATGAGTGTGTCACAAATTATTCTCAACAGCATGATGACGGCTTACGGGGACATGGCTGTAGCAGCTGGAGGAGTTGCTATGAAAGTGAATCAAATGGCAACACTTGCAGCAATGAGTTGCGGTCAGGGAGTGCAGCCTCTGTTGGGATTTTGTGTCGGTGCTAAGACTTGGAAACGTTATGACGAATTATTCTCGTTCGCGATGAAATTTACGATTACGATGGTGTTGAGTGTCTCGGCTTTGTGCTTTGTGTTCAGTCGTGAAATCGTGGGAATGTTCCTGGCTGTTCCTGAGGCTCTGAATTACGCGGTGAATTTCAATCGGATTTTGCTTTCGAGTGCGGCGGCGTTTGCATCGTTCTTCATAATTATAAATGCTTTGCAGGCGATGGGAGCTGCCAGGGCATCATTCGTTTTGAGCGTGTGCCGTCAGTGCGTGATTTACGTTCCAACGATGTGCGTTCTGAATTTTTTCTTCGGGGAATACGGGCTTGTTTGTGCGTTGCCTGTGACGGAAGTTCTGTCGCTAATCCAGACGATAATTCTATACAGGAAAGAGCTTCATGTGCTGAGAAACTCTTAAACACGAAAGCATTTTTTCGAGTAACGCGGCTTTTGGAGACGTTGAGATTAACGCGACGAATTTTCCTGACGAGATTTTCAGGACGTACGTTAGCGAAAATTTCGACGATAATAGTGACGACATTTCCTACGTAACTTGGATTGATGTTCAGGGAATGGGAATTGCGAGCGTGAAGGGAAGCGAATTTTTCACGGCGTTAGAAGGCTTGAATTGTGACGAGAATAATCTCAGCGAAATCGACGATAGTTTCTATGGACACAAACTCAACAAGCATACTCGATATCAAACTCGCGGTGACATCTTCGGATAATACGGCTGATTGCGTCGGTGAAAATATTGCGAAAATTACAAGCGTAACAGCTTTCGACGAAAACGCTTCTGAAATTTCGGCGCGTTACTCAGCGTCAACAGGTATCGCGGAATTTGCGAATCTTCCCGACACAGTTGTATATTTCTATGACACAGGATACACGGGTACATCTCAGAACGTCCCGAAAACAATGCAAGTCACAGTTACAGCAGAATTTGTCGCAAGTCCTGACACAACTCCCACAACTCACAGAAGCAGCGGTGGCGGCGGTGGCTGTAATTTCGGATTCGGATTTCTCTGGCTAAGTCTCGCAGCTTTGGCAATCGTGAAGAAATGATATTTGATTCAGACAGAAACTCTCTTGGTCACGCAACACGATCGAGAGAGTTGTTGCTATAATCTTGATAATTTTTTCACAGGAGGTGTTTTGTAAATGGCGAAAGAATTAGAACGCGAAGATGTCGGCAACGGATATTATTTCACGTATAAGCAAAAAGCAAACGGCTTGGGAGGCTATTACTCGTCAAACGTGGAATTTCATAACGACCAGACAGGCTTGCACAAAAAAATAACGGATCGCTACGGAGTTTTCTTTGATTTCCCGGGCGTAGTTTATGGTGATTGGTGCAAAAAATTAAAATTTGCCTTTCATGAGGAAATTAATTTCGTGTTTCGTGCGTATTATTGCGAAGATGGGCGCGTGAAATTTCTCTGGATGGTTCAGCCTGATGGCAGATATTACGCTGATGATGACGGCTTCGGCATGGAAAACGATGAGGAAATCATGTTGTTCTCGTATCTGGATAGCAACGGGAATTTTACGCAGCCATTCGAGGAGGAAATATCATGAGATTAGCAGATTACAGCAAATTTATCGCACTGATTTTGCGCCACAAACCGGAAATTATCGGAATCACTCTTGACGAACACGGCTGGGCAAATGTCGCGGAATTAATCGCAGGCATTCGGAAAGTTAAGTACGCAAATTTCGATATGGCGTTATTAGAAGATGTAGTCAGGAATAATAACAAGCAGCGATTCTCTTTCAACGATGACAAAAGCTTAATTCGCGCAAATCAGGGTCACTCGATTAACGTTGACGTAGAGTTAAAAGAATGCACGCCACCTGAGACTTTATATCACGGAACCGCGGAAAAATCTGTTAATTCGATTCTTGCGTCTGGGATCGTCGCGAAAAATCGCCTGTACGTTCACTTATCAAAAGATATTCCCACTGCGATTAACGTCGGGAAAAGACATGGTAAACCAGCAGTATTCGCAATCAAAGCCGAAATTATGTCACAAGCTGGCTATAAATTCTTCATATCAGAAAATGGCGTGTGGCTCACCAAGTCCATCCCAACAGATTTTTTAGAGCTTATTACCGAACCTGAATCTTGTTAGCTTCGAGCCATCGTGCAATATCTCGCGTGAGATTCGCCCCGCCCGAGTAATGCACAGAAAGTCCCTGCGTTATCTTCGCGTTCGGAACAAGTTTCGCGATTGCTGTTAGAGTTTGACCGAAACGCCCGCCGCCATGTGAACAAAACGGCATGATTATTTTCCCCGAGAAATCATACTCCTCAAGAAATGACGCAACAGGCATAGGAATAGAAGCCCACCAATTCGGATAACCCAGCATAATCACGTCATATTGCGCAAAATTCTTCACATGATTGCGGATTTTTGGACGCGCACGCCTGCGTTGATCACGTTGAGCTTCTTTCAAAACTGTGTTGTAATTCGACGAATATGACGGCTCCGGTTCGATTTCGAAAATGTCAGCAGCGGTTTGTTTGCGAATTTCTTCTGCGATACCCTGAGTATTTCCGCTCCACGAGAAATACGCAATCAGGATTTTTGCACTCGAACCTGAATCTTTTTGTTCGGCAATCGTCGTGATTAATCCGGAATTTAAAGCACCACGAGCAAGTCTGAAGCCTAAATTGAAGCTGCGATTTTCCTGAGGAGTTGCTGCCCTGTACGCAGAACGCATATTCTTCGCAAAATCGTTCCATGCACCGCCACGGTTCACTCGACGTGTTCCTGATGATTTTCCCGTTGGATTATTCGTGTCATGCAAGTCATATTCGCCGTAAACGTCCCAGCACCATTCAGCAACATTTCCGTGCATGTCATAAAGTCCAAGCTTATTCGGAGCAAACGAGCCTACTCGCAAAGTCTCGCCACGATAAATTCCCGGCTTAGTCGTCAAATTCCCCTGAGAGAAATAATTTTCTTCGATTTCATACGGATAATGCCCGTAATAATTCGCCTCGTTCGCGCTGATTGAGTTTTCCGTGTTGAATTGCGTTTGAGTACCGGCTCTGCAAGCGTATTCCCATTCAGCTTCGGTTGGCAATCTGTAGCCGTCGGATTGCGTGTTCCAAGTTACGGAGTTGCCGTTGATTGTGTAAACTGGTTCGAGATTTTCGCGTTGACTGAGCAAGTTGCAGAATCTCACAGCATCGAGCCAGGAAATATTCTCAACCGGAAATTCCCCGCCTTCCTGAAAATTACTCGGATTAGTTCCAGTTAATGCTTCGTATTCTGATTGCGTGACTTCGTATCTTGAGATATAAAAATCGCTGAGTGTTACTTCGTGTTGAGTTTCGTCCGTACTGCGCCAATTTTCGGACTCAGGACTGCCCATCAGGAATTTCCCGCCCTTAACGAGAATCATGTCGCTGTTCGAGAACGCAAATGACGCACTCGCACTCGCAAAAATAATCGCTGCAATTAGCAAGAATATTCGCATAAGTAATTCCTCCCATGAAAATAGAAAATAGAAAATATTTTTTTACGTGCAAATTCTACGTGATAAATCGCATTTTCGCAATCGTGCACTCATGGTATAATCAGGAAAATTTCTATCGGAGGTATGTGGCATGAAGCTGAGAAGGTTTATTTTCGCGTTTGTATTAGTTGGGGTTTTCGTTGGAGCTGCGGTCGCGCTGGATCTGGATTTCAGATTGATCAACAAAACCGGCAAGACTATGTACCGGCTCTACATGAACCCGTCGGAATTTTCAAAGTGGAATTTCGACGATGATGAAATATCCGGTGAAGGACTGCCTATTGTTCCCGGGGATTACGCAAACGTTTCGATCACAGACAAGGATCGTTTGGGTTACAGGCTCTGGGACATGCGCGCGTATTTCAGAGACGGCGAGTACTGGGAGTATCATAACATCAATTTGTCGCGCATAAGTTCACTCACGCTGAACGTAGACGGAAGAGCTGTTGACAATCTGGGCAAATACTACAACAAGACCAAGAATCGAACTCGTTAAGTGTTAAGTCTGGAGGCATAATCATGAATTTCAAGAAAATTCTTTTCGCGTGTGTACTAGTAGGAATTTTTGCGAGTACAGCTGCTGCGTTGAACCTGAATTTCAAGCTCGTGAACAGAACCGGAGCAACATTTTACAGAGTTTATCTCAAACCATCAGAAATCAGTAACTGGGATGCGGATCTTGACGAAATCGTCGGGGGATTGCCGCTCGAGGATGGCGAAACGCTCAACATAAACATGAGCAATAACAAAGACCGTTTGATATACCGTCACTGGGATATGAGAATTTATTTGCGGGACGGCTATTACTTGCAATACAACAATGTTGATCTCTCATCAATCAGCAAATTCACGATTGATTCGCGTGGACGTGCAACTGACGATTTGGGTCATTATTACGAGTAAATATTCTTGAGCATCTCGCTTTACCGAAAATATCGCCCACAGGATTTTCAAAGCGTAGTTGGACAGGACGCTGCCGTAGAAATTCTCAGGAACTCTATATCTAAATCCCGTGTGGGACATGCGTATTTATTCTCAGGACCTCGTGGTTGTGGAAAAACTTCAGCCGCGAGGATTTTTGCGAAGGCGTTGAATTGCCTCGAACCCGTGAATCTCGAACCGTGCGGGAAATGCAAAAATTGCTTGGCTACGACTGCCGGGGAAAATCTCGACGTAATAGAAATTGATGGCGCGTCAAATAACACCGTCGACGAAATCCGCGAGTTAAAAACACACGTCTCACTCGCACCGTTCAATTCGAAGTACAAGATTTATATCATCGACGAAGTTCACATGCTGTCAATCTCCGCGTTCAATGCGCTGCTGAAAACTCTCGAAGAACCGCCCGATTACGTGATATTCATTCTCGCAACAACAGAGCCTCAGAAAGTTCCCGTCACGATTAGGTCTCGCTGTCAACACATACCGTTCAGCAGGATTAGCACTGAGGATATTTTCGCAAGACTGTCTTACGTATGCAAAGCCGAGAATATCAACGCAAATGCCGAAGCACTCTGGGAAATTTCGCGTCAGGCTGATGGAGCTTTACGTGATGCGCTGTCAATTCTTGAGCAAGTCGCCGCTAGTTCGCAGTCAAGTTCTGAAATCACAATCGAAACAGTAGAAAATGCTCTCGGAGCCGGCAGCCGTCATGCGTTCGAAAATTGGCTGCAAGTTTCGCGTGAGGATTTTGCGAAGTCATACACAGTTTTGAAAGCGATATTTGATTCAGGCACATCACCCGTCAGAATCTTCGAGGAAATTTTCGTGTCAATCCGGAATCTGTGGCTCGTCAGGAAATATCCGCAGATTATATATTCACTCGGCTTGTCGGACTCAGAGGAGGAATTTCTAAAGGAAGAATGTCTTCACTGGGAGATTCAGCGTTTACATGATATGCTGCTTGCAACGGTGAAAATTCTCGCACAGGCGCGTTCCGGTGTCAGAGGCGACGTGTTGCTGGGATTATTCGCGCTGGAAATCGACCCGGATAATGCGAAAATTCCAGAGCCAATTCCTGCGTCACGAATGCAAGCCCCCGTGTCAACGCCGAAGCCTATGCCGATTCAGCCTCAGATTCCTGTTTCAAAACCAAAGCCCAAGCCAGAGCCAGAAATTATTCCCAACATTCCAAACGATGACGCTTTGAAAGACGAATGCCTGAGAATTGCGCGCGAGAATAATTTCATGATTTTCTGCGGAATTTTACACGCTGACTTTTACACGCGAGACGGGAATTTGTGCGTGAGATTTGCCGATGATTACGCGTTCAGGACTTTGCAGCTCAGCAACAATCCTGCGAAAATACACGCGATGCTTCATGAAAAAGCAAGTTCTGGAGAAGTTCTGCTCGAACACTCCGGAGAATTTTTCACGTGTCCAAAGTTCACAACTCAGTCTCAGACACTAATCAAGCCTGCTCCAGAAATCATCACGCAAATATCACCAGAGCCGCTTGGAACCCAGAACTCTAAGCCAAAGACTGTGTTTGAGAAATTCCTGAGTGACCTGCAGCGATTGCCAGTTCAGAACGAGATAATATTACGGCGCAAAAATACTCCTGATGAAATTCCGGATCAAGAGCAAGACCAAGAGCAAAATCAAGAACCAGAATCAGATAACGAGGATAACGACTAGACATGACCAGACCATTTGTGCATTTACACGTTCACACAGAATACAGCTTGCTCGACGGAGCGATTCGTACGAAAGATCTCGCGAAGAAAGTCTCGGCTTGGGAAGCTAAGGCAGTCGCAATGACAGACCACGGCGTTATGTACGGAGCTGTAGAATTCTACGAGAATTGCAAGGCTCAGGGCGTAAAACCGATTCTTGGCTGCGAAACTTACGTTGACCCGGATGGCTACACTTCACGCGAAAAAAAAGGCAAGAATAATCACCTGTTGCTGCTTTCTGAGAATGACGAGGGCTGGCATAATCTCGTGAAATTAATCTCAATCGCGAATACTGACGGGTTCTATTACAAGCCGCGAATCGATCATGAATTGCTCGCGAAATACAGCAAGGGTATAATCGCCTCATCAGCGTGTCTAGCCGGAGAAATTCCGCAGTTAATCCTGCATGATAATATCGCAAAAGCTAAGGATTTAGCCGTAATGTATCAGGATATTATGGGCAAGGGAAATTTCTTTCTCGAGATAATGCCGAACTCTCTGTCCGAACAAGCTAAAGTCAATCGCGAATTGATAAATATCTCAAAGCAAACGCAAATCCCGATTATCGCAACAGGCGACGCGCATTATCTGGAAAAACAGGATTACGACTGGCACAAGATTCTGCTCAAGATTAACACACACGCTGACCCATCAGATGACGCATTCGGCTTCACAAGCAACGATTTTTATCTCAAGTCACCCGAGGAAATGGACGCGATATTTGGCTCAGAAATTCCCGAAGCTCTGGATAATACCGTCATGATTTCTGAACGCTGCAATGTCGAGTTGAAACTCAAGACTGGTCATTACATGTTGCCGGATTTGCAGCTCGGTGAGGGCGTTACGCTTGAAGATACTTTGCGTGAAAGAGCGCGCGAGGGTTTGAAAATGCGTTTTGCGAATTTGTCACGCGATTCGATTCCGGAGAATTACTCACAAAGACTTGAATACGAACTCGGAGTAATTACTCAGATGGGATTTTCGGCGTATTTCCTGATTGTGTCGGGAATAATTCAGGCTGCGAAAGATGCACATATTCCGATCGGACCTGGGCGAGGCTCTGCTGCTGGATCACTTGTTGCGTGGAGTCTGCAGATTACAGAGCTTGACCCGTTGAGATATAACTTGCTTTTCGAACGCTTCCTGAATCCTGAGAGAATTTCCATGCCTGATATTGACACAGATGTTTCGGATAAAGGCCGTGACCAGTTGCTCAAGTATATTTCGGAGCGTTACGGCAGCGATCACGTTTCGCAAATTATCACGTTCGGCAGAATGAAGGGTCGTCAATCCGTGAAAGATGTCGGACGCGCGTTGGGTCTTGATTACGCGATAATGGACAGAACTGCGAAAATGGTTCCGTCGGACGCGAAAAATCTTGACGATGCTCTCGAAAAGAATCCTGAATTGCGCGAAAGATACGATAATGACCCAAGCACGAAAAATATTCTTAATATTGCAAGAAACATCGAAGGTCTTGCACGCCACACTTCACAACACGCCGCCGGAGTTGTCATTACGCCTGTGCCAATCACAGATGTAGTTCCGGTTAAGCGAATCGGCACCGAGAAAGACAATCAGCAAACCGTTACGCAATTCACAATGGAACCCGTCGAGAAACTCGGTCTCGTAAAAATGGACTTTCTTGGACTGAGCACGCTGTCAATAATCGAAGAAGCTCTCGAAAATATCAAGCATAATAACAAGCCCGTGCCGGATTTGAATCGCGTAAATAACGACATGAATGACGCAGCTACGTTCAAGCTCCTGAAGGAAGCCGACACAATGGGAGTGTTCCAGCTTGAAAGTGACGGCATAAGATCCATGTTGAGAAAGTTGCGAATAGATTGCTTTGAAGATTTGGTCGCAGCATTAGCAATGTATCGTCCGGGACCTTTGGACAGCGGCATGGTTGACCAGTATATCAAGTGCAAGCACGGTGAAGCTCAGCCGCAATATCCTCACCCGATGCTCGAAAATGTCCTGAAAGAAACTTACGGTGTTATCCTGTATCAAGAACAGGTTATGCAATGCGCGTCAGTTTTGGCAGGCTACACGCTCGGTGAAGCTGATATTCTGCGTCGCGCGATGGGCAAGAAGAAAGTCGAGGTCATGCAGCAACAAAGAGCTCAATTCATGGCAGGTGCTGAGAAAAACAAAATAGATCCCAAAACTGCTGGCGAAATTTTTGATAATATCGAGAAATTTGCAGGTTATGGCTTTAATAAATCTCACAGTGCAGCGTATGCTCTAATCTCGTATGACACGGCATGGTTGAAAGCGAATTACAAGCCTGAGTTTCTTGCAGCGTATTTGTCCAGCCAGATGAAAGCTAAGCGTGAAGTTCTGGGTCATTACGTTCGGGAAGTCAGACGCAGCGGAATTTCTGTTTTACCTCCGGATATTAACTCGTCAATGGAAAATTTCACGGCGGTTGGCAGCGTGATTCGCTTCGGATTGGGCGCAGTTTCGCGAATGGGGCATAATGCTGTCGAAATGATAGTTCAGGAACGTGTGAGGAATGGCAAATTCAAGTCGTTTTGGGATTTTGTGAAGCGTGTGGATTTGAGCGTGTTGAATCGTGCGGTAATCGAGAACATGATCAAAGCTGGAGCATTCGATGAGATCCTGAGTAATCGCGCAAGATTGATTAATGCTTTGCCGTTTTTCCTGAGCGCAGTTCAGAGCCAAGATAATTCGCAACCCGGATTATTTGACGATCCGGAATTTGAATCAGAGCCGGAGTTGCCGGAGTTCGCTGAGTATTCTGAGCATGAGAAATTAGATTTTGAGAAAGAAGTCACGGGCTTGTATATTTCAGGACACCCGTTTGAGTCGTATTGCGATAAGATTCTGCCGTTCACGAATTGCGAGATTGCGGATTTGGCTTCGTGGTCAGGGAAAAATCTCTTGCCTGCAGTGGGCGGATTAGTCGTCGCCATTAACGAACGCATGACAAAAAAAGGCGACACAATGTGCAATTTGCAGCTCGAAGATTCAGAACATAGTTTGACACTCGTAGCTTTCCCGAAAACCTGGGCTATTTTGAAAGCGAAAGTCAAAGCTGGTGACGCGTGTGTTGTCGAGGGCAGACTGGACGACAGGGAACAGATGATAATCGAGAATTTCTACACGCTCGATGAACTCAAGGATAAAGCGAAAAGATACGTGAATATTTCGCTGGATTTTTCAGATGCGAATTTTGCTTCAGGAATGCGTAGTTTCAGCATGAAGGAGTTTTACACAGCGTTGCGAGACTGTCGCGGCAAAGATTATATAATTCTGGAATTGCGCAATGATTCAGAAACATGCAAAGTCTGGCTGAGTGAGCAGGTTGAGCCGGAGAAAATTAAGCGCAGACTTTCGCAGATATTGCCGGAGAATGTCTTCAAGATTTCACTGGGAAGCAGGAATATTTTTGCAGCGTAAGATATAATGTCAATCCCGTGAAATTTCGTCCGATAATTTGCCTGTAAAAATTGGATTGGGATTTCGGAATTTCAGGGAGGAGAGTTTCTTATGCGAAAAATCAGATTTGGATTAACGGGCGGTTATCTCGCTGTAATAATAGTCTTGCTGTTGACGATAAATTTCACTTTAGGCTTCGTGTTGATAAAGCAATCTGGAGATTCGATAATTTCGCTGCTTCAGGAGCGTATGCTGGATATTTCGAACACTGCTGCAGATGCGATTGACGGCGACGTTTTGGGAAAATTGCGCGCGGAAGATGCAGATACACCAGAATACAGGAAAATTTTCGACACGCTGGAGCTTTTCAGGAAGAATATTGATCTGCAATATATTTACTGTGTGCGCGACGCTGGCGGAAAAAGATTCGTGTTCACGATTGACCCGTCACCGGTTACTCCGGGAATTTTCGGAGAGGCGGTTGTGTACACAGATGCGCTATATCGTGCGAGTTTGGGAGCTGCAGCCGTCGATCAAAAGCCGTATGTTGATGCTTGGGGGAAATTTTACAGCGCGTACAGTCCGGTTTTTGATTCGAATGGCAAAGTTGCTGGAATTGTCGCGGTCGATTTCAGTGCGGATTGGTATGACGAGCAAATTCTTGGTTTCGTACGCACGATTGTGATTACGTGTTTTTTATCGCTGATGATTGGTGCGTTGGTAGTTTTTGCTGCGACTGGCAGATTGCGACATGAATTCAGATATTTGTACGTGCAACTGAATATTTTGGCTGAGAACGTTGAGGAATTGATTCACGAGATTAGCAACCGTTCGTACAAGAAAGTCAGGAGTGCGTATGCTGATGAAAACACGAACGAGACTTTCGCCGAAAATATCCAGATTGGCTTTGACGAGATTAGCGCGTTGGACGAGAAAATTATCTCGATGCAGAAGAAATTACGAGATTATATTACGCTCGCACATTCACAGGCTTACACTGACGCATTAACCGGCGTTGGCAACAAGACTGCATATCTGGATCTGACGCGACACTTGGACAGAATGATTCAGGAAGGCATAGCAGTTTTCTCAGTTGCGGTTTTCGACATGAACGGATTAAAGACGATTAATGACAATTACGGTCACGAGTGCGGAGATTTGGCATTGATTGATGCGGCGAATGTCTTGAGTTCGGTTTTCGGCAGCGATAATTTGTACAGAATTGGTGGCGACGAATTTATAACGGTTGTGAAGCATGACTTGGGCGAGATGCAGATGTTTTTCAACGCGATTGATGACAAGTTAGTCGAGATTAACAGGACTCCAAATGCGTATAAATTCCCGTTGGCGATTGCGAAAGGTGCGGCAGTTTTCACAAGCGGACGTGACAAGGAGTTCCGTGAAGTTTTCAAGCGCGCAGATGATAACATGTACGCGAATAAAGCGAAATATTATAATCGTTACGGAAGAGGAAAAAATTACGTGATATAATTGCCCCGTAAATTGCAGACTTGCAAGGGGTGAATGTAGATGTCAAGAAAATTAACAGAAGATGAATTAATTCGCGGGTTTGATGAAGCACTTGCGAACGGGAATATATTCATGAATTATCAGCCGCAATATAATCATTCAACGCGCAAAATGATCGGCGCAGAAGCTCTGATGCGTTGGAATGATCCAGATTGTGGCTATCAATCCCCTGCTGATTTCATTCCCGTACTTGAACAGAATGGCCTGATTCATCGTGCGGATTTACACGCGTTCGAAGTTATTTGCAAGTTCTTGAGATTTTGCATTGATAATAATATTAATCCAGTTCCGGTTTCGTTTAACATTTCAAGGCATGATATTTTCGAACATGATTACGTTAGCGAGATCGAGAAAATTCGTGAGAAATACCAGGTTCCGGTGAAATTTTTACGCGCAGAAATTACGGAGTCGTCTACAGTTGGCGGAATTGAGCTTGTAATTTCGGTTCTGAATAAGCTGCACGAATGCGGTTATCTTGTCGAGATGGACGATTTCGGTGCGGGTTATTCGTCGCTGAATGTTTTGAAAGATCTTGACGTCGATGTGATAAAACTCGATATGAGATTTCTTTCGGGGGACTTAGCCGGACGCGGTGGAACGATTCTGAGCTCGATTGTTAGAATGTCGAAATGGCTGAATACGCCTACGATTGCTGAGGGTGTTGAGACGCTTGAGAAAGCAGATTACATGATGAGCATAGGCTGCAATTACATGCAGGGATATTTGTATTCAAGACCAGTTCGTGATTCTGAATTTGTCGAGTTGCTGAAAAATTCCCAGATTGAAGCGATTTTGCCGTCGATGAATCTGATTGAGACAATGGACGCGAAGAAATTCTGGTCACCGGATTCGCTTGAGACGCTTATATTTAGCAATTACGTCGGAGCTGCTGCGATATTTAATTATAATGTTATTACGCGAGATGTTGAGATTTTGCGTGTGAATGAGAAATACGCGCGTGAGCTTCACTTGGATGGTGACGAGGACGAGATTTTGCGCTCGAACCCGTGGAATAATCATGGTGCTGAGAGCAGAAAAATTTACGAGGAAACGATGAAGCGTGCGATTGCTTCTGGTGAGACGGAGACTTGCGAGAATTGGCGTGTGATTAATTCGAAACTGTGCGGTGAAAATAAAGTTTGCATTCGAAGTTCGATTCGCGTGATTGGCAAGAATTTTAACGATTACGTGTTTTACGCGCTGATTCAGAATATTACGGCGGAGAAAGTGAATTACTCGGCGTTATTTGACAGTGAGCGGCGATTCAGATTTGCGAGCGAACAGGCGAACGTCTACGCTTGGGAGTATAATATCGCGACAAAACAAATGCGCCCGTGTTTCAGGTGTATGCGTGATCTGGGCTTGCCGGCACTTGTCGAGAATTATCCGGAGGCTGCGATTGAAATGGGAATTTTCCCGGAGGAATGCGCGGATGATTATCGTGCTTTCATGAAAAAGATTGATTCCGGAGTTGAGCATCTTGAGGCAATTTTCCCGTTGACGGTCGGCAGGATTCCGTTTCACATCAGGTACACAAACGAATTCGACGAGAACGGCAAACCTGTGAAGGCGTATGCTTCGGCGACATTGGTTGTTGACGGCGAGAAGAAATAATTGCGTAAAAATATGATTTGCGAAAAAGTTATTTAATGCTATTATTCACAGCATGAGACTAGATAATATTAGGAGTTTTATTTTCATACCCGATAGCACCGGAAATAATATCAAAGCAATTTGTCTTTGGGCATTTTCGGTGATTGCGTCAATAGCTTTCGGTGTCGTAGGATTAGTTCGCGTAATTGGCGCTTATTACGGAGTCGCACTGGCGTATTTTGCGTTCTGTGCGGCTATGTCTGTGATTGCGTTTTTGACGACAAGAATCGTTAGCAGCGGTGATCATGAAAAGAAAGTCGATTCACTCACGTACCCGCTAATTTCTGGCGGATTTATATTCGGCTTGACGATATTGTTTTTCATGGACGGCGGAATCATGGGTGGAGTTCCGGTGTTTTTCGTGCTGTCATTTGTCGCAACACCGTGTCTTTTGCCATCGTTTGAGGCGATAATCATGCTCGCTCTCGAAGCAGCAGCTTACACGTCAAATGTTCTGTTCGCGTATTATTTCCCGAACTCGATAAATCCAGAATTGGCAAACCCGTTGAATGTTTTTTTGCCGTTGGCAGTTCTTGCGCTGACATTGGGATTGCTGATTTTCATGTATACGTACGCGTATCGCTATCAGCAGGTCAGACTTGACAAAGCGATTTCGGAAGCTAACACGGCTAATGAGGCGAAAAGCGCGTTTCTTGATAATATGTCGCACGAGATTCGCACACCGATGAACTCGATTATCGGCATGAACGAGATGATTCTTCGTGAGGAAGATCGTCCGGAAATTACGGAATATGCGCTTGTGATTCAGCGTGCAGGTCGTGCGTTGCTGGGAATTATAAATGATATTCTGGATTTCTCGAAGCTTCAGGATCGCAAGATGGAAATTACGCCGATCAGGTATGATCTAAGCTCGCTGATAAATGACATTGTGAATATCGCTGCTGAACAGTCAAAGAAAAAATCTCTGTCGTTCAGTGTGAATGTTGACAAGAAAATCCCGAGAATCCTGGACGGCGACGAGTATCATATCAGGCAGGTCATGCTGAATCTCCTGAGTAACGCGATAAAATTCACAGAGCGCGGCGGCATTACGGTCATGATTGGCTATGAGCAGCTTGACTCGAATAATATTTTACTGAAGTGTTCGATTAGTGACACGGGGATCGGCATTAAGTCCGAGGATATAGATTATATTTTCCAGCCGTTTGAGCATATCGAAATGCAACGTCAATTCAGGTCTGATGGCTCGGGATTGGGTTTGCCGATTGTTCAGAAATTGCTGCAATTAATGGGAACGGAGTTGAAAGTCGAGAGCATTTATCGCAAGGGTTCGACGTTCTCGTTTGAAGTTAAGCAGGCAGTCATGAAGTGGGAGCCGATTGGTGATTATGAACGCGCGTTCTCAGTTGCTGCGGCACATCAGGCAATGCGCGGCAGATCGTTCAAAGCTCCGAATGCGAAAGTCCTGGTTGTTGATGATGCTGACGTGAATTTGCTTGTGTTTGCGAATTTGCTCAAGAACACGAAAATCAAAGTTGACACAGCGACTAGTGGCGTAGAAATGCTGCAGTTGGTTCGCATGAACAAGTACGACATGATATTTCTCGATCACAGAATGCCCGGAATGGACGGAATCGAGGCTTTTGAGGCAATGAAGAAAATCACGGACGGCTTGAATATTCACACGCCAGTTATCGCGCTAACTGCAAATGCTGTACTCGGTGCGAGACAAATGTATATCGACAAGGGCTTTAACGATTACGTTTCAAAACCGGTTGACACAGTTAGATTAGAGCAGATTTTGCTGGAATATCTGCCGCCGGAATTGGTGATCAGGAATGATAACGAAGAATTTGACGATGATGCCGAGGTCAATATTTCGTATTATGAGGCCGACCACGATGGCGAATACGATGTTTCTGAGCAGGAAGCTTCGCCGTATAAGAATATTCCGGGAATTGATTATGACGCAGCGATTATGAATTGCGGAGCTGAGGAGACGTTCGTTCAGGCTCTGGAGATTTTTTACACCACGTTGGACAAGAAAGCTAATGAAATTGAACGCTTCGAGAAAGAGAAGGATATTAAGAATTACACGGTCCTGGTTCACGCGCTGAAGAGTGCTGCGAGACTTGTTGGTGCGCTGGATTTGTCTGCGAACGCGAAATACCTGGAGGAGTGCGGCGACAAGAATGACGTTCACGAGATTGAAATGAAAACTCCTGCGCTGTTGTCGCAATATCGAAGTTACAAGCCGCTTCTGGAGAACGTCTTCGGCAAGAAAGATGAGCCGGATATGTCGCTGCCAGAAATTTCGCCCGGGGAATTGAACGAGCTGTACTCGATGATTCTGTCGTTTGCTGAGAGCTTTGATCTTGATAATATTGACAACATGCTCGAGGAAACGAAAAATTATCGCATTCCGGAATCTGAGCGCGAAAAATTCGAGAAGGTGAAAGAGTGCGTCACAAATGCGGATTGGGTCACGTTAGAGCAGGTTTTAACGGGTAAAGAGCCGGAGCCGATTCAGATTCCAGATTTGCCGGAACAGGATTTGCAATATGACGAAGATTCGGATTTGGATTCGGATTCAGATTCGGAATTGCCTGAGATGACGCAGCTTGATCTTAAAGAAATGTACATGATGATGAAGGGATTTGCGGATAATTTCGATCTTGATAATATTCTGAGTATGCTGGAGCAGGCGAAAAAATTCCGGATTCCTGATTCAGAACGCAAAAAATTTGATAAAATAAAGCAGTGCGTTGACAACGTGGATTGGGATGCGTTGGAACAACTTTTGTAAATTTAGGCTTTAGCTTATATATAGAAGGAAGAGGATTTTTGTGAGTAAGGTTTTATTCATAACAGAAAAGACAAGTTTCATATCTGAGGGGATCATCAATCACTTGAAGGCGCAGGATTTCGAAGTTCTGACGGTCAAGCCGGATGTCACGGCAATTTCGACGTTTTTGACATCGAATATCCAGACTGACGAAGAAGAAACAGTTGATCCCGAAGTTGCTGCGTTGCTCGCACAGGAGGGCGGCGGTGAAGAAGCTGCTGCCGCGGAGGCTGGGACTGGTGCCCCGAAAGGTGAGGACATTCCCAGAATATTTATCTTGTATTTGCAAGGCGAAGATAACTTGATGATCGACGTTCTGGGCTATATTAAGGACTTGGTCGAGGATCGCGGAATCAGATTTTTCGTGATCGGAACTCAGGAGGAAATCGACACGATTATCGGCAAGAAAGCGACTTATGTTGCGCAGACTTACGTTAGACCAGTTGATGTTGCCGAATTAATCAAGCGTCTTCAGAAAGAGGGCGAGGCAGTTGATAAGCTGAACGAGTTCAAGAGCATTTTGATCGTAGATGATGATGCGACGGCTCTGCGTTCGATGAAGAGTTTGCTCTCGAAGCGCTATAAAATTCTTGTTGCAAGTTCTGGAATGAATGCGATCACAATTTTGGCGAAGAATCACGTTGACTTGATATTGTTGGATTTCGAGATGCCGATTGTGAATGGTCCGAAAGTTCTCGAGATGATAAGGTCAGACCCGAACTCGGCGAATATTCCGGTAATGTTCCTGACAGCCAAGGGTGACAAGCGCAGTATAATGGAAGTGTTGAGATTCAAACCCGAGAAATATTTGCTCAAGACGATGCTCCCGAAAGAAATTCTTGACAGCATTGACGAATATTTCGCGGCAAAACGGTATTCGGCGAATTAAGTTATACGCTTAATTTTTCTTTCATAAATATGCTTGTTTTTCAAGCGTAAAACACTCCTTTCTCAAAGAAGGCTCCGGAGAGAAATTTCCGGGGTCTTTTCATATGCGAATCTTGTGCGAATTTCGTGTGTAATTGCTGATGAAATTTTGCGACAAATGTTTTAGAGTTACGTAGCCGAAATTATTTTTGAAGTTTTGAAGGAGGAATTAATTTTGATGAGAATGATGTGTAAAATATTAAGCGTTTTTGTTATGATTGCGTTTTGCATGATTAGCACAGGTTGCGTTTTTGCGGCGGAAAGTCATGTGTCGAAAGTCGTGAAAGTTGTGAATGAATTTGCGTTCAAGACGGCGAATTTGCTCATGAAAGATTCGGATGCAAGTTCAGGTTCGGATTTGTTTTTTTCACCGTTCAGCATAATCTCAGCGTTTGGCATGGTCTACGCTGGTGCGAATGCTCAGACGGCTCAGGAGATGCGAAATTCTCTGGGATTCTCGGACTCGCTGCACGAAAATTTGGGCGAACTTGTGAAGGAAATTTCGTGTGAAGCTTTGCGCAATGCCAATCGAGTTTGGCTTGATCATGATGTGAAATTGTTGCAGGATTACGAGCTGCTCCTGAAAAAATATTATGACAGCGACACGGGGCTTGTGAAATTCACGCAAAATCCTAACGAAGCGCGCGAGATCATAAATTCTTGGGTAAGCCGCAGTACGCATAATCGCATTAAAGACTTGATTCGCAAAATCGAACCTGATACGCGAATGATTCTTACGAACGCTGTGTATTTCAACGCGAAATGGGCGGACGCTTTTGACAAGAACCTGACAAAAAAACGCCCGTTCAAGAATGCCGCAACTGAACCAATCGAAGTCGATATGATGAGCAAGACCGATAATTTTTCTTACGGAGAAGTTGATGGCGCGAAAGTTATCAGGATTCCGTACGGTGTTGACGGGCATAATTTCGCGATGTTAGCCGTGTTGCCTCCGGAAAATGTCGAGATGAATGCGTTTCTGAGCGGCGTTAATCAGGATTTATTTTCACGATGGATTAGCTCTCTCTCACGCAGGAAAGTTGACTTATGGCTGCCGAAATTCAGGACTGAGAAGCGCTACGAGTTGAGCGATATTTTCAAGAAGCTGGGAGTTCAAGCGGCGTTCACGGATCACGCAGATTTCTCTGGCATAACGAGTGCTGAGGACTTGAAGATTGACTCGATAATTCACCAGTCTTTTATCGAACTTGACGAGGAAAAGACCGAAGCTGCAGCTGCTACGGCTGTACAAATGATGCGAGTTACGTCCGCGCGCCCGATGAAAGTCGAAATAAAGCAATTTCACGCGGATAGGCCATTCGTGTATTTCATAATTGACGATAATTCAGGCGTGATCTTATTCATGGGAAAACAGAGCTTTAGGGAATAAATTCTTAGCACAAAAAAATCCCCTCGCGAATTTACGGGGGGAATCTTTTGTTTGATATTTAGGCGTTTCAAAAACGCGCGCCGCAGATCCGAGTTCACAAACACAAATCGTCACTATTTATACGATATACGGGTTCAATGAGTGAATAGCATATCAAATTTGAGCTATATGCATTTATGATTTATTTTTTGATTTGCAAACAGCTCATAAATAATATGATGTTTTACGCAGAATGAGCGATTCTCACACTGTGTGTTAATAAAAATTTCAGCCCATGATGAACGCGATAATACGGCTTGACCAACGTTCGTATGATATTCTGTGAACCGATGAATTTTTCGCGAACACACATAACAGAATTATTGCGCTGATTTCGAGAGAGCTGTAAGTTATTTGCGAAATCTAAAGCTAACGTTCTCAAAGTTTGTGAGAAAACTGGCTGCAAAGTAACGATTCTCTGGCACAACGTTGATATTCCAGCAGGCTACGAAGCTTGTTATTCGAAGTAATAAACGTCTGTTGAAGAAATTTTTTTGAAAATCATCGGAAATAATTCTCCAAGCGTTTTGAATTTTTGCTTACATTCATGTGTATCATAAGACCATGTGAGCCAACTTTTATAGCTATATTTTGAATATTTTGAATGTAAAGGGATTAATTCATGAATTTCGTTCGGATTTTTGAGAATATATTTTTTTGCGTTTGATTTCCGGTAATTTGAGATTATTGGAATAATGATTCCCTCAGGCACGTAATAACCAGAATAGTATTTATTATTGTCAAAGATAACTGGATTTGTAAAAGAAACTTTATCTAAGCACTCTCCAATGTCATCATACATGCTGTCGACGAAAATATAATTGCTTTTATTATCAATAACAAAAGCAGAACTATTAATCACTTCAAATGCACCTATTGGAATATGAGTATCATAAAAAAAATCAAACAAAGCCGGTAAATCATGGAAACGATTGTCTGGAAAATATGGCGTGCCAGAGCTATCACACTCTTCCATGTACTCTAATTGCTGTGAATAACTATATTCCCAACCAGGATAAGGATAATATTCATAAATCTCACTTTCATTGGAAATCATACCTGTATCAAAAAATACAAGTTCATATTCATGATGGCATGATTTCTTAAAGTACACATTGAATTTTCCGCCGTTATGTTCACGTAAAAATTCTTTGTAATCTTCAGGTAAAATTATCCCTTTATAACTTTCAGGAATTTCACCGCAATATCCCTGATGCCAATCTCCGCTTATTTTTACGTTATCGTCTTCATACAGAATAATCATTTCTCATTAATTCCTCTATGACTTTTCTTCTAAAAATATTTTCAAACGCAAGCAGCCTTTCAGCAAGTTAAGCGTCTTTTTATGATCATTGCAAATAATAGCTAATAGTGATAGCATGAAATAAAAAAGGAGAGTGAAATCTTGCGATCACAAACTATGATTGCAAAACTAATAGATGCAAGCAACACCGACGCTAAATATGACAGCCAGTCGATTAGCATGAACAAGCAGGAAGCTATAAAAGCATTCAAAACATACGTCGCTAATTATGACAGCCAGAACGTCAGCATAGCACTGAAGATATCCCATACTTTCAGGGTAGCTGCTATCGCGGAGAAAATTTCACCGAGTTCGTGTAATTCCGAGTTCGCTTGGTTTCTGGGTCTGCTTCACGACATTGGGCGTTTTGAACAAATTGCGAGATATGGAACTTTCAAGGACGCGTTGTCGATAGATCATGCCGAGCTTGGGGCGGATATTTTGTTTAGAGACGGGCTGATAAAGAAATTCCCGCCAGTTCCTGATAAATGGCTTCTCATAGCTGAGGCTGCTATCAGGTCTCATAACAAGTTAAGACTGCCAACTGCTCTAAATCAGGAGACGAAAACATATTGTAATATTCTCCGGGATGCCGACAAGCTTGATATTTTTCGAGTTCTGACTGAACCGCCGTATGACAGACGAGAGCTACACAATCTTACTGTGCGTTCCGAGGTAATGCAGTGTATAAATGAACATCGCTGTGTTCCAAGACCTGAACAGGATGAAGCAGCGTTTAATGAGCTTGAAGCACTAATTTCGCAAATATGTATGGCGTTTGAGCTTGTCTATCCTGAGAGCAGGAGAATTGCAGCCGAGCAGGGATATTTGAAGAAATTGCTGCTCATGTTGCCCGGAGAGAATCCTGAGAGCGCTGAAGTTGTGAGAGAAATTGATAAATCGCTGGAGGTGCTTTGACTTGGAACCATATTCAATCCTAATGTTTATATTTGCAGCCGTACTCTTACTCTACGCATTGGCGCTGCGATCCGGAAATTATAAGCTCATATTGAGAAATTATGCGACGAAGCCCAAAGATAAAATCGCTTACACAAAAGCTGTAGGTAAGATAATAGCTATGACTGCCGTTGCTCCTGTGTTGAGCGGAGTGATTTATTCGTTGACTGAAAGTTTTGCACTAGCTATGATCGCTTTGATTACTGCAGGTGCGAGCGCTTTAATCATTGGAGTGAAGAAAGTGAAGACTTAAATAACCTCGGGTCCCTGGGGACAAAAGTTGTGTTGTATAATATGGGAAAATTTTATAGAAAGGAATATTAAGTGATGAGTAACGAAATACATGAATACGTATTAGTTTCGCTGAGTAATTTAGTTCCGTTTTCAGGTACGTTATATGATGAAAAAGGGAATCAAACTACTGTTTCTGGAAATCCATTTTTCGTGCCAGAGAACGATTTTGACGACAAAGAACTCGCTCGACTTCACGCGAGTATTGAACAAGAAGGCATCTTAACTCCACTCCTCGTGAGACCTGCTGAGCAAGAAAATTTTTATGAAATTATCTCTGGCTATAGGAGAAAAAAAGTCTGTGAGGAACTTGCTAAGACAAGACCAGAATTTCGAAACGTGCCGGTTATAATTATTGACCCATGTGATGATGACACCGCGAATTCAATTATTACTTCGTCAAATGTTCAGCGTCGTGAAATTGGCTTGCTGGAGACGATAAAATCATGCGGTCGAATGTACCGGGCTCTTCGCCATCGAGGGAGAAAAGATGAGGAAGTATCAACGGCAGACACAGTTTCTCAAATTCTTGGATTAAAACCGAGGACTGTGAGAAGGTATTCGCAACTGCTTGAACTTCCGGAAGAAATGCTGAGTATTGTCGGCAATAAGGCAAAAAATGCAGAAGGTTTGTTACGTTGGAGATTATAAATATGCTCTTTATGATTGACTCTGAGTTGAGCATAAGCATAGAGCAAGCGAAAAAAATAAAGAAATTCTGTAGGAAAAGGAACGTAACTCTTGACGAGATTAAAGAATTAATTGAGAGCACGTCGGTCAAAGAAAGGAAAGTTGCTAATAAAAGAAAATTTTCGTTGGATTATGAACGAATAAATCCGTACTGTGAAGGAATGACGGATCAGGAAGTTGAGGCTCTGATTTACGAATTAATCGAGAACTGGGGAAGGTATTCTAAGTAAAAATGCAATTAGACTTGTTCGCTGGTTCAAATTAGCGGATAAGTCTAATTATAATTCTTGCTTCATGAAAAATCATCTGCGATAAATGACACAGAGAATAATTTTTCCCCCCACTCGAAGTTTTTTCAGGGGTGGGGATTTTGTATTAGACTTGATGAATAAGCCTAATTATAAACCATCAAGTTTTCTTCTGGCAGGAAATGTCGGACTATAACGGAATATAAAAAACATTGCGATTGAAACTTGTTGTTGTGAGGTTACGCCGTCCTTTATGTGCTGCCATTACGTTAGCTACAATATAGCTCCGGAATGAAGTTATATCGCTGTCAGTGTCGGTAATGTCGAATATTTCGCCTTCATCACGAATGATTAATTCTATACCTTCACTTGTTTTAAGGGTAATTTCTGCATAAATCTTTTTGCCTTTATTATGTTCAAGTATAAGCATTCCAGTTTCTTCTATGATCAGCATAACATCATTAATCTTATTTCGTGAAATGTTATGTGCAGCCAGAAACGTTTCAGCTTCATCACGCATAGCAATAATATTTTCAGGTGTCAGAATAATGCTGAGATCCGTCAGATCTCCGTCATCAATATACAACGGGAAATTGTCTCTGCCGTAAATTCTCATCATGAGCCATACACACACCCCTAACGTAACAACTGGAGCAAGCGCAAAACCTGTCCATATACCATTAAGACCGAACACTAGTCCAAGAGGTACAGCAAAGAGCAGAGGCAGGATCATATTTCGGAGGAATGCGGCAAGAATTACGATAAATGTTTTTTCGGGAATCATTAAGTATGTTTCATACAAATATAATAAGGCAGAAAATACCAACGTTGACGAGATTATACGCACAGCATAAGCGCACAGTCTCACCAAATCCGGCTCGTCAATACCAAAGATATACGGCACATAATCAGCTCCAACAAGCAGAATCACAGTAAATATTATTCCCTCGTACACTGCAATTCTCTCGGCTGCTCTCATTACCTGACGCAGAGCTATCGAATTACCTTCACCGTAATACACGCTCGCTAACGGTTTCATTGCTATGGCTATACCGTCAAATACTACGATGATTTCAAGAAGGCTTATACTCATGCTCAGGACGGGCAGATAATAATCACCGAAAACCGAAATCACAAACTTATTCATAACGAACAATAAAACTCCCAGCATTAAATACATGCCTGAATCAACAAAGCCGAATTTTATCAGCATAATGCATTCATGTAGGCTGAAATATATTTTTGCCTTGAGTGAGTTTGCAGCCCTGAAGAAATGACAGCACAATATCAATGTACTTGCCGTTAATGTTATGAGTGTTGCGAGAGATATTCCGGACACTCCCATATAAAGCGCAAGAATTATCGAAAGAATTATATTGCCAAATATCTGAACTGCATTAGCTATGTTGCATATCAGTTCATCTCCATCGTCGTATGCCATTGTGCTTATAAGACCATTTATCGGCTGAAGCAGTATCGTATACTTGAAAAATCTGAAATATTCATGCGCAAACTTAAGGACTTCATCAGAAGGAGACATGAACGCAAAATAATAATCACTGCATAGAAACACTGCCGCAAATGATATTATTCCTGGCGATAATGAGAGAATTACACTCAAGCCGAAAAGTTTATCTGCTCTTTCCTTGTCAAATTTCCCCATAGCGAGTCCGTAGCTGAATGATATTCCCGTAGCTATAAGCGTTGATATAAATGCTATATATGAATACAGCGGTGAAACTAAATTTACTCCTGATATTCCGATTTCTCCTATTATGTGGCCGGTTATGATTGTATCGGACATCAGGACTATTACACTTATAGCCATTTCAGTGCTCGAAGTTATGAGCAACGATTTGAATTTTTTTACGCCTAAAGAATCTGACATAATTAAAATAACACCTCAGAATCGCATTTATTTTCTCTCATAAGTCTTAAGAGTTTATGAGTGTTTGAGATAAAAATATCAACGAACTTTTCGACCGTTTCATATTTATATTTATGAGCTGCATAATCGGTCAAAAGCAAAAATTTATCATCGTCCTGTCTTAATTCAACATCAATAATATTATCCGATGTCCCGTTGCCTTTTGAAAAATCATTGAAATCAATAACCATGCTTTCAAAGAGATTTATTTTTGCCGGAACGTCGTAAAGACCGCTATGATATATAAAGCAAAGAATATCGTCCTGCAAAATTTTTTCGTCAAGCATTGTGTAGGGATAATCTCTGTGTAACAAACTGTCCTTTACCTGTTCCCTTATGCTTTTGAAAATCTGGTTTACGGTAATATTTTTTAAATTCAAAGCTAAAGGCATATCCATAATCATATTCCCAATTATGTTATGATGAAATTTCTTCCAGCGTCCTTTATATGTCCATGTGTTAAGTACGTTTTCGGCATTGTTGAACATCGCGGTAGATAAGAGAGATATTGCGGAAAAAAATTCGTTATATGTCAAATGATAGTTTTTCAGAATATCTAAATCACCCTCAAAAATTTCAATGTCCCTGAACAAAAGCCCCTGCGCATTTTCCCTTCCATCTGGGAAATCAGTTTCAGGATATCTGCTCCAATCTGTGTTCCCGTAAAGATTTTCATAATACAATTTGCTTTCCTGATAATGAGGAGAAAATTTTGCCTGCTCTCTCTTCAAGATATGAAAGCCAGCCGTCACGCTCAAGTTCTCCGCCGGCGTATGCTTTATCTAAATCGTAAACGAAGACAGCTTTTGAAAAAGCATCGCAGAAAACATGATATGTATCAAAGAAAAAATATTTTGCCTTCTCAGTTTCAAACAGTCTTAATCTTATCGGTACATCGCAAGAACTAAACGGCTGTACTAACGTATTTATCATTGATTGAAATTCAGCTTCCGAAATTTTTTCAATTTTTACATCGCTTATTAAGTTAGGAACGTATTTTTGAAAAGGTACTCCGTTATGTTCTTCGATAACCGAAAAACAAGCCGGATGAGCCTGAGCGGTTTTGATTAAAATCTCAGACATTTTTTTCATGTCCACCCAATCTTTTAGCTTCATTAACATTGGATACATGTTGAACAGCGGAGAATCTGGAAATTCTTTTTGACGTTCGTACATATAAAGCTGTTCTGGGGTTAAAGGGTATTCAAAAATCTTAATTACTTCCTTTCAAAATAATTTTTTTCAAACCGTAATCGTAATATTGGGCAAACATTATGTTTGTGTTTCCTTCAGGGCTTTCCTCAAAACCTCCTGCCCATAACGCACTTTCATTCAATGCCCGCCAACGTGTGATTATAGCAACTTTTGAAGATCTTATGTTGGGAATGAAGATAGAATCGTTATGTTTTTGTTCTTCTGCCAGCCTGATAATATTTTTAATCTGTCTTGAGAAATCAAAATCAGAATAAACACACAAAGCCATATCTGAAAATAATATGACCATTGCCAAATATTTCAGCCAATTCGGGAAAATTACATCTTGAAGAGCCGACACCGAAGCAATTAGCAAAAATATTACGGCAGAATATCCGCCACGCTCAGGGAAATCGGGAGAGAACATCATGACTGAAAGGCTGAAAATTCCCGACACAGCCAAAATAAAAATATAAACTCCCCTAAGATCAAATCCGTTTTTGAAAAAATAATGAATTATAGGAATAAATATAATCCATGCACGAAGTATTACAGGCAAAAATCCAGAAAGAAAATTTTTGGTAAACATTTCTTTTTTCATGTAAGATTCTTTAGGAATTAAATAATCAGGAAACTGCTCACGAAGAAGCTGAACATGAACAAAATTTCCAGGAGCAAAAATCAAAGCCGCATACCCTGCGCAGAAAGCTAAAAATCCTAAAACTTGCCATGAACTTATATAGTTATAGTTAGAAACGAAAGAACT
Source organism: uncultured Synergistales bacterium (assembly GCA_905233725.1). Lineage (GTDB taxonomy): Bacteria > Synergistota > Synergistia > Synergistales > Aminobacteriaceae > JAFUXM01. The sequence goes on from CAJOEM010000007.1 coordinate 53,388, forward strand.
TATGATACAACCCAGCGTAAAAAAGAAAACTCCAGCTCCGCCAAATTCATTTGAAAATCCAGCTAAAAATCCGAGAACAATCATAAATCCGATGTTAAAATCACATGGATTAAAATAATTTAAGGCATAAGGAATTATGAAAGAACACTGAAGCACAGCCATAAACATGTAAACACACGAACCGCAAATCCAGAAACTTGTAATGAGCAATGAAGGAATGCAGAACCAATAACAGAACAAAATCCAGAAAACTAAATCAGATGAGACAAATTCAAATCCCGTTTTTCCATTCTCAATAATTCCAAGCTGGTAAATCAAAAATATGAGCACGACAAAAGCTATAGTATTTATAATGTTGAAAAATTTTTTACCGATTAAGATGAAAAACTGAATCAAGAAATGTGCAGTGAAACGTCCTGACCATGTTAAATAATGCGAATACTGTGAAATAAAAATGTCTTTTACGGATTTAACGCGCTCCCTTTTTCCGATCCCGTTCATTAAATTCCCTTTGTCTTTTCCGTTCCAGATGAAAGCGTACGAATAATCATCAGCAAACAAAGGCACTAAAAAATTTCTCACCGCAAAAATTCCAAAAATCGCCAACAACAAAACACATGAATATTTTTCCATAGTTAAATATTTAAATCTCCTTAAAGTTTGCAATTTTGACATTATTAATTTTAATTCTATCTTTAACTTCATCTGATTTCAACGTGTTTAATTCTGCTTCAAAATCATGATCCCAATTTAACGATGCTTGCAAAATTTCGTTATTGCTTCCAATATGAACCATAATTTCGGCCGTAGTTTCAATATCATTAATCACAGAACACAGCCATTTTTCATTAATCGAACCTCCTGCAACAATTCCGAAAAATTTATCTGGCATGGCAAAATTTAATTTTTTAGCTTTATCTCTTGCCCGCAATGATAAAAAATTCAGCGCAACTTTGCTGATTTTGCAGGCTCCTCCCCAGCCATTAAGGTAAGCATGAGGCATTCTCATAGCTTTGACGTTTAATTTTATTGCCATATCCGACACTATTTCAAAAACTTTCGGCAAAACATGTAAATGCTGGTGACTGTCAACGTGTGAGATTTTTACTCCGGAATTTTGAATTTTGTATGCCTGTGCTGACAAT